>NZ_JAQGLA010000013.1 GCF_027853915.1 Saccharopolyspora oryzae
GCCGAGCACTTCGACGACGCCCGCATCCGGCAAGCCGCGGATTTGGTTAGCCGCAGGATCGTCCGGACGCTGGCGACCAGGCCTCCGAAGTTCTCGGCTGCGGGTAGCGATCTGTTCTACGCAGCCTGCCTCGGGGCTCGGATCACCGGTGACCGCGACCTCGCGGACGCCGCGCTCGCCGCGACCCGCCAGTACGCCAAGAACTTCGTTCCCGAGCTTGAGGTGTTCCTGCAGGTTTCCGGCGTCAACCGGGCAGTCATCGACACCGGGCTGAACCTGTTGCCGTTCTACTGGGCAGCCGAGCGGGACCCCACGCTGCTCGACTTCGCGGTGCGGCACAACCGGGCCCTGTTGAAGGCTGGGATCGTTCGGGACGACGGCTCGGTGTATCAGGCGATCGAGTTCCGACCAAGGACCGCCGAGCCTCGACGGCGCTACAACATGCAGGGCTACTCGGACACGACCACGTGGGCGCGCGGGCAGTCGTGGGCGATGCACAACTACGCGAACGCTTTCGAGGCCACCGGCGACGCCGAATTCCTCGACGTCGCGAGAGCCTCGAGCCGGTGGTACGTCGAACACCTGCCTGTCGACCACGTTCCGCACTACGACTTCGGCGACCCGGCTGTCCCGCACGTTCCCAGGGATTCATGCAGTGCGGCGATCTCGGCGAACGCACTGCTGAAGCTCGCGGCGCTGGACCCCGCATCCGCGTCCTGGGCATTGCCCGCGGGAAGAGCGATCGTCGACGAACTCCTGGCCAACTACTTGTCGCCGGGCGGGGTCCTATTGCGAGGCAGTTGGGGGCGGCTGCCACCGGAGAAGGCTGGTGTCGGGATCTCGCGATTCCCGCTCGAAGACGTGATGCCCTACGGCAACTATTGGATCGTCGAGGCGCTCTACCGCCTCTTGCACGACGACCGGTCGTTGTTGTCCCTGACCATCAGCAAGGAGCGCATCCAATGACCACCCAGATCCACCCCACTGCTCAGTACTGCCTCACCGAGGACCAGGTACGGATCCAGCTTGCCACCAGGGAACTGGCTCGGGACAAAGTCGCATCGGGCGCCCGCGAGCGCGATCAACGCAAGCAGTACCCGCACGACATGCTGGAACTGCTGCTCGCTCAAGATGCGCTCGGCCTGCCGTTCCCCGTCGACCTCGGCGGCTCCGGTGAAGGCATGCTCACCTGTTGCCTGGTGATCGAGGAACTCACCCGCGTCTGCTACAACACCTCCTACCTGCTGGTCATGACTTGGCAGCCCTTCTACGCCATCTCCTACGCCGGCACACCGGAGCAGAAGGAGCGCTTCCTGCCGCCCTTGCTGCGCGGTGAGTGCAAGTTCTCGACCGCCAACACCGAACCGGAGGCGGGCTCGGACATGGCCTCGTTGAAAACGCGCGCGGAAAGGGTTCCGGGTGGCTACCGGATCACCGGGAACAAGGTGTTCGCCAGCAACGCAGCCGTGGCCGACTACTTCGTGACCTTCGCCAAGACCGACCCCGCGGCCGGTGGTAAGGGGATCACTGCGTTCATCGTTGATGCCAAGGCCGACGGCGTGCAGATCGCCAATCCGGAGGACAAGATCGGAGGTCGGGCGATCCCCTCCTGCGCGGTGTCGTTCGACGACGTGTTCGTGCCCGACGACAACCGGCTCGGCGCGGAAGGAGAGGGGTTCATCATCGCGGCGACCTGTTTCACCAAGGTTCGCCCGCTGGTTGGCGCACGAGCGATCGGCTTAGCGCAGGGCGCGCTGGACAACGCAGTCGACTACGCGACGAACCGCGTCGCTTTCGGCAAGACGATCTCGGACTACCAGGGACTGCAGTGGATGTTCGCCGACATGCGCATCCAGATCGAAGCTGCCAGGCAACTGCTCTACCGCTCGGCGGCCGTATTGGACGCCGGGACGTCGACGAAGGACGCCGCACCGCTGATCGGAATGGCAAAGACCTTCGCGACGGACATGGCCATGCAGGTGACCGTCGACGCGCTGCAAGTTCTCGGGGGCTACGGCTGCACCACGGACTACCCGATGGAACGCTTCATGCGGGAAGCCAAGGGGCTGCAGATCGTTGAGGGCACCAATCAGATCCAGCGCAACATCATCGCCCGGTCGCTGCTGTCATGAGAACCGGCGACCTGTGCAATTCCGACGGTTCGGACCTACCGCTGAAGGGCGTGCGAGTCGTCGATTTCACGCATTTCGTGGCTGGTCCCTGGTGCACGATGCTGCTCGCCGACCTCGGTGCAGAGGTGGTCAAGATCGAACCGCCCCGCACCGGTGAGATCAGCAGGCGCATGGGGGCTGTCTTCCATGGGCCGTACAGCGCGATCTACCTCGCGTTCAACCGCAACAAGCGCAGTGTCGAGCTGGACCTGAAGCAACCCGACGGGCAGGCGGCCGCGCACCGATTGGTGGCGGGCGCGGATGTGGTCGTGCAGAACTTCCGCCCCGCGGTCGCCCCGAAGCTACGGATGGACGCCGACCGGCTGGTTGGCCAACACCCGACTCTCATCTACTTCGCCATCTCCGCCTTCGGGCAGACCGGGCCGTATGCGGAGAGACCAGGAAACGACCCGATCATCCAAGCACTCTCCGGAGCCATGCTGCTCGGCCGGGCGCCAGGCGAACGCCCGCTGCGAATGGGGGTCAGCCTGCCCGATTTCGCTGCGGGGATCTTGGCAGCGCTGAGCATCAGCAGCGCGCTGATGCAAAGGCGTCGCACCGGGCGTGGGGCGGTGCTCGAGTTGAATCTCCTGGACGCTGAATTGTTCGCGCAGATCGACCACGTGCTGAGACTGGCCCTCGGCGCGCCCGCGGAGCACGAGGCAGGTCGAGATGCAGCACCCGTTCGCAGCCCTACTGAGGCACTGCAGTCACGGCCAGGCCTCACCTTCCAGGTCGAGATGCCGGGCGCGGACCTGTTGAAGCTTGTTCGCACGCCTGTACGGTCCGAGCCGGAATGGTCGATGGATCACACCCCGCCCCCACTCCTGGGTGCGGACACCGCTGCGGTTCTCGGTGAGCTCGGATACTCGCCTCGTGAGATCGAGAGGCTGGCGGAGAAAGGTGTGGTCGGCGAGGTTGCCAGCCGGAACCGGTAGTGTTTTCCCAGGACGGATGTGGGTGAGGAGGGGTTGATGGCCGCCGGCGACGGTGTCGTGAAATCGGCAGAACGCGTCACAGCTCTGCTCGAACTACTCGGGGAGCGCAGGACCCCGATGCGGCTGATGGAGGTCGCTCAGGCGCTTGACATCCCCAAGAGTAGCGCGCACGGGCTACTGCAAACCCTGATGGCCAGGGGATTCGTCGTACGTGACGACCTGCAGCGGTACCGGATCGGGATGAAGCTGTTCTCGCTCGCGGCCACAGCTCTCGAGTTCATGGACATCCGCGAGATGGCCAGGCCGACTATGGAGGTGCTCGCCGAACGTGAACGCGCGACCTGCAACCTGGCGGTCCTCGACGGACACGACGTGCTCTACATCGAGAAGGTGGAGGACCGCTCGAACCCGGTCCGCCTGGTGACGCACGTCGGCACCCGGCTCCCCGCGCACGTCACCGCGCTCGGCAAAGTCCTGGTCGCCGAACTGCCCCCTGCGGCCCGCAGGCTGTGGCTGTCCGAGCACGAGTTCAGCAAGCTCACCTCGCAGACCCGCACGAGCGCGGTCCAGTTCTCCCGCGACCTGAAGCAGTACGAGAATGTCGGGTACGCGCTGGACCGGCACGAATTTCACGATGCGATCAACGGCTTCGCCGCCCCGATCAGCGACGCAACCGGTTCGGTCGTCGCCGCGCTGAGCCTGACCTGCCTCGGTACGAGCACGCCCGAAGACGAACAGGTCGCAATCGGCAAACGCGTCTGCGATGCGGCCGAGGAGATCTCGTTGAACTTGCACTCCAACGGTGTGGTGGGTGCTTGACCGCGAGCTGCTGTGGCGCAGCGAGTTCGAGGGTATCCAGGGGTGTGCCACGCTTGGCTCGGTGCTGACGCAGCACCACACCAATGGCCCGGTCACCGCGCTCCTTCAAATGCGAACGTCATCGCCCCGGGGCGCGGTCTGCGTAGACTCGGTGCGAAGGTTCCCCCGGTCCGAGGGTAGCCGGTTGTTATCAGGGTGTCTGAGCACGTTGAGGAGATGTCGACCGGTGACTTCCAGGAGGCTGTCCACGGCCGGGCGCGCCAGCGTCAGCCGGGAAACGGTCTTCCAAGCCACCTGCGCAGTTTCTACGTGAACGCTTACGACGGCGCCTCGATGCGTGATATCGCCAAGGCGGGCGGTGTGACTCCCGCCGCCATTTATCACTATTACGCGTCGAAGCAAGAACTGCTGATGGACATCATCGGCCGATTCATGCAGCAATCGATTGAAACCACTCGGGCAGCAATTGCAGGCGCCGGTCAAGCACTGGCACGTAAGATGTAGCAGGGATGCCACATTTTGGTGTCCGAGGGGCGAGTTGCGCACTAACCACACGGATTCAGCTGCATGAATGCGGGTGAACAGGCGAGGTGATCGGGTGTCCTGTGCGTCCTGGCGGCGGTCCGCCCGGGCCGCCGGGAAGGACGCGCAGGGGTGCGCCGTGATCTGACCCCTGAACCCACCGCTCAAACGAGGTAGGCCACGGCGGCGTTGGTGGCTATGCGGAGGGCTCGCTTCCACCATCGTGGGGTGGGTCCGCTGCGGATCAGGGTGTCGCCGATTTCGGCGTCATCGAGACGATCAAGGCCCGGGGCGAGTTCACGCGAGACCTCCCATACGCGTTGCCTATGGTCGGAGTAGGGCATCGCTCATTGTCGGCACCCCTTACGAGCGCTTTGACTCAGTGGATGACAGGCCGTCCGCGAGGCAACAGGGCTTGGCGGGCCAGTACGGGTGGAGAGGGGTGCGGCAATGGGTGCTGACCTGGCCGGAAAGGTCGTGCTGCTGACGGGTGCGACCGGCGATATAGGCGTTGCCTACACCAGGGCGTTGACCGCGCGTGGCGCGAACGTGGTCGCCACCGACCTGGAGAGTTTCGCCGAGGCAGGTCGGGAGATCGTGGACGAGGCCACGGCGCAGGGTGCGGGTCAAGCGGTCTTCGCAGGCTGCGACATCACCTCGGACGAGGACCTGCGGCGCGTCGTGGACCTCGCCGGCGACCGGTTCGGCGGCTTGGACTGCCTGGTCAACAACGCGGCGATCTACCGGACGCTCGGGCCGAAGAGAACGCTCACCGAGCTCACCAACGACGAGTGGGACCTGGTCCTGCGGGTCAACGTTCGCGGCTGCTGGCAGTCGATCCGCGCAGCGGTTCCTGCGATGCGGGAGCGTGGTGGCGGGCGGGTCGTCAACATCGCCTCGGTCGTGTCCCGGACCGGGGCGGCCGGCTTCGCGCATTACGTGGCGTCCAAGGCGGCGGTCGAGGGCTTGACCAGGGCCGCGGCGCGAGAGCTGGGGCCGGAGGGAATCGCGGTGAATGCCGTCTCGCCCGGCTTGGTCGACGATGCGGCCTCTCGCGACATCAACGATGCGAACTACTTGGAACGCATGAAAACTACGCGTTCCGTGCCGCGCTCCATGGATCCCGAGGACCTGGTCGGTGCGGTGGTGTGGTTGTGCGGAGACGGCAGCGGTTTCGTGACCGGGCAGACGATCGTGGTGGACGGCGGAGGGGTGTTCGTGTGATGCGCCCCGACGAGTTCCCGCCTCGAATCATCGTCGGCATCACCGGTGCTTCCGGTGTGATCTACGGAATCCGCGCACTGGAGCTGCTGGCACAACTGGGCGTCGAAACGCACCTGGTGGTCACTCGCGCCGCACGGGCGACTTTGGCGCAGGAGACATCCTGGACAGTTGCGGACGTGCGGGAGCGAGCATCGGTGACGCACGCGGAGCACGACCTGGGCGCGGCGATCGCGAGCGGTTCCTTTCCAGTTGACGGGATGCTCGTCGCGCCGTGCAGCGTCAAGACGTTGTCCGCGATCGCCAACAGCTTCGACGACAACCTGCTGGTGCGCGCCGCAGATGTGACGTTGAAAGAGCGCAGGCCCCTCGTGCTGATGTTGCGCGAGACACCGCTGCACGCCGGGCACATCCGGCTCATGGCGCAGGCCACCGAGGCGGGTGCGGTGCTGATGCCGCCCGTGCCGGCGTTCTACGCCCAGCCGGAGTCGATCGAGGAGATCGTCACCCACACCGTCGCTCGCGCGCTGGACGCCCTGTCGTTGCCGCACCCCCACGCGACCCGGTGGTCCGGAGAGCGAAGCTCGTCCTCGGCTACCGATCGGCGGTCGGTTCGCGCATGATGTCGGCATGGAGCTCCACCAACTTCGCTACGTGCTCGCGGTCGCGCGCGCCGGGAGCTTCAGCCGAGCGGCCGAGGACCTCTTCCTGGCCCAGCCGTCGTTGTCGGTGCAGATACGCAAGCTCGAGAAGGAGCTCGGCGTCGCTCTCTTCGATCGCCTGGGCCGCAGGGTGGTGCTCACCGCGGCCGGCGAGGAGTTCGTCGCCCACGTCCAGCAGGCGTTGGCGCACCTCGACCGAGCGCGGGCGGGCGCGGCCGCCGTGCGCAGCTTGCAAGGTGGGCGAGTGTCGATCGGCGTGTTGCCCAGCGTCGGCGCCGGGCTGCTGCCGGGAGTGCTCGCGGACTTCCGCCGCGAGTACCCGGAGGTCGAGGTTCGGCTCACCGAGCACAACGTCTCCGCCGAGTTCGAGCGGATGGTGGAGGACGGGCGATTGGACCTAGCGGTGATCCGGGCTCCTTGGGTGCGGCCTGGACTCGCGGGCCGGTCGATCGTGCGTGAACCGATCGTCGCGTTGGTCCCGCCGGAGCATCCGTTGGCTGACCGGAGTGACATAGCGCTGGTCGAGTTGAAGTCCGAGAAGTTCGTTGCCATGCAACGGGACTACGGGCTGCGGGAGCTGCTCGAGCAGATCTGCAACCGAGTCGGGTTCGAGCCGACGGTGACGGTGGAGACCACTCAGCTGTCGGTGCTGCAGGGCATGGTGGCCAGCGGACTGGGCGTCTCGTTGCTGCCGGAACTCGCCGGCGCGGGCTATCCCGTCACGATCCCGATCGGCGACGAGGGTGCGGCCAGGGAACTGGGCATCGTTCACCGCGCCAGGACCCCGCTGTCACCGCCAGCTGCTCTGTTCCTGGAACTGCTCGCGGGCGCAGCGGCCGATCGGCCCGCTCGGGGCTAAGCCTCGAACTCGCCTCGCTCGGCGCGTTCTGCCAGCGAGGTCCAGAACCGCAGGGCCGCGTGCTCCATCTCCAGGCCGAGACCGAGCGTGACCATGCGTCGTGAAATGGCTGATTCGTGGCCGAAGCGCTCCTGCATCTGCTCGTACTCGGCGATGCGGGCCTGGTGCTGCTTGATCTGGTCCTGCGCGAGCCGCTTGATGTCATCGGGGTCGGCGAGTTCGTTGAAGAAGAGCTTGATCTCGGCGATGTCGCGCAGCTCGTAGTGCTGGTCGGTGGGCTCGGCCAGCCATGAGCGGAGGGCTGAGAGACCGGTGTCGGTGATCGTGTAGGTGCGGCGGCGACGGCCGTCGTCCTCCTCCTCGACTTCGAGCAGTCCCAGCTGTTCGAGCCGCTTGGGCTCGGAGTAGAGCTGGGCGTGCGGGAAGTGCCAGAAGTAGCCCACCGAGTGGCCGATGGCCCGTTTGAGGTCGTACGAGGTCGAAGGCCCGCGCATGGCGATCATCCCCAGCACGACGTACGAGGTCGTGGAAAGCCGAACCGTTGACACCCTCCAAACCCTACCGTACGTTTCCAATCATCTGTTTCGGACGATGTGAAACGGATGATCTGCTTCTGACTTGTGTCGCACCGCTGACGCTGCGAGAGGACTGGGAATGGATCTCGGGACAGTGCTGAGCTGGACCGCCGAGCGGTACCCCACCAGACGTGCGGTTGGCGGCGAGCTCTCGATGACCTACGCGGAATGGGACGCCCGCACCAACAGGCTGGCTCGGGCCTTGGCCGAGCTCGGTGTCGGTCACGGGGACAGGGTCGTGTTCCTTCTCGCCGGTGGCGAACCGATGGCCTCGCTGCATTTGGCCGCGCAGAAGCTCGGGGCCGTCTCGGTTCCGCTGTCGTTCCGCTTCGGTGTTGACGAGCTCGCCTACTGCTTGTCCGATGCGGCACCGAAGTTGCTGGTCACCGATCAGTCCACGGTCGAGACGGCGTGCGAGGCGCTGCAACTCACCGAGCCCGTGCCGCACGCGCACGTCGGTGAAGGCGCTCCGGCCGGTGTCACAGCGCTGCTGGAGCTCGCCGCCGATCAGGGCGAGGGCGCGATCGACGTGCAGGTCCGCGATTCCGACACGAGCGTGATGCTCTACACCTCGGGCACCACCGGGAAGCCGAAAGGCGTTCCGCGCACGCACCGGGCGGAGTTCCACGCTGCCGTTGCGCACCTTCACCAGAGCCGGTCGGCTCCCTTCGAGACGACCCTCGGTGTGATGCCCATGTTCCACACGATGGGCCTGCGCACTCTGCTGTCCAGCGTGGTCAGCGCTGGGACCTGGGTCCCGCAGGTCCGGTTCGACGCTGAGGAGTCATTGGAGCTGATCACCAGGGAGCGTGTCTCCGCGCTGTACCTGGTGCCCACGATCTACTGGAGCCTGCTGGGAACGGGTCGGCTGGGGGAGACCGGTGTCCGCAAGCTCGGCTACGCCGGAGCCGCGATGACTCCGGCGCTGGCGGAACGGCTCGTCGACGAACTCGAACCCGAGGTGTTCGTCAACCACTTCGGAAGCACCGAGATCTACACCTTCACCGTCGGGCCGGACGTCGCGGCAAAACCGGGTTGCGCCGGGCGCCCCGGCGTGTTCGCCCGGGTTCGCCTGGTCGACCCGCACCCGCAGGCCACCCCGGACGCGCTGGTCGGTGCCGGCGAGCAGGGCCAGATCGCGATCTCGATGGAGTCGCCGGAAGCCTTCGCCGGGTACTGGAACCGGCCCGACGCAGATGCGAAATCCATCCGCGGCGGCTGGTACTTCCCGGGCGATCTCGCCGTCGCGGACGAGGACGGCGATCTGTGGGTGTCCGGACGCGTGGACGACATGATCAATTCGGGTGGCGAGAACATCTACCCCGACGAGATCGAGGACGCGCTGATCCGCTGCCCGGAGATCGCCGACGTCGTGGTCGTCGGGATGCCGGACGACCGCTGGGGACAGGCCGTCACCGCGTTCTTCGTCCCCGCAGCGGGGCTCACCCCGGAGGATGCCGCCGCCGCGCTGACCGAGTACATCCGCTCCGGGGCCGGGCTGCCGCCGCTGAAACGGCCCAAGAGGGTCGTCGCGGTCGCCGAGGTCCCCAAGTCGGCGGTGGGCAAGATCTTGCGCCGCGAACTCACCGGTGGGCAGTTCACACCGCTGGCAGAGCTGTCCGCTGCTTCGATCGGATCGCGAAAGTGAGCACGTCGATGACGCCTGCACGCACCACGGCACGCATCGAGGACCCCGCCCTGTTGACCGGGCGCGGCCGGTTCCTCGACGACCTCGACCCGCTGCCGGGCACGTTGACCGCGGCGATCGTGCGCAGCCCGCACCCGCACGCCCGGATCCGCGGCGTCGACCTCACCCGTGCTCGCTCGCACCCCGGAGTGGCGGCGGTGATCGGACCTGACCAGGTCCTGGAAGCGCTGAACCCGTTCCCGCTTTCGCTGAAGACGCCCATGTCGTACTACCCGACGGCGACCGATCGGGCGCGCTTCGTCGGTGAACCCGTCGCAGTCGTGGTCGCCGCCGACCGCTACGCCGCCGAGGACGCCGCCGAGCTGGTCGCCGTGGACTACGAGCCGCTGCCGCCGGTCGTGGACGTCGAGGCCGCGCTGCGTCCCGAGGCGCCGCGACTGCACGACACGGCCGACAGCAACGTCGCCACCGACCGCACGTTCCACTTCGGCCCAGTGGACGAGCTCTTCGCCGCAGCCGATCACGTCGTCCGTGGCGAGTACCGGTTCCCGCGTTATTCGTCGACACCGATGGAGTGCTACTCGGTGATCGCCGAGTGGCAGGACGAAGTGGACGGTCCGGCGATCACGGCCTGGGCGAACTTCCACGGCCCGTTCTCCATGGTCCCGGTGATCGCGGGAGCGCTGGGAGTGCCGACCTCGCGGGTGCGGCTGATGATCCCGGCCGACAACGGCGGCAGCTTCGGCATCAAGGCCGGGATCTACCCCTACGTGGTGCTGATGGCGCTGGCCAGCAAGCATGCCGGGCGGCCGGTGCGCTGGACGGAGGATCGCAGCGAACACCTGCTGGCCAGCTCAGCGGGCTCGGACCGGGCGATGCGCTTCGAAGCCGCGGTCAGCGCGGAAGGCCAGGTCCAGGCGTTGCGCGCGGACCTGGTCGACAACGTCGGGGCCTACCTGCGCCCGCCGGAACCGAGCACGCTCTACCGGTGCTTCGGGAACCTCACCGGCGCCTACGACATCGAAGCCGTGCACATCCGCTCGCGCGCGGTGGTGACCAACAAGACGCCGACCGGGCTCAACCGCGGTTTCGGGGGCCAGCAGCTCTACTTCGGGCTGGAGCGGCTGATGGACAAGATCGCCGCGACCTGCGGGATCGACGTCGCGGAGATCCGCCGGCGCAACCTGGTGCAGGCCGACGCGTTCCCGTACCAGACGGCGACCGGCGGCATCTACGACTCGGGCGATTACCCGCAGGCTTTGGCCCTGGCGTTGAAGAACGCCGACTACCCGGCGCTGCGGCAGCGCCAGCGGGAGGCGCGGGAGCGCGGCGAGTACTTCGGGATCGGGCTGGCCACCATCGTCGATCCATCGGCGACCAACATCGGGTACGTGGGACTGGCCACTCCGGCCGACGAACGCCCGCCGGGACGCGGCAAGTCGGGGTCCACCGAGCACGTTCGGGTCAGCGTCGACGTCAACGGGATCGTCTCGGTCCTGCTGGGCACCGTCCCGCAAGGCCAGGGGCACGCCACTGTCGCGCAGCAGGTCGTGGCGGACAGGCTCGGACTACCCCTCGAGAAGGTTCGGCCGGTGGTGGAGATGGACACGGCCACCACTCCGTGGACGATCAGCTCCGGTAGCTACTCGTCGAGGTTCGCTCCGCTGCTGACCAGCGCGCTGGTCGAGGCGTGCGACCGGCTCGCCCGCACGATGCGGACGGCGGCCGGGTCGATGCTGGGAATAGAACCGGAGGAACTCGAACTCGCCGACGGGCGGATCCGGCACCGCGAGGACCACTCGAGGGCGGTGGAGTTCCGCCACGCCGCGGGCGTAGTGCACTGGGACCCCGGTTCGCTGCCGGAGGGCACCTCAGCTCGGTTGTACGAGGAGGCGGCCTTCACACCGCCGCAGGCCAAGGCCGCCAGTCGGGACGACCAGATCAACTCGAGCCTGTGCTACGGCTTCGTCGCCGAGCTCGTGGTCTGCCGAATCGACCCGCAGACCTACGAGGTCGACCTGGAGCTGGTGTCCACAGTGCACGACGCCGGCACCATCCTGAACCCGGTGCTGCTGGAGGGACAGGTCCACGGCGCCCTGGCACACGCCATCGGGGGCGCGATGTACGAGGAGATGCGCTACTCCGACAACGGCCAGCCCACCTCCGCGACGTTCATGGACTACCTCTGCCCGACCACCGCGGAGGTCGGCTACGAGCTGCGCAGCGATCACCTGGAAACGCCCTCGCCGCTGACCCGCCTCGGCGCCAAGGGCTGCGGCGAAGGCAGCTGCATGAGCCTGCCGGTGGCCATCGCCAACGCCGTGGCCGACGCGCTCGCGCCGTCCGGCGCCGACGTCACGACGTTGCCGATCCACGGCGACGTGATCCACCGCCTGCTCACCGCGGCGACAACGGAGACCGCGGTGCTCGAAGGAACAGAAGGGGAGAACTGACGACATGGCCCTCACCGGAGGCGAGATCAAGCTGACCCGCGGCCACGACGGCCGGGTCGCGTACCTGACGCTGGACCACGGCAAGTACAACATCATCACCTGGGAGACACGGCAGGTCATGGCCGACCGGTTCGCCGAGATCGACGCCGACGACGACATCCAGGTCGTGGTCATCCGAGGTGAAGGCGAGCACTTCTCCTCCGGTGGCGACATCGCAGGCTTCATGGAGGTCGATCCGATCGACTTCACCGACCTCGGCCACAACGTGACCGCGCCCTCCCGCAGCTCCAAGGTCGTCATCACCGCCGTCGACGGCTACTGCTTCGGCGTCGGATTCGAACTCGCGCTGTCTTCGGACATCCGCGTGGCGACCGAACGCAGCCAGTTCGCGCTGCCGGAGATGAACCTCGGCATGATCCCGGGGTCCGGCGGGACACAACGCCTCGCCCGGCTGATCGGGCTCTCCCGCGCCAAGTACCACGTGCTGACCGCGTCCCGGATCAACGCCGCCGACGCCAAGGACTGGGGACTGGTCGCCGACCTGGCCGCCGATCGAGCGGAGCTCGACGACAAGGTGGAGAAGCTCGTAGCCAAGCTGACCGGGTTCTCCCCGCTGGCCGCACGCACCGCCAAGGAGGTTCTCGACCGCGGCGTCGACGCCCCGCTGTACAGCGGAATCGAGCTGGAGCGCAAGGCCTACGCGATGCTGCGCTCCAGCAAGGACTTCGCCGAAGGCGTGGCCGCGTTCAACGAGAAGCGCGCCCCGAAGTTCCAGGGCCGGTGAGGGTCTAGATGAAGGCCGCACCTTTCGCGTACGCACGCCCTGCGGCGTTGCCCGACGCCGTCGCCGAACTCGTCAACGCCGACGGAGGCGGCAAGGTCATCGCCGGCGGGCAATCCCTGGTGCCGGTGCTGGCCATGCGGCTGGCGCGGCCGACCACCCTGGTGGACATCAACGCGGTCACCGGGCTCGACGCGCTGCGGGCGGTCGGCGACCGGCTGGAAGTCGGCGCCACCGTCCGGCAGCGTCGAGTGGAGCACGCGCCCGAGTCCGCTCAGGTGCCGTTGCTGCGGCTCGCACTGCCCTGGGTCGGGCACCGCGAATTGCGCAGCCGCGGCACGGTGTGCGGGAGCCTGGCGCACGCCGATCCGGCCGCTGAGCTCCCGGCGGTCGCCTGCTGCCTGGACGCGGAGCTGAAACTGGTCGGTCCCGAGGGCGAACGTGCCGTTCGGGCCCGCGAGTTCTTCGACGGGGCGATGACGACCGCACTGGGCCCGGAGGACGTCCTGACCGCGGTCTCCTTCCCCGTGGCCGGGCCGCGCGAGGGCTTCGGATTCGCGGAGATCGCGCGCAGGCACGGTGACTTCGCGTTGGCCGGAGTGGCAGCGCACGTCCGCGTCGATGACGCCGACGGCGTGTCCGCCGCGACGATGACGGCCTTCGGCGTCTCCGACCGGCCCGTCACCCGTGACATGACCAGCCTGGTCCGCACGGCCGGTGGCGACCAATCCGAGCTGGCCGGTGCGCTCGACGACGTGGTGCGCGAGGTCGTCGACACCGACGGCGACGTGCACGCGTCGAACGGCTACCGCCGGCGCCTCCTGCGCGCGCTGGCGGCCCGGGAAATGGCCAAGGCATACCGCCGTGCGGTGCGCGGCACAGCGGAGGTGGAATCATGACGAGCACGCGAGAACCCGTGCAGGAGGGCCTTCGACCGGTCCGCGCCGAAGCCGGCGAAACCGTCGAGGTGAGGTTCACGGTCAACGGCACACCCGCGGTGCTGAACCTCCCCGCCCGCGTCACGCTGGCGGACGCGTTGCGCGACCACCTGGGACTGTCCGGGACCCACGTCGGATGCGAGCACGGCGTCTGCGGGATGTGCACCGTGCTGGTCGATGGCGAAGCAGCCCGCGCCTGCCTGCTGTTCGCCTGCCAGCTCGACGGCTCCGAGGTCGTCACCGTCGAGGGGCTCGGGCGTCCGGACGACCTGCACCCGCTGCAGGAGTCCTTTGGCCGAAACCACGCCCTGCAATGCGGTTTCTGCACCCCGGGTTTCCTGCTCAGCTCCTACGACCTGCTCAGCAACAAACCCGAGGTCACCGACGAGGAGCTCCCCGCGGAACTGTCCGGCGTGATCTGCCGCTGCACCGGATACCGGAACATCCTGACCGCCGTCTCCCAAACCCGCGCCGCGCACCCGGAGGGAATCCCCGAGCCGGGCAACTGCGCCCGGCGGGCGCTGGTCGGCCGTTCCGGCGGCCAGTCGGCGACGGTCGTCGAGGAGCGCGCAGAACCTTCGGGCGAACCTGCCAGGAACGTGGAGATCGTGCTTCCCGAGGGAGACCCGACGATCGCGGTGCAGGTGGACACCGCCTTGGACGTGCCGTTCGACGAGGTGTGGCGCGTGCTCGACGACGTGCACGTGCTGGCGGGATGCCTCCCCGGCGCGGAGCTCACCGAGGAACTCGGCGAGCAGCTCTACGCCGGACGCGCACGGGTCGCGGTCGGCCCCATCAAGCTCTCGTTCCACGGGATCGCCCGGGTGCTCGAACAGGACCGGGACACCGGGACGATCCGCGTGCTCGCGCAGGGGCAGGACACCGGAGGGGCGCAAACCCAGGCCGACATCACCCTCCGGGCCCGCGCGACCGCTGCGGGGACGGAACTTCGCGCCGACGCGGCCGTCTACTTGACCGGCCGCATCGCCCAGTTCGGCCGAGCGCTGGCAGGCGACATCAGCCGACGCATGTTCGAGCAGTTCGCCGACTCGGTCCGCCAGGCCGCCACCACCGGAGAAGCACCGCAGCAGTCCCACGCCGCACCGAGCGCGCTCCGCATGGTGCTCGGCACCCTGCTGGACCGGATCAAGCGAATCGGCCGTCCCCGAGGGGGGAAGTGATGGAGGCGCCCATCCAGCCGGTCAACCCGGCGACCCTCGAACCTCTGGAACCCGCGGAACAAGCCACGAACGCCGAGATCGGCGAAGCGGTGTCGGAAGCGGCACTCGCGATGCGCACCGGGTGGCCGCGAGAGCACCGGCACCGGGCGCAGTCCTTGAACGCCTGGGCCGACCTGCTCAGCGACCACAGCTCGGAACTCGCCGACGACCTGGTGCGAGAAACCGGGAAACCCATCGGTGAGGCACGCAAGGAGATCGCGGGCGCGATCGATGCCCTGCGGTTCAACGCCGGTCTCGCCAGGCTTCCGCTGGGCCGTGCCGCCGGTCTGCCCGACGGAACCGAGGCGCACCTGGTGCGCGAACCGGTCGGCCCGACGGTGTTCATCACCCCGTGGAACTGGCCCGTGCTGCTGTTGCTGCGCGATCTGGCTCCGGCGTTCGCCGCCGGAGTGACGGCGCTCGTCAAGCCCGCCCCGCAGACCACGCACATCACCCGACGTGTGATCGCGCTCGGGCACCGGGCCGGAGTACCGCAGGAGGCGCTGCACGTGCTCCCCGGTGACGCCGACGTCGGCGCTGAGCTCGTAACTCACCCCGACACCAGAGCCGTCGCGATCACCGGCTCGACCGAGGCCGGGCAAGCGGTCATGCGAGCCGCTGCCGCCACCATGACCAGGCCGCTGCTGGAGCTGGGCGGCAAGGCCTCGATGATCGTGCTCGAAGACGCTGACCTGGAAGCCGCGGTGGAGACGGCGGCCCGTGCCGCTGTGATCACGAGCGGCCAGATGTGCATGGCGTGCACCAGAATCCTCGTGCACGCACACCACGCGAAGGACGCTGAGAAGCTTCTGCGTGAACGAATGGCCGCCTTGACTCCGGGAGATCCGAGGGACGAGAACACCGATCTCGGTCCGCTGATATCCGAAGTCGCGATGGACAAGGTCCTCACCGCCGTCGACCGCGCGCGTGAGGACGGTCGCGTCCTCGTCGGCGGACAACAGGTGCGACCTGACGGCCTGCCAGGTCATTTCCTCACCCCGGTGCTCGTGTCCGAACTGGATCCGCGATCACCTGTGGTGCAGGAGGACATCTTCGGTCCGCTGCTCTCGCTGGAGGTCTTCGATTCCGACGAAGCGTCGATCGAGTTGGCCAACGCCACGTCCTTCGGACTTGCCGCAGCGGTGTGGACGCGCGATCTCACGCGCGGCTTCGCCGTGGCGCGCGAGCTGCAGGCCGGAACCGTGTGGCTGAACGGGTACAACCACTCCTACGCCGAAATGCCCTCCGGCGGCGTGCGGATGTCCGGCATGGGCCGCACCCGGGGAATCGAGGGCGTCGAGCAGTTCACCGAACTCAAGCACGTGCACTTCCCGGTCGGGCTATAACCCGAGCCAATAGGAGCTATGCGCAGCAGGTTCTGGCTGGTCCATCCGCACCGGTCTAACTTCGCTCGTAGTTTCTCTGACCGCAGCGGAGCGGTGTTGGAGGGTTCCCTTGCAATCAGGTTGGTTAGTGGTTCTCATTGTCGCGGGCTACATAGCGCTGCTGGCTCTGATCAGCTTCGCCGCCGGGCGATCAACACGCACGGCATCAGGATTTACCAGCGGCGGCAAGAGCTTTCCCGCCGTCCTCATCGGATTCTTGCTCGCGTCCGAGTTCATCGGGACCAGCGCCAGCATCGGAACCGCGCAGGAGGCTTATAGGTCTGGTATCTCGGCCGCGTGGAACATCGTCTCGCTGGGAATCGGGTTCGTGCTCTTCGCTTTCCTGCTGGCACGCAAGTTCAGCGAGCTGGGGGAGAACACGATCTCCGGTGCGCTCGACCGCTACTACGGGAGGCGGGTGCGCACCGCCACATCGATGATCATGGTCTGCTCCTTGCTGATCGTCGCCGTCTCGGTCTACGCCAGCGGTGGTGCGATCTTGAGCGGACTCCTCGGCATCGACCACGACCTGGCAGTTCTCCTGGTCGGTGTGCTCGCCACGCTCTACGTGGTGGTGGGCGGCATGCGATCGGTCATCTACACCAACGTCGTGCATGCGATCGTGAAGATGGCCGGGGTGATCATCCTCGCTGTCGTGGGCGCTGAGCGCGCAGGAGGCGTGAACGGGCTGCGAGCAGCGCTGCCGCCGACGATGTTCTCCTGGCACGGAGTGGGTTTCGGTCAGATCTTCGCGTGGCTGATCGCCGGTGTCGGGGCCATCTTCGCGACCCAGTACGTCGTGCAGGCGATCACCACCGCCGGCAACGCTCACCGCGCGCAGCGAGCCGGGTTCTACTCGGCGCTGATCCTGGTTCCCTACGGTCTGCTCGCCGCGTTCATCGGCATGTGCAGCGCGGTGGTCTACCCGCACATCAAGAGCATCCAGGCCATGCCCGCGTTCGCCATGGACATCGACCCGATTCTGGCCGGGATCGTCGTCGCCGGGCTCGCCGGCGCGATGTTCGGAACCATCGCAGCCCTGGTCATCGGCGCTTCCACGCTGCTGCTCAAGGACTTCTACCAGCCGCACTTCAACGTCGCCGAAGACGACCGCCGCGACGTGCTGTTCCTCCGGATGGCGACGGTGGTGACCGGCTTGGTGCCGATCGCGCTGGCGCTGTTCGCCACCGATGTGCTCACCGTGACCTTCCTGGCCAAATCGCTGCGCGCGGCACTGGCAGTCCTGGTGCTGCTGATGTTCTACGCGCCCCGGTACGGCACGAGGACCGGTGCGTTCTGGGCGATCGTGCTCGCGCTGCCGACCACCATCGGCTGGTTCCTGCTCGGTGACCCCTTCGGGATCGACAACGCCTACATCGCGGTCGCGACGCCCTTGCTGGTGATGACCTGCACCCACCTCACATCAGTCCGGTCGAAGACCGGCCCGGCGGTCACCAGGGAGAAGATATGACGAACAACGCCCTGCCTCTCGGCGCTGACCTGCGCGGCTGGCTGGACCACCTGCAGGCGACCGGACGTCTCTCCGCAGCAAGGCCAGGAGTGGACCTCCGGTTCGAGCTGCCCGGCATCGCCCACCGGCTCGATGGCGACCGCGCGGTGCTCTTCGGAAAGCCCGGCGGGAAGAAGATCACCGTCGTGTCCGGGCTGCTGTCACGCCGCGAATGGATGGCAGAAGCCCTCGGGGTCGCCGAGGCCGAACTCATCGACCGCTTCCAGCAGGCCTGCGAAAACCCCGTTCCGTGGACCGAGGTCGAGCACGCCCCGTGCCAGGAAGAGGTGTTCCGCGAGGTCGATCTCGGCTCGCTGCCCGTTCCCACGCACAACGAGCACGACCACGGCCCGTACATCACCGCAGGACTGCTCATCGCTCGCAATCCGGCGACCGGACTCCAGAACGTCTCCATCCACCGCCTGCAGGTCAGCGGGCCGGACCGGCTCGGGGTCCTCCTGCTGCCCAGGCACACGGCCGCGTTCTTCGGACAGGCCGAAGCGGCTGGAGCGGACCTGGAGGTGGCGATCGCCATCGGCGTCGACCCGCTCACCTTGATGTCCTCGCAAGCGGCGGTACCGATCGACCACGACGAACTGGAGATCGCCGGAGCGCTGCGCGGCAGCCCGCTGCCGGTCACCAAGGCAGTCACCAACGAGGTCCGGGTTCCTGCCGACGCGGAGATCGTGCTGGAAGGCAGGCTGCTCGCCGATGTCCGGGAGCCGGAGGGGCCGTTCGGCGAATTCCCCCAGTACTACGGTCCTCGTGCCGACCGCCACGTGGTGCGCATCGACGCGATGACGCATCGCCGAGACCCGATCTACCACACCATCGTCGGCGGCGGGTTGGAACACCTGCTGCTGGGGTGCATTCCGCGTGAAGGCTCCTTCCTGGCGCATCTGAGGCAGAACTTCCAATGCGTTCGGGCTGTGCACCTGCCGCGCGGCGGTGTGTGCCGCTACCACCTCTACGTGCAGGTCCGCGATCCCGACCCCGGCGAGGTGAAGAACCTGATCCTCGCGGCGCTGGGCGCGCACTACGACATCAAGCACGTGACGGTGGTCGACTCCGATGTGGACCTCTTCGACCCCCACGAGGTGGAGTGGGCCGTTGCCACCCGCTTCCAGGCCGACCGCGATCTGGTGCTCGTCGGAGGTGCGCAGGGATCCCGACTCGATCCGTCCACAACGGACGGTGTTGGAGCGAAGATGGGACTCGACGCGACGATTCCGCCCGTGGACGACGAAGACCGGTTCACCCGGATCCGCGTGCCGGGGGCCGAGGAGATCGACCTGGAACGCGCAGTGACGTCCGCGCCGGCGAACTGGCGCTCCGCACCCTGACCCGCGCCGGGGCCGCCCGAACTTCTCACCGCAACACCACACCAACAGACCTCAACGAGGAGGTGGACATGTCCACGACGAACACGGGACTGTCCAGAAGAGCCACGCTGTACGCGAGTTTCGCCTCGGTAGCGGGGTGGGCGTTCGACCTGTTCGATCTGTTCATCCTGCTCTACGTCGCCAGCACCGTCGGCGATCTGATCTTCCCGGTGGCGAGCCCGACCTTGAGCCTGGCCGCGGTTTATGCCTCGTTCGCCGTGAGCGTGCTGCTCCGGCCGGCCGGAGCAGCGATCTTCGGAGCGGTCGCCGATCGCAACGGACGCAAGCAGACGATGGTCATCGTGCTGGCCGGCGTGGGGTTGTCCACCGCCGCGATGGGAGCCGTGCCGACCTACGCCGCCGCCGGTATCGCCGCACCGCTGCTGTTCCTGGCGCTGCGCCTGGTGCAGGGCGTGTTCGTCGGTGGCGTCGTCGCGGCGACGCACACCCTGGGCACCGAAAGCGTCGGGCAGCGCTGGCGAGGACTGATGTCCGGGCTGATCGGTGGCGGCGGCGCGGGTATCGGTGCGGCCCTGGCCAGCGGCGTCTTCATCCTGGTCAGCGCGATCTTCCCGGGCGAGCAGTTCAACGTCTGGGGGTGGCGCGTCATGTTCTTCACCGGGCTCATGGCAGCGTTGATCAGCTTCTTCGTGCTGCGCGGGGTCGAGGAATCGCCGCTGTGGAAAGCGCATCAGAAGGCTCCCGGTCCGAAGACGCGCCTCACCGACCTGGCCCGTGGCGGCAGGGGAGGGCTGCTCGTGCTGAACCTGGTGCTGGTCTCCGGCGCCGGTTCGCAGTACTACTTGACCTCCGGTTTCCTCCCGACGCTGCTGGGCAAGGTCAGCGGTGTCGCCCAGAGCGCTCAGGGCACGATCCTGCTGGTCTCGAGTCTGGGCGTGATCGTTGCCGCGGTTGCGGCGGGAGAGCTCAGCGAGCACTTCGGTCGCCGACGCACGATGCTGGTGATCGGCTCGTTCAACCTCGTCGCTCTGCCCTTGCTGGTGTGGCTGATCACGAGCACCGATCCGGCGAACACCGGCCTGATCATGTTCTACGCATCGGCCCTGGCCTTCTTCGCCAACGCCGCCTACGCCCCGGTCCTGGTGTTCCTCAACGAACGCTATCCGACGGCGCTGCGAGGACGGGGAACCGCGATCTGCTGGAACCTCGGCTTCATGATCGGTGGTTTGATGCCGAGCTTCGTCAACCTCGCCAGTCCGGAGCTGGCTGACGTGCCCGGTCGACTCATGGTGTTCCTGTTCGCGATGGTCCTGGTCTTCATCGTCGCGGGAGCGCTGAGCCCGGAGACTCGTGGCGCGATGAACGCTGAGGAGACCGGGCGACGAGTGGTGCAGCCCGCGGTTGAATGAGAGTTCCCTGGTCGTCGCACGCAAGACGGGCGGTCCCAGCGCTGCTGGGGCTGCCTGTGCTTGCTTGATCGCGATCGAGATCAGTTTGCGGCGGCGGGTGTTGCCCAGGCCGATCGGGTCGCCGCACGGGCCGGGAGTTCCAGCACCGCGGCGTGGGTGACGCGAGGTCCCAGGGCGCTTTCGAGGGCCGGGTGGATGCCGGTGAGCAGGCCCCGGATGCGGTTGCTGATCCGGGTGGCCTCGGTGGCCAGGTCGTCATCGAAGCCGACCAGCACGCCGAGTTCGGCCAACGTGTCGTCGCCGGCGTCGACCTGCCGCAATGTGTGGGGCAGGGTTCGTGCGGCATCAGCGATCACGAAGGCATCGCGGGCGTCGGTTTTGGCGTTGCCCGGGTAAAGATCGGCGATGCGGCGCATGGCCAGCCCGGGCAGATAGGCGACCTGGTGCCCGCAGGCGCGGGCAACCGCTACCGGCAGAGCGCCGATAGTGGCCGGTTGACCACTACCACCAGCAGTGGTCCGTGGGCGGCGAGTGTGTCGAACAGGGCCCGCAGCTTCGGTTCGCTGTTGGGCAACGGCCCGTCATGCAGCCGTTTGCCAGCCGGGTCCAGGCCCACGGCATGGTGCTCGCCCGTGCCGACATCGAGACCGAGAAACCGGTTGTGGATCTTGGCGATCGAGGAGGTCGTGGACCGCGCGGCCGAATCGGTGGCGGGCGGTATCAAGATCAAGGTCGGTCACCCGGACCACGCCACCGACCTGGCGCGGGTGAGCGCGGTGCGGGAGAAGATCGGTGACCGCGTGGCCCTGATGGTCGATGCCAACCAGCAGCGGGGCCGGTCCACCGCGCGCCGCATGTGCCGTGCCCTGGAGCCGCTGGACCTGGTCTGGATCGAAGAACCGCTGGACGCCTACGACTTCGCGGGCCACGCGGTGCTCGCCTCGACCTTCGACACCTCGATCGCCACCGGCGAGATGCTGACCAGCGCGGCCGAGCATGCCGAGCTCATCCGCGCCGGTGGCGCCGACGTCGTGCAACCCGACGCGCCGCGCGTTGGCGGCATCACCCGGTTCCTCAAGGTGATGGCGCTGGCCGACAGCCAGCACCTGCAGCTCGCACCGCACTTCGCGATGGAGATCCACGTGCACCTCGCCGCGGCGTACGCGCGAACCGTGGGTCGAGCACTTCGAATGGCTCGACCCGCTGTTCAGCGAACACCTGGAGATCTCCGGTGGCCCATGCACATCTCGCTGCGCCCCGGTCTCGGCGTCACGATCAGCGATCGGGCCCGCGCGTGGACCGTCGCGGAGCGCGAAGTGCGCGCGTGAGCGTCAGCGGCGCCGGGTCGATCCGCGCAGGCGCAGGTTGGGGGAGAGGACGAGGGGTTCGGCGGGGGTTTCGGCCCCGGCGAGCCTGGCCAGCATGAGTTCCACCGCCTGCTCGGCGAGTCCTTCGTGGTTGAGGTCCATCGCGGTGATCGGCGGGGTGGCGGCTCGCGAGTGCTCGGAATCGGTCAGCGCGGCGATCATCAGGTCCTCCGGCACGCGAATTCCCCGCTGCGCGGCGACTTTCGCGGCGAGCGCGGCGAAGTCGCTGGTCGCGACCACCACCGCATCGGGGCGCTCGGGGCTGTCCAGGACCGAGCGGATCATCGCCTCCGCGTCGTCGACGTCGAGTCCTTCGCTGAGCAGGTCGGTGCGCGCGGTGCGGTCGTGCTGCCGGGACCAGTCGAGGTAGGTCTCCCGGGTACGCCGGTTCCAGGCGTTCTCCTCGGTTCCGGTCAGCAGCGCGATGTCACGTGCGCCCTGCTCGCGGAGGTGGTCCAGCAGCCTGGAGACGACCGCGGTGTAGTCCAGCCGGACCGCCCAGGTGAACTCGGGCCGTTCCGGGTCCTCCTCGATGGTGATCACCGGGACGTCGCGGCGGAGCAGCTCGGTCAGCACCTCGTCGGCGCCGTAGGGGTGGGCGACGATGCAGCCGTCCATCGGCACGCTGGCCACCGACGGATCGTGCAGGTCGGGCACGTGGATCAGCCCGACCTTGCGGCGCAGCATCTCGGTGGCGACCGAGCCCACCAGCCGGTTGAACGTCTCGGCGCGGTCCGGGGTTCCGGTGAGGGCGAAGCGGGGGCGCAGGATCAGGCCGATGATGCCGGAGCGCCCGGTGCGCAGCGACCGGGCGCTGGGGTTCGGGTCGTAGCCGAGTTCGGTGGCCGCGCGGAAGATGCGTTCCCGGGTGGCCTCGGAGATCGGCCTGCTGCCGGAGAACGCGTGCGAGACGGTGCTGATCGACACCTGGGCGCGTTCGGCGACGTCGCGAATCGTGGCGCGTCTGGCCGTCCTGCTCTCCAACGGCGGTTCGCCCCCTTCGCCTCGCCCGCTCGGTTCGCCCAGTATCCCGCACCGGTGCGCGGCGGTGCGCTCCCGGCGCCGCCGGACGAATTCGGGCTCCGCTCTTGACACCGATCGGCCGCGAGCGTTCGATGTGGCAAATCATCAAAACGTTTTGATGTACGGAGGCGTGATGACTTCCGCAGATTCGGGACGGGCCGACGTCGGTCGGTCCACCGCGCTCAGATCCGTCGGCCAGGTATTCGACGAGATGCCCATCAGCCGGGCCCAGATCGTCGCCGGTTCGGTGCTGTTCATGGCCTTCGTCGTCGAGGCGTGGGAGCAGGTCGGCCTGGTCTACGTCTCCGACGGCATCAGCGCGGAGTTCGGCGTCAGCGACGCGCAGCTCGGCTGGGCGCTGTCGGCCGTGGCCTTCGGCATGGTGCCGGGCTCGCTGATGTGGGGCGGATTCATCGACCGGCTGGGTCGCCGCAAGGTCGCGGTGTACAGCCTGCTGCTCTACGCGGCGCTGGCGCTGCTCGCGGCGCTGTCCCCGGTGTTCTGGGCCTTCCTGGCGCTGCGCTTCCTGTCCGGGGTCGCCTTCGCCGGCGTCTACACCGTGACCTTCCCGTACTTCCTGGAGCTGCTGCCGACCAGGTGGCGCGGGCAGGGCGCGGTCGCCCTGTCGATCGGCTTCCCGGTCGGCACGCTGCTGTGCATCGGGGTCAGCCAGACGCTCGGCGTGGTGAGCTGGCGCGCGGTGGCGATCGTGGCCGCGCTCGCCGGGCTCTGGGCCTTCGCCATCCTGCGCTGGGTGCCCGAATCCCCGTACTGGCTGGCCAAGCGGGAGCGGCACGCCGAGGCCGCGCAGGTGCTGCGCCGACTGGGCGGTACGGTGCCCGCGGACGCGCGGTTCGAGGTCGACCAGAGCGGGCAGACCGGCAACGTCCGGAGTCTGTTCGGCGCGGGGGTGCGACGCCGGTTCCTGCTGCTGCTCGTCGTCTCGTTCACCTTCAGCTGGGGCTACTGGGGATTGCAGACCTGGCTGCCGGTGCTGTTGCAGGGCAAGGGACTCAGCGTCTCGGACGCCCTGTGGTTCGTCGCGGTCACCCAGCTGGTCTCGGTGCCCGGCTACCTGCTCGCCGCGTGGTCGACCAGGCGCTTCGGCCGCAAGAAGGTCTTCCTGACGTTCGTGCTCGCCTCGGCCGGGGGTGCCGCGCTGTTCGGCTTCGCCACCGGGGAAACCCAGATGTACACCGGAAACCTGGTGCTGGCCTTCTTCTCGCTCGGGGCGTGGGGCATCTGGAACACCTGGTCCGGTGAGGTCCTGCCGACCGGGCTGCGCGGCGTCGGCTACTCGTTCTCCACGGCCGCGATCCTGCTGGCCAACACCATCTCGGTGCCGGTCATCGGCGCGCTGATGGACGGCGGTGTGGGGGCCTCGCTCACCGTCGGCTCGATCATGCTCGCCCTGATCATCGCCCTGCTGGCCGCGGTTCCGATCCAGGAGACCGAAGGCCGCGCGCTCGACTGACCGAATCTTTCCCAGCGGAGAGGATTTCCCATGACATTCCGGGTCGCCATGGACATCGGCGGCACGTTCACCGACGTGGTCACCTACGACGGGACCAACCGGCAGGTGCGCGCGGGCAAGGTCCTGACCACGCCCGACGACCTGGCGCGCGGGGTGTTCGAAGCGCTCGAAGGTTTCCAGATCCCGTTCGACGAGATCGAGTTCTTCGTGCACGGCACCACGCAGGGCCTCAACGCGCTGCTCGAACGCCGCGGCGCGAACGTGCTGATCATGACCACGCGCGGGATCGGTGACGTCTACCAGATCGCCCGCGGCAACCGGGCGCGGCTGTTCGACCTGCACTACCGCAAGCCCGCGCCGCTGGTCGAGCGCAGCGCCATCGCCGAGGTCGGCGGCCGGTTCGACGCCGCGGGCAACGAGCTGGAGGAGCTGGACGAGGACGCGATCCGGCTGGTCGCCAAGCGGGTGCGCGCCGAGGGCTTCGACGCGGTGGCGGTGTGCTTCCTGTTCGCCTACCTCGACGGCGAGCACGAGCGGCGGGCCGGCCGGATCCTGCGCGAGGAGCTCGGCGACGAAGTGCTGGTCGTGCTCTCGCACGAGGTCGCCCCGGAGTGGCGCGAGTACGAGCGGACCTCCACCGCGGTGATGGAGGCCTACACCGGGCCGTCTGTGCACCGCTACCTGGACAAGATCGAAGCGCGCTTCACCGACAAGGGCCTGCACGTCCCGGTGCACGTGATGCAGTCCTCCGGCGGTCTGGTCAACGCCGACTTCGCCCGGCAGCACCCGCTGCAGACCCTGCTGTCCGGGCCGGTCGGCGGCACGATGGGCGGGGTCGCGGTCAGCAAGCTGCTGGACCGGCCGAACGTCATCTGCGTCGACATGGGCGGCACCTCGTTCGACGTCTCGTTGGTCATGGACCACGAGGCCGACGTCTCCCAGGACGGCAAGGCCGAAGGCTTCCCGCTGCTGATGCCGCTGGTCAACCTGCACACGATCGGCGCGGGCGGCGGATCGCTGGCCTACGCCGAGGGCAACGCGCTGCGCGTCGGCCCGGAGTCGGCGGGCGCCGTGCCCGGCCCGGCCTGCTACGGGCGCGGCGGCACCCGGGCCACGGTCACCGACGCCAACTGCGTGCTCGGCCGGGTCGACCCGAACTCGTTCGCGGGCGGCGGGATGAGCCTCGACCTGGACGCCGCGCAGCGCGCCGTCGCCGGTCTGGCCGACGAACTCGGCATGGACCCGGTCGAGCTGGCCTCCGGCATCTGCGACGTGGGCAACGCCAAGATGGCGCAGGCGATCCGCACGCTGACCGTCGAGCACGGCCGCGAACCCGGGCAGTTCGCGCTGCTGGCGTTCGGCGGTGCCGGGCCGATGCACGCGGCGTTCATCGCCCGGGAGATCGGCGTGACCGAGGTGGTCGTTCCCCGGTTCCCCGGCGCCTTCTCGGCCTGGGGCATGTTGGAGAGCGACGTCCGCCGCGACTTCACCATGCAGTTCTTCGCGACGAACGACAGCCTCGACACCCGAGCTCTGGCCACCGCTCTGGAAACGCTGCGCGGCCAAGCCGTCGAGGCATTGACCGAGCAGGGCATCCGGGACGAGAACCGGTTCGTCACCCACGGCATCGACATGCGCTACGAGAGCCAGGACTACACGCTGACCGTGCCGATCCTGGACACCGACGACGTGACCGGCAGCGATTTCGTCGAGGTCATCCAGCAGCGCTTCGCCGAGGCGCACCACAAGCGCTACGGGCATTCGACCCCGGGCGCGCCGGTCCAGTTCGTCACCATCCGCACCACCGGGCACGGCCGGGTCGACCGGGCTCCGACCGAAACCGGTGCCACCGCGGGAGAAGCGCTGGAGTCCACCGTCCGCGAGGTCGTGTTCGACGGCCGGGCGCTGCCCACCACGATCGTCGCGCGCTCCGCGTTGCCGGTCGGCGCGCGGCTCGCGGGACCGGCCATCGTGCACGAGGAGACCGCCACCACCGTCGTCCCGCCGGACGCGGAACTGCGGGTGGACGACAACGCGTTCCTGATCATCGACCTCGACGCGCAGCCCGGAACGGAGGACGCATGACCATCAGCCCGGTCACCACGGAGATCATCCGCTCGGCACTGATCCAGGCCGCCGAGGACATGAACACGACCCTGATCCGGTCCTCGTACACGCCGACGATCTACGAGGGCAAGGACTGCGCGGTCGCGCTGCTGGACCGCGAGCACCGCGTGCTCGGCCAGTCCTCCGGCCTGCCGATCTTCCTCGGCAACCTGGAGGAGTGCTCGCGCCGCACCGAGGCCGAGTTCGGTCCGGAGGTGTGGGAACCCGGCGACGTGTGGGTGCTCAACGACTCCTACATCGGCGGCACCCACCTCAACGACTGCACCGTGTACGCGCCGATCTTCGTGGCCGGTGAACTCGTCGGCTTCGCCGCGTCGCGCGCGCACTGGATCGACATGGGTTCCAAAGACCCCGGCGGCTCGATGGATTCGACCACCATCTACCAGGAAGGCCTGCGGATGGGGCCGACCCGGATCGTCGCCGGGGGCGAGGAGTGCCGCGACGTCGTGCGGCTGATCGCGACCAACGTCCGGTTCCCGGACGTGACGCTCGGCGACATGCGGGCCCAGATCGCCTGCGCCCGGATGGGGGTGCGGCGGCTGGGCGAGCTGTTCGCCAGGTACGACGCGGCGACGATCGACCAGGCCCGGCAGGAGATCTTCGCCCAGACCGAACGTCTCGAACGCCAGCAGGTCGCGGCGATCCCGGACGGCAGCTACGAAGCCACCGGACACCTCGACAACGACGGGATCGACCTGGCCGAGCCGCTGCACGTCACCGTGCGGATCACCGTCGACGGCGACCGGATGACGATCGACCTCACCGACTGCGCCGACCAGACCACCGGACCGGTCAACTGCGGCCGCGCCCAGGCGATCTCCGCGGCCCGCGTCGGCTACAAGCTGCTGATCTCGCCCGCGGTCAGCCTCAACGGCGGATCCTTCGCCCCGCTCGACGTCGAGGTCCGCGACGGTTCGATGCTCGGCGCCCGGGAGCCGGCCGCGTGCCAGTACTACTACTCCAGCCTCGGCATGCTCATCGACCTGATCGTCAAGGCGCTGGCCCCCGCGATGCCCGACCGGGCGGCCGCCGCCAGCTACGGCGATTCGATGATCGTGCAGTTCGCCGGGGACAACCCGCGCACCGGAAAGCCGTTCGTGACGCTGGAAGCGACCGTCGGCGGGTGGGGTGCGTGGCGCGGCGGCGACGGCGAGACCGCGTTGATCAACAACGTCAACGGCTCGCTGTGCGACCTGCCGATCGAGGTGTTCGAAACGCTCTACCCGGCGCGGGTCACCGAATACCGGATCCGGCCGGATTCCGGCGGTGCGGGCAGGTGGCGCGGCGGCGATGGCGTGGTGCGCGAGTACGTGATGGAGGCCGACCAGGACCTCTCGCTGTGGTGGGAGCGCTCGGTCACCCCGGCGTGGGGGCTCGACGGCGGACGACCGGGCACCGCGCCGCGGGTCGTGCTCAACCCCGGCACCGAGCACGCCCGCGAGATGCTCAAGGCCAACAGCCTGCGGGTGCGGCGCGGCGACGTGCTGCGCTGCGAATCCGGCGGCGGCGGGGGATACGGCGATCCCGCCGAGCGCGACGGCTGACCGGTTCGGCGGCGTGCCGGGAAATCGCCTGGCACGCCGCCGAATTCGAGGCCCCGGGGCTGAGACGAGATGCACACCGGCGCCACTAGTGCTGGATGGCATCAGGTGACGACGGAGGAGGCGTCGCGTTCTGCCTCAGCGCCTCGTGATCGGCAACTTCCGCAGTCGCCACCAGGTCGTGGAACCGGTGGTCGGCGATCCGGGCGATCTCCAAGGCCGCGGCGTGGTACTCGTAGGCGGGAGCGTTGTGCAGCCGCCGTGATCCGTGGTCCAGCACTGCTTGGAGATGTGCGTGCTCGCGCAGGCACATGACCAGTGGGAAGCCGAAGCGGTCCCGGTAGGCCCTGGTGAGTTCGTCGAGCTGTTCCTGCTCGTGCTCGACCAGGTCGGTCAGCCCGGCGACGGACTGGTCGCGGAACGACATTCCGCCGTTGTCCCCGCTGGCGGCCATCGGCCGTCCGAGGTCCGGGTAGGACGGCAGCAGCCGTCGCAGTTCGTCATCGCTGGAGTCGAAGAACCCCGCTAGAAGGGCTGTCTCGAGCTCGGCCACGTCGGCGAACGGCCGCTGCTCGCGGGCGCGGTCGATGGCCGGGGTCGGGCCTTGGAACAGCGGCGCGAAGGTGGTTCGGAACTCCTGCGCGGACATGGTGTTGATCTGGTCCAGCGTCAGCCCGAGTTCGCTCGGTGCCTCGTCGCGGGTGGCTTCGCGTCGTCTGCCGAGGTGGTGGAAGACCAGGTTCAGGACGATCGCGGTGATCGCTCCCATCGTGGTCCCGCTGCCGACGAAGATCTGCGCCCACCCCGGGACGGCTGTGGTCACCTCGGGCACCATGGTGATGTACATGGCGATCCCGAAGCTGGCGGCCACGATCATGGAGTTGCGGTGGTCGCGGAAGTCGACCCGGGACAGGATCTGCAGTCCGACCACGGCCACCATGGCGAACATGGCCAGCGAAGCGCCCCCGAGCACGGGTGCCGGGATGGCCGTGACGACGGCCGCGAACTTCGGCACCAAGCCCAGCATGATCATGAAAAGCCCGGCCACGCTGATCACCCAGCGGCTCTTCACCCCTGTGAGGCGCACCAAGCCCACGTTCTCGCTGAAGCAGGTGTACGGGAACGAGTTGAGGGTCCCGCCGATCATCGTCGAGAGCCCGTCCGCCCGCATCGCGCGGGTGATGTCGTCACCCCGCACGCGCCTGTCGACGATCTCCGAGACACCGGTCACCGCGCCGGTGGTCTCGATCGCCGTGACCACCATGACCACCATCATCGACAGGACCCCGGCCGGCGACACCATCGGGCTGCCGAAGTGGAACGGGGTCGACAATCCCACCCAGGAGGCATCTCCCACGGCGCCGAAGCTGGTATCTCCCAACGACCAGGCGACGAACGTGGCGAGCGTCAGGCCGAGCAGCACCCCCACCGTGGACAGAAACCCCCGCGACACCTTGTGCACCAGGACGATGACGGCGAACGTGCCGAGGGCATAAGCCATGTTGCGGCCGCTACCCGGATCGAACGAGAGTCCTTCCCCTCCGGCTGCGCTCTTCGCGGCGACCGAAAGCAGGCTCAGGCCGATGATGGAGATGACCGACCCCGTCACCACCGGCGGGAAGTAACGCACCATGCGGCCGAAGACCGGTGCGATCACGAATGTGATCAGTCCGGCCACGATCACGGCGCCGTAGACCATCCGAAGCCCCTGCGCGCCGCCACCCGCACCCAGACCGATGGCGACCATCGGTGCCACTGCGACCGCCGACACGCCCTGCAGCAGCGGGAGCCGCACCCCTACCTTCCAGCAGCCCACCGACTGGATGATGGAGGCTATTCCGCAGGTCAGCAGGCACGCGTTGATGAGGTGGACGAGTTGACCGCTGTCCAGGCCCAGTGCTGAGGCCAGCAGGGTCGGGATGACGATCGCCCCACCGGCGAAGAACGCCAGCACGTGCTGGAACCCGTAGACGGTCAGCTTCGCCGCCGACGGCACCTCGTTCACGGGGTGACGGCGAGCCCGGGCGCCGGTGCTCATGACGGATGTCCCGCGGCGACGCGGAAGATCCCGGGCATCAAGGGCACGCCCGGCACCCGCTGGACTCGATCGCACCAGCGCCGCACGGCGGGGTAGTCCAGGCGGGAAACGCCACCTTCCTCGCAGAGCACGACATCTCCGAAGCAGGCGATGTCGCCGAGCGAGAACGTGCCCACCAGGAAGTCCTCGCCCTGCCGCTCCATGAACCACAAGTGGCGGTCCAGCACGCGCAACAACCGATGCGCTTCCTGCTGGGCCTGCGGAAGATCCACCGGATCACCGAATGCCTCGTGCCTCCGCGCCGCTCCCGCGGATGTGGTCAGGTCACGCGCGAACACCAGCCAGTCCAGCACGGATGCGTGTCCAGCCGGATCATCAGCACGCACGAGCCTTCCGTCGGTGTCGTAGACCCGAGCCAAGTACAGCAAGGCTGATCCGGCATGGTGCGCAACCGCCGCGGGAGCCACCCGGTCGTCGATGAGCACCAGGGCCGACCGGCCACCGTCCGGGTCGAAGCCGTACTCCTCCAGGGCCACCGACCGGAAGTCCAGTCCGAGCACGCCCAGCAGCACGCGGACCTGGTAGCACTCGGCGGACGTCTCGTCGTCGTAGAGGACGATCATGGTGAACTCCTCACAGGTCCAGGGTCAGCCGATCGGTGAGCGACCGCGAAACGCACGTCATCATCGAGTCACCCGCCGCTCTCTCGTCCTCGTCGAGGTAGACGTCCTGGTGATCCGGCTGGCCGTCGATGACCGCAACCCGGCAGGTGCCGCAGGCGCCCTGCTCGCACGAGGACGGAATCGTCACACCGGCCTCGCGCACGGTCTCCAGGATGCTGCGCCCGGGCTCCACCGTCAGGTTCATGACCGACCGGGCGAGGACGATCTCGAAACGACTGCTTTCGTCGATCTCCTGGTCGTTGCGGAAGTACTCGAAGTGCACGGCTTCGCGCGGCCAGCCGGCCCGGTGAGCGACATCCCTGGCGGTGTCCAGCATCGGCGGGGGGCCGCAGACGTAGACCTGGCAGTCCTCGTGATCCGTTGCCCCGAGGAGTCGCTCCAGCTCGGCCGTCGTCTCCGCGGGATCCAGTCCGATGATGGTCCGGACATTTCCCAGGCGTGCCAGGCGATCCTTGAAGGACACGTCGGCTTCGCGCGCGGCGAAGTAGTGCAGCTCGTAGTGGAGCTCCTGGTGCTCCAACATCTGCGCCATCGCGAGCAGCGGGGTGATCCCGATTCCGCCCGCGACCAGCACCGTGCGTTCGCGGTCTCGCCGCAGCGGAAAGTTGTTGCGCGGCAAGGACACCGCGAGCACGTCACCTTCGCGCACCCGTTCGTGCAAGGATACCGATCCCCCTGCGGAGTCGGGGGTCAGCTTCACCCCGATCACGTAGTGCCCGGTCTCGCCGGGCGCGTTGACCAGCGAGTACTGGCGGACCAGACCACCGGGCAGGGCGACGTCGAGATGAGAACCCGGTTGACCGCTCGGGAGCGGACGGTCGCCCACCGGTCCGAGCTCCAGTCCGCGGACGCCGGCGCCCGCCTCCCACGTTCGGACCACCCGGACCCGAGTCGGCAGGTCGAGGTGCTCACTGCCGGCGGGCAGCGACGCCAAGTGCTTCGGGACCGGTTCGTAGCGGGGCGACAGCGGTTCCGGAGCGGGCTCGTCGGCTTCCCGTTCCTGAGCGATCTCCCGGAAGCGTGTCAGGGCACCGTCGAAGTGCCGGAGCAGTCGCAGTCTCCCCGCCGATGCCTGGCCGGTCAGCACACCCCGGATGATCGCGCGGTCGGCATCCACGGGCTGCACCGCGAAGAAGCCGACCCCTTCCACCTCGACGATGAAGTCCCCGCATCGCCGAGCCGCCGGCGGTGCGGCGTCCGGAAGCGCAGGTGGATGTTCGACGAGCAGGGCCACCACGTTCTCCGGCCGCGCCCGTACCGGCATGGGGCGGAGCACGAGACCAGCGTCGAGTTCGGGTGGCTCGTCAGTCGGCTCCGCCAACGCGGTCCACACCATCCCGCCGCTCGTGCGCACCGGATAGGTTCGATTGGTGATGGTCCGCGCGGGGGCATCGGCGGGATGCGCCGGGATGTAGGTGCAGGCCGCAGTGCGGTTGGCGTAGCGCCAGCCGTGGTACTGGCATTTCAGCTCGCGGCCGTCGTTCATCGCGACCGACAGTCGGACACCCCGGTGCAGGCACCGGTTTTCCCAGACGTTGACGTGATCGTCGTCGGCTCGCCACACAGCCAGTTCCTGCCCGAGCAGTTGGCCTTGGAACACGTGCCGGTAAACCAGATCGCTCTCGGCGGCGATGGGGTGCCAGCTCTTCCCCGCGCGCAGCAGCAGGTCTTCACCCATCACGCGGCTCCCGGGATGACGCCGTAGCGGACACCCATCTGGCCCAGCCACCGGCGATAGGCGACGCCGGACTTGTCGGCCCGGATCGGCGTCTCCGCTCGCGGGTCGAGCGGCAGCCTGCGCGGCAACTGGTTCTCCAGGACGGGTTTGTCCTGGCCGAAGATGGATACCTGGAACCGGCGCAGGGCCCAGTCGGGCTGGCTGTCGTCCAGCAGGCACAGCCACATGTGGGCGCGGATGTGCTCCTGGTCGAGGGCCTGCACGAACAGCGCGATGACGTCGAACCGATCCGCGACCCCCGGGCTCGACTTGTACAGCACGGAGCAGTGGGGATGCGGGACCCGGAACGCGTAGTCGACCTCCGCGCCGCCCTGGCTGGACAGCGCCGCTTGTGGCTGGTAGAAAACGCAATCCGTTGCCAGGATTTCCTCGCCGGCGACGGAGACCTCCACGTTGTAGTCCTTGACCTCGGTGTGCGGCTCATCGCCCAGAACGGAGGTGTGGACGAACGGAAAGTGCCCCATGTCGAGAAAGTTCTCGATGCTCCTGGGAGCGGACGTGTGGGCCGTGATCGACGTGGCGTGCAGCAGACGTCGATCGCTCTCGTCCGCTTCCGGAATGCCGAACAGCGGGCGCGGCGTGCCCAGCGACGTCCACAGGTAGCCGTACCGCTCGGTCACCGGCAGCGTCGAAGCCGGAGGCCCTTCCGCCGAGTCGGGATCGTCGCCCCGCCGTTTCCACACGGCGAACCCGCCCTCGGGCGATCGGCTCAGCGTCAGCGGAACACCGAGCAGCTGATCTTTCCAGGTGCGGTTTTTCGGCATCGTCTCGACGGCCCCCAACGGGTGCCACAGGTCGAGCAGAGGGTCGTCCTCGCAGGGTTGGTCCAGGCGTTCGGGAGCCATGGGTGGCCTCCTTGCACAGACGGTCGGGAGGGGAGGGGTCTGGCTGGAGTCGCCATCCCGCTCCGGAGGTCGACGTCGCGACCACGGACCCGGCTCTGATCACTCCCGAACTGGTGCCAGCCAAGAAGTTAGCACCCTCCGAGCAGGAAATAAACAAACTGTTGCAGTATGTTCACGGCCCCTCAGCGCCGGAAAGCATGCAGCGGCCGCTGAACTTCGACCCCTGGGACAGCGGCTGTTCAACCGCCCGATGTCCGCGTATTGCGCTCTGCGGACGGTAGTTCGGCACCGAGGCGCCGTGCGGCGTCGACCAGCGTGCTCGCCACGTAGGGAAGCTCGTCGTGGGGCAGGCGAGTGGCTGGGGCGCCGATGATCAATGCTCCGCGGGTGCGCCCGTGGATGTCGATCATCGACGCCGACGGCGGAGAGCTGCCGGCTGTAGGCCGCTGGTTGTAGTCGGGTGCTGCTCGTCGTGGAATTCGGTGCGCCCCCAGAACAACTCGTTGGTCTGCGGGGTCAGGGGAATGCAGGCGGACACCTTGCATTCGCCTGGCCATCAGGACCTCGCAGGGTCCAGGAGCACCACCGAACGCAGGACTTCGCCGGCGCGCATCTTGTCGAATGCGGACTCGATCTGGTCCAGGGCAATGGTTTCGGTGACGAACTTGTCGAGCGGGAGCCGGCCCTGCAGGTAGAGGTCGATGCAGGTGGGGAAGTCCCGGCTGGGCAGGCAGTCGCCGTACCAGGAGGACTTCAGGGCGCCGCCGCGGCCGAAGTACTCGATCAGCGGGATTTCCGGCGCCATCAGGTCCGGGGTCGGGACTCCGATCAGGACGACTGTGCCTGCCAAGTCGCGGGCGAAGAACGCCTGCCGGTAGGTCTCCGGGCGTCCTACGGCGTCGACGACGACGTCGGCGCCGTAGCCGTCGGTGACCGAGCGGATGAACTCGACCGGGTCGGTCTCGCGGGCGTTGCAGGTGTGCGTGGCGCCGAACTCCTCGGCCCACGTCAGCTTTCGCGGGTCGGTGTCCACGGCGATGATCGTGATCGCCCCGGCCAGCTTCGCGCCGGCGATAGCGGCGTCACCGACGCCGCCGCAGCCGATCACCGCGAGCGAGTCGCCACGGCCCACCTGCCCGGTGTTGACCGCCGCACCGAGGCCGGCCATCACGCCGCAGCCGAGCAGCCCGGCGACCTGCGCCGGGGCCTCCGGGTTCACCTTGGTGCACTGCCCGGCGGCGACCAGCGTCTTCTCCGCGAACGCGCCGATGCCCAGGGCCGGGGACAGCACGGTGCCGTCTTCCAGGGTCATGGCCTGCTCGGCGTTGCAGGTGTCGAAGCAGTACTGCGGCTTTCCCCTCCGGCACGCCCGGCAGGCGCCGCACACCGCGCGCCAGTTCAGCACCACGTAGTCGCCCGGGGCCAGGTCGGCCACGCCGTCGCCGATCGATTCCACGATTCCGGCGGCTTCGTGGCCGAGCAGGAACGGGAACTCGTCGTTGATGCCGCCGTCGCGGTAGTGCAGGTCGGTATGGCAGACCCCGCACGCCTGGATCGCGACCACGGCCTCGCCCGGACCCGGCTCCGGAACGATGATCGTCTCGACGGTCACCGGCTCGCCCTCGGCGAGCGCGACGACACCGCGAACCTGTTGTGGCATGACGTCTCCTTCGGTGTGGGGAGCGTGGTTTCCGGAGCCCGGATCGAGAGGGGAAGCCCGCGTCCGCTGTCGTGGACCGGCCCGGACGGTTCTAGAGGTCGAGCACGAGGAGTTCGCCGCGCGCCCGGGACACGCACGGCAGCATGACCTCGCCGCGTTCGCGCTCGTCGTCGGAGAGGACGTCGTCGTGGTGGTCCGGCTCACCGGAGGTCACCCGGACCAAGCAGGTGCCGCAGATACCGGCACGGCACGAGTTCTCCACGGCGACGCCTGCGTTTTCGATGATGTCGAGCAGCGACTCGTGCTCGGGCACTTCCAGGCGAAGCCCGCTGCGCTGGAGCACCACTTCGAACGCGCCGCCCTCGGTGGTGACCGGCGCTGCGGTGAACCGTTCGCGGTGCAGGGCGCCCGGAGACCAGTGCGCCGACTCCCGTTCGACGGCTGCGATCAGCGGTTCGGGACCGCAGCAGTAGATCGCGGTCCGCTCGGTCGGCGCACCGAGGGCGGCCGGGAGGTCGAGCAGCCCGAACTCGTCCTGCGGAACGACGGCGAGGTCGCCGCCGGGAACAGCGCGGAGCTCGTCGACGAAGGCCATCGAGTTCCGCGACCGGCCTCCGTACAACGCCGTCCAGGGCCGCCCCTGTGCTGCGGCGCGGCGGACCATCGGCAGGATCGGCGTGATGCCGATCCCGCCCGCGATGAAGAGGTAGCGATCGGCGTCGACGAGCGGGAAGTGGTTGCGCGGACCGCGGACAGGTAGCTTTCCCCCGGCTCGCACGAGGTCGTGCACCCGTTGCGAACCGCCGCGGCCCGCTGCCTCGCGCAGGACGGCGATCCGCCACCGTCCTGGGTCGCCGGGATCTCCGCAGAGGGAGTACTGCCGGAGGAATCCGGCTCCGAGATCGACGTCGATGTGCGCCCCGGGGGCCCACGCCGGCAGCGCAGCTCCGTCGGGGTCGACGAGCGTGATGACCACGACGTCGGTGGCGCACGGCTCCGCGGACTCGACTTCGAGGGTGGTCCAGGTGTCGGCCATGGTGCCTCTCCCGGGGTGCTTCGGACCGGCTCGGTCAGGCGCCGGCGGTGTTGACGGACTCGGGGGTGAACGTCTTCCAGGCGATGTCGCGCATGCCCCGCATCGCGCGCAGGATCTCCTCGCGGTCGTTGTCGTCCTCGACGTAGGTCGACATCATCTGGAGGCCGAGCCCGACGTGGAACTTCTCGTCGGTCTCGATCCGCTTGTAGATGCGGACGACCTCGTCGAGACCATGGCGCTCCGCGCCGCGGAAGGTCGGTTCGAAGCTGCCGGAGGCCGAGGTCTCGGACAGGTTCCACGCGGCGACCGCGGCGAGGGGGTGCCGGTCCAGGCATTCCCAGAGGAACGTGCTCCACGGCTCGGCCTCGGCGGGGACGGAGGTGGGCACGGTGCCGCCGAGGGACTCGATGGCCTTCCCGACCATGTCGTAGTGCTCGGCCTCCTGGAAGGACTGCTTGGCCAGCAGCGTGATGTGCCGGCGTTCGAACTGCATGCCGTACCGGGCGATCTCCTCGTTGAGCAGGTACACGTAGTCGATCTCCCGCCAGCAGCGGGGCGCCAGCCACGCGGCGAGCCGCGCCGGGTCCGGGGCCTCGTCGTAGGAGGCGAAGAACGCCTCGGTGGCCTTCGCGGTCGACTCGACGACCGAGTCCAGCAGTTCGTTGATCTCGTCCCGGATCGGGTCCAGTCCGTCGCCGCCCCGCACGTTCCGCACATCGACCATGTCGGCCTCCCACAGCTCGTCGATTGGATCCATGTATCCGTGGATACAATCGACCTGCGGGGGTCGATGTCAAGACCCGACCTGATACGAAAGAGGACGACGACCGGGGCCGCCATGGCGGCGGTGCGGGCGTCACAGGGTGCGACGGGAATGCCGCCGGATCGCCGCCCGCCCATCCTGACCAGGGCGTTCCGCGTCGGGGTGAGAGCGGTCGGTCGGCCGCCCCGCGATGACGAGATGTGAGAGGCCAGATGAGCGACATGCCCTCGGGGGCGGGACTCGAGTCCCCGAGCAGCTACGCGGACCAGATCGCCCGGATACTCGAGGGCGAGATCCTGGCGGGGCGCTACGCGCGCGGCGCGCATCTCCAGCAGGACGAGGTCTGCCGGCGGTTCGGCGTCAGCCGCACACCTGCCCGCGAGGCCTTGCGCAAGTTGCAGGCGCTCAACCTGGTCGAACTCATCCCGAACCGCGGGGCCAGGGTGCGCGTGCCGACCCTTCGCGAGCTCGAGGAGGTCTACCAGGTCCGCGCCGAGCTCGAGGGATTCGCCGCCGAGCTCGCGGCCGAGGCGAAGGATCCGTCAGTCGCTCGACAGCTGGCGGAGGCGCAGAAGGCGCTGGCCGATCTCCTGCCGACAGCCGTCGCGGCACTGGACGGCTCGGGGGAGAGCGCCGCCGAGCGGCTTCGCCACTTCAACGACGCGTTCCACGGTGTCATCCACGACGCGGGCGGGAACCGGCGGCTGGGGCAGATGATCCAGGAGCTGCACCGGTACTTCCCGAAGGACACGGTGCGGCTGGCCATCCGGACGCCGGAGGCCCTGCAGGTCCTCTACCTGGATGACCACGAGGTCATCCTGGACCGGATCGTGAACGGGCGGGGGGCGCAGGCCCGCGAGGCGATGCGCGACCACATCCGGCGCTCCCAGGCGATGTTGATCGAGTACCTGCGAGATGGCGGGCTGGGAGCCTGACGCTTTTCCTGCGAACTGCGGAGTTTTCGGGTCGCCCGCCTCGGTAGCGGACCCGATCAGGACGTAGAGCCAGGAGCTGTGGGAGCGGGAGGATTTTGGGGGAGCGTGGTGGCCTGAAGCAGGTTGGACTGCCTCGTGATGACCTCGCGACACCGCACCCGGGTGGGCGCGGAGGCGTCAGTTCGGGGCTGGAGTGGTCATGGTGCGGTAGGCCTGCCGCAGGTGTGCCTCCATCACCGCGCGTGCCGACGCCGCGTCTCGCGCTTCGATGGCTGCGACGAGATCGCGGTGTTCGCGCAAGCTGCGGAAGAGTTGTTCGTCGCTGTAGAACTGGAACGAGCCGACCATCAGCGGCGCTCGGGTGAGGTTCGCGGCAATGCTGTAGAGGCGGGGGGAGGCGGCGGACTCCAGCACCGTGGTGTGCAGTTCGTGGTTCTGCCGGGCGAGCTCATCGCGGAAGTCGCTTGCTCGCCGCCGCTCGCACTCCTCCATCGTCGCGCAGATCTCGAGCAACCGATTGAGCTGTTCGTCGCTGCGCCGCTCAGCGGCCAGCGCGGCCGCGTGCGGTTCGAGCAAGGCGCGGATGGACATCACCTCGGCGGCGTCATCGCTGGTCCAGGAAGCGACGAAGGCGCCGCGATTCGCTTCGATGGTGACCAGGCCGTTCTCGGCGAGACGGCGCAGGGCGTTGCGTACGGGAGTGCGGCTGACGCCGTACTCGGTGCGCAGGTTGTCCTCGACGAGGTGCTCGCCGGGCGCCAGCCGGCCGGTTTGGATGGCCTTCTTCAGGGCGTTGTACACCTCATCGGCGGGTCGCCCCATGTGTCCTCCTCGGCTGTGCTGGCTCCTGGCGAGCCTATCTCCTTTCCTATCGCGGGTTCGGGAGTCCCAGCAGGTCGAGCGTGCTGGCGCCGGTGCGGATGTGTTCGCGGAACCTGGCTTCCTTGGCCGCGCGTGCTTCGGCGGCGGCGAGTGCGTCCGGAACCTCGTCGGCGCTCACGCGCACCAGCCCGTCGGCGTCCCCGAGGACGAGGTCGCCCGGCTCGATGATGATCCCGCCTACTCGGACCGGGACGTTGACGCGCCCCTCCACGGCCTTGGTGGTGCCCTTGATGGACAGACCGCGCGCGAACACCGGGAAACCGGCGGCGATGATGTCCCGGCTGTCCCGGACCGCCCCGTCGATGACCAGCCCCGCCAGCCCGCGTTCCTGCGCGGCGCAGGTCAGCACGTCGCCCCAGGGACCGGCTTCCAGGTAGCCCTTGGCGTCGACGACCAGCACGTCGCCCGGACCGGCTTCCAGCAGCGCGACGTGGATGTACCAGTTGTCGGCCGGTGCCAGGTCGACCGTGACAGCGCGACCGACCGCGGTCGTGGCCGGGTCGAGGGGCTTGATCCCCGCGTCGAGTGCACCGCGCTGGCCGTTGGCCTCGTACACCGTCGCAGCACCGAGCTCGCCGAGCCGGTCGAGAACGTCTTGGGCGGGCCGGGTTTCGGTGGAGGGCATCAATTCTCCAAGTTCTCTAATGGTTTTCATGCTGTGGATCAACGATTCGTGGAACGCAACCAGCTGATGACCCCGTCGGTGCCGTCCTGCTCGGGGAAGGACTTGCCCGCGGCGGCGTTGGTGGCGCTGAACAACCGCTCGGTCGCGCGGGTCAGCGTGCTGGGGTATCCGATGGACTCCAGCTGCGCAGCGGCTTCGGCTACTTCGTGCTCGCGGCGTGCGGCATGCCGGGGGTGGGTGCGGATCATGGCGCGCAGCAACGGGACGAAGCCAGTCTTGTCCACATCGGACAATGAATCCCAGAGTGCCTCGGAGACCCCGAATTCCTCCGCGGCGGGTAGGCATTCCACGGCCAGGCCTTCGAGGCCCTTCATGATGACCGACCGCAGGAGTTTGACTCGCATCGCATCACCCGGGCGTGCGCCACTCAGCACCGTCAGCGGCGCCCCGAGCTGCTGCAGCATCTCGATGAGAGTTGGAGCGTCCGGGCCCGCGTACAGCAGTGGCGTGGCGGATCCGGTCAACGCCACGGAGCCGGTGATCGCCACGTCGACGTAGGTGAGTTGGCTGCCGCGGCAGCGGGCGTCCGCCTGCTGCTTGGCCTCGGCAGTTGCTGTGCTCAGGTCCGCGACGACGATTCCCGTAGGCAGATGCGGCAGCAGTGCATCGAGCACCTGCTCCAGCGCACCGCCCGGCGTCGCGAGCAGCACCGCGTCGGCCGCCATCAGGGCCCGGCCGGGTTCGTGATGGACAGCGATGCCCGCGCTCTCGGCGAGCGCGAGTGCGTCCGCGCTCGGGGTGGGATCCAGCAGGTGCAGCTTCGGGGCGGGATCGAGTTTTCGAAGCCCCTCGGCGTAGGCGACACCCACTTCGCCGCAACCGACGATCAAGAGCTCTGGCATGGGTCACTGCTCCTGGAGTCCGGCGTCAACAATGACTAGGGACTGGACAGTACCATTTACGAACAATCAGGCAAGATTTTCTGGAACTCAGGTAGTGACAGGGATCAGTTGTACTTCTATCGTTCTCTGGCATGTCACCGACGACACGGCGCACGCTGGACGGAGCTCAGCGGCGGAGAGCGGAGAAGCCGATGCGACTGACAAGGCCGCGCCAGCATGATCCTGGCCAGACCGAGGGCGCGAGTTCGGTCGGCGCAGCCGGGGTCGCCAAAGCGGTCGGCAGCCTGAAGGGGAGCGATGTGGCGGGAACGGTTGTCCTGCCGGATCACACCACCGTTCTCTCCGGGGGCGCGCGATGACCGGAGTATGGGCGCTCGCGGCATTCGTCGGCGTCATCATCACCTGGAATGCCGCATTCAAGCGCAACATCGGTGAGGCCATGATCCTCGGCTTCCTCGCAGTCTGCGCGTTTGCGCTTGTGGGTGGGGTCTCCGACGGCGGCTCTCCGCTGTCAGCGATCGGCAGCGCGGTGCTGGATGCCATGCAGGAAGAGGTCACCTTCGCGGGACTGGCCTTCGTCTTCATGAGCTATCTGCTGACGAGGACGCCGGTCTTGGACAAGCTGATCGACCTCCTGAATTCCATGCTCGGCCGGCTTCGCGGAGGACCGGTCTACACCGCCACCGTCGCCGGTGGGATCTTCGGAGCGATTGCCCACGTAGGGGCCGCGGTCACCGCGGCTGTCGGTTCGGTCACGGTGCCGTGGATGAAGCGCTCCGGCGTCAAACCGGAACTGGCCGCCACTGTCGTGGCAGGCGGCGCGGGCATGGGTGTGACGTTCCCGTTCTCTTCGACGATGTTCATCCTGGTCGGCGGGCTCGCCGCGCAGGGCATCATGCAACCTGACGAGATCATCAAACCCCTGGCTCTGGCCGGGCTGTGGTGCCTGGTCTATCGCCTGGTCCTGGTGTTCTTCCTGGTTCGCCGCAACGACATCCAGGCTGTTTCGGCGGCAGACCGGATGCCTTTCGGGCGCAGCCTGCGCACCGGCTGGACGTCGCTGCTGCTCTTTGTCCCGATTCTGATCCCGCTCGTGCTGACCCGCGGTCCGATCGCCGACGCACTCGGCACCTACACCGGCGTGTCCCACGACCTCAAAGAACCCGTCGAGCTCGCCGACGGAACACTGCTGGCCGCCCAGCCGTACACCATGCCCGATGTGATCAGCTTGATCACCTGGATCCCCGTGCTCATGATCGCCCTCGTGCTCATCCTGGGCCGCAAGCACCTGCCGCGCAGCGCATCGGACTGGTGGTCCACAGTGGCCAAAGCGGCTCCGTCCTTTGGCGTCATCGGCATCACGATCGTTGCGGCGTTCTCCGCTTCGAACCTGCTCGCCGACCTCGGCCTGGCCGAGCAGCTCAAGGCGGTCCTGTCCGGCTTGGACGCATCCGCTTGGGTCATGGCCATCGCCATCGGCGTCATCATCGTGGCCATCGCCATCCCGCTCACCGCCAGCGCCACCATGGCGGCCATCGGCCCGGTCGCGGTCGCAGCACTCGTCGGAGCAGGTATCCCCGCTCCCATCGCCGCGGCCGCGGTACTCATCTTCGCCTCCACCGAAGGCGCCTCACCGCCGTCCGGCGCCCCCATCTACGTCGCTGCCGGCATCGCGCGCGTCGACCCGGTCAAGACGTTCCTGCCGCTGGTGTCCTACTACTGCCTGCCGATCCTCGGCATGGGCGTGCTGATCGCCATCGGCGCGCTACCCGTGTGACCTTGGACCAAGGGAGTCCTGATGAGTTCAACGACGAACGCACCGGCACCAACAACATCCCGCCCGACACACATCGCGACCTTCCTGTTCGTAGTCGCCGTGGTGTTCTTCCTGATCGCCGGACTTGCCATCGTGACCGGCCAGATCGCCGCCCTCGTTGCTGGAGACGCCACGGGTGCCCGCAACTGGGCAGACGCGCTCGGCCCATACGCTTTCGGTGGTGCCTCTATCTCCGGCCTGTTGTCCTTCGCGCTTTCCTACCGCACAAAGCAAAACGAAGGGGCGGAAGACGACACCGACGGTGAGTGACTACCTCGCAAGAAAGCGAGCCCAGACCGAAGCCGAGTGGGTCACGGGCGCCCAGTGAGTCTGGCGATGCCAAGGGTGGGGATCAGACATTCCTCGAGCAGGTCACACATCACTGCCGGTAGCGACTCTGGGACGCCTTCCCGCGGTTGAGTCCTTCCGCCCTGGACGAGCCTCGTGCTGGGTTTACGTCTCAGCACGCCGATCCTGCGGCGTCTGGTCAGGTCATGGTAGGGCCCGCGGCGTCCACTGTAGCCGGATGTGGTGGGTCGTTTCACTCGGGGAATTGTGTGGTCAAGCAGAACGGATGGCCGGCGGGGTCCAGCAGAACTCGCCACCGGTCGAGCGCGGGCTGCACGTCTGCTCGTCGTGCTCCGAGCCGGAGAGCCTGCTCCTCCGCAGCCTCCAGATCGCATACCTCGATATCGAGATGCATCTGCTTCGGAGTTGATCCATCCGGCCAGGACGGCGCGCGGTAGTCGACTACCCGGTGAACATTCAGGCGGATGGGACCAGCGACGATGGAGATGAAGTCGTTGCTGGAGAACGAGATCTGGCCGCCGAGCAGCTCACTCCAGAATGTCGCGAGAACTATCGGCGCGTCGGTGTCGAGCGCGACTGCTCCGAGGCGGACCATTGGCACGGCGCGAATCTACCGAAGACCACCGCTTCCGAGCCATCCCCTACAGGCAAGCTCGGTGGGTGTGTATCCGCACCTCGCCCCACCAGCGGAGGCGGATGTCGCGCCGCCAGCAGAACAGCTTGCCGTCCACCACCGCGCTGAGATCCCGAGTAGGAAGGTTGTCCCTCGGGTTACGCTGAGGCGATGCGCGGCTCTGTGACGGTACACATCAATGCCCCAGCGGACAGAGTTTGGCTACTCATCAGCGATGTGACTCAGATCGGCCGGTTCAGCCCTGAGACATTCGAAGCCGAATGGCTCGACGGCGCAACCGGTGCGACCGCAGGAGCTCGATTCCGAGGCCACGTCAAGCGCAACGAGAAGGGACCGGTGTACTGGACGGAGTGCACGGTCGTGGCCTGCGAGCCGATGCGCAAGTTTGCTTTCGAGGTGAGTTCGCGTCCATTTGGCTTACCGATCGCTCCGCGCAACACGGTCCAGCTCACGTGGTCGTACGTGCTGGAGGAGGCGGGCGGCGGCACGGCTGTGACCGAATCCTTCGAGCTGACCAGGACGTTGCCGATGCGCCTGTACTGGGCATTGCTCGGCTGGATCCGCGGCCCCCACATCGAGAGGGACATGCGTCGAACGTTGCAGGCGATCAAGACCGTGGTCGAGAGCTGAGCCCAGTGAGCTCGACCGTTCTGCTGCCTGCAGGTGCGGCGATCATGACGCGCCCAGGTTGGGCAGCCGCGAGATGCATCGAGCGTTTTACAGAATGCCATCTCCGTTGTAGATTGGTTCGTGGCCAGCAAGTCCGGGGAAACGTTCGCTGGGAGGGGAGTCGTCATGATCCGCATCGGCATTGTTGTCGGTAGCACCAGGTCTGTCCGCCGCACGGAGGTCGCGGCACGTTGGGTGGCCGAGGTCGCGAATCGGCATCCTGCTGTTGTTGCCGGTGATGCGACGTTCGAGGTGGTCGACCTTGCCGAGCATGGCTTGCCGCTGCTGGACGAGGATCTTCCTGCGTTGTTTGGTGCATACCGCAATACGCACACCAAGCGGTGGGCGGCCGTAGTGGGTTCGTTCGACGGGTTCGTGTTCGTCACGCCGGAGTACAACCACTCGATGCCTGCGGCGCTGAAGAATGCGATTGACTACCTGTTCGCGGAGTGGAACGACAAGGCGGCAGGTTTCGTGAGCCATGGTGTGCACGGAGGTGTTCGCGCGGTGGAACACCTCCGGCTGGCGCTGGCCGAGGTGAAGGTGGCCACCGTGCGGAGCCAGGTTGCACTGTCGGCGTTCACCGATTTTGTGATCACCGATCCTGTGCAACCGGGCGAATGCTCGCCGGGAGAGCACCAGGAGTCAACGCTGAACGAGATGCTCGATGAGCTCGTGGCATGGTCCCGAGCGCTGAAAGCAGTTCGCGAGAGCAGCCTGCAGTCGGCTTGATGACCGCAAGGTCAAGCAATGTCCACTGTAGATAAAGTGAATCGTTCAGGCGGCTGGCCATCTGAACGGCCCCGACCGAGCTTCGCAGCCGTTAGCGTGCGTGGCCGTAGAGGAACGTGTGCACCCCTGCAGTGACTGTCTCGGTGAGTTCCTCGTCGGTCGACGCCGCCCTTTGGTCGGGTGTGGTGCTGGCTGAGATCAGCAGCATGAGCTGCAGCGCGGCTTGTTCCGGGTTGTCGAGGCGCAGCAGTCCTTGCTCGGCCACTTTGGACAGTCGTTCGGCGAGTGCGCGGCGGACGCGTAGAGGCCCGGCCTCCTGCCACGCTTCGATGGCTTCCTGCGGGATGTGCCCGGCCTCGGCGTTGACCTGGCGCACCAGGGCGAAGTGGTCGGCATACTCCGCCGCGATCGGTTTCGCGAAGGCCAGGCCGAACTCGACGAGGTCCGGTTCCAGATCGCTGACCCGGTGCAGGTAGCGCTCGATGATTGCGATCTGCGCCTCGGCGAATCTCGTTGCGCTTTCTCGGATGACCGTGCGGAACAGCTCTGCCTTGTCGGTGAAATGGTTATAGACAGTGCGCGTCGACACTCCGGCCTCGGCTGAGATGGCATCCATGCTCGCGCGCGTGTAGCCGTCCCTGGCGAACATGGTGAGGGCGCCGGCGATGATCGCGCGACGTTTGTCCGCCAGACCGCCACGGGGCCGCGGGCTCGCCGCGTTTTTCCTGGTCATCATGGGTCATCCTGCACGATTTGCACTATCCGGTTTACAACTTGCCGTGTGCGTTATACCTTACCAGTCGCGCTGTTGTGCCCCAACCAAGACGGCGCGGAGGACGAATGATGTGCATCGTCATCCGGAACGTCGGCCCGTTCGTCGCGCAAAGTGAGCCGTGCTGTTCGAAGCCAGGAAATCGGGGCGGCCGCTGAAGCGCTCCCAGATGCTCATCAAGGGGACTCGGGTATTGGGCGCGCATCGAGGGGTCGAGTGGGAGGGGCGCGTATGACGAAGCGTGGCACGGCGTGCGGGGCGAGTGAGGCGCCCGCTACGCATGTCGCCGTACCTGCTGCGGCCACCTGGGGATTGCTGGTCGCCTTCGCTGCGCATGATGCGGAGGAACTGGCAACTATGCCCTGGTACGTCGCCAAGCAGTGCGACAGGCTGCAGGCGAGCTTTCCTGGGATGTCGCCGAGGGTGTTGTCATTGCTGCGGTTCGATCGCACTCACGCGGCGACTGCGATCGGCTTGATGGGAGGCCTGATCGCCGCCGCGGCAGCTGCGGGGGCCGGGTCCGAAGGTCGCTCCGCCTTCTATCAGACCGCGCTCGCCGGGTTCGGGTTGCACGCCGTGACCCATGTAGGGCAATCCGCCGTGATGCGCGAGTACACCCCGGGTGTGGTCACCGCGTCGCTCGTCGTCGCTCCGTTCTCCGCCTGGGCTTGGTGGCGCCTGAAGCGAGCCGGGGTGGTGCAGCAGCTGAACAGCACAGCTGCCACCGCTGCCGCTTTCCCCGTCGCACTGTTGGGTGTCCACTGTGGTGCGTACGTTCTGCGGAAGCTGGCGCGGGGCGCGATGAAACGACGGCGATAACCAGCGGAACCAGGATGATTGCCTTGGCCGGCCGCCTTGTTGTGAGACTGCCGGTGGCCTTCGTTGTTCACGCCGCCTTTGCCCTACGTGCGGCTTCCGAGCAGTAAAGGGCGCGGAGCGTTAGGGCGCCCCTCCAGTCGGACGATTGCGACACCAGTACAACGAACGTGGCAATTGGTGCAACGATGGTGTTACCATCACGCTTGTGGTCAACCCCAACGAGAAACCGCACGGTGACTCGACGTGAACCTGGCCGACATGGCTTTTTGCTGGGTTTGCCGTGACCTCATTGCTGAGGTCGAACCGGCGTTGTTCAGTGACGTGTTGAGAGGGAGGGTTAGTGGTGCGAGAGCGAGCCCCTCGTGAACCAACCGGCGGATGGTCTTACCTGCCACTGATCATTGGTTTGGTCATCGGCGTAACCGTGGCGACGATGGTCGATCAGTGGTGGTGGGCGACAGTCGGAACCGTGATCGGGGGAGTGGTCGGAGCTGTCGTTTCCGGCAAGTCGAGGAAAAACCGATCACGCGACGAGACTCGTTTCTCTAAGCCGTAACCCGATGCCGCAGCCGCCAGGACTCGGTCAACACGCATTGGAGTCTGGTCCAGAGAAGAAAGAACGGAGCGGTGTCGATGATTGATCCGACGGTCCACATCCGGCTAGCCAGGCCGTGCAGTGATCTAGCCGCGGCAGAGCGGTTCTACGTCGCAGGCCTCGGGCTCAACGTGCTCTACCGGGTCAACGCGAGTCCTGGCGAGCACGACCTGATCATGCTGGGCTGGCCAGAAGCTTCATGGCATCTCGAGCTGGTCGGCGGAGCCAACCAGCAGGTCGCCCCAAAACCGACCACGGAAGACTTGCTCGTGCTCTACCTGGACAGTCCCATCGATGACTCGCTGATCGCGAGACTGGAGAACGCCGGCGGCAAGAGGGTGGCCCAGAACGACTACTGGGACCGCTGGGGCGTGACCGTGGCCGACCCGGACGGATACCGCGTCGTCCTGTCCATTCGCTCCTGGTCCAATGCCATCCCTGCAGCCACACCCACAATCTGACTTTCTCCTGTGGCGGACGATGGCCGCGCTGGTTGCTCTGGCGTCGCCCAGCGCCGCATTACCCACCGTCACATCGACATTGACAGTCTTGGAGTTGCGCGCGGAACGCCGGTGCAGAACCGAAGACATCGACAAAATGCCGCTGCGGTAGGGAAAACCCCTTTCCAGCTACTGACCAGCTATGCACAACGCACCGTGACAACGTCGCTGACCACGCGCAGCGCTAAAAGGTGATTGCCTTCGAGCAAGGTTGATGTTTGAGGATGTGGCCATGATCCTGCTCGATGACGATGTCGTCCGCCGCGCGTCCGCCGCGGTGGTGGTAGAGGTGATGCGTGAGGCGCTGCGTGAGCATGCCGCTCGCCGGTTGGCCGCCCCGCCGCGGGTGCGCTGTCCGCTGGACAGCCTGGACTACGTGTTCACTGCCGGTGGACTGGCCGAAGGGGTGAGTGGGTTTCGTGCTTACCGGGCCGGACGCCTTGCGGGCGATCAGCTCGTTGCTGTCTGGGACGCCCACGGGATTCTGACTGGCGTGGTCGTTGGCGACGAGCTCGGCGCGCGTCGCACTGGGGCGCTGGGCGCGGTGGCTGCTGACGTGTTGGCACGCCAGGACTCGCGCGTTGCCGCCATCATCGGCACCGGCCATCAGGCATGGACGCAGTTGTGGGCGCTACGAGCGGTGCGCCCACTGCGGGAGATCCGGGTGTACAGCCGCGATCCTCGTCGGCGGGATGCATTCGCCGCCCGGGCTGCCACCGAACTCAGCCTGCCCGCCTCCTCGGCGGCCTGCGCGGCGGACGCCGTCCAGGGTGCGGATATCGTCGTTCTCGCCACCAACGCGAAGACCCCCGTCCTCGACGCAGCCGATATCGCCCCCGGCACGCACGTGACCACGGTCGGTCCCAAGACCCGCGACAGCCACGAAACACCCCTGGAATTGGTCGGCGCGTGCGGGTTGATCACCTGCGACTCACCCGAGCAGGCCCGCGACTATCCAGGCCAGTTCTTCACCGGCAGCGCCACGCTGGTCAGTCTGGCCGACGTGATCGCTGGCCGGGTCCCAGGGCGGTCCCACGATGACGAGATCACCCTGCACTGCTCGGTCGGACTAGCCGGCACCGAAGTGCTGTTGGCCGACCACCTCCTGCGCGCGCACGCATCCCGAGCGCAAGGGCTCGGCGAAGTCGTTCGCCGGTGACCGCGACCTCGGCGACCGCCGGGTGCTCCAGCAGGCAGTTCTCGATCTCGCCCGCGCCTTTCTCGCAGCCGCCGCTCTTGATGATGCCGGTGGCCTTGCGCCCTGCTTGCCTCTCGGTTCGCCGAGCCGCGAGCGGCCCCGGAGAAGGAGCGTGCGGCATTCGCTAGAGTGTGCGCTATACGCACGCTGTGTTGGGAGGTGTGCGAACGTGGTGGCTGAATCGGCGGCGGGCGCACGTGCGGGGAACGGGTACTTCGTGCAGTCGGTGGCGCGTGCTCTGTCGGTGATGCGCTCGTTCACCGCGGAGCGGCGGACGCAGACCTTGGCCGAGGTGGCCCGCGAGACGGGGCTGGACCGGGCCACGGCGCGCAGGTTGTTGCTCACCTTGGCCGATCTCGGGTACGTGACTTCGGACGGCGGCCACTTCGAGCTCACCCCGCGGGTGCTGGAGCTGGGGTACTCCTACTTGTCCGGCATGTCGTTGCCGGAGGTCGCGCAGCCGCACTTGCAGGCGCTGGCTCGTGAGCTCAACGAGACCGCGGCGCTGGCGGTCCTCGACGGCGACGAGATCGTCTACCTCGCGTTGATGGCCAGCAGCCGACTGGCGACCGTGAAGATCAACATCGGCACCCGGTTCGACGCGTGCACGACGTCGATGGGGCGGGTGTTGCTGGCCGGACTGCCCGAAGCCGAGCTGGAGGAGCGGCTGGGCCGCTTGCAGCTGCAGCGGCGCACCGATCGGACGGTCCGGGACGTGCAGAGCCTGCGCGCGGAGATCGACAAGGTGCGTGCGCAGGGGTGGGCGTTGGTGGACTCGGAGTTGGAGGAGGGGCTGCGCGGCGCGGCCGCGCCGGTGCGCGACCGCGCCGGTCGCGTGGTGGCTGCGGCGAACGTATCGGTGCACGCCGGGCGCACCACGCCTGAGCTGGTCGAGCGCGATTACGTTCCGGTGATCCTGCGGACCGCTCGCCTGATCGAGGCGGATCTCATCAGTGCCGTGGGCTGAGCGAGTCGCGGTGTCGTGAGTGCGAAAACCGGCTGCGACCGGCTTTCGCGCTCACGAGGCGGAGTCGTCCTCGAAGCTGATCCAGCACTTGCCCGGCGTCTCCCGCACTGAGGCGAACGCGTCGGCCGCGTCGTGGAGGGAGAACCGGGCCTGCAGCACGCGGTGCGGCTGGATGGCTCCCTTCTCCAGCATCGCGATCGTGTCGGCGAAATCGCCCGGGTGGTCGTAGATCAGCGAACCCGTGATGGACCACTGGCGCGAGACGATCGCGTGCGAGGACACCGCGACCGGAGCCGGGTTCATGCCGACGAGAGTGGCTCGCCCGCCGGGGACCAAGCGCTCCAGCGCCGACTCCAGAGCCCCGGGTGCACCCGAGGTCTCGAAGACGTGGTCCACCGCTCGGCCCGGCTCGTCGGGCACGGCGCCCAGCGATAGGGCCAGCTCGCGACGTCCCGGGTGAGGTTCCTGCACGGATGGTGCGATGCCGGCTTCCAGCAACGACTGGCACACGAACAGGCCCTGCGAACCGGCTCCGACGACCAGGCAGCGGTGCCCGGGTTGCACGCCAGATCGGCGCACGGCCGCGCGCGCCACCGTCAGCGGCTCGGTGCACACCAGATCGGCGATGCTCACGTGATCAGCGACCGGGTGCGCGAAGGCGGCCGGCACCACGACGTGGTCGGCGAGCACGCCCGGAGCGGTGAGACCGACGGCGATGCGGTCGCGGCAGCCGGAGGTGAAACCCGTCCTGCACTGGTCGCAGCGCAGGCAGCAGTAGTTCGGCTCGATGGCCACCCGTTGGCCCACCCGCCGGTCGCGAACGGACCCGCCCACTTCGACGATCTCGCCGACGCCTTCGTGCCCGAGCACCCACGGGAGCTGGGGAACCTTCCTCCCGCCTCGGACCACGGCGGTGTCGGTTCCGCACAGCCCCACTCCGAGCATGCGCACGAGGACGTCGTTCGGGCCGTGGTCCGGCTTCGGAACGTCGATGATCTCGACGCGTTCCGGGGCGGTCAGGGCTACTGCGTCCATCGGTCCTCCTGTGCGCTATGCGCTCACATGTGCGTATAGCGACCATAGCGTCGGCCTCGTGGGTCTTCAAGGTGCTGGTTCCGGCGTTTGAAGAGCAGCTCGGTGCGCTTGATTCGTTGTGGGGGTTCAAGGCCTCATTTCAGCCCTAACTGGAAAATCTGGCGGCTTCTCGGGGGCCGGGGTGGGTTCGCCGGGGCAGGGCTGAAGTGCCTTCGGTCTTGACTGCCTGCGGGTGACATCGCACTATGGCGTGCAATTAGCGCACGATCGTGCGCATAGCGCACAGGAGGTGTCCAATGGCGGATGCACCCACCGAATCCACCAGGGCCAAGCCCGCCCGGGCCGCGGCGGGGAGCTTCATCGGAGCGGTCGTCGAGTGGTACGACTTCCTGCTCTACGGAATCGTCGCCGCTGTCGTGTTCGACAGCGCTTTCTTCCCCGAGATCAGTCCGCTCGCCGGAACCCTGGCAGCCTTCGCCACGTTCGGCGTCGGCTTCATCTTCCGCCCGCTCGGCGGGCTGTTCTTCGGCCACTTCGGCGACAAGATCGGCCGCAAGACCGTGCTGGTGTGGACGGTGTCGATCATGGGCGTGTCGACGGCGCTGATCGGTCTGCTGCCCACCTTCGCCAGCCTCGGCTGGTGGGCGCCGCTGCTGCTCGTGGTGCTGCGCGCGGTGCAGGGCTTCGCCGTCGGCGGGGAGTGGGGCGGTGCGGCCCTGATGGCCGTCGAGAACGCTCCGCCGAAGCTCAAGGCGTTCTTCAGCAGCGGGGTCCAGGTCGGTTACTCCGTCGGACTGCTGCTGGCCACCAGCATCGTCGGGCTGTTGCAGTCCTTCATGAGCGACGCGGTGTTCCAGTCCTGGGGCTGGCGCGTCCCCTTCCTGGTCAGCGTCGTGTTCGTGGCGATCGCGCTGTGGATTCGCGCCGGTGTCCCCGAAAGCGAAGTGTTCCGCGAGCAAGTCGCCAAACGCGCGCCGGAGCAGCGCAAACTGCCGGTGCTCGACGCGCTGCGCCGGCACCCGGCCGCGTTCTTCCAGATCATCGGGCTGCGGCTCGGCGAGTTGCTGACCATGTACATCGTCACGACCTTCGCCTTGGCCTACGCGACCAAGAACTACGGCTTCAGCTCGGGCTTCATGCTCACCACGGCCCTGCTCGTCGGTGGCATCGGCATCGTGACGATCCCGCTCTTCGCCTGGTTGTCCGACCGCTACGGCCGCAAGCCCGTGTTCATCGCAGGTGCGGTCGTCGGGGTGATCGGATCGGTGCCCTACTTCCTGTCCATGCAAGCAGGTTCGAAGATCCTGATCGTGGTGACATCGGTGGTGCTGGTCAACATCGCCCACGACATGATCGTCAGCGTTCAGCAGCCCCTGCTCACCGAGCTGTTCGGCCCCGAGTACCGCTACAGCGGTGCCGGCCTCGGTTACCAGGTGGCCGCCGCGATCGGTGGCGGTTTCACCCCGGCCATCGCCACCGCGCTCGTCCTGCTCGGCGGCGGGACCTGGTACTGGGTGGCCGCTTATCTCGGCCTCGGCTGCCTCGTCTCAGCCCTGGTCGCTCTCACCCTGCGTCCCGCGGACGAACCGAGCATCACCCGCGAAAAGGCGCACGCATGACCGGTTGCCGCACGGCCGCCTGACGAGGTGCGGCGGTCGTTCGACTCCAAGCCGATCACACTCGGCCGACTTGAATTCGTCCACGCCTTTGCGCGAGAACCACAAGAAGGCCATTTCGGTACCGGGCTGGACGGTGCCAGCGGCTGCATCGATGGGTTCCTCGCTGTTGCCTCGGACAACGGTCGATGAGAACCAGCCGCCCTCTTGTCGGAGCTAAGGGCTAACTCGTGTTAGACGAGCTGACTTTAACGTGTTAGCTTCCTCGCCAAGCTCCGACGACGAGGTGAGGAAGCACCGATGGCCCAGGACGCCGACCGGAACACCCCGCGGCACCACGTGCGCCCTGCCAGGGGCGGGTGGTGCAACGATCCGAACGGCCCGCTCCTGTTCGGGGACCGCTATCACCTCTTCCAGCAGCACAACCCCGGATCGACGTCGTGGGGCGACATCCACTGGTCGCACGCCTCCAGTGCAGACCTGGTGACCTGGACCGACCATGGGATCGCGCTCGCGCCGACCCCCGGCGGCCGGGACGCCCTTGGCGCCTGGTCGGGGTGCGCGACGGTGGACCGCGGCGTCGCCACCGCCGTCTACACCGGGATGGACCGCACCGACGGGATCGGATCGGTCATGCTCGCCCGTGCTGACGACGACACGCTCGAGCAGTTCACCGCCGTACCGACGCCGGTCGTCGACGGACCGCCGGAGGGCGCCGACCTGCTGGCGTTCCGCGACCCGTACCTGGTCGAGGTCGGCGGGGTCCGTTGGGGCCTGGTGGGGGCCGGGCACGTGGGCGGTGGGCGCCCGGACGTGCTGGTCTATCGCGTCGACGAGCTCGACTCGTGGACGTTCGCCGGGTCGCTGCTCGACGCGTCCGATCCCGCGGCCGCCCGGCTCGCGGCACCCGCCGACGCCTGGGAGTGCCCCGCCCTGCTGCCCGCCGGTAAGGACCGGTGGGTGCTGCTCCTGTCGCTGTGGATCGCCGACATCACCTACACGACGGTCGCGCTGACCGGCACCGTCGAAACCGGCGGTGGCCTGCGCTTCAGCCCGGACGGTGGCGGGGGGCTGCTGGACTACGGCCGCGACCACTACGCCGCGACCGCGCTGCTGGAGCACGACCGGACGCTGGTCTGGGGCTGGAGCTGGGAGTCCCGCTCTCCCAGCGACTCGGCCGAGGCCGGATGGGCCGGCTGCGCGACCTTTCCCCGCGAGCTCGGACTGCACGATGACGGCGGGCTGAGGGTCGTCCCCGCTCGCGAGCTGACCGCGTTGCGCGGCGAGGTGCTGGAGGTCGGCACCGACCTCCCGGCGGCTTACGAGCTGGACCTGCGAGCGACGATCGCCCAGCCGGAAACGGAGGTGGAACTGCGGCTCGGCCCGTCGGTCGCGCTGCGGGCGACACCCTCACGGGGCCTGGTCGAGCTCGACCGCTCGGCGGTGCCCGCCGGCGCCTCGCACCCGTTGCCGAGGGCCGGTTCGGCCATCGCATCGGTGCCGATCGCCACCGCGGTGCACCTGCGGGTGCTCGTCGACGGACCGGTGATCGAGGTGTACGTGAACGACAGGGCAGTGATCACCGAAAAGGTGCACCCAGCCCCGGCAGGCGCGGCCGAGGTATCGGTACCGCGCGGCGACGCCGCCGTGGAGCTGACCGGGTGGGCCCTCGACCCGGACCGGGCCGGGACCGGGACGACCGGCCCGGCCGCACTTCACCTCGCCAACCGCTGAAAGGAATGGTGCTGAGTGGCCTCAATGGAGCGGACGCTCAAAAACGGATCTTATCTGCAGAGCTCAGTGACGCTGCTGCTGTTCTTCTCGTCCTGGGGCGTCTGGTGGTCGTTCTTCCAGATCTGGCTCACCGACGAGGAGAACGGGCTGGGGCTCAGCGGGTCCGAGGTCGGAACCGTCTACGCGGCGAACTCGCTGGCGACGCTGGTCATCATGTTCGCCTACGGGGCGGTGCAGGATCGCCTGGGCACCCGGCGGCACCTCACCATCCTGGCTTCCGCGGCGATGACCCTCGTCGGCCCGTTCTTCGTATTCGTCTACCAACCGCTGCTGTCCAACGCCTTCGCACTCGGTGTGGTCGTCGGCGCGGTCTTCCTCTCGCTGGGCTTCATGGCAGCGGTCGGCCTGTTCGAGGCGGTGTCCGAGCGGTTGAGCCGAACCTACGGCTTCGAGTACGGCCAGTCGCGGATGTGGGGGTCGTTCGGGTATGCGCTGCTCACGCTCGCGGCCGGTTTCCTGTTCACCGTCGACCCGACCCTGAACTTCGCCCTCGGCTCGTTCTTCGGCCTGCTCTGCCTGCTGACCCAGCTGTTCTGGGCCTCGCCCCGCACCACCGCGACCGGCACGACCGGTTCCGGGAAGCCGACCGTCCCGAACGCGCGAGAGATGATGCGACTGCTGCAGCAGGGACGGCTGTGGCTGATCATCGTCCTGGTCTTCTTCACCTGGACCTTCTACACGGTCTACGACCAGCAGATGTTCCCCGACTTCTACGCCGGCCTGTTCGCCTCCCAGGCGCAGGGCCAGGAGGCGTACGGGGTGCTGAACGCCGTGCAGGTCTTCACCGAAGCCGCAATGCTGGGCGTGATCCCGATCCTCATGCGCAAAGTCGGTGTGCGCAACACCCTGCTGCTCGGTGTGGCCGTCATGTTCGTCCGGATCCTCGGCAGCGCTGTCTTCATGGATCCCATCTTGGTCTCGGCGGTGAAGATGCTGCACTCGATCGAGGTGCCGCTGTTCATCCTGGGGATCTTCCGGTACTTCACCTTGCACTTCAATTCCGCGCTGTCGGCCACCGTCTACATGGTCGGGTTCCAGATCTCGGCCCAGGTCGGCAACGTGGTGCTGTCCCAGCCGCTCGGCGCGTTGCGAGATGCGATCGGGTACCAGCCGACGTTCTACGTCATCTCCGGTGCGGTCGCCTGTGCCGCGGTCTACGCCTACTTCGTGCTGCAGCGAGATGATCAGGACGTCCAGGGCGACCCGTTCGTCCGCGACGGCGCGCGGGCCGCCTCCGCGGCCCGGTGACAACGGCGCAGCGGGTACCAGCGTGATCTATCCTCGCTACCCAGGCGAATCACCCGCCCGGCACCGCGAGCAGAGGACGGCAGATGCGCACGAACGAGTCGGGCCGGCCGACGTCGAAGGACGTCGCCAGGCTCGCGGGTGTCTCGCACACCGCGGTGAGCTTCATGTTCAACGGCCGCGCCGAGGGCAACCTTTCCGCCGCCACCCAGGAGCGGATCCGGAGCGCGGCGGCCGAGCTCGGCTACCGCCCCGACGCCGTCGCCCGTGGCCTGCGCCGGCGGCGCACGGCGATGCTCGGCCTGGTCACCGACCGCATCGCGTCCTCACCGTTCGCAGGCGAGCTGCTCACCGGCGCGATGGAGACGGCGTGGGAGGCCGGGCACCTGGTGCTCACCGTCGACTCCGGCGGTGATCCGGAGAAAGAGGCGGCGGCCGTCGACGGGCTCCTCGACCGGCGGGTCGACGGGATCATCTACGCCGCGATGTCGCCGTACCTGGCCTCGCTCCCTCCCGGTCTCAACGGCACGCCGGTCGTGCTGGCCAACTGCCTGCCGGCCGACGGCCACCACGCCGCCGTCGTCCCGGACGACCGGGCCGGAGGGGCGGTCGCCACCCGCGCCCTGCTGGCTGCCGGGCACCGCCGGATCGCCGTTGTCGGCGGGATCGACGACATCGCGACCGGCGAGCGTCTGGCCGGACACCGTGATGCGCTGGCCGCGGCCGGCGTTGCCGAGGGGCCGGTGCTGCACTGCGGCGGCGAGATCTCCCACGGCCACGCCGCCGCTCTAGAGCTGCTCGCCCGCGACGACCGGCCGACCGGGATCATCTGCTACAACGACCGAGTCGCGACCGGCGTTCTGCACGCCGCGGCACGGCTGGCCCTCGACGTCCCGGGCGACCTGTCGATCGTTGGGTACGATGACCAGCGCTTCCTCGCCGAGCACACCACCCCGCCGCTGACGACCGTGGCGTTGCCGCACCATGCGATGGGCAAGACCGCGGCCCGGCTGCTGCTCGACGCGATCGGCTCGGGCGCCGCGCCGAAGCCGGAGGTGCTCCGGCTGCCGTGCCCGCTGGTCGAACGGGGATCCGTCGCCCGACCGGGCTGAGCCGGGGAGTCATACTTGTATGGGTCTTTACGGGTGAATCCCCCTTTATGCCAGGGTGTTTCGTCACTGAAAGCCAGATCAGGGCGAGCATCGCGTGGGCTGCGGGCGTCGGGATCTCGCGGGTGCGGACCAGATCGTTCAACGGTGGCCGGGCTCGTCGGTGACGCGGATCTGCTCGGCCCGGGTCGCGAGGTGGCCTAGAGAGGTCAGACGGCGAGTGGCTCGTTCGGCCTGCGAGCGGATTCGGGGTCGTACCGGCGCAGGCCGACCAGGACGAGCGCGCAGACAGCGACCACCACGGCAGCACCGACGTAGAGTTGCGTCGCGGAGGCACCCGCGTCCTTGAGCATGCCGGCGATGGTCGGGGACAGGATGGCGCCGATGCGTCCCATCCCGAGCGCCCATCCCATGCCGACGCTGCGGACGTTGGCCGGGTAGAGCGGCGGACCAACGGTGTACGCACCAGCGATGCAGCCGTTGATCAAAGCGCCGACGCCGACGCCGATGCCGAACCCGAGCCACAGGGCCGAGGTGCTCACGATGAAGACGATCATCATCGCGGCGGAGAGCAGGGAGAACCCGATCAGCACCACCCGCGGCGTGCGCACCCGCGCGGCGACGCCGTAGAGGACCGAGCCGACTGTGCCGCCGATCGAGATCGCCATCCCGGCGGTCACCGCCGCGCTCTTGGAGAGGCCTTCCTCGACCAGGAGCGTGGGGGTCCAGCTGTTGACGAAGTAGAAGCCGAACATGATCGTGATGAAGACGAGCCAGAGCAGGATCGTCGGGGTCAGCAGCTGCTTGAGCCATCCCGAGCCGGTCCGTTCGGTGGCCGTCCGGCTGGCGGCCGCCTCGTCGAGGTCGGTGCTCGTGACAGCCTCCATCCGCATCCGGGCCAGTGTCCGGTTGATCCGCTCCAGCGCGCCGCGCGGACGGCGCTGCTCGAGGAAGGCGACCGACTCGGGCAGGACGACGGCGATCACGACCAGGGCGAGCAGGGTTCCGATACCGCCGGCGTAGAAGACGATCCGCCAGTCACCGCCCACAGTGGACTTCGCGACCAGGCTTGCCGCGGTGGCACCGAGCCCGTACCCGGCGGTGTAGATGCCGATGGCGAGACCGCGGTTCTTGGAGTTGGAGAACTCGCTGGCGATCACGTTGGTGCTGGCCAGGATGCCGCCGACACCGATGCCGGTGATGAGGCGGAAAATGCCCATCACCGTCACCGACGCCGCCATCGCGGCGCCGAACATGCCGATCGTGCCGAGGGCGAGGCTGATCAGGATCAGCGGGCGTCGACCGATGAGGTCGGCGAAGGGGGCGAGCAGCATCGAGCCGATCGCCATCCCGATCAGGCCGACCGAGACCAGCAGGCCGAACTCCGAGCCGCTGAGCGCGAACTCCTCGGTGACCGACGGCCCGGTGAAGGCGACCGCCATGACGTCGAATCCGTCCAGGCAGTTCATGAAGGTGCAGAGCGCGACGATCAGCCATTGGTAGCCGCTCATCGGCGCCTGCGAGATGCGCGCGGTGATGTTCATGGGTCTCCAGGTGGTGGGGGATCCGGGTGCACCGGCTCAGGTGAGGCGGAGGGAGAGGACAGCGGGACCTCCCGGGCCGCTGCCGGATGCCACTGCTCGGGAGACGCAGAGGCACAACCTGTTCGAGCGTTCCTTCTGGGACTCGCTCAGGAAGACGTCGCGGTGGTCGATGGTGCCGGTCGAGTCGACCACTTTCGCAAGGCACAGCCCGCACTCGCCCTTGCGGCAGTCCGAGAGCGCGTCGACCCCGGCTGACTCGAGGGCGTCGAGGATCGAGGCGTCCGGTGCGACGGTGATCTCCCGGCCGAGGTCGGGGAGGCGCACCAGGAACTCCTCGGCCTGGTACCTGCCGCTGGAACCGAATGTCTCGAAGCGCAGGTTGGTCGTCGGCAGGTCGTACTCGGCCCAACTCCGGGAGATGGCGTTCATGAGCCCGATCGGGCCGCACATGTAGAGCTCGGTACCTGCGGCGGCGGGTGTCCGGGCGATACCGGCGACTAGGTCGTCGACCGCCAGCGAGGTGCCCTCGTCGTCGACGTGGACGCTGACGCGGTCGCCGTGCTCGGCGACCAGGTCGTCGAGGTACGCCATCGCGGGGCGGCTGCGACCGACGAGCACCAGCTGGTAGTCGGCACCGCGCCGACGCAGCGCGGAGGCCATGGCCACCAGCGCGGTGACGCCGATGCCGCCGGCGACGAGCACGTAGCGGGCCGCGCCGACCGCGAGCGGGAAGTTCTGCAGCGGTCCGGTGACGGTCAGGTCGTCGCCGACGCGGAGTCGGTGCATCGCGGCCGAGCCGCCGGATGAGGTGGGGGAGAGCCGAACGCTGAGGGTCAACCGGCGGCCGCCGTCCTCGGAGCGCACCACGGAGTAGGAACGCACTCGGCGGGCGTCGTCCCCGATCTGGACGTCGATGTGCGTGCCGGGCGCGGCGTGCTCGGGCTGCTCGGGGGCCAGGACGATGCGGCGGATGCCGTCGGCGACGTCGGAGACCTCGACGACCCGGGCTCGCTGCCAGCGGGTCTGTGTCTGCACTGCCATCTCAGGCCCCCTGACCGGCGGCCGGTGCGGAGGAGGGGCGTCCTTCGGCCGCGAGCATGCGCTCGAGGATCTGGCGCACCCACATCCCACCGGCGTCGATGTTGAGGCTGTAGAACTCGTGCTCGGGATTGGCGTCGATGGCGCGCTGCTGGGCGCGCAACATCTCCTCGTCCTCGCCGAAGACCCCGTGCACCGCCTGGCGCAGCTGGGTGGTGATGGTCTGGCTGTCCAGGCGGTAGTTGCGCATGAATGCCCAGAAGTAGTGGGAGGTTCGGTCGGTCTCGGGGGTGATCGTGTTCATCACGTACCCGTTGACGCCTTGGCTGCGATCCCCTTCGGGCGCACCGGTACCCGCCTTCGCCACACCGACGTCGATGCAGATCGTGCCCGGCGCTTCGAAGTTGATGATCTGCCAGCGGTCGACCTTGCCGGAGAAGCCCGGGAACTTGTCCCGCATGTTCTTCAGCCAGAACGGCGGGGCGTCGATGTCGTGCATCCACCGGCTGACGGTCACCGTGTTGCCCTCGTGGGTCACGTCGAACTCGGCCTCGGACAGCTCGTCCTGACCGATGCTCGAGGAGTGCACGAACTCCTCGTGGGTGAGGTCCATGAGGTTGTCGAGGATGAGCTGGTAGTTGCAGTCGGCGTGGATCGTTTCGCCGTCGCCGGCCCAGGCGGGGTCGTCCATCTGGTGCATGTCGGGTACCGCGGTCGGATCGGCCAGGTCCGGATCGCCGACCCAGACCCAGACGTACCGGTAGCGCTCGACGACGGGGTAGGAGGGGACCACCGCGCTGGGGTTGATCGTCTCCTGCGCGGGCATTCCGGTGCAGCGGCCGGTCGAGTTGTAGCGCAGACCGTGGTAGGGGCACTGCAGTTCGTCGCCCAAGATCTTGCCCTTCGACAGCGGCGCGAGCCGGTGCCAGCAGGCGTCCGCGAGAGCGACCGCTCGGCCTTCGGCGTTGCGCCACAACGCCAGCGGTACGCCGGCGACCATGCGGGCCAGCGGCTGCTTGCCGGTGACCTCGTGGTCCCATGCGGCGACGTACCAGGCGTTGCGGGGGTGGTTGAAGATCTTCGCGGCAGCGGTGGTCGGTGGCGCGCTGTCCGCTGCGGGGGAGGCGGCGCGGGGCATGAGAACTCCCTATGAAGATAGGTATGTGTTGCGCGGGCCACAATCTAACTATGGATATAGTGAGTTGGCAATGGTCGATAGCGTGAGGCGTTCGGAGGGGGAGGTGCCTTGTCGCTGCGCTACGCGCTGATCGCGCTCCTCACCGGCCGTCCGATGACCGGGTACGACATATCGAAGAGCTTCAGCCGCTCGGTGGCGCATGTCTGGCACGCCCCGGACTCGCAGATCTATCCCGAGCTCAACCGCATGGAGCGGGACGGGCTGCTCACCTCGGTCGAGGTGCCCTGGGGCAAGAAGGGGACCAAGAAGGAGTACCACGTCACGGATGCCGGCCTCGCCGACTTCCAGGAGTGGATGGGGTCCCCGCTGACGCCTCAGCGGCAGCGGGACCCGGCGTACCTGAAGGCGGCCTACTTCGACTTCGCCGACCCCGAGTCGGTGCGCGAGCAGCTCCGGCAGCAGCAGGTGTACTGGGAGGAGCAGTTGAGCATGCTCGAAGGCACCCGGGCTGCGCTCGTCGACCGCACCCACCCCACCCTGGCGGCCCGCCTGTCCAAGCTGACCGAGCGCGAGGCCGAGCTCGCAGTGCGCTACAAGGTGTACGCCTACGACGGCCTCATCGCCCGCGCCCGCACCGAGCTGGCCTGGATCGCCGACGGTTTCGCCCTCGTCGACGAGTTGTACGGCTCATGACTTCCGGAACTGGCGAGCTGCCGTTCTGGCTTCGCCGGCCTCGGAAAGGCTCCACGTCGTCGTCGCGGAGAGGCTCGGGCCGCTAGTCGAGCAGGCCCATCATGCCCGGCAGCCCCAGGGACAGCGCGGGGATGAAGGTGACGGCGATGAGCAGCAGGACCAGCCCGACGAAGTACGGCACCAGCTTCGGGACGACCCGCTCGATCGACACCCCGCTCACACCGGTCCCGACGAACAGGACCGAACCGACCGGTGGCGTCATGGTGCCGATGCACATCGCGAGGATGAGCACCATGCCGAACTGGACCGGGTCCATGCCGAGCTCCTCGGCGATGGGAAGCAGGATCGGCGTGAAGATCAGGATCGCCGGCGTGATGTCCATGAACGTGCCCACCACGAGCAGCAGGATCAGCATCAGCACCAGAATGACCGCTGACGAGTCCGCGACCGACAGCAGCGCCTCGGTGATCGCCGCCGGGATGCCGGTGTAGGCCATCACCCAGGACATGCCCGCGGACGCCGCGATGAGGAACATGACGATGCCGGTCGCGACGACCGTGCGGTTCACGACGTCCTTGAAGGCCGTCCAGGACATGCTCCGGTACGCCACCGACAGCACCAGCGTGTACAGCACGGCGACCGCGGCACCCTCGGTCGCGGTGAAGACGCCGAACACGATGCCCCCGATCACGACGACGATCAGCAGCAGTCCCGGGATCGCCCTGAGCAGGCTCTGGAAGGCCTCGGCCGCGGTGACGCGGTCGACCTTCGGATACTTCTGCCGCCGGGTGAAGGCGAAGGCGATCACCATGATCACCAGGCCCATCAGGATGCCGGGCACGTACCCCGCCATGAACAGCGCCGAGACGGACACGCCGCCCGCGACGGTCGAGTAGACGATCGCGGCCGTGGTCGGCGGGATGAGCAGTCCGGTCGGGGCCGACGCGATGTTGACCGCGGCGCCGAAAGCCGGGTCGTACCCGGCTTTCTGCTGGCGATCGTGCAGCGTGCTGCCGATCGCGGCGGCCGACGCCACGGCAGAGCCGGACAGCGCGCCGAACAACATGTTCGCCAGCACGTTGGTGTGCGCCAGCGCGCCGGGGACCCGACCCACCATCACCAGGGCGAGGTCGACGAGGCGGCGCGCGATTCCGCCGGTGTTCATGACGTTGCCCGCGAAGATGAACAGCGGGACGGCCAGCAGCGAGAAGCTCTCGATGCCGACGTTCATCTGCTGCCCGATGATGTAGGTGGAGTCGTCCCACGGCAGGAACGCCAACGCGGTGGCGAACGAGGCGACCCCGAGCGACACCGAGATCGGCACGCCCGTGAACAGCAGGACGAAGAACGCGCCGAACAGGACGGCGACAGCGGTCGGAGCATCCATCAGTCCGTCCCCTCCGGCTCGATCGAGACCTCGCTCATGAGGTCCTCCCAGATGTTGAGCAACTGCGCGAACGCGATCGCGAGGCCGGCGACCGGCCCGATCGCGTAGACCAATCCCCGGGAGATGCCCAGCAGCGCCGAGTAGTCGGCGGCCGAGCTGAGCGCCAGCATCGTGCCGCCGATCACCAGCACGACCACGGCGAAGACCAGCACGAGGACGTCCGAACCGAGGACCAGCATGCGCCGACCCGTGGGTGAGAGCCGATCCCGCAGGACGACGAGCGACATGTGCTTGCGATGGAGGAACGCGTACGCGGCACTGATCATCGACGTCCAGATGAGCGCGTAGCGCACGAGCTCCTCGGTGAAGGCCGCGGGCGAGCCCAAGACGTAGCGGGTGAAGACCTGGTACAGCACGAGCAGGGTCATGATGACGAGCAGGACACCGGCGAAGGCCGCCAGCACGCCACCGAGCGCTCGTCGTACCCGGTTGAGGCGGTCGAGTGCGGTCATGGCATGCCTCGCTTCCCGGCCGAGTTGATGACGGACAGGAGCTCCGCGACCTCCGGGTACTGCTTGGAGTACTCGTCCACCACCGGCCGGGTGGCGTTGCGGAAGGCCTCGGTGTCGACGTCGGTGATGAACTCGACGCCCATCGCCTTCGCGTCGGCGACCGCCTGCTGGGTGTTCTTCGCCCAGTCGGCCTTCTGCCGCTCGGTCGACGCGCGGGCCGCCTCGGCGAGCAGCTCCTCGTCGGCCGGGGCGAGCCGCTCCCAGGTCTGGGTGCTGATCACGAGCATGTCGGGGATCCGGGTGTGCTCGGTCATCGAGAACGCGTGGGAGACCTCGCCGTGCGCGCTGTCGGTGAGCACCGTCTCGTTGCTCTCGGCGCCGTCGATCAGTCCGGTCTGCAGCGAGGTGTAGGTGTCGCTGAACGCCATCACGACCGGGGCGGCGCCCAATGCGCTGACGAAGTCGGTCTGCGTGCGCATGTCCTGCACGCGAATCTTCTGCCCGCGCAGGTCTTCCGGGGTCCGCACCGGCTTGTTCCCGGTGTAGAAGGACCGCGCACCGGAGCTGTAGTAGGTGAGGCCGACGAAGCCGGCGTCAGCGGTCGAGCGGAAGTACTCGGCCATCTGGGGCGAGTCCATCACCTCGTAGAACTCCTGCTCGGAGTTGAAGACGTAGGGCAGGCCGAAGGCGTGGTAGCCGGGGGCGTAGGTCGCCAGTCCCGGCGCGCTGACCCGGGTCATGTCGACGATGCCTTCGTGGAGCTGGCCGAGCACCGCGGGTTCGGCGCCCAACTGACCGTTCCCGTAGATCTTCACCACGATCCGGCCGCCGCTGCGCCGCTTGACGTCGTCGGAGAACGAGGCGAGTGCTTTGGAGGTGACGTGGTCATCGCTGAGGTTGTTCGCCAGGCTCAACACCAGGGGGTTTTCCGGCGTCGCCTCGGCGCTCGTCCGCGCACCGGATGCCGGTGCGCATGCGGCGAGGGCCGCGACGAGGACCAGGGCGACGATGCCGCTGATCAATCGGTTCCTCATGCCTGCCTTTCTCACATGCCGATCATGTCGATGGGCTCGAACGAGATCGTGACGGCGAGATCGCCGCCCGGGTCGAGGGTCTTGATCAGCACGGATCCGAGCCCGATGTCGTAGTGCCAGCCCGTCTCCGCGGCGTCGAAGTGGCCGCGGTGCAGGTATTGCGGGAGGCGCTCGCCGTCGAGGGCGACCCAGTGCGGGCACCGGCCGGGCCGGATGACGTCGAACAGCAGCCGTTCGACGGTGCTGCGGTACTCGCCGCGCCGGGTCAGCGCCAAGCGCACCTGCTCGCCGGCGGTCATCCGGACGTCGGTCGCGCGGAACGCACCGTCCTCGTGGGCGCGGGTGAGGCCGTCGTCCTCGTAGAGGGTGAACTCCGCGTCGCGATCGGGGGCGCAGATCAAGCGCAGCTGGGTCACCTCGTCGCGGGTGAGGCTGTTCAGCTGGTTCTCCGCGACCGGAATGATGCCGCCGCCACGCAGGAACAGCGGGATCGAGCCGAGGTCCACCGGCAGTTCCACGACCTGTCCGCCCTCGTAGCGCTCCCGGGTCCAGGCGTTGTAGAACACCTCGCCTTCCGGAAGCCGGACGGCGCGGGTGCTCGCCCCCGGGGTGAGCACGTTGGCGACGAGCAGCGCGTCGCCGAGCATGAACTCCTCGGACGTCTCGTCGATGGCCGGGTCGTGCTGGAACGCGCTGATCAGCGGTTCCACGATCGGCCAGCCGGTCGCCGCGGCGCGGGCCGCGAGCGAGTACAGGTACGGGAAAAGCCGGTAGCGCAGCTTGATGGCATCCCGGATGTAGGGCGTGTGGTCGCGGTACATCCACGGCTCGGTCACCGTGTTGTCGGAGTTGACCGAGTGGATGGAGAACCTCGGCTGGAAGACGCCGTTCTGCACCCACCGCACCAGCAGCTCGGGATCGGGCGCGGGGCCGTGGAATCCGCCGATGTCGCAGCCGTGGTGCGGGAAACCGGACAGGCCCATCCCGAGGATCGTGGCGATGTTGTGCCGCAACGACTCCCACGAGGTGGAGTTGTCGCCCGCCCAGCTCTGGGCGTAGCGCTGGATGCCCGCGTGACCGGAGCGGCACACGATGTAGGGACGTGCCGACGGATTCGTCGCGGCGATGCTGTCGCGGGTCACCCGGCACATCAGGTTCGGCATGACGCTGCGCAGACGGCCGATCGTCGCGCCTGCGCCCTCGAAGTCGACGCCGGAGTCGGCGTCGATGATGCCGTCGTACTCGCAGTTGTCGTTCCAGACCGAGGTCGTGCCCTTGTCCAGGACCGCTTCGGTGAGCCAGCGCTGCCACGCCTCGCGGGCGGCGGGCTTGGTGAAGTCGACGAACCGGCCCGGCCCGCCCCACCAGGCACCGGCGGCGGGGCCGTCACCGGCTGTCGCGGCCGCGTCGGCGCTGCGCCTGACGAAAACGCCCGCGCTGTCGAATTCCCCGAGGCGGGGATGGACGTCGAGGACACCGGGCTTGACGTTCGGGGACACGGTGATGCCGCGCTCGGCCATCCCGGCGAAAAAGCCCTCGGGATCGGGGAAACGGCGCTCGTTCCAGGTGAACACGCACCGCTTCGCTCCTGCCTCGGTCTCCTGCGTGGTGTAGCCCGACGAGAGCTGGAAACCGTCGACGGGGATGTCCTCGGCGCGGGCGATGTCGATGAACTCGGTGATCGCGACGTCGCTGTCGGCGTCTAGTTCGGAGTAGTACATCGACGAGGCGAGGTAGCCCAGCGCGTACTTGGGCAGCAGTGGCGGCCTGCCCGTCAGCACGGTGTAGCGCTGCACGACGTCGCGAATGCCCGGACCGGCGATCAGGAAGAGATCGATGTCGCCGCCGTCGGCGCGGTAGCGGCTGTGCGGGGGCCAGTAGTTGCTCCGCTCCCGGCCGAGATCGAAATCGCAATCGTAGGTGTTGTGGTAGAAGTACCCGACCGCTTTCCGGTTTTCCCGGTTCATCTTGAGGTAGAACGGGATGTGCTTGTACAGCGGGTCGGTTTCGCGCGGGTCGTAGCCGAGGGCGTCCTTCGGGCTCATCGTGATGAGCTTCTGCGCCTTGTTCAGCGGCCCCGTGGTCTCGCCGAAACCGTAGAACGCGTCGTCGCGGGAGATCTCACTGGTGTGGATGCGGCGACCGTTCGAGTCCTCCAGGTAACCGAGCCCGACGACATCCGAGTGCAGCAGGGTGCCCGCCTCGTCGTGGACGCGGATTCGGAACGGATCCTTCTCGACGTCCACGCGGAGGTCCCCGCCGGTCACCCTGACGTGATCACCCAGGTCCTCGACGTCGAACGGCAGCGGCGTCACCCGCGTGCGCTCGGCGCCCATGAACTCGTCGAGCCGGTCCGGCCACGCCGTCGTGGTGAGCGTGTAGGACTCCTCGGCGAAATCACCCTGGAAACCGGCGCGAAGACGCAGGATGCCGTCGGCCATGAACATGAGCCGGATCTCGACACCGTCGGTGTGGACCCGGACCTGGTCACCGGCCCGTTCCACCCGCTCGACTCGTGATGTGACACGCACGTGGACTTCTCTCGATCTGGCGAATTGGTCACTGCACGGGTGGCAGCGCTGACGATGACGATGATGAGGCGGCGCGGGCGCTCGGCTCACCAGTCGTGAACAGTGCCGTCCTGGAGCCGGTTCACCGGCAGGTACGCCCGCTCGTAGGGGTACTTCGCCGCCAGGTCTTCGTCGAAGTGGATGCCCAGACCGGGTTCCTCGCTCGGGCGCAGGCCGCCGAGGGCGAATTCGTGCGTCGGCCCGAAGACCTCCCGCGTCTGCTCGCTGTGGACCATGTACTCCTGGATGCCGAAGTTGTGCAGTGCCAGACCGAGGTGCACCGCGGCCGCCAGCCCGACCGGAGAGACGTCCGTCGGGCCGTGCATGCCGGACTTGACCTGGTACATCGCCGCGTAGTCCATGATTCGGCGCACGCTGGTGATGCCTCCGGCGTGCGTGATCGGCGAGCGCACGTAGTCGATGAGCTGCTCGCGGATCAGGTGCTGGTAGTCCCACACGGAGTTGAACACCTCGCCGATCGCCAGCGGCGTGGTCGTGTGGTGACGCACCCAGCGCAGCGCTTCCTGGTTCTCGGCGGGCGTGACGTCCTCGAGCCAGAAAAGGTCGTAGGGTTCCAGGGATTTGCCCAGCTTGGCCGCCTGGATCGGGGTGAGCCGGTGGTGCGCGTCGTGGAGCAGCGCGATGTCCTCGCCGAACTCGCCGCGGACGGCTTCGAACACCGAGGGCACGTGCCGCAGGTAGGCGCGGGTGTCCCAGCTCTCCTCGGCGGGCAGCGCTGAGCGGCGGGCGGGTTCGTAGTCGTAGCGGGTGTCGTCGCCGATCGAGGCGGCCGCGCTGGAGGCGACGCCGTACACCGAGTCCAGGCCCGGCACGCCGGTCTGGATGCGGATCGCCCGGAAGCCCTCCTCGAGGTGCTCGCGCACCGAGTCGAACAGCTCGGGAACGTCCTTGCCGCTGGCGTGACCGTAGACCAGGCACCGCTCGCGGCTGGCCCCGCCGAGGAGCTGGTAGAGCGGCAGTCCGGCGACCTTGGCCTTGATGTCCCACAGGGCGGTGTCCACCGCCGCGATCGCGGCCATCGTCACCGGGCCGCGTCGCCAGTACGCGCCGCGGTACAGGTACTGCCAGGTGTCCTCGATGGCGTGCGCGTCGCGCCCGATCAGCAACGGCACGACGTGGTCGGTGAGGTAGCTGGCCACCGCCAGCTCCCGGCCGTTCAGGGTGCCGTCGCCGTAGCCGACCACGCCGTCGTCGGTGGTGATCTTCAGCGTGACGAAGTTGCGGCCCGGGCTGGTGACGATGACGTCTGCGCGCTCGATGAGCACTGGTCCTCCTTGACTTGAAACGACGAGCGGTCGCCGGTCCGCCGTGCTCGGGTGATCGGTGCGGTGGCTGCGGGACTCGCGGTCGGTTCAACGTAGGAGTCGCCCCGTGGACTGGCAATCAGTTGCCATTTGTTGCCGACCGCCCACCTCGTGACATGCGGACCAGCCGCGTTCGCTCGGCATGACAACTGTTGGCAACTAGTTGCAGCGGTTTCGCGAGATGGCGACGCTGCCCATATGGACCGTGGCATGGCAGCAACCTCTGGGACCCACCGCGACCGCGAGCACGCGGTGCCGCTCGCCCCTCATCCGGATCGGTTGCTCCCGCCCGAACCGTCCCAGCGCAACATCGCACGGCGGCTCTACGACAGCGTCCGCGACCTCCCGCTGATCAGTCCGCACGGGCACGTCGAGGCCCGTCTGCTCGCGGACGACGAACCGTTCTCCGACCCCGCGTCGCTGCTGGTCACGCCCGACCACTACGTCACCCGCCTGCTGCACGCCCACGGCGTCGGGCTGGCCGACCTCGGACTTCGCGACAGCGCCGGCGGCACCGGCCCCGCACAGCCGAGGGACGTGTGGCGGACCTTCTGCGAGCACTGGCACCTGTTCCTGGGCACCGCGTCCCGGGGCTGGCTGGAAGCCGAGCTGCACGATGTGCTCGGCGTGACCGTGCAGCCCTCGGCCGACACCGCCGACGAGCTGTTCGACGAGCTCACCACCCGGCTGCGCAAGCCCGAGTTCCGGCCGCGCGCGCTGTACGACTCGTTCACGATCGCAGTGCTGGCCACCACCGACGACCCCGCCGACGACCTGGCCCACCACCGGGCGCTGGCCGAAGACCCGTCCTGGTCGGGCCGCGTCGTGCCGACCTTCCGCCCCGACCGCTACCTCGATGCCACCGCCTCCGGCTGGACCGCGGCACTGGACGACCTCGCCGCCGCCAGCGGCATCGACACCGGCGACTACGACGGGCTCGTCCGGGCACTGGAGAACCGCCGGGAGCATTTCCGCACGCACGGCGCCACGGCCACCGATCACAGCGCCCCCGACGCGCGCATGGCGTTCCTGGACGCCGCGCAGGCGCAGCGCTTGTTCGATGCGGTCCGATCAGGCACGGCCAGCGCCGATGACGCTCGCCTGCTGTCGCAGCAGCTGCTCGGCGAAATGGCCCGCATGTCCAGCGAGGACGGCATGGTCATGGCGCTGCACACCGGAAGCAGGCGCAACCACCACCCGGACACCCTGCGCCGTTTCGGCCCCGACACCGGTCACGACATCCCGCTGCAGGCCGAGTTCACCCGCGCGCTGCAGCCGATGCTGGAGCGTTTCGGCACGAACCCGCGGTTCCAGACCGTCCTGTTCACCCTCGACGAGACGGTCTTCTCCCGCGAACTCGCCCCCCTCGCCGGGTTCTACCCGTCGGTCTACCTCGGTGCTCCGTGGTGGTTCCTCGACGCGCCCCGCGCGATGTACCGCTTCCGCGACGCCGTCACCGAAACGGCCGGCTTCTACCGGAACGCGGGATTCATCGACGACACCCGCGGGTTCTGCTCCATCCCCGCCCGCCACGACACGGCTCGCCGGGTCGACGCGGCCCACTTGGCGGGGCTCGTCGCAGAGCACGTGCTCAGCGAGGACGACGCCGCCCTCGTCATCCACGACCTCCACGACCGCCAGCCGCGAAAGGCGTTCCGGCTGTGACGACACGACTGACCCGCGCCGCTGCCCACGTCCGTCCGCCGGCTCCGGTGCGCGCCGTCCACCTCGGACTCGGCGCGTTCCACCGGGCCCACCAGGCCGTGTACACGATGGCCGATCCGGATTGGGGCATCGCGGCCTACACGTTCCGCAACACCGAGCTGCCGCGCGCGCTCGCCGAGCAGGACGGTCTGTACTCGCTGCAGGTGCGTGGAGAAGGGGAGCCGCAGGCGGAGATCGTCGATGCGATCAGCCGCGCCCATCCCGGCAGCGACACCGACCAGTGGCTCGCCGATCTGGCTTCTCCCGACGTGGCGCTGCTGACGCTGACGATCACCGAGGCCGGTTACCGGGTGTTCGATGATCAGGACGGGACCGCGATCGGCCGCGTCCTCGCCGGGCTGCGCGGGCGTCACCGCGCGGGCGGTGCCCCGATCGCGCTCGTGCCCTGCGACAACCTGCCGGGCAACGGCGGCGTGCTGCGGGAAGCGATCCGCACCGCCGCAGCGGGGGAGGGCTCGCGATTCCGTTCGTGGATCGAGGACCACGTGTCGTTCGTCGACACGGTCGTCGACCGCATCACGCCCGCAGCCGCCGAGCAGGACGTCGCCACCGCCGCGCGGCTCACCGGGCTCGAGGATCGGGCTCCGGTGGTGACCGAACCGTTCAGCGAGTGGCTGCTGGCCGGGGATTTCCCGCTCGGCAGGCCCGCGTGGGAGAACTCCGGTGCCCGGTTCGTCGACGACCTCGCCGCGTACGAGCGGCGCAAGCTGTGGTTCCTCAACGGTGCGCACACGCTGCTGGCCTGCGCTGGCCCTGCGCTGGGGTGCGCGACCGTCGACGAGGCCGTCCGGCACCCGATGTTGGCGAGGTTGACGGAGGCGTGGTGGGACATCGCGTCGTACCACGCGTCTCTCCCAGCGGAGGACCTGGCCGACTACCGGCGGCGTCTGCTTCAGCGCTTCTCCTCCCGCGGGGTGCGGCACAACCTGCTGCAAATCGCTGCGGGCAGTTCCCAGAAGATCCCCGCGCGGATCCTGCCGGTGCTGCGCGCCGAACGCGCCGCGCAGCGGATGCCCGAAGCCCCGGTCGCAGTGCTGGCCGGCTGGCTGATCCATCTGCGCGACCGCCCGGTCAGCGACCCGCGCGCCGACGAACTGGTCTCGTTGGCCCGCTCGGCGGATGCCGCGCGCCGCATCCTGTCCGCTCTCGACGTCACCCTCGCCGACGACGGGGAGCTGGTCTCCGCGGTGGAGGACTACGTCGAGCACTTGCGGCTCACCGCCGACCGAACCGCGTAAAGCCGCCACCAGCGCAGTGCGCGACGTCGCGCCCAGATTGGGACCGCGGGTCGGAGACCATCCACGTGCTAGCGGGGGATGCCCCAAACCTCCTGGAGCATCTGCGGAGTCAGGACGTCGTCGGGGGTGCCCGCGGCGGCCAGTCGTCCCGCGTTGAGCACGAGGCAGTGGTCCGCGCGCAGTGCTTCGGTGAAGTCGTGGGTCACCTGGACCACGGTCGTTCCGCGTGCCTTGGTGCTCTCGAGCACGTCGGTGATCAGGCGTTGCGCTTCGGCGTCCAGCCCGGAGCTCGGTTCGTCGAGCAGGAGGAGATCGGACTCCTGGGCGAGGCCTTGCGCCAGCAGAGCGCGCTGTCGCTGGCCGCCCGACAGCGAGCCGAGTCGGCGGGTGGCCAGCGGGAGGAGTTCCAAGCACGCCAAGCATTCCTCGACGACGGCCCGGTCGTGGGAGGTCAGGCGCCGCCACGGGCCGCGATGTGCCCACCGTCCCATGGAGACGGTGTCGCGGACGCTGATGGGCAGTGCATCGGACACCGCACTCCGCTGTGCCACGAACGCGGGCGGTCGGCCGGTCGCGCGGTCGATCGAGCCCGCAGCGAGGCGGAGCACGCCCGCGATCGCGCTGAGCAGGGTCGACTTGCCGGAGCCGTTCGGTCCGAGGATGGCAGTCGTCCGCCCGCGCGGGAGTGCGGTGCTGAGGCCGTGCAGCACGGGTTCGCGCGTGTAGCCGACCGTCAAGTCGTGGATGGTGATCTCCGCTTGATCACTGGCGATCGTCACGGCGCTCCTCGTGTGGTGTTGGACGTCACGGCCATCTTATCGACATTGAAAACTGTTTTCGATAGTGTGCTTCGTCATGGATTGGCTGTTCGTCCCGTTTGAGGTGTCCTTCGTTGCGCGGGCGCTGTGGGCCGGGGCGTTGGTCTCGTCCATCTGCGCGCTGGTCGGCACGTGGGTCGTCTTGCGCGGCATGGCTTTTCTCGGCGACGCGATGTCGCACGGGATGCTCCCCGGCGTCGCGCTGGCCTCGTTGCTGGGTGGGAATCTGCTGCTCGGGGCGGCGCTGAGCGCTGGTGCGATGACGCTCGGCGTGACAGCGCTCGGCAGGTCCTCGCGGCTGTCGCAGGACACCGCGATCGGGCTGTTGTTCGTCGGAATGCTGTCGCTGGGCGTGATCATCGTTTCGCACTCGCAGTCCTTCGCGGTCGACCTGACCGGCTTCCTCTTCGGCGACGTGCTGGCGGTGCGCCCGCAGGACCTCGGTTTTCTCGCAGTCGCGCTGGTCGTCGCCGTCGTGGTGTCCGTGCTCGGCCACCGCTCGTTCGTCGCGCTGGCCTTCGACCCGCGGAAGGCGCACACGCTCGGGCTGCGACCCCGGTTGGCGCACGCGTGCTTGCTGGGACTGGTCACGCTGGCGATCGTCGCCTCGTTCCACGTCGTCGGAACGCTGCTGGTGTTCAGCCTGCTGATCGCGCCGCCCGCCGCGACCGTCCTGTGGGTCGACCGGATTCCCGCGATCATGCTCGGCGCGGCGCTGCTCGGCACGACTGCGACAGCCGTCGGGCTGGTGGGCTCGTGGCATTGGGGCACCGCGGCCGGAGCGACGATCTCGGCCGCTGCGGTCGGACTGTTCTTCCTCTCCGCGCTGGCTGCGGAACTCCGCCACCGCATGCAGCGGCTCTCAACCACTCCACGCGGGCGGATCGAAGCCGGAATCGAAGGGTGATCGTGAAGCGAATCAGCAAGAAAACCGTTGGCATCGCCGGGTTATCGGTCGTCGCGGTGGTCCTCGCAGGGTGCGCGGGCAGCGGACCGGAAGCGTCCGAGCCCGCCGAAGAGCTGCCGCACGGCTACGTCGAGGGGGCGGAAGAGACCGCAGAGGCGCAGTCGCGCTTGACGGTGACCGATGCGGACTCCGGGGCCGTGCGCGTGCTGGACCTGATCACCGGCGACGTGACGGAGGTGGGGCAGGCGCCCGGAGTCGAGGGAGCTGCTGGTGACGGGCGGTTCGCCTACCTGGAATCAGGGGGAGCGGTGCGCATCGTCGACACGGGCTCCTGGAAAGTCGACCACGGCGATCACGTGCACTACTACCGCGCCGCCGTTCGCGAGGTCGGGACGATCCCGGGATCAGGATTGGTGAGCGCGCACAGCGATCCCGCGGTCGTAGCCGTGTCGTTCGGCAACGGCAGCGCCAGCCTGCTGGATCGCGCCAAGCTCGATGAGGGGACGATCGGCGAAACGGGCCGCATCTCGGACGTCGCGCGCGGGGCGGCCGTGGTGCCCCACGACGGTCACCTCCTCGTCCCGGTCGAGCAGCCCGGTCAGGTAGGCGGAGTTCAGGTTCGCGACCGCGACGGGCAGCCGGCGGCGGCCATCGACCAGCCGTGCCCGAACCCCGCTGGCGCCGCGGCCACGCGTCGGGGCGTCGTGTTCGGGTGCGCCGACGGTGCACTCCTCGTCACGTCGAAGGACGGAACGTTCAGCGGCGAGAAGATCCCGTACCCGCGGCCGGTTCCCGAGGAGGAGCGGGCGGAGGATTTCCACCACCGGCCGGGCAGCGACACGCTCGCGGCGAAGGCAGGGGAAAGCGGCGTCTGGTCGCTCGACGTCGCGCACCGCGCGTGGACGTTCGCCGCGACCGGTCCGACGCTGGCGGTCAACGCGGTCGGTGCCGGCGGCCCGCTGCTCGCCGTCACTCCGGACGGGGCGTTGCACGCATTCGACGCCGAAACCGGCCACGAGACGGCAACAGTCCCGCTGCTGAGGGGCCCGGTGGGGGAGGGCGACGCGCCGACGATCGAGGTCGACACCACCCGCGCCTACGTCAACGACGCGTCTGCGGGTGTTGTCCACGAGATCGACTACAACGACGACCTCCGCCGCGCTCGCACGTTCGACCTCGGTGGCCGGGTCGCGCAGATGGTGGAGACCGGGCGATGAGCGCGGCAGCTCGCCTCGGCGGTCGGAACGCGTTCCACCTGCTCGTCGCCGTCGGAATCGCGGTCCTGCTCGCCCTCACCGGCTGCACCGCCACCGGCGAGGAGAAGTCGGGTGTGGTCGTCACGACCAACATCCTCGGCGACATCACCCGGCACATCGTCGGCGGCGAAGCCGAGGTGACGGTGCTGATGAAACCCGACGCGGACCCGCACTCCTTCGGGATCTCGGCGCAACAGGCGGCGAAGCTGGAACAAGCCGGACTCGTCGTCCACAACGGATTGGGACTCGAGGAGGGCGTCGCACGCAACGTCCAGGCCGCCGAAGCCGCTGGGGTCCCGGCCGTCGCGGTGGGCGCCGAAGTGGACCCCGTCCGCTACACCGCTGCTGGCACCGACGGCCAGCTCGACCCGCACTTCTGGACCGACCCCGGGCGGATGAGCCGAGCGGTCGACGTGATCGCAGAGCAGGTCATCGCGCACGTCGACGGCGTGAACCCGCAGGTCGTGCGCGCCAACGCCGCGCAGTACCGGGCCGGGATCGACCAGCTCGACGCGGAGATGGCCGGGCAGTTCGCCCGCATCCCGGCCGAACGCCGCAAGCTGGTGACCAACCACCACGTGTTCGGATATCTGGCCCAGCGGTACGACTTCGAGATCGTCGGCGCGGTGATTCCCAGCGGAACGACGCTCGCCTCACCCAGCGCGTCGGACCTGAAGGCCCTCGCGGACACCATCCGGGCCGCGGGAGTGCCGGCGATCTTCGCCGACTCCTCCCAACCGGACCGCCTCGCGCAGGTCCTCGCCGACCAGGCCGGACTCCAGGTCGAGGTCGTGCCGCTGTTCTCCGAATCGCTGAGCAGACCAGGACGGGGAGCCGGTGACTACCTGGAAATGATGCGGTCCAACACCGAGGCAATCGTCCGAGGACTCGGTCGAGGTTGATCCCGAGTCGGCGCGTGCCGGCATGATCTGTCCATCCACAGTGGAACGGTGATGATGAGAACCAGTTTACCCAACAAGATCGCGACCGGGTGCGTGGTCGCATCGCTGTCGGTCGTGCTGGGCGCCTGCGGCACCACGCAGCCAGGGTCCCAGCAGGACCAGGCCGCTGCGACGACCGATCCCATCGTCGTCACCTACGACGGTGGCGTGTACGTCCTCGACGGCAGAACGCTCCAGGTCGTCAAAGACCTACCGCTGGAGGGTTTCAACCGCCTCAACCCGGCCGGGGACGAACGCCACGTCCTGGTCTCCACAGCAACGGGTTTCCGCGTGCTCGACGCGGCCAGCGCAGTTCTGACCGACGTCGAGTTCCCCGGCGCCAAGCCCGGCCACGTCGTGCGGCACGCCGGCAAGACCGTGCTCTTCGCCGACGGCACCGGTGAAGCCACCACCTTCAACCCCGAGGAACTCGGCGACGACCTGCCGCCAACCGAGGTGTACCGGGCGCCGGAACCTCATCACGGCGTCGCGATCGAGCTGGCGAACGGCGAGCTCGTGGTCACCATCGGCAACGAGGAGGAGCGGTCCGGCATCGCGGTTCTCGACGCCGAGCGCAAGGAGATCGCACGCAACGAGGACTGCCCCGGTGTGCACGGCGAGGCCACCGCACAGGGCGAGACCGTCGTGGTCGGCTGCGAGAACGGCGCGCTGATCTACCGCGGCGGCACCATCACCAAGGTCACCAGCCCCACCGAGTACGGCCGGATCGGCAACCAGGCGGGCTCGGACACCTCGCCGATCGTGCTGGGCGACTACAAGCAGGACGAGCACGCCGAACTGGAGCGCCCCGAGCAGATCTCGCTCATCGACACCACCAACGGCACGATGAAGCTGGTCGACATCGGCACCAGCTACACCTTCCGCTCGCTGGCCCGCGGGGAGCGAGGCGAGGCCCTGGTCCTGGGCACGGACGGCAAGATCCACCAGATCGACCCGGCAACCGCCCAGGTGACCCGGACCATCCCGGTCCTGGCCCCCTGGCAGGAACCGCTGGAGTGGCAGCAGCCCCGGCCAGCGCTGTTCGTCCGCGGCGGCACCGCGTACGTCACCGATCCGGCCAAGAAGGAGATCCACGCGATCGATCTGACCTCGGGCGACACCGTCACCACCGGAAATCTGCCCGCCGCCCCGAACGAACTCAGCGGCGTCCACTCCTGACGCCTGCCCAACACACTGCGCCGGGTGCCGCTCTCGCAAGCGGCGCCCGGCGCCACCTGGGGTTCCGCGCGGTCGGGGCGGTTGGGCCGGAGCCTGGGCCGATTTGAGTCCGTGCTCCGGCGCCGGAACTGCTCCGAGGTCGTGTTCTGCGAAAGTGCCTAGCCCAGGGCCCTGTTGAGGGTGGTAGTGGCCTTTGCCATGGCTTGGGTGGCCATGTCTTGGGGCGACTGGTCGCGGAAGGCCGGGTAGTTGACCTCGATGCAGTAGGGGCCGCGGAACCCGCGTTCGTGCAGACCGCGCACAAGACCGATGACGTCGAGGTCTCCGTCGCCAGGCAGGAGGCGGCCGCGGCGAGCTTCGGTCCGGAAGTCGTCGTCGACGATGCGACCGTCGTTGAGCTGCACCGCCACGATGCGTTCCGGTGGCAACCCGTCGAGATCGGCGAGCGTCGAGCGGCCGTTGTAGAAATGCCACACGTCGATCATCAGGCCCGCGTTGGTGGCGCCGGAAGCTTCGACGACGGCGCGTGCGGTCGCCACGTTCCGCAAGCTGCTCCAAGGGAAACCTTCGACGGCAACCCGCATGCCGTCGAACCGGTCGCAGACCTTTCGCAGCCGTGCGCCCGCTTCCTCGACGGTGAACGCTCCGGATCCGAACTCCCCGGCCGTGACGTGATGCGGCTGGAACGCCGCGCCGAGTGCGGTGATGTCCTCGTCGCACGGTGTTCCGGCTGCGGTCAACCATCCGTTGAGGAACTCGATTTCGTCGAGCCGCAAGGAATGTTCGGCCAGCAGCGACCGAAGTTCCCCGTCGGTCACCCCGGCGTCGCGCATTCGCCGGTAGTCCTCGGCGTGCAGGCCGATACCGGTGAATCCGGCATCGGCCGCCGCCCGGCAGCGCTCGGCGAACGGGATCCGCGCCGGTTCGGCGAAACCCGCGCCGGAGAGGGTCACGAAGCTCGCGGTGAGGTCAACGGTCATGGCAGCACCGGTGTCGCGTGCGAGTGGAAGCTGGACGGCACGTCCAAGCCCCAGGCGGTGGAGCGGCCCTGTCCCTCGGTGGTCCAGGTGACCGGTTCCCAGTCGGGGGAGAAGATGTGGAACCCGCCGGAGAACACCTCGATCCGGTTGCCGCCCGGTTCCAGCACGTACAGGAAGAAGCCCTGCGTCCGGGAGTGCTTGGCCGGGCCGAACTCGATGTCGGTGCCCAGTTCGCAGAACACGTCGGCGGCGCGCAGCACGTCCTCGCGGTTCTCCACCGCATAGGCGAGGTGGTGCAGCCGGCCGGTGGCCTGCGCCGGCTCCTTCGTGATCGCCAGGTCGTGGGCCTTGTTCATCAGGCTCAACCACGCCCCGACCTCGGGTTGGCCGGGCGGGATCAGGTGCTCGCGCAGTTTGAACCCGAGCGTTTCGGACATGAACTCGCGTGCGGCGGGAACGTCCTGCGCCAGCACGTTGATGTGGTCGATCCGCGCGGCGCCGACACCGCGTGCCACCGAGGACTGCGGCTGGTTCGGCAGGTAGGAAGCTTTTCCTCGCGGCGCACGGTACTTCTCGGTCTCGTAGTAGAGCTCCATGCGCTGTCCGCTCGGCGACACGAACGAGTAGGCCTTGCCGTGCCCGAAGTCGCCGTCGATCCACTCGCCCCGGATCCCGCGCGCTTCCAGCGCCGCGACGCGACGTTCCAGCGCTTGCGGGCTGACCGCGCGCCAGGCGACGTGGCCCAGACCGGCTTGGTCGGCGGCGGTCAGCTTCAGGGTGGTCAGGTCGTGGTCGCTCCAGGCGCGCAGGTAGGCGCTCCCGTCCGACTCGTGCACCAGGTCCAGGCCGTAGACGTCGACGAAGAACTCGAGGCTGCGGTCGTAGGCCGGGGTCAGCAGTTCGGCGTGGCCCAGGTGCGCCAGCTCGTACATCGGCTCGGGTGTTTCAGCCATGGGACTTCTTCTCCAGGTCGGCGATGTCGGCCAGCAGTTGGGGACCGCGATTGGCCGCGGAGTACCCGGTGAACAGGAACGCCAGGTCGATCACGGCGCGCAGCTCGTCCCAGCTCGCCCCGGCGCGCAGCGCGGCCAGGCCGTGCAGCTTCGCGGCGTCGCTGAGCTTGGCGTGCAGGATGCCGAAGAGGACGAGCTGCACGGTCTTCTGGTCCAGCGCCTCCGGGTACATGATCAGGTTGCGCAACCGCTCCTGCGCCAAGAGCACTTCGGGTTCGCCCTGTTCGAAGCGCGATGCCACGCGCGGCGGCACGAAACCGAGCATGTCTTCGTAGGTCGCGCGGAACTCCTCGACGGTGGAAGGTCGTTCAGCCACCGGATGCCTCCTTCTGCTCTGCTTTGGTGACATCGCCGACCGCCCAGTGCTCGGGCGGCATTTCGCGGATGAGGACGCGGATGCTTTCCGGCGGGGCGTCCAGGGACGTCTGGACCGCGTTGTGCACCTGGTGGATGAGTTCGCGGATCTGTTCCGGGGAGCGCCCGGCCAGCAAGCTGATTTCGACCAGTGGCATCGTCAGCTCCCCACCACGCGAAGGGTTCCGAGGTTGGTGAACTCGGCGGAGACCTCGCGACCCGGTTCGAGGAAGACCGCGTCGGTGAGCCCGCCGGTGAGCACCACCCAACCTGGTTCGATCTCGATGCCCCGAGCGCCTAGGGCGTTGGCCGCCAAGGCCAGCGCTTCGCCGGGGTGGCCCTGCACGGCGGCACCGGTTGCGGAGTCGACGACTTGGCCGTCGATGCCGAGCAGGCAGCCTTCCAGCGCGAGGTCCAGGCCGTCCGGGGAGACACCGTCGCCGCTGACCACGAACCGCGACGAAGAGGCGTTGTCGGCCACCACGTCCGGCAGCGCGAAGCTGAAATCGCGGTAGCGGCTGTCGATCACCTCGAAACCCGCGTGCACGCTGCGAACCGCCCGCATCGCGGTCGCGGCGGTAACGCCCGGACCGGCCAGCCGATCGCCCATGACGAACACGATCTCCGGTTCGATCCGCGGGTGGATCAGCTCGTCGAGGCGTACCGGGGCACCGACCGGCAGCTCCATCGCATCGGTCAACCAGGCAGTCAGCGGGGACTCGATGCCCATCCGCTGCTGCTTGGCCCGCGAGGTCAAGCCGAGCTTGACCCCGACCAGCTGCTCGCCGGCATCGATCTTGCGCCGCAGCAGCGCGTCCTGCACCTGGTACGCCGTCGGCAGGTCCAGGCCAGGCCATTCGTCGGTGATGCGGCCACCGTCGGTCTTGGTCGATTCGCGGTCGAGGAGTTCGGTGACCGCCCGGTCGATGTCCCAACTCATGCCGAAACCTCCTTCCGCGACGACATTCCGATCGCCACGTCGATGATTATGTCTTCCTGCCCGCCGACGTAGCCGGCTTCGCACCACTCGCAGCATCGATGCGGGCCTCCGATCCGACAAGGCGGTTGATCCGCTGACAGGAACAAACTCCCGATCCGTCTTCGAATCCGGATTTCGTCGAGCCGATCCGATGAGCGGATCACTTCTCGACCGGTGTCGGGCCGCGTAGCTCGCGGCTGATCGCCAACGCGGCGGTTCGCACCGCAGGTGCCATGCGTCGCAGGTTGAGCTTCCCGCTCCATCCGGAGATCGACAGCGCCGCGGCGGCCATCCCGTCCGCGCCGATGATCGGGCTCGCCACGCAACCGGTGCCGGGAGAGGATTCCTCGCTCTCATAGGCCAGTCCGGCTTCCCGGATCCGCTTGAGCTCCTGGCGCAGCAGTCCCGGCGCAGTGATGCTGCGCGGCCCCACCCGCCGCAACGGCCACGCGCACAGGTCTTCCACAGTGGACTCTTCGCTGAAGGCGAGCAATGCCTTGCCGAGGGCCGAGGCGTGTGCGGGTAGGCGTCCGCCGACCCGAGACGGCATCCGCGGGGCGTCTTTGCTGCGCAGGATCTCCACGTACACGACTTCGGTCCCGTCGAGCACCGCCAGGTGCACCGTCTGCCGGGTCGCTTCCCGCAGGTCTGCCATGTGGGGCAGCGTGACCGATCGAAGGTTGCGATACCGCGATGCGAGCTCGCCGAACTCGAACAACCTGGCACCCAGATGCAGCGCCGGGCCGTCGCGTTCCAGGAAGCGGTGCACGACCAGGTCCCGCACCAGCCGCGAGGTGGTCGACTTCGGCAGCCCGGCCCGCCTGGCGATCTCCGACACCCGCAGTTCGGCGTGCTGCGGGTCGAACGCGCCCAGCACCGCTGCGACGCGTGCGACGGCGACGTCGGGAACGTTCCGCTCAGCGGCACACATGGGCCCACCTTCTGTTCAAGGGTCAGTGCAACGGCAGGCGAACGGCGAGTTCTTCGGCGGCTTCTTTCAGCAGCGGTATGAACTGGGTGAGTTCGTCGACCGAGTACCGGAATGCGGGGACGGCTGTGGCCAGCGATGCGATGGCGATCCCGCGCGAGTCCAGGACCGGCACGGCGATCGCGCGCATGCCCGGGTCGTTCTCCTCGTCGTTGGTGGCGTAGCCGCGCTGTTGGATCCGCTCGATCTCCTGGCGGAACACCTCGCGGGCGGTGATGGTGTTGGGGCAGCGCTCGGCGAGATCGAGTTCGGCCACCAGCCGCTTGCTTTCGGCCGGTTCGCTGAAGGCCACCAGGACCTTGCCGCTGGAGGTCGAGTGCAGCAGCTCGTGCCCGCCCGGATCGCTGGTGATGCGGTACTTCTGCGGGCCGTCGACCTTCTGCGCGGTCAGCACCCGGTCGTCGTCGACGACCTGCAGCAGGGTGGCTTCGTGGGTGGTCTCGGTGACCCGTTGCAGCACCGGTAGTGCGGCTCCGGCGAAGCCGTGCGCATGCGCCACCCGCTGGCCGAGCTGGAAGACCCGCAGGCCGAGGCGGTAGCGGCGGCTGTCCGGGTCGAGCTGGACGAAGCCGTTGCGGGTCAGCGAGCCGAGCAGTCGGTAGGTGGTGCTGAACGGCAGGTCGGCCAACCGCGACAGCTCGGAGGCGTTCGTGCCGTCGGGCTGGTCACCGAGCAGCACGAGCAGCCGCAGCGCCTTCCCGACCATGTCGGTCTTGCCCTGGTCCTGTTTGGTTCCCACGAAGAGATGCTCTCACATCGTGGCAACTGCTGTCACTATTCGGTCGAGAGTATTGACTGCCTTCAGGTGTTGGCGGCATCGTGTTCGCATCACGTAAACCGCTCTCACGATGCGGTTAACTTCTGTTCTTTGCCGGACGTCCCGAGCGGATTCGGCGAAAGGAAAAAGCCATGAGCGCACTTCGCGTCGCAATCGTGGGTTGCGGCAAGATCTCGGTGAACCACGCGACCGCGGTGCATGCGTTCCAGGACGCCGAGCTCACTGCCTTCTGCGACCCGGAGCTCGGCCGAGCCGAGGCATTGCGCGACCGGTTCGGCACCGGTGCGGTCTACTCCGATTTCTCGACCCTGCTCGCCGAGCAATCCCCAGACGTCGTCTGCATCTGCACCCCGCACCCCACGCACGAGAAACTGGTTCTGGAAGCCGTTGCCGCAGGCGCCCACGTCTTGTGCGAGAAACCCCTTGCCGTAGAACTGGATTCGGCCCAGCGCATGATCGATGCGGCCCGCGACGCCGGGGTGCGACTAGGTGTGCTGTTCCAGCGTCGTTACTGGCCGGCCGCCCGCCGCATCCGAGCGGCCATCGACGACGGGCTGTTCGGCACCCCGGTGCTCGGCGAGTGCACCGTCCAACTCGGCCGCGACCGCGCGTACTTCGAGGCCGACGCCTGGCGGGGCAAGTGGAGCACCGAGGGCGGCGGGGTGCTGATGAACCAGGGAATCCACTACATCGACCTCCTTCAGTGGTTCCTCGGTCCGGCCAGAACCGTCACCGGGCACATCTCGACGTTTCGCCACGGCGACTACATCGAGGTCGAAGACACCGCAGTGGCCACCGTGGAGTTCACCAGCGGCGCGCTCGCCACCATCCGAGCCACCAGCATCGCCGCGCCAGGCCTCGGGGCGCGGGTCTCGGTGACCGGCGACAACGGGGCGACCGCGAGCATCACGGAGTTCCCGGAGGGACAGCCCGCCTGCAACGACGTTTGGGCAGTACCCGGCCAGGAGGAGTACACGCTGCCCTGGGATCCGGCCATCGACTCCGACCCACCGCTCTCCGCCATCCACGAGCGGCTGATGCCCTACCACCGGCTGCAGGTCGAGGAGTTCCTGACCGCGATCGCCGCCGATCGCGCCCCGGAGATCGACGGCGTCAGCGCCAGCCACGCGCTGCAGATCGTCCAGGCGATCTACGAATCATCCCGAACCGGCCGGAAAGTCCGGCTAGCCGACTGATCCGCCACTTCGCCTCTTCCAACGACGTAGGAGCCCCCCGATGAGCACATCCACCGCAGCGAGCGGTAGAACCCCGAAGAAGGCCGCGGCCAGCGGCTGGATCGGCAGCGCCCTGGAGTACTACGACTTCTTCGTCTACGCCAGCGCTGCGTCCCTGGTCTTCCCGCAGCTGTTCTTCCCCAAGGGGAATCCGACGGTCGCGATCATGGCGTCGCTGGCGACCTTCGGCGTGGCCTACGTGGCGCGACCGCTCGGCGCGTTCGTGCTGGGCCGCTGGGGCGACCGGCACGGCCGGAAGAACGTGCTGGTGCTGTGCATGTTCTTGATGGGAGCCTCGACGTTCCTGGTCGGTTGCCTGCCCTCCTACGAGACCATCGGCATGTGGGCCCCGATCCTGCTGGTCATCCTGCGGCTGATGCAGGGCTTCGCGGTCTCCGGTGAGCAGGCTGGTGCCAACGCGATGATCCTGGAACACGCGCCGTTCGGGAAACGCGGATATTACTGCAGTTTCACCTTGCAGGGCACCCAGGCAGGACAGATCATCGCGGCGGCGGTGTTCATCCCGCTGACCGCGCTGCTGGCCGACGACGCCTTCCAGGGCTGGGGCTGGCGGATCCCGTTCTGGATGAGTTTCGTCGTGGTGCTCGTCGGCTACTACATCCGGCGCAACGTCGACGAAACCCCTGCCTTCCGCGAACAGCAGTCCCAGCGGGCGGCGGCCAAGGCGCCGATCAGCCAGGTCTTCCGGCAGCACAGGGCGAACTTGGTGCGGGTGTTCCTGATGACCTTCGTCAACGCGGTCGCGGTCACCACCACGGTATTCGGCATGGCCTACGCGACGCAGCCGGGCTACGGCCTGGAGCTGGACAAGACGATGTTCCTGTGGATCCCGGTCCTCGGAAACATCACGGCGGTCCTGGTGATCCCGTTCGTCGGCCGGCTGTCCGACCGGATCGGCCGCCGCCCGGTCTTCGTCGTCGGCACCCTCGGCGCCGGAGTGCTGATGTACGCCTACCTGTTCTTCATCAGCGCGCGCAGCCCGATCCTGGCGCTGATCACAGCGATCCTGATGTGGGGCATCGTCTACCAGGGTTACAACGCGGTGTTCCCGGCGTTCTGGCAGGAGCTGTTCCCGACGCGCATCCGGGTGACCGCGGTCGCCATCGCTTCGCAGATCGGTGTCGCGGTCACCGGATTCATCCCCACCATCAACAGCTTGGTCGCCGGACCGGGGTCCGGAATCAACGTGCCGCTGGCCGTGGGCAGTGTCGTCCTGGTCAGTTGCGTGCTGGCCGCGATCGGGGCGTGGACGGCACCGGAACCGCACCGCATCCCATTGGAATCCCTCGGCGAGCCGGGGGCGACCCCGGTCTCCCGCGAGGACTACGACCGGATCAGGGCCACCGCCTGAACCTCGAATCCGCAGCGGGGAATGCGCGCCCCGCTGCGGACTTCTGCCCATGCGAAAGGAAAACCGTGACAACCGTCCACGTGCTCAACGGCCCCAACCTGAACCTCCTCGGCACCCGCAAACCAGAGGTCTACGGCACCGCCACGTTGGACACCGTTCAGCAGATGTGCCGCGAGACGGCCGCCGAACTCGGTGTTGACCTGGTCTTCCGGCAGTCCAACCACGAAGGCGAGCTGATCGACTGGATCCACGAGGCCGGCAGGGATGTCAAGGCCGGCGAGTCGATCGGCGCGGTGTTCAACCCGGGTGCCTACACGCACACCTCGGTGGCCCTGCACGACGCGATCGAAGGCGTCGAGCTCCCGGTGATCGAGCTGCACCTCTCCAACGTCCACAACCGGGAACCCTTCCGCCACCACTCCTGCATCTCCCCAGTGGCAACGGGAATCATCATCGGACTGGGAGTGCAGGCTTACCCGCTGGCGATCAAAGCCCTCCACCAACGCGCCAACTGACTGCCGACCGAAACTTGCACGATCGCTGCGGGTCGTGACGACCGACCGAGCCTGACCAGCGACAACCGGCTCAGTCGGCTGGGCCCGTGGTGAGACCATGCGCGGGGTCGGCTGCGTCGAAAGGTGAGCGTGGGCCGGTGATCACGGAGAGCAAGCGGGTGACCGCGGCATCGGGGTCGGGTCGGTGGACGGCGTGCACGGTGGTGTCGAGGTCGGCCCCGGGCCCGGTGAGCGGGACGAAGCTGACACCGTCGACCGCGAGGTTGCGCAGCCCTTCGGGTAGCAAGCTGACGCACAGCCCGGCCGCGACGTAGCCGAGCAGGCCGCTGAGGTCGTCCGCGACGGCGGCCGTGCGGGGCGTGAAACCTGCTTGGCGGCAGGCGAGTTGCAGCTGTCCGGCGAGCGTGGGCAAGGCGGCCGGGTCGGGTACGACGAATTCTTCCTCGCGCAGTTGGGCCAGGTCGATCGCACCGGCGCCGGCCAGCGGGTGTCCGGACGGCACGGCGGCGCTGATCCGCTCGGTGGCGACGACCGTCGCGACCAGGTCCTCGCCCAACCGGGCCGGGTCACGCACGAAAGCCAGGTCCAGGATGCCGGTGCGTATCTGGTCCACCAGGGCCGCCGATGACCCGTGCAGCAGGCGCACGCGAAGACCGGGGAGCTCTTCTGCGCCCGCGCGCAGCAGGGTCGGCAGGTAGAGGTGGCTGAGCAGGCTGACGTAGCCGACCCGCACTTCGCCGTCCAGTCCGGCCGCGATCCGCCGGGCGCGGGTGACGGCGGCGGTCTGCAGGTCCAGCAGACGCCGTGCGTCGTCGGCGAACGCCGCACCGGCGGGGGTGGTCCGCACTCCGCCGGAACCGCGTTCCAGCAGCCGCACGCCGACTGTCCGCTCCAGTCGCTGGATGGACTGGCTGAGTGGCGGCTGGCTCATTCCGAGGAGTTCGGCGGCTCGGCCGAAGTGCTGTTCCTGAACCACCGCGAGAAATTGTTCCAGCAGTCGTCGAGAGAAGCTGATATCGCCAGCCATATCACTCATGACCAGATCATATATTGGACAGACTTCGCTGCTCAGGTGTTGACTGGTTCTGGTGACAGGCCGCCCACTGCGGTGCTGGACACGCGGACACGCCAAGAACGTCGAACAAGCACTGCAGGTGGCCATCGTGGCGAAGGAACTGCTGGCACTTCAACTCGTGCCGGGACGCGTACTGCGGATCAACATCGAGGACTGCACGGTGCGCACCCTCGTCGAGGACACCGGCCCCGGCCCGGACGGCATCACGGTCGATCAGGGCACCGTGTACTGGACCACCATGGGCGCGCCGATCGTCGATCCCTCGATTCCCGGCGAGGCCGGACTGGACTTCTCCCGGCGCAATGGCGGCCTGCACGCCCTCGACCTCGACACCGGGGCTCGGCGTGACGTGGTCCCCACCGGCGTGATCACCACGGGCAAGCAGCTCACCCACGACGATGCCGGGTCGCTGTACTGGGGTGACCGCGAGGGACACCGCGTCACTCGGGTCCGCACCGACGGCACCGGCCTCACCGACCTGGTGGTCACCCCCGTCGAGGACGGCATTCTCGGCGAGTGCGTCGGCGTGGCAGTGGACCGGAACCGCGGGCATCTGTACTGGACGCAGAAGGGCCCTGCCAAGGGCGGCAAGGGCCGGATCTTCCGAGCGGGCTTGGAGTTCCCCGCCGGAGAGGCGGCCGCGAACCGCTCCGATGTCGAGCTGCTCTGGAGTGGCCTGCCCGAGCCCATCGACCTGCACCTGGACGGCGACTGGCTCTACTGGACCGACCGCGGCGCCCCTCCGCACGGGAACACCTTGAACCGGGCGCCCCTGCCTGCACCCGGCACCACGGGGCGCGCCCCCGAGATCCTCGCTACCGGCTTCAGCGAGGCGATCGGCCTCGCCGTCGACCACGACGCCGGCTTCGCCTACGTCTGCGACCTCGGAGGCCACCTGTGCGCCATCCCGCTCCCCGACGGCCCCGCCGCGGGGGAGACACCACGCGAGATCGTCACTCTGCCGGACCCGATCACGGGGTTGTGCCTACTGCTCCCCGCGTGACCCGAGAGGGTTCGATGAATCGCACCAACCAGCCATCACATCAGGAATCAGTCCGGAACCGCACGATCCACCGCCGGGGAGCGGTGCAGCCGAGGAGATGAACGGAAGATGGGTTTCACCCTTCCCACTGATATGGAGCACCGGCCGGTGGCCGTCATCGGCGCGGGCACCCTGGGGCGGCGGATCGCGCTGATGTTCACCACCCGCGGCGGCGTGGTGCGGATCTACGACAAGTCCGGGCCCGCGGGCGACGCGGCGAAGGCATACGTCGAGCAGAACGTCGCCGAGGTGGCCACCCGCGTCGAGGGCGGCACCCCGGGGCGGGTCGAGGTCACCGACGACCTCGACCAGGCGCTCGCCGGGGCCTGGCTGGCCGTTGAGGCGGTACCGGAGCGGCTCGACTTGAAGAAGAGCCTCTTCGCCGACCTGGACGCCGACGCCGAGCCCGACGCGATCCTGGCCAGCAACTCCTCCTCGTACCCGACCAGCCAGTTCATCGACCGGGTCGCCCACCCCGAGCGAGTGGTGAACATGCACTTCTACATGCCGCCGGCGCAGAACGCGATCGATCTGATGTCGGACGGGCACACCGACCCGGCGGTGCTCGGCCTCCTCAAGGAGGAACTGCCCAAGTACGGTGTCTTCCCCTTCGAAGCGCACAAGGAGTCGACCGGCTTCATCTTCAACCGCATCTGGGCCGCCATCAAACGCGAGTCCCTGGCAGTGGTCGCGGAGGGCGTCTCCACCCCGCAGGACGTCGACCAGATGTGGCAGATCAACTCGGGCACCCCGGCCGGCCCGTTCCGGATGATGGACCAGGTAGGGCTGGATGTCGTCCTGGACATCGAGGAGCACTACGCCGCCGAGCACCCCGGCCTGCCCGCCGGACCCCGCGAGCTGCTGAAGAAGTACGTCGATGCGGGCCGCCTCGGCGTCAAGACCGGCCGGGGATTCTACGACGACTACCCGGCCAACGCTTGAATTTCCGCATCGCACCGCCGCTACTCGATCGGTTCCTATCGTGAGGAGAGCCCGGTCCAGTCTTGGCTGGGTTCGGGCGAACACGGGCGTTCTTGGTGTCCATATTGGACAGATCGCCGACCGGGCCGTGATGTGCGTTTCGCATCGGCGACGGCTGCAGCATACTGCGACCAGGTGAGACGTCGACAGGGTTTCCACACCGGTGGCGTGTGCGCAGAACGGTTCATGCGCCCAGCGCGTGGCCCAACAGCTTGCTCCAAGGCAAGCAAATCACGAGGCGTTCCGGACCTGCGATGCTGCCGCCGACTCACTGTGGTCGACTGCGCCGATTGGTGCTGTTACTAGCAGGAATGCCAGGTCAGGGCAGGGGATCGTCGGATTCTTCGTTTCGGCGTGCTGAGGGAACATCATTTCCGGGTACGGTTGTGTCCGCGATACGTTGCGACAGAGTGTGCCGATGCGGAGGAGCGGTCCATGCCACAGCCCGAACCGGCCATCAAGAATTCGGACAAGGGATACGTAGCACTTCTCGGGTGGAGTCTCAACGCGGTGGAGGCTCTCGACCGGTTCGATCGGCGTTATGTCGTCGTGGCGCCGGACTGGGCGGAGAAGTACTGCTCCGAACATGACATTCCTTACCTGCGATGGAACTTCGAGCGGCTCAACGACCGCTCCATGGAGATCGCCGAAACCCTCAAGGCGGAGGGCGTCGACGTCGCGATCCCGCTGTTCGAGGAGACGGTGGAGTGGGCCGGGGCGATCAACTCCGTTCTGCTGGGAAACCCGCGCCTGTTCGGCCAAGCCATGCTGCTGCGGGACAAGGCGTTGATGAAGCGGCGCGCGCAGCTCGGCGGGATCCGGGTCGGGATCTTCGAGGAGGCCCACGACCGGGACGACGTGATCCGCTTCCTCAAGCGCGTCAACCAGACGCTGCTCAAGCTCGACGGCGACCCGAACGATCCGATCCACCTCAAGGCGTTCGACAAGGCCGGCTGCCTGGGACACCGCGTCATCCGCACCCCTGACGAGATCGACTCGATTCCGGACGAGGAGTTCCCGGTCCTCATGGAGTCGCACCTCGACGGCTGGGAGTTCGCCGTCGAGGCGTGGATACACAACGGGAAGATCAAATTCCTCAACATTTCCGAGTACGTCACGCTCGGGTACTCGGTGTTCGTCCCGGCGACCCCGGAGCTGGAGCGGTACAGGCCGCAGATCACGGCGCAGATCGAGAAGCTGATCAAGACCTTCGACATCGAGTTCGGATTCGTGCACCCGGAGTACTTCGTCACCAGTGACGGCGAGATGTACTTCGGAGAGGTCGCCTACCGGCCGCCGGGCTTCAAGGTTTTCGAACTGCTCGAGCGGGCGTACGGGTTCAACGCCTACCAGGGGCTGGTGCTGGCCTTCGACCCGAAGACGACCGAGGAGGAGATCGACGCCTTCTTCCCGCGCGAGGTCGTCGACGCGTCCGGGGTCGCGGGCTGCTTCGGCGTCTACCCGCGCCTCCGGGTCGTCAACGAACTGCAGATCCCGGAGGAGACCGAGGACGACGACTACTATGAGTCGCACGACCTCTCGGCACCCCTGGAGGAGACGGTCACCAAGAGGACCGCGTTCGGCAATCACTGGGGTCTGGTGTACTTCTTCGGTGAGGACCCCTACCGGATGCGCGATCTGTTGAAGAAGCAGGAAGAGCTCGACTTCTACGTCTGACGACTCCGCGGACGCAGGAGACCTACCAGAGGGAACCCCTTGAAACCGACTGCCGACGTCACAGGTGAGGTCACGACGCTGGACAAGCGCGTGACCTCGCTCGACGCCGCCGTTCACGCCATGGCCGAGGCCCCCGACTTCGGAAAGCACACGAAGCTGCGGCGGGTCCTGGAAGCGTTGCGGCGGGTGCTGCTTCAACCGGGCGGCGCTGCGGCGGTCCAGGCCCGGGCCCAGGCTCTGGAGGAAGCCGGCCTGTTCTCGGGGACTGACTGGGCCTCGCCGGAGATCCTGCTCCCTTCGCTGGTCGGCCCCGGGCTGCGCAGCGGGGACGTGGACACCGTCGTGGTGGAGGCGACCAGCGAGTTGCGGATGCTCGCCATCGCCCGCGGCGAGTTCGCGCACCCGACGTTCTCCGCCGACGAGGCTCGCCAGTTCTTGTCCCAGGTCCTGGCGATGAACCTGGAGCTGCTGTTCACCTCGCCCAGCGAGGCGGAGCGGGCCCGGCAGGGGCGGACCGCGCGGCTGATCCGGGACCTGTTCCGGCATCTCGCCGACGAGATCGGCTACGACAGCGTGCTGGACAAGCTGGTCGACGAGATCTGGCGGATCCTGCGCCAGCGACCGATCCAGGTCGACCAGGTGCAGTCGCTGATCACCCGGATCGCGATCTACCGCGGCGATCCGGACGTCGACCTCGGTGCGTCGGCGGGGCAGGGGCTCGACCGGCTCATCACCAGCCTGTTCGGGACCACCGAGGCGTGCCGGGACGACCCGGGCCTCGAGGTCTTCCGCGCCAGGCTGGAAGCGATGGACACCGGCGGTCTGCAGTACGAGGCCAGCGGGTTCGCCCGGGCGATGCACGACACCGGTCTGGTGTCGCCCTACCACGCCGAGCTGCTGCGGTTCCTGCTGCACGAGAGCGACTACCTGGTCGGCGAGGCGCTCGGGCTGGCCGATACCGGCCGCAACTGCCTGCTGCGCTACCGCGACCTGGTGCATCGGCTGATCGAGGAAGCCGTGCACCCGCAGACCGCGCAGTGCATCTACGGGCTCGCGCTGCTGCTCGACCGCGGCATCCTCTACGAGCCTCCGGTGGTCCCCGCGCTGTGGCGCCAGTTGGCTCTCGACCTTTCCCCGGTCGCGCGGGAGCGGTTGACGACGGTGTTCGGCGACGAGCCGGAGCCGAAGGCGCGGCTGACCGCCGGGGTGCTGTCGATGCTGGGTCAACCGCTCGGCGTCGGGCAGGGCGACAATCCGACCTGCCAGTCGGCTCGCGCGTTGTCGATGTGGGCCTACAACGATCCGGACTACCTGCTGCAGGTGGTGGTCTGGGCGGCCCGCGACGACGAGATCATCATGCATTTCGAGGGGCAGCCGGTCTCGTCGAAGGACAGCGCCTCCGGGGTCGCGAGCACGCTGCCCACGGACCTCGATCCCGTGTCGTTGCTGGTGGTGCCCCATCTGGACCGGATCTACGCCGAGATGGGCAGGCGCTGCGCCGATCGGCTCGGGGACCCGCACCGGTGGGTCAACCCGGAGTTCCACGGCTGGTGGGCGGCCCGCGGGTTCTGGATCAACGTCGAGGTGGCGACCGGCAGGCTGGTCGACCTCGATGGGTTCCTGCGGCAGTTCCACGCGAGCTACCACCCGTCCTACAACGGCGGGCAACCGGTGATCCACCCGCAGCCGGCGGGTGTCGCCGTCACCGACAGCGCGGCCCGCTACGTCGGCTGGCACGCGATCACGATCCTGCGGGTCGCGCCGGATCCGCAGGACGTCATGCGGGTGTACTTCTTCAATCCGAACAACGACAGCGGCCAGGACTGGGGCGACGGCGTCGTGGTCTCCACCGCGGGCAACGGTGAGCGGTTCGGTGAGGCCTCGCTGCCGTTCGACCAGTTCGCCTCGCGGCTCTACATCTTCCACGCCGACCCGCTCGAGCGCGGGGAACCGGAGGGCGTGCCCACCGAGGACGTCGCGCGGATCATCGGCTACGTCGAGCGCAGCTGGGGCGCCGACCGGCTGCCGGCGGGCGAGCTGCAGGCCACGAAGGATCCTTCGTCCGACCCGCAAGCTCCCCGGTGACGGCATTGGTGGATCGGCTGCAATTCTCCTTCGTCGAAGATCTGCGACGTCAGCGGATTCGGTGAGAACCGCCCGGGGGCGCTGTCGTCGGTGTGAGCGCCGTGTCGATCGTGCTGTGGCACTCGAGCAGGGCGTGGAGGCCGGCTGCCTGGAGTGCCTCCTGGACGGCTCGGTTCGAGGTGACGACGCGGAGGGTTCCGCCACGCGCTTGGACCAGCATGTGGGCGTGGGTCAGTAGTTGCAGGTCCGGGACGTTGAGCAGGTACATGGTGCTGAGGTCGACGACGACGAGTTGTGTCATCGACGTCGGCTGCGGCCAGAGGATCGTCTCGAGCTTGTCGACCGTCTCGACGTCGACTGTTCCACTGACGGTGATGACGACCGCGTCGGGCCGGGGGAAGGTCGCCTGGACGCTCGGTCCAGGCGACGGTCTTTTCCTGATGCTCTCGCGGACCACCACAGCCTGCGCTTCTTCGGTGCGGGGGCCGGGAGTCCGGTTCTCAGGAGTCATTCAGTTGTCCCTCCGTGCGCAGGCGAGTCGTCTCGTGGCTCGTTCCAGTCGTCGCGGCGCCTCTGCACACCTTGGCTGTACGCAGCGCAGCTCAAGGGATCTTATAGTTTATTTGCCGTAGGACAAGCAAGCGGTGTTGAGCCCGATCATCGTTCCGCATCGCTCTGGGCCACGGCGCCATTGCCTCCCCGCATATTTCTTGTCAGAAGACAACTAAATCGGATGAAGGGATCAGAGCAGGATCCAGTTCCGTTCCGCCGTCGCAATGCTTTCAGCGTGGTGTGGCCCCAGCCAGTCGACGCACACCGCCACGGCGTCGTCGTCCAGGTCGCTGTCCTGGAGGAAGGCGCGGAGGTCGCTGAGCAGCGATCGCACAGCTTCGGCGGGCTCAAGGTGGCGGCTGTTGCCCAGTGCTCGTCGCAATGCACTGGTGCTGTAGTTGCGGTCTGCGAGCACGGCGTCGTAGATGCCGTCGGTCAGAACGAAGAGCCGGTCGCCTGGTTCGAGCTGGAAGTGCTGCACGTCGTACTCGGTGCCGTCGAGCATCCCGAGCGGGAGCTGGGCGTCCAGGTCGATCCGCTCGACACCACCGTCGCGGACGCGCCACAACCTGGGCGAGCCGGCGTCGATGGCGCAGACCTCGCCGGAGAGCAGGTCGATCTGCATCAGGAGCGTGGAGACGTGCTGAGAACCCGCATGGTGTGACCAGATGGCCTGATCGGCGAGGGCTGCCTGCGTGGCGAGGTTGGCTCCGCTGCGACGGGCATTGCGCAGCGCGGTGATCGCCAAAGTGGTCAGCATGGCGGCGGAGGTGCTTTCTCCCATGCCGTTGGTGACCGCGACGGTCAGCGAATCGATGTCATGGGCCCAGTCGAAGTTGTCGCCGCGGACGGCGTAGGCGGGTTCGAGCTGGCCCGCGAGCCGGTAGGAACCGCACTCCACGGAACGCACTGGTAACAGCTGCCATTGCATCTCAGCGGCGAGCGTCAGACGTTGGGGGCGCCGAGCTCGCCGATATCGATCGGTCGCCACCTCCGCGAGGGTGATGGCGTGCGCAGCGAGCGCGGCTGCTTCCGCCAGTTCCTCACGAGTCGCTTCGTCGGGAGCATCGGGCAGCCGCAGCCAGAGGATGCCCAGCCGGTCGCCCCGCACGGTCATCGGCAGATGAAGCGCCACTTCGTGATCCAGCGGTTGCTGGACGTGCACCTGGTCGCAGAAAACACGACCTTCCACAGTCGCCACCAGAGGAATGCCGGGGCCCTCGGGTTCGAGCACCGGTTCCAGGACCGCAAGCCTGAGATCGACCAGATAGATCTCCAACCCGGCAACGCCGAAATGTCGCCTCAGCACGGCTTCGAGCACGCCCGGTAATTCGTGGGCGGGAGCGGTGCGCAGGGCTCGGTCGATGCACTCCAGACGCGTGGGGACGGTCACCATTTCTCCGGCTTCACCTGGGCCCGCTCAACTGCGGGCGATGTTGAATGCTGGCGTGACAGAATGCGTCCGGGGGCCCGACGAAGGACCGTGAAGCACCCGGCTAGGAGGATTGTTCTGGTGCGCGAACCCGATTCTGTTTCCTCCGAAGCCCTGGACGACTTCGAGGCCGGCGTTGAGATGCTCATGGTTGTCTGGGCGCGCAGCGCCGAACGCATCAAGCCCAAGGTCTCGGCGCCGCAGCTGCGAGCGCTCGTCGTCGTGGACCGGCACGGCGCCATCAACCTCATGAGCCTGGCCGATGAGCTGGGTTCGATTCCGTCGGTGACGAGCAGGTTGTGCGATCGGCTCCAGGCCGCCGGACTGCTCGACCGGGTGGCCAGCGAGGGTGATCGCCGCGAGGTCATGCTCCAGTTGTCCAGAGATGGCCGCCGCCTTCTCCGCCAGTCCCGCCGGGAACGCCAAGCCGACCTCAAGCAAGTGCTGGATGCCATGAGCACGCGAAGCCGCAATGCCCTGCTTGCCGGCATGGGCGCCTTCTACGCGACCGCGACCGAGCTCGGCTTGCCGGACGAGATGCTCGCCTGACCGACTGCCCGACGCTTTTCGCGCAGTTCCGGTCGGCCACATTCGCCTGCCGGAGCGGCGTGGCTGCGACGCGCACACCGGATGTTGCGGGCGTACCTGCGGCCGACGGTGCCCGGGAACGCACAAGCGCCAATGCTTCGCTCGACGAGGTCGCGCGTAGTGAGCACGCACGTCGATCTGCCTGCTGCGCCGCGGAAAACCTGCTCCGCCAGGTGGCATCGGGCCTACGGTTTCCGCGCCACACCACCGGTCATGAAGCGGGCCGCGATGGAGGTGGCATCGGTGACGGGCGCGTCCGGACGCCACAGCGGCAGCGGGACGATCCCGGGGGTGAGCAGCTCCAGCCCGGTGAAGAACTGGGCGAGCTCCGCCGGGGTGCGAACGCGTCCGGTGCCGAGCTGGGACAGCAGCACCCGCTCCAGCTCGACCGACTCCGGCGCGTCGCCGAGCCTCGTGAAGTTGGTGATGAAGAAGAAAGAACCGGGCGCGACCGCCTCGCGCAGGAAATCGACGATGCCCTGGGGGTCCTCCTCGTCGAGGAGGTGGTGCAGGATGCCGCACAGCATCACGCACACGGGCTGGTCGAAATCGATCAGTTCGCGCGTGTCCGGGTGGTCCAGCACGCTGCGCGGCTGACGGATGTCGGCGGTGACCACCCGCGCGTTCGCATCGTTGGCCAGGATCGCACGGCCGTGGGCGAGCACGATGGGATCGATGTCGACGTACACGACGCGGGCCTGGGCGTTCGCCTCCTGCGCGACCTCGTGCGTGTTCCTCGCCGTCGGCAGCCCGGACCCGAGGTCGAGGAACTGGGTGATCCCCTCCTCTGCGGCGACATGCCGCACGACGCGGTGCAGCATCTCCCGGTTGTGGATCGCGATCTCTTTGAGCTCCGGCATCACCGCGAGGCTGGCTTGGGCAATCTCCCGGTCCGCGGCGTAGTTGTCCTTTCCGTTGAGCATCACGTCGTAGACGCGGGCGGCGGTCGGCACGCCGGTGTCCAGGTCGGCGGAGGGGCCGAGAACACCCTCGCGGCCGCGTGCCCAGGCCATGCTGTCAGAGGACATGGAAACTCCCTCGCTGCGAGAAGATCGCGGACATCGTAACCGCTCCGGCACGCGCGGTCATCAACGCGTCGATCATCGGCGAGACTCTTGCGGCCTGTCAGGTCGAGGGACGTTGAGGGCCAGGAAGCAACGCTCCGAGGTTCTGTCCCTGGTCGCGGTGCGCGACGAGGCGCTGATGTTTCGGATGGGGGGCGGAAGCGCCTCACAACCAGAGGGCCTGAATTGTTGCCCCCAGTACACCCGAGATCATGCCGCAACCGACCGGCAAAACGGTCGCCAGTGACGAGAGCACTGCCGACTTGAGCACGTTTGAGGTCGAGTGGTAGCACTCCAGGACGGTTGCGCGTGAACGCTTATCGCACAGTTCGGTGATCCACGCCTGCATCACCAAGCGATCGACCTTCGACAGCGACCACGCGCCCCACCGAGGCAGTACGTGGGTGCGCATGATCGACGCATCGCGGACGGCGGTGGTGACTTCGACATTCCACGTGTCCATCCAGCGTTGAGCGTGCTCACCGAACAGGACGCGGCCGGCATGCGGTGAGACGTAGGAGCCTTGCGCGGCGCTTGATTGCATCTTTCACATCTAAGAGGTCATCGGGCCTGCTTGTGTCTTACTCCTCTTGAGTGGTGCTGACGCTTTCGCCGATGGTGGTCACTTGAGCGGGGCCAGGGTGCGTGATAGTGGAGACGGTGGGGCGGGAGTAGTCGAAGTCGATTTGAGCGTGGTAACCGCGGTAGCTGGCAGGAAGTTTGTTGTCGGCGATGATGATCTGCAGTCGGCCAGGCTGCGCATCGACTTGGGTGGTGAGTCTGCGGTACATGGCTGCGGTGAGATTGTTCTCGGCGTTCAGCGCGAGCTGGGGGCTGTCGATGAGCAGGAAGGCCGGGTAGGTGGTTTCGGAGTTGCGCATGGCGACCGAAAGCAGCGAGCACCAGTAGGCGACCTGAGTGGCGGTGGTGGTACCTCCGGCGAGCTGATTATCTCTCGAGAAGATTTTCCCGTTGAGGACAGGCAGGTATTTCTCGTTGTCGATCGCCGCAGTCACGACCCCCGGGATCCCAAAGGCGCGAACCGTGGCATCGAACTCCTCACTGATCTCGTTGAGGATCCTTTCGCGGCGCTGTTGCAGCGTCTGTTGAACAGTCTCGAGTTGTCGTTCCGTATCATTGCGTTCGTTACTCAGCAGGTCAGCTGTGCCTTGGAGGTCCGCGACCACGTCCCACTGGCGTAGGACCGCCTCCCAGTGGTGCTGCTCGGCCTTGGCCGTGGCGGCCTGTTCAGAGGCGTCGCTGAAAGCTTGCAGGCGAGGGGCGACCCGTTGTGCGGTTCGCTGGTCCAGCATTGTCGTGAGATGTGCGATGAGCCGTTCCCGCTCGGTGGTCGCGCGGAGGAGCGCTTCCTGCTGAACCGACACCGCAGTGATCTGCTCGTCCATTTCGGCGAGTTGCGCGGTGAGTTGGCGGATCTCGTACTGGTCTTGACCCTTGTCTGGCTGTACCGGGTCGTCTTGGAGGCAGAGCCGGCAGGCACCGTGGGGCACTTTCCTCTGCTGTATCGATTGCATGCATCGCGGGCAGACGGTGAATTCGATGTCGGCGAGGCGCTCACCGGCGTCACGCATGCGACCGAGCCGGTCGAGGTCACCCTGCACGCGGCGACGCTCAGCGGTGTACTGGGCGTGGCGACGTGATAGGTCTGCATCTGCGGCCCGGGTATCGGCGAGGCCACGTTCGGTCTCGGTAAGTAAGTCGCGCAGGGTCTGTGTCTCTCGGTCGGCCACCGGGTCGAGGGAGTCTCGCAGCTTGGCAAGTTGGTTCTGGGCTTCAGTCTGAGCCAGTTGGACACGTGCTTGCGCGAGTTCGGCTTCCTCACGGCTGCTGGTGCCACTATCCCGGAGAAATTTGACCACAGTGTGGTGCTCTGTTTCCGCCGCGTCGATCGCTCCGTTGAGCCTGTTGATCTCCGACCGCAACTTGAGAATCTCCGAGTCGGTCAGGCCGAAAAGAAGTTCGAAGACAGCTCTGCGTTTGGGTTCGCGGAAGGTTTCCTGGCTGTGGGCGATGTCGCGGTTGATCTCGCTCTGCGGGATATAGAGGTAGGCCAGGATGTCGTTGAAGGTGATGCGGGGGCCTTCCCGCTTGCTCTTGCTTCCGGCGGCGCGCATGTCGTCGGGCAGGCCCAGAGACTGCATGAGCCGGGTGTTCAGGGCTGGCTGCTTGTCGCCGACATAGTGGTCTGGCAAACGTTCCTGGGTGATCAGATCGGTGACGCGCACTGTTCCGCTCTTGGCTTTGTCCAGGCTACGAACAAGGCGCAGTTGCTCCTCGCCGATCCGTATCTCTAAGGTGACGGAATCGACGTGTGCTGTCGCGACGGGTGCCAAGGTGGCCTTGGCACCGAACCCGAACTTGATCAATTCGAGCAGCGTCGTTTTTCCCACGCCGGTTGGGCCCGCTAGCACCGTGAGATCGGAGGCGAACCTGTACTCGACGCGGCCTTCGGTGGTATCGAGGCTCACGGAGTCGATGCGAAATCGGACGGTCATCGGATCACCTGCCGGTGAGGACGGTCCATCAGGTCAGACAATCGTTGGTAGATGAGGTCTTTCAACTGGGTCCCTGTCATCCCTGCCGAGGCTTGAGCGATGGCGGCGCCGCGGTCGGCGATCTCGGTCCACTGGTTGCCTGCGGCCAATTGGCTGGCCAGGCGCCGCCCGGCGGGTGTAGGCCTGACGGCGACGCTGCCTTTTCGTCCCGGGGCGTAACGCAGCAGGCCGCGACCAATCAGCGCTCCGACTACGGCGTAGTAGCGGTCATCCCACGGCCCGTACTTGTAGCGAATCATCGGTGCCTCAACCTCGGTGGGCGCGGCAATGTCCTCAGTGGCCAGATGCAACCGAGCATCGTGAGAATCCAGGCGATCGAGAACTTCAGATGCCAGTGCCGGATAGCGCAGTAGGAAGTCTAGTTTAGCGAGTTTGGTGAGGCCGTCCAGCTTGCCGGCGTGTCCCCTCGTGCCGGAGACAGCCGTGACCAGTAGCAATATGCGGGCCTGATGGTAGGCTAGATCCTCGCGCAGCAGCGCCAGTTCGGCCTGGTGGAAGTCGGTCACGTCTCGGCCTCCAATGCCGTGCGCCTGCTCGCTATGACGGCATCGATGTCGAACCTCGGCCCGAACCAGACCTTGCACTGACCTGCGAGGTCGCAAACACCGCCCAAGGCCGTGTCGGTGTCTATGCCGGCGGGAAGCTGTTCCTGTTCCAGTGTGTCGATCTCGGACTGCATCCGGCGCCACAAGATGGCACCTTGCGGCTGGGCAGACTCGGTAGCCCTGTCGCTGAGGCGGTGCAGCAGCCGCTCCAGCTGCTTTCGTTCTACTCTGGCTGTCGGGTCGCCACTTTCGCGGTGGCGCCAGTAGTCCTGGTAGTCCGTCCGTAAGCTCAGCGCTCGCTCGATCGCATTGTCCGAGCAGCCGCCAACGTCCATCTTGACCTCCAAGCGGGAGGTTCGCGGCATCCGCGGCACTGGTTCGTAGCCACCAGGGATCGTCAAAGCCGTGTTGATGGTTGTCTCGATATCTCGCATCGTGACCGTACGAGCTGCCAGCGTTCGTTGTGTCTCCACGGGTATCTCCGAAGAGTCATCACGGCGTTGCAACACAACCGGTAGACCGCCTGTCGGCAGCGGACCTCGCGCCCGCATCCGTGCCCGAAACACAGTCAGCACCGCTTCCCAGACTGCTATCGCCGACCCGGTCGCTCCTACCCGGTTCAGGACTGGCTGGGCGTACATGTTCGGGGCAGCGAAGGAGAGGTAGTCACGCTGAATTCTTTTCTCGTCGATGGTCAAGGAAGCTAGAAACCGAGCGACCTCAGCGTCACGCTCGTGTTCGGTGGCAGCCGGTGATGATCCGCCTCCCGTCCATCGTTGCCTTGTGCCGTCATCGTAGTTAGTGATCGTCCTACGCAGATGGGTGATGATGCCGGCATGCTCGGAGTTGACGCTGACGGGTTTGCCGGCCGACTGCAAGGACCGGCAGAAGTCCGCAGCCGCCAGCAGATCCTTGGGCTCTCCCGTACCCGCCAGACCGCCCGAGGTGACTAACCGGCAGAACGTCGTCTCCTGGAAGGCACTCCATCGGTTGAACAAATGTGCCAGCCCGCCGTCGTCAACGAGCTTGGTGACCGTGGTGTAGGCGCCCGCCGACGGATCGCGATGTTTGCCGGACACCAACTCGACGTTCTCGCCAGAAAACAGGATCCAGTCTTCCTGCCACTCGCACAGCACCTTGTCCCGGCAGTCCGGACGAAGACGGCCGTCATCTCCCAGGCCGTCGAGGTACAGCGCAAGGCCATCCGCTGTCGCCATCGCGGCCTGCCAGTCATAGCGGTCCGCAGTGTTGGCACCTGAGTCGTCCAACTGTGGAACAGTCTCGACCAGGTGAGCTGCGGTCAGCCCGGGCAGGGCCGGTTGTTCGGCGGCTAACTGTGGAATCGTGGGCTCTGGCGGCACCCGGTGACTATATGGTTTGGTCGGAGGCCCTCAAGTCGCGACGATTCATGATCACCCGAATGCCGCCACGAGAACCATCTGTTACGTGTGCTCGGCAACGAATCGATGACAATCTCAGGATATCCACTGGCTTCCCGCTACTGATCGATAGGCAGCTGGTCAGCGTTTATCGTCCTTCCCGCGATACAAACGTCCTCAGCTGGATTCCGGCGTCCCACGGGTCCCTTCAACACAGCATGCCCGCCTACGCTGACCGAGCTTCGCGATAGGTCGTGCCTGCACCACTCAATCGAGGCGTTTGTGGGATGTTGATGCTTGTCAGCTGTTCTTGGCGAGAGCGGGTGTGAAGCGGCGTCCGGCCATCGATAATCGATGCTGGGAGCAGCCGGGTTCTCGAAGCTGGCCCTGATGCGTTCCTGTACCTCGGGGCTTGCCTCTTCCTGTGGTGCCCGGTCTTCCCTGCGCTCCTTGAGATTTTCCACCGTGTGCGGCCGGATTCCCTGCCTGGCGGCGACATCCTTGTTGTTCCGGCCTTCCGCGCAAGTCAGCACGATCTTCGATCGCAGCGCCAAGGCCTGCGATGTATTCGCGCGACGACTCCACTGCAGCAGCGTGTAACGATCTACATCGGGCAAGCCGGCTTCGCCTTCGAACGAGGCCACGATGCACAGGACTGCTGCTGCCCACCGAACACGAGCCACAAACGACAGGAAGAGATACAGCATCGATCGGACGGCGACGCGCAATCAGTGCGCCTCACGGGTCGCCGCGGCACGTTCGACGATCGTGCCGGTGCCGAATTGCGACCTGAGGCTGGGTTGATGATCGGGGTGTCGAACAGCGGGCCCCGACTGCCGGTGTTGCTGGGGGTGAGTGTGCCTCCGCCGGACTGTTCGGGTTTCAGGGCGTTCGTCGCCCAGCTACATCCGCGATGGCCGCGGCCGCCGCCGACGGCGCGGTGCGAGTCGGCGGCGGTCCGGCCTTCATTCGATGCGGGCGATCAACGCGCCCTGCTTCACGACGGCTCCTTCCGCCACGAGGAGCTTGAGGACGCCGGTAGTCGGGGAGGGCACTTCCACGTCGACCTTGTCAACCGCGACCTCGGCGATGAGGTCGCCTTCACCGACGGTGTCGCCGTCGGCGGCGAACCAGGTGGCGACGACACCTTCGGCATCGGGAACGGCGTCGGACAGCTGCGGAAACGCGATATCGGTCATGCGTTCACCAGTTCAAGGACAGCCTGGCGGATCCGGCTCGGGGTAGGCAGCACCGCGTATTCGAGGGGGCGCGCGTAGGGGATGGGGACGTCCGGCACGGCCACCCGAGCCGCCGGACCACGCAGCACGGTGGGATCGCGCTCGACGACGCGCGCTATGACCTCGCCGGAGAGCCCGAACGACAGGTAGTCCTCGTCCACGACCAGGAGTCGGCCGGTCCGCCCGACCGATTCGAGGATCGCCTCGGTGTCGAGTGGCACGAGGCTGCGGAGGTCGATCACCTCGCAGTCGATGCCCTGCGGGGACAGCTCCTCGGCGACGTCGAGTGCGTGGTGCACCGACAGGGAAAGGGTGACGATGGTGACGTCGGAGCCGGGACGAGCGACGCTCGCCTCGCCGATCGGTACCACGTGCTCACCGTCGGGAACGTGGTCGATCGAGCGGCGGTTCTTGGCCATCCACGGCAGACCCATGATCCCCTTGTGGAACAGGAAGACGACCGGGTTGTCGTCGCGGATCGCCGAGGTCATCAGCCCCTTGGCGTCGGCGGGGTTGCTGGGGACGACGACCTTCATCCCGGGGAGGTGTGCGAACGTGCCCCACAGGCACTGCGAGTGCTGAGCCCCGTCGGAGTACCCGCCGCCCACCGCGGTGGCCAGGACCATCGGGACCTTGACGTTGCCGCCGGACTCGAAGTGGATCTTCGCCATGTGGTTGTAGATCTGGTCCATGCAGACGCCGAAGAAGTCGACGAACATGAGCTCGACGATCGGCCGCATGCCCTCGACCGCCGCGCCGATGGCGGTGCCGATGAACGCGGTCTCCGAGATCGGGGTGTCGATGATCCGCTCGGGTCCGAACTTGTCGAGCAGCCCGGTGGTGGAGCTGAAGATTCCGCCGTAGGCTCCGACGTCTTCCCCGAGCACGAAGACGTCCTGGTCGCGCTCCATCTCCTGCGAGATCGCCTCGACCATCGCCTTCGCAGTGCTGAGCTTGCGTTGTGCACGGGTGGCCGGTGAAGGTTCAGTGAGCGTCATTGCTGCGTGTCCTCCGTGATGGGTTCAGGCCGACGCGAACACGAAGTCCAGCGCGGTCGCGGGTTCGGGTTCGGGGCTGCGCTTGGCGAACTCGATCGCTGCTTCGACCCGGTCGCGGGCCTGTGCCGCGACGGCCGAGACCGACGGGTCGTCGAGCACACCGGCCGCGCGCAGTTCTTGTTCGAAGGTGGGCAGCGGGTCTTTGCCCGGCACGCCTTCCAGATCGGAGCGGTAGCTCTGGGGGTCGCCCTCGAAGTGGCCCCACAGGCGAAGGGTGTGCACCTCTATCAGGCTCGGGCCCTCACCGGCGCGGGCCCGGGTGATCGCTTCACCCGCGACCTCGTGCACGGCTTCGACGGAGTTGTCCTCGACGCGCGCACCGGGGATTCCGTAGCCAGCGGCCCGGACCGCGTTCGACGTGACGCAGGTGGACGCGCTCCGCGGTACCGAAATGCCCCAGTCGTTGTCTTCGACGATGAAGACGACCGGCAGCTTCCACAACGCGGCGAGGTTGAGCGATTCGTGGAATGCGCCCTGGTTCGCCGCGCCCTCACCGGTGACTGCCACCGCGACCCGGTCGGAGCCGCGTCGCCGGAACGCCAGGGCCTGGCCCAGTGCGGGCGGGTAGCCCTCGGCGATGATGCCCGAGCACGAGAAATGCGTGGCCGGGTCGAACAGGTGCATGTGCCCGCCGCGGCCCTTGCCCAGCCCGGTCACCCGGCCGAAGATCTCAGCGGTCATCTTCTCGAGGTCGACGCCGTGCGCGACGGCGAAGTGGTGCGGCCGGTGGGTCGCGGTGACCGCGTCGTCCGTCGTGAGGTGTGCGCAGACGCCGGCGGCGACCGGTTCCTGGCCGGCGGACAGGTGCATTTCGCCCGGGACAAGGCCGGCGCCGATGTCGAAGACGGGTTTCTTGTCAGCGTGGTACTCGCGGAGGATGGCCTCTTCGTAGGTGCGGATCAAGACCATCGTGCGGTACAGGTCGAGCCTGTCCTGCGGTTGCATGTGACCTCCCAGCAGATGTGGTGGTCACTGTGTTCGCAGCGATGTGAGCCGGACAACAGTCCGGTTTTCAGATGCTGACAACGCCCTGGTCAGGCGCCCGGTCAGCTGGTGAGCGCGAAAGCTCGGGACACCCGTTCGGAGGCACGCTGCAGCGAGCGCGGCTCGGCGGAGCGCAAGCGGTGCGAGGGAAGCGAAATCGCGACCGCGCCGATGACCCCGGGCGCGCGCACCGGCGTCGCGAGGCAGGCTGTGCCGAGGAGGTACTCCTCGCAGTCGTTGAAGACGTCGGTGCACTGGGACAGCCGCTGTTCGAGTACCCGCGCGTCAGTGATCGTGTGCGGGGTGAGGTCCGCGAGCTGGTTTCCGGCGAGGTAGTCGCGTCGGCCGTCGGCGTCGAGGCAGGACAGAATGCATTTGCCGAATGCGGTCGCGTGCGCCGCCTCCTGCACTCCTACCCACAGGTCGACCGAAGGGGTGCCGGGTCCGTCGACGATGTCGACGATCTTGATCTCGCTGCCGGAGAACAGCGAGAGGTATGCCGCGCCACCGACTTCGTCTCGGAGCGCGCGGAGCACCGGTCGGATCTTGGGCAGCAGGGCCTGGAGCGAGTTGTGCTGCCGCAGCGCGCCCACCTGCTCGCCGAGCACGTAGCCGTCATCGAGTTTGCGCAGGTAGCCCTCGTGGACGAGAGTGCGCAGCAGGTGGTACGTCGTCGCCAGCGGAAGTTCCGCACCGCGCGCAAGCGCTTTCGCGGTGACCGGTCGTTCACTGGCGCCGACCGCGTCGAGCAGGTGCAGCGCCCGTTGCACGGACCCGATCAAGGTCGGTCCGACCGACATCAGTCACCTCCACCGCTCCGTTGCAGGTCAGTAGCATGCGCTGCACCCGCCGCCCGGTGCAAGGCGCGGTTGGCCGAAGGGCCGGGCCGAGGGGGTTCCAGCCCTTCGGCAAAGTGGGATTCACCTTGCTGCGCAAAGGAATCCTGCTCGTCTAGCGACTTCCCGAGACCGTTCAAGCCATTCGTGATCACGCAATCAGGGAGCCGAAGCCTCGACGCCGCCCGCGGACCCCGGTCATCCTGCCTGGTCGGACCGCGATTTCACTGCCGCGACGCCGAACCATTCCTGAGACGCCCGTTGCGCACCTCGAAGGTCGGGTCGGCGACCATCGCGAAGAGTTCCGCGCACTCCTGGCCGATGTTGCGCAGCCGGTGCCGAACCAAAGACGGGATGCGCAAGCGGTCCCCCGGTCCCACCTGGAAGATCTCGTCGCCGGCCGCCACCTCGACGTTTCCGGACAGGCAGTAGATCGTCTCCGCACCTGGGTGGATGGAGTGTTCGAACCAACCCCCGCGGGGCTTGATCTCGACGTGCACCGGCAGGATGCCGTCCTCATCGTGGAACAAGCAGTACGTGACGCCCTCTTGCGGGGAGTCGTAGCGACCCAACTGGGGCATCACCCTGCGGTCGTCCGCTGCGGACTCCTCGCCTTCGCGCAGCAGATCGGAAGCCCGCATCCCGTAGGCGGTGGCCAGTTGCGTCAGCCGGCCGACGCTCGCGTCGGACTTGCCGTTCTCGAGCAGCGAGATGAAAGCGGGCGAGAGTCCCGACGCTTCCGCCGCGCGGGCGAGGGTCATCCCAGAACGCTTGCGGTGATCCCGCAGCCGCTTGCCTATCGTCTCAAGGGGCGTACTGCCGCGCTCGGCATCGTCGAACTTGCTGCTCATCATGGCCTTCGCTCCCCCTGGGGCAGATGGGCACCAGCGTAGCTGTCAGCGGCGCGGAGGGTTGACAGGCTTTCTGCCGGTCCGAATACTTGGCGCCTAATTTTAAAATTTTGAACTAAGTCTGGTCGATCCCCCGGAGGGAACATGACTGACTTGCCTAGTTCTTCTGACCGTCGGCTGACGACGCCCCGCAGCATTGATGATTCGCCGATGACGCGGTTCCACCTGCGTGCAACGGCCTACACCGCGGGCGGGATGTTCGTCGACGGCTACATCCTCGGTGTGATCGGGTTCGCGCTCGACGGCGCTACGCCAGAGCTGGGCCTGAGCAGCTGGTGGACCGGGTTGCTGGGCGGCGCTGCATTGGCGGGCATCTTCCTGGGCAGCCTGATCGCAGGCTGGATAACCGACCGGGTGGGTCGGCAGAAGATGCTGGTCGGGGACCTGTCGCTGTTCATCGTCTTGTCGATCGCGCAGCTGTTCGTCGCCAACGCCGAGCAACTGCTGGTACTGCGGCTGCTGATCGGGATCGCGATCGGTGCGGACTACGCGATCGGTGCGGCACTGCTGTCGGAGATTGCGCCTCGACGGCAGCGCGGCGGTCTTCTCGCGTCCCTGAACGCCGTATGGACCTTCGGGTTCGTCGCAGCGTTGACGGTCGGCGCGGTGTTCGCGAACTACGCGCCGGATCAGTGGCGATGGCTGCTGGCGTCATCGGCCCTGCCGGCCGCCGCCGTGCTGGCCCTGCGCTTGGGCACACCGGAGTCGCCTCGCTGGCTCGTCGCGAAGGGACGGCTGGAGGAGGCCCGGCAGGTTGTCGCCAAGTACTGGGGAAGCGAGTACGGCATCGACGACCTGGTGGGATCGACGTCTGGTGAGCTGGCGCGCTACAAGACGTTGTTCAGTCGTCGCTACCGAACTCGTACCGCGTTCGCCGCGCTGTTCTGGTTCTGCCAGGTGGTGCCCTACTTCGCGTTGTTCACCTTCCTACCGCAGGTGCTGACCACCTTCGGGCTCAGCGGTTTCGTGGGCGAGATCAGCTCGAACCTGTTTCTGCTGCTCGGCGCAATAGTCGGAGTGGTGATCATGGACCGGATCTCGAGGCGGCGGTTCGTGATCTGGTCGTTCGCCGTCCTGGCGGTCGCGCTCGGTCTGCTCGGTGTGATCGCCAATCCGCCGCCACTGCTCGTGGTTGTGTGCTTCGCGGTGTTCGCCGCGGTGGTGACCGCGGCCGGCAACCTGGAAACGGTGTATCCCAGCGAGATCTTCCCGACCGAGGTCCGCAGTTCGGGCGTCGGCCTGGCGGCAGCGGTCAGCCGGGTAGGCGCGGCTGTCGGTACGTTCCTGCTGCCGACCGCGATCGAGGGAATCGGGACCGGACCGACCATGCTGATCGCAACATCGGTGCTGCTCCTGGGGCTTGTCACCTCGTGGGCGTGGGCACCGGAGACCCGTCACCTCTCACTCGCTCGATCTTCCGCCGCGGAGGCGCCGGTGAAGAGCCGAGCAACGCCGTAGGCGCGGTTGCAGCCGACCGCTGCGCGGCGCTGAACCCAATTCCCCGTGCTGTGACGCAACATCTGATATTCAGGAGGAGATGACGTGGACGCAGAAGTGGCTGTTGTCGGTGTCGGCACGGTCGGGTCGATGACATTGTGGCGGCTGGCCGCAGTAGGTGTGTCGGCGATCGGGTTTGAGCAGTTCGGGCCGGGTCATGACCGTAGCGCGGCGGGTGGCGAGAGCCGGCTGTTCCGGACGGCCTACCTCGAGGGCACTGAGTACGTGCCGTTGTTGTTCGCCGCCCAACGGCTTTGGCGGCGGCTGGAGTCGGAGTCCGGACGTGATCTGCTCACCATGTGCGGTGGGCTGATGATCGGTGATCAGGACTCCGAGCACATCAAGACTGCGCGTGCCTGCTGTGAGCAGTTCGACCTTCCGCACACCGTGCTTGAGCCGGACCAGGTCGCTGAGAGGTTTCCGCAGCACCGCCTGGTCGACGGCGAGGTTGCCATTCACGACGAGCAGTCCGGTCTGCTGCGGCCCGAGTACGCGGTCGTGACAGCGGCGCAGCAGGCTGTTGCAGCTGGCGCGCGGCTGCAGACCGGATGCCGCATCGCACAACTGGATCCCGACGCTGACGGGGTCACCGTGACCGCCGACGACGGCCGATCATGGAGGGTCCGCCGAGTGGTGGTCACCACGGGTCCGTGGGCGCAAGCCTTGCAGTCTGCGGCAGCGGTGACGCCTCGCCGGATTCTGCTGTCCTGGTTCACCCCGCCCGACATCGACGCCTACCGCCCAGACCGGTTCCCGATCTTCGTCCGCGAGAACGACCAGCACCGCGTTTTCGGTACCCCCAGCGTCGAAGGCACCACTGTGAAGGTCGGTCTGGTGACGCCCTTCGCGGACGTCGAAGATCCCGACCGCTTGGAACGCTCGGTGAGCGTCGCTGAAGAACAGCTCCTCGCCGAGGCGTCACTCGCCTTCTTGCCCGAGCTGTGGCGAACCCCGTCACGACTCGCCGCCTACATGGACGGTTACACGACCGACGGGCACGGTGTTCTCGGGCCTGACCCAGGACGGCCCAACGTGCTGCTCGGAGTCGGGTTCTCCGGCCACGGGTTCAAATTGGCTCCCGTGCTCGGGCAGGCGCTGGCCGATCTCGCCGGCACCGGGGACACCGAGCTTGGCGTTGCGCACCTGGCACCGGGCCGTCCTGGTCTGCACGCCTGAGTCGGCGCGCCGCGAGTCAGCGACGTTCGCCTTTGCGGTAGCGAGCCGCAAGGCAGTCATCACATGAAGAGGGAACCGCCCGTGAACGCAAGACCTACGTTTCGTTCTCGACGCGCCATGGTCACCGGAGCTGCCGGCGGTATCGGTGGTGCAGTCGCCGCGCAACTTGCGTCCCGCGGCGCCGAGGTCATCGGAGTGGACCTGGACAGGCCGGGGTCCGGCACGCTCGACGGCATCGAGTTCGTGACCGGCGATCTCACCTCGGCAGCCGACCGGCGCCGGATAATCGAGGACGTTGGTGCGATCGATCTCCTCGTCAACGCCGCCGGAATCTCCGTCACGAAGGACCTCGCCACCACCACCGAGTCCGACTGGGACTCGGTGCTGGGTATCAACGCCAAAGTCCCGTTCCTGCTGATGCAGGCCTACGCCGACCGGCTGAGCGACGGCGGCGCGATCGTCAACATCGCCTCGGTGGCCGGGAAAATGGCCACCAACGTGCACGGGGCGCCGTACAACGCATCCAAGGCGGCGGTGCTGGCTTTGACCCGGACCTTCGCCTACGCCTTGGCGCCTCGCGGCATCCGGGTCAACGCGGTCTGTCCGGGGGTCACCCGCACGCCGATGCTTGACGGGATCTTCGACGACCTGAGCTCGATGACGGGAGAACCGGTCGACACCCTCCGCGCGGAGTACCTGCGTCGGGTACCGCTGGGCCGGTTGGGAGCCCCCGAAGAGATCGCCCGGACCGTCGTCCACCTCCTCTCCGAGGATGCGGGCTACATCACCGGGCAGAGCGTCAACATCTGCGGCGGGTTGGTGATGTCGTGATGCTGCGGCGGTCGTCCCGGACCGTGAGAACCTCACCGCGCGCGCCGCTGCGGTGTACGTGCCGGGTAGGCGCTACCCGCTGACCGCGTCGGCGCACTTGACGGTCTTGATGGTGGAGGTAGCAGGTGTCGGGCGGGTGGTCGCGACGACGCCGCCGAACGAGGGCAGCCCGTCGTCGATCAGCGTGGCGGCATGGTCGGGGAGTACGAGCACGCGTTCTAAGAGTTCGAGACTGACGACGCTTGGACGTTGTACTGCGACACCGGACTTACGGCGCCCGTGCGGCTCCGGGTTCGGGAGGTTCTTGAAGTCGCTGGTTTCGACTGCTTCAGAGCGCATTCCCGTTCTGATTTGCGGTGGGCGGACAGCGGTCAACCGAAGTGGTCATTCCCGCAAGCGGAGGACGAGCTTGCCCATCGCCTGCCTGCGTTCGATGGCTTCGAGCGCTTCGCGGACTTCGCCGACTGCGTAGCTTCCACCGATCGGCGGGGTGATGGCACCGGATTCGAGTTTCGGCAGGAGCTCGGCCCACTGGTCGAGGAGGTAACCCGGGCGTGCCTTGGCGTATGCGCCCCAACCGACTCCGACCACGTCGAGGTTGTTCAGCAGGAGGCGGTTGACCTTCACCTCGGGGATCGCGCCGGCGGTGAAGCCGATCACGAGCATCCGCCCGTCGGCGGCGAGGCAGCGCAGCGAATCGGTGAAGCGGTCACCGCCGACGGTGTCGGCGACCAGGTCGACGCCTCGACCGCCGGTCGCTTCCTTGACCGCGTCCTTGAAACCGTCGACGAGCACGTACTCGTCCGCCCCTGCGGCGAGCGCTGTCCGGCCCTTCTCCGGCGTCGACACCACGCCGATCACCGATCCCGCGCCGAAGGCCTTCGCGACCTGGATCACCGCGCTGCCGACGCCTCCGGCGGCACCGTGCACGAGCACTGCCTCACCAGACGACATGCGGCCACGGCGGCGAAGCGCGAAGTGGGCCGTCAGGTAGTTGAACGGTATCGCCGCTGCCGATTCGAAGCCCAGCGCGTCCGGGATGGGGAACGTCGCGTCCACGGGACAGGCGACCCGTTCGGCGAAGGCACCGAGGAACGGCAGAGCAGCGACCCGGTCACCTGCTCGCACCGACGCTCCTGGCGGTGCCTCCGCGACCACTCCGGCCACCTCGGCACCCGGGATGAACGGGAGCTCCGGCTTGACCTGGTAGAGACCCCTGGTCTGGAGCACTTCGGGGAAGGCCACGCCCGCCGCGTGGACGTCGATGAGCACCTCGTCCTCCCGGCGGGCAGGGGAGGGGAGGTCCACGATGGCGACGGTCGACGGCCCGTCCAGGTCCCGGATGTGTACGGCTTTCATGGACTCGGACTGTAAAGAGCGGACCAGCCGCAGCAGAAGAAGCCGACGGCTATCGCCGTACCAGCCTTTCCGCGCTATGCCCACCCGGCCGAGGGGGTGGACGCCCGGATCTGGCGCAGCAAGGTGTCGACGACCCGCCCGCGCATTTCCCCGAGCCGCACGATCGCGGACAGCGTCGTCTGGGCCCACGGCTTGTTGATCGGGATCAACGTCACCCCGTTGCCGCTGATCGTCGACGGCGCGAGCGTGTTCGCGATCGCGATCCCCACCCCGGCGCGGACCATCCGCTGCGCGGTTTCGGCGCCGTTGGTGGTGTACACGATGCGTGCGTCGATGCCGGTGATGAGTTCCTGGAACGCCTTCCGCAGGATGCTGCCCTCGGTGAAGAAGATCAGCGGTTCCCCGGCCAAGTCGTCGACGTCGAAGGTCTCCGCACGCGCCAGCGGGTGCGAGTCGGGCACGCACAGGACCAGCCGTCCGGTCATCAGGTCGATGTAGTGCAGCCGCTCGTCGTCGGGCGGCTCACCGGGCAGCGGGATCCGGGTGATCAGGCCGATGTCGAAGTTCCCGTTCAGGACACCGTCGCGCACGAGGTAGGTCCCGCCTTCGGAGACCTCGAACAGGATGTTCGGATGCCCCTCGTGCAGCTCGCGGACCACGTGCGGCAGCACCCGCATGCTTCCGATCGCCACCGTGCCGAGGGTCACCTTGCCGATCTTCAGGCCATCGATCGCGCTGGCTTCCTGCCGGAGCAGGTCCTCAGCCCGGATCGCCGACTTCACGTGCGCCAGGATCCGCTCGGCGGCATCCGTCGGGCGGACGCCGTGCGTTCCTCGCAGCACCAGGACGACGCCGAGGTCCTCTTCGAGCCGCTGCACCTGGTTGGTAATGGTCGGCTGTGAGACGCCGAGCTCGTGGGCCGCTTGGCGGAAGGAGCCGGTGCGAAGCGCCGCCTCGAGGTAGCGCAACTGCTCGAATCTCACGCTCGACCCCTACTCCCGCCGGATCGACGGCGCCGCTGCCGTCGATCCGGTCATCCTATGCCGACGATCCCCGCGGGCCCAGGACTCAGCGGGAGAGCAGGTCGAGGCCGGTCGCGTCGACTGCGCGCGCCCCGCCGTCGATCGGGATCGTCGCACCCGTGATGTAGCCGGCAGCCGGGGTGAGCAGGAACGCGATGGTCGCGGCGACCTCGTACGGCTGACCCAGCCGCCGGAGCATCGTCTTGCCGCTGAACTGCTCGATCATCGTGCGGGCGTGCGCTCCGGCGAGGAAGCGGGGGGACAGGAACAGCCCGGGTGCGACGGCGTTGACCCGGATCCCTTCCGGCCCGTACTCGTCGGCCAGCTGACGCACCCATCCCTCGAGCGCCGCTTTCGCCGGGCCGTACCCTGCGGCGTAGCTGCCCGCGCGCGTGCCGTTGATGCTCGAGACGTAGACGATCGAGGAGTCCGGGCGCGCCAGCATCGGAGCCAGGTGCTGGGCGGCGAGGAACGCGTGGGTCAGGTTGACCCGGAAATCCTTTTCCCACTCGGCGAGCGTGAAGGCGGGCAGCGGCTTGCGCTGCATCTGGCCGATGACGTCGACGTATCCGTGCAGCGGTGCGCCGGCGGCGAACTCGGCCAGGGACCGCGCGCCGTCCTCGGAGGAAACATCGGCGACGAACCGGTCGGCGTCGAGTTCGCCGGCGAGGCGGTCCAGCGCCTGCTCGTCGACGTCGACGAGCAGCAGCTTCGCGCCGCGGGAAGCGAGCGTGCGCGCGACGTGCTCGCCGATGCCGGCAGCGCCGCCCAGGACGGCGTACCGCTTGCCGTCGAGCCGGAACAGCCGGTCGTGCGGGACGTTCGGGGCGGCGACGGCGTCGTGGGGATCGTCGAACACGGTTTCACGCTCCCCTCACGAAGTCGGCGATGAAGCTCCACGTCTGTTCAGGATGGCTGATGTTCGGCGCGTGCTTGTGGGGCACGGGGGCAACGGTCACCGTCTGGCACCGGTCGGTCAGGTGCTTCACCCAGCCCCGCTCGACCAGCGGATCGCCCGCGCAGTCGAAGACCAGGACCGGCGTCGTGACCTCCGCGAACGGTTCCGGGTAGGGATCGGCCGGACGCGCGGTCCGCAAGGGTTCTGGTGGTTTCGCGTGCGGTGCCAGCATCCCGGCGTAGTGGCCGGGCATCGCCGCCCACCTCATCCGCGCGTCGATCTGCTCCTCGATGCCCGGGTAGTCGTCGCACAGCAGCCGGACGATTCTGGTCATGTCCTCGCGGGTGCCGTCGTAGCTGCCGAGTTCGGCGCTCGTCGCGCTGCGCCAGGGGCCGCCGGTTCCGCTGATCGAGGTGACCGAGGCCAGGCGTCCGCTCAACCGTTCGTCGAGGAGTGCGCGGAGGGCGATGGAGCCGCCGAAGGAGTTGCCGACCAGGTGGATCGGGCCGCTCGCATCGATCTGGTCGAGCAGGGAGTAGACGTGGCGCAACCGGAATCCGAACGGCGACTGATCCAGCCGCACGGCTTTGGCCGAACCGCCGAATCCCAGCAGGTCCGGAGCGATGACGCGGTGCGTCTGCGCCGCGAGCGGCAACACCCCGCCCCAGGTGACGTCCGAGGACGCACCCCACGCGCCGTCGTGGAGGAAGACCACGGTGCTGCCGCGGCCCTCGCCCCCGATGAGGTAGCGGGTCTCGAGATCGTTGACGACGGTGCTCTTCTCGGTGATCACGGCGAGACAGGTCTCCTTAGGACGGTGCGGTCAGCGGAATTCGTACTGCTCGGGATCGACGGCCTGGGTGCTGCTGATGTACCGGTGCGCCGACAGCGGCCACATGATGGTCGAGCGGCCCTCCGCGTTCTGGTACCAGCTGTGCGTTTTGGACCATCCCCACACGCGCTGCGCGCTCGCTTCGGCCACTTCGTCGGCGTACTTCTCGAAGACGTCGCGGCGCACCGACAAGGAGGACTTGCCGGTCTCCAGCAACTGCTCGATCGCGCTCAGGATGTACACCGATTGGCATTCGATGAACAGCACCAGGTTTCCGTGCAGCAGCAGGTTCGTGTTGGGGCCGTACATGCAGAACAGGTTCGGGAAGTCCGGAACGGTCAGGCCCAGGTAGGCGCACGCGTCGACGCCCCACGACTCGTGCAGGTCGACTCCGCCCGAGCCGGTGACCTTCATCGGCATCAAGAAGTCCGAGGCGTTGAAGCCGGTTCCGAAGACGATGACGTCCACCGGGACGTAGTGGCCGTCGGTCGTGTGGATCCCGCTCCCGTCGATGCGGGCGATGTCTTCGGTGACCAGCTCGACGTGGTCCTGCTTGAGCGTGTCGATCCAGGTCCCGTCGTCGCGGATGATCCGCTTGGCGCCCGGCGGGTAGTCCGGGACGATCTTCGCCGCGAGGTCCGGCCGGTCTTCGACCTGACCGAGCAAGTAGTCCGTCAGCAGTGCGCGGAGCCGTTCGTTCGCTGCCGACACGGCCCGTTCGGTGGGCGGGTACGCCGGGTCCACGGTGGCGGCGGCGAGGCGCCCGATCGCTCTCGGGAGGAAGATCGAGAAGCGGTAGTAAGCGCGGTACAGCGGAACCTCCCGCAGGAGCGCGCGCTCGTCCTCGGGGATCTCCTGCCGGAGCTCGGGCGTCGACTGCAGGTACGGCGCACTGCGCTGGAAGATCGTCAGCGACGCTGCGGACCGCGCGATCGCCGGTGCCACCTGGACGCCGGTCGCACCGGTGCCGATGATCGCCACCCGCTTGCCGGTGAGGTCGACGTCGTGGTCCCACTGCGCGGTGTGGAACGCCGGGCCGTCGAAGGTGTCCAGGCCGTCGATGCGCGGGATCATCGGGCGGTTCAGCTGGCCGACCGCGGACACGACGATGGTGAAGTCCTCGGTCCGGGAGCGCTCGTCCGGCCCGGTGGTGGTGACCGACCACAGCTGCCGCGAGTCGTCCCAGGTCGCCGAGGAGACCTCGGTGCCGAAGCGGATGTGCTCGACCAGTCCGTTCTGCTCGGCGAATGCCCGGAGGTAGTCGTGGATCACGTTCTGCCTGCAGAAGTACGACGGCCAGTCGTGCGGGAAGAAGGAGTAGGTGTAGATGTGGCTGTGCACGTCGATCCGGCAGTCGGGATAGGCGTTCTCGTACCACGTCCCGCCGACGTCGCCGTTCTTCTCGATGATGGTGAAGTCCACGCCGGCCTGCTTCATCCGCAGCCCGGCCAGCAGACCGGACAGGCCGGCCCCGACGATCGCGACCCGCATCGGTCGCGCCGGATCGAGCTGGTCCTTCGTCCACTTAGGAGCGCGAGGATCGGTGCCCGGTGGGACGAACGCGACGCGCAGCAGTTCGGCGTCTTCGTCCGCAGAGCGGTCGAGCGCCCATTCGGCGATCGCCCGGAGGACCGCTGCGGACGGTTCGACCGGCCACTCGGCGATGTTCTGCAGGTACGGCTCGAGCGTCGCCATGCAGAACGCCCGGGCTTCCGCGTCCTCCTGCGCGTCGAGAACGATCGCGGGCAGCAGGTCCGGGTTCGGGCGCCATTGCGGGCGGAGCACGGACGGGTCGTCGGTGAGGTGCGCGACGAGCATCAGCAGCGCCGGTGTTTGCGCCGCCCGCAGGTGGTGGAGCAACTCCTCCGGGGACGGCTGGGCTGAATCAGACAACGCGGGCACCCTTCGAGGCGTCGATGTGCGTGGAAGGCGATTCGAGGAAGTCCTGGAGCAGCGCGGCCACAGGCGCGGGGTGGGTGAACGCGGCGAGATGACCGCCGGGCGCGAATCTCAGCTGGGAGTGCGGGATTCGCGCGTGCAGGTTCTCGATGACCGCGCGCGGCGTGCTCACGTCGTCGTCGCCGCCGATCACCCGCGCGGGCACCCACGTCGGCACGTCGAACACGCCGACGGCGGTCATCGCCTCCAGGAACGCTCCGTGGATCGCGGGATCGCCGGCGAGGAACTGGTCCCGGGCCCGGGCGATCAGCGGATCCGAGCCATGCGACTCACCGAACCAGCGGGTCATCGTCATGTCGGCGAGCGCAGCCAGTCCACCCGGTGCTCGGGCGGCCTCCGCTCGGGAGAGAGCACCGGCCCTCGCGTTGTCGTCGTACGCGCCGGTCGTCGCCATGAGAACCGCGGCCGCGACGGCATCGGGGTGGCGGTGGGCGAGCGCTTGGGCGACCATCCCGCCGAGCGAGATCCCCACGACCGGGAAACGGGTCAGGCCGAGCCGCTCGGCGATGAGCGCTACGTCGTCGGCGAGCGCGTCCAATGAGATCGAGTCCGGGGTGCCGCCGCTGGCGCCGTGGCCGCGGAGGTCGGGGAGGACGCAGCGGAACTCGTCCCCGAGTTCCGCCGCGAGCGGTTCGAACCACGAGCCGTCGAGGGCGAGCGAGTGCACCAGCACCAAGGGCCGCGGGCCGTGCCCCACGACCCGGTAGGCCAGGCTGGTGCCGTCCGGGGCTGTGATCCGATCGATCATGTGGAAGCCTCCTCGTCCGCCTGACGGCGTTCCTCCGCCGCGGTCACCTCGTCCCGAAGGCGAGCGGAGAGGGTTTCCAGATATTCGGCGAATTCCGGGGAAGAGGTGCGCATCCGCTGCGTGCGCGGCCGTGGCAGGTCGATCTTGATGTCAGCGACGATCCGGCCGGGGCGCGCGGCCATGAGCACCACCCGGTCGCTGAGCAGGATCGCTTCCTCCAGGTCGTGGGTGACGAAGACGACTGTGGGGCGTTCGGCCTCCCAGAGCCGGATGAACTCCTGCTGCTGGTTCGCGCGCGTCTGGGCGTCCAGCGCCGCGAACGGCTCGTCCATCAACACCACGCGGGGACTTTGCACGAGCGTGCGCGCGATCGCGACCCGCTGGCGCATGCCTTGTGACAGGTGCAGCACGTCGGAGTCGGCGAACTCCTCCAGCCGCACGCGGCGCAGCCACTCGTCGGCGCGCCGTTTGCGTTCCGCCGCTGGGATCTTGTGCACTTCGAGACCCAGTTCGACGTTGCGGCGGACCCGCCGCCACGGCAGGAGCGCGTCCCGGGCGAACATGAAGGCGACGTCGTCGGAGGTGCCGCTGACCGGCTTGCCGTCCAGGGCCACTGTGCCCGCTCGCGGTCGTTCCAGTCCGCCGGCCATCGACAGGGCCGTCGTCTTGCCGCAGCCCGACGGGCCCACGATGCTGACGAACTCCGAAGCGCCGATGTCGAGGTCGAACTCCTCCAGGACGAGCACCGCGCGCCGACCGTGGATGAAGTTGTGGCTGACGCGGCGAAACTCGATCGGTGCCCCTGCCGGGTTCCCATCGGGGGGTCGGCGGTCCTCAGCGCGGTCTGCGGCTTCCGGCCTCGGATGCGCTGTGCTGGTCTGCCTCATGGCAACTCCGCTGGGTCGAGAGGTGGACCGTGGTGCGGCTGAGACGACGTCGCGTACTTCTCGGGAACATGCTCGTCATGGAACAGCCCGAATACGTCGGATGCGGTTGATCGCCCGCTTTTCCCACCGTGCCACGCCGGTGCGGTGATGCTCCGTGACCCAGCGCACAGCTGTCAACACGGATCGGCGGTGTGCGGAGCTATCGCGCTGATAGCCCGTGGGCCGTTGCGAGGAGCTGGTCGCGGTAGCGAGGCTGGTTCGAACCGGACTCGCGGAGGAGCACGATGACAGCGGCGCACCAATCGGTTTCACCGTTCGGCGGAGTGCAGTTCGACTTTCACGGCCGGGTTGCGGTCGTCACGGGCGCGACCGGCGGTATCGGCGGTGCAGTCGTCGATCTCTTCGCCGCGTCCGGGGCCGACCTGGTCGTCCACGGGAGGCGGGCCGAGGCGCTGCAGGACGTGGTCTCGCGCGTGCGGGAGCGGGGACGCGACGCGGTCGCAGTCACCGGCAACATCCGCGACCCGCAGACCTCGGCCGACATCGCCGCGGCGGCGGAGGAGCGCTTCGGGCGGGTGGACGTCCTGGTCAACAACGCCGGCGGCAACTTCGGCAAGCGTTTGGAGGAGTTGTCGGTCAACGCGTGGAACGCCATGATCGAGGCCAATCTCAGCGGCGCGTTCCACTTGGCGACCGCGTGCCTGCCGGCGTTCCGGCGCCTGGGCGGCGGTGCGGTGGTCAACATCGGATCTGCCTCCGCCGGTCATGCGCACCCGCTGCGCGGGGCGTACGCGGCCGCGAAGGCCGGGCTCGCGTCCCTCACCCGGACCATGGCGTGGGAGTGGTCGGAGCTGAACGTGCGGGTGAACTGCCTCGAACCCGGTGCGGTGGTCACCGCGGCGTCGCGGTTCGCGGCCGACGACGTCGAAGCCCGAGTCGCCCGGTTCGTCGCCATGAACCGGCTCGGGCGTCCGGAGGACATCGCGTCGGTGTGCCTGTTCCTGTGCTCGGCCGGAGCGGCGTACCTGACCGGGCAGACCGTGATCGTCAACGGCGGGCCGCACACGGCCACCCCCGCCGACATCGACCTGCTGCGCGCTCCGGAAGCGGCGGAGTAGCAGCACTTCTCGTTCGCGCAGGATCCGGGAGGACCCATGAGCCGATCCACCGTTTCGGACAGAGCCACCGGCGAGGAAGCGCCGACCTGCGGCTTGTCCGGCGCTGACCGCTCCGCGATGGAACACGCGGTGTTCGCCGAACGGCGCAAGCGCCGCAACCGCGTCCGGCTGCAGGTGTGGGCGATCCGCTGCGCGGTCGCGATCGTGTTCGTCGGCGGCTGGTACTTCGCATCCGAACGCGGGCTCATCAACCCCTTGTTCATCTCCTCTCCCGACGCAGTCGCGGAGGGACTCGTCGACCAGCTCGCGGACGCCACGTTCTGGACCGACGTGACCGCGACGTTCGCCGGTGCGCTCGCCGGCCTCGCGGCCGGCGGCCTCCTGGGCATCGTGACCGGGGTCGTGTTCTCGCGGTCCGAAGTGCTCGAACGGGCCGCGACCCCGTTCCTGACGCTCGCCAACAGCCTGCCCCGGCCCGCGCTGGCACCGATCTTCATCCTCTGGTTCGGTCTCGGCTTCGGGCCCAAGGCGCTCGTCGCCGGCAGCGTCGTGTACTTCGTCCTGCTGACGTCGACCCTCGGCGCGCTGCGCGGCATCGACCACGACGTCGTGCAGCTGGCCCGGTCGCTGTCCATGTCGCCCGTCCAGCGCTTCCTGAAGATCGAGCTGCCGGCGGCGCTGCCCAGCATCGTCGGTGCGCTGCGACTGGGTGCGGTGTACGCCGTGCTCGGTGCGGTCTTGTCGGAGATGGTCGGCGCGTACTACGGCCTCGGCCAGCGCCTGGTCGTGCTCACCAGCAACTTCAAGGTCGCCGAGTCGTTCGCGGTCCTGCTGTTCATGGGCATCATGTCGATGGTCCTGGACTACGCGATCAAGAGCCTCGAGCACGTAGTCGCGAGCCGCTCCCGATGAGCGGGCCGCTGCTGGTCACCGGCGGCGCTTCCGGCATCGGCGCCCGGCTGGTCGAGTCGCTCGCGGCGGAACGGCCGGTCGTCGTCCTGGACGCGGTGACGCCCGACGCCCCGGTGCCAGGTGCGCGGTACGTCAAGGGCGACGTGACCGACCGGGATGGTCTGGGGGCGCTCGTCGCCGGTCTCTGCGTGGACGGCCCGTTGTCCGGGCTGGTCCACTGCGCTGGGATCTGCCGCACCGGACCGTTCCTGGACATGCCGCCGGGGGAGTGGTCGCGGGTCCTCGACGTCAACCTGCACGGCACCCTGGCCACCGTCCAGGCGTGTGCGCCGCGGATGTCCGACGGCGGGCGGATCGTGCTGTTCTCCTCGGGGACCGCGTTCAAGGGCCCTGGGGGCATCGCGGCGTACGCGGCGTCCAAAGCGGGCGTCATCGGGTTCGCCCGGTCGATGGCCGCCGAGCTCGGCGAGCGCCGGATCACGGTGAACGTCCTAGCCCCCGGGCTGGTCGTCACCGGGCTGTCGGCGGACTTCGCGCACACCGAGCCGGCGAACATCGCCGGCCGGGCGATCGGACGCGCGGCCACTGTGGATGATTTCGTCGAGCCGGTGCGTTTCCTGCTGTCCGACGGTGCCTCGTTCGTGACCGGTCAGACGATCGTCGTCGACGGCGGGGCCATCAAGCACTAGTGCCACGCCGAAAGCCCGCTCGAAGCCCGTGCAGGCGCTTCGAGCGGGCTTTCGGCGTGGGATCAGAGCGTGACGGCGAGTTCCTTGAGGCTGAAGAACGCCCGATCGTCCCGATAGGACAGGTGCGAGACCTCGGGATCGGTGAGCTGCATGTCCGGGAACCGCGCGAAGATCCTGGGCAGCGCGACCATCAGCTCCATCCGGGCGAGGTTCTGCCCGACGCACTGGTGCTGGCCGAAGCTGAAGGCGAGGTGCTGCGGTTTCTCGGTGGGGATCTCGAAGTCCTCCCACGTGGTGCGGGCGTACTTGCTCTCGTCGTGGTTGGCCGACCAGATGGACGCGACCACGCCTTCGCCCTGGCGGAAGGTGTGTTCGCCGATCGTGACGTCCTCCGTGGCGGCACGGCGCGGCCCCATCCGCGCGACGGAGTGGACGCGCAGCAGCTCCTCGATCGCGATGTCCCACCGCCGTTCCCCGGAGAGCAGCAGCGCGAGCTGATCCGGCCGCTTCAGCAAGGTGAAGATCGACAGGCCGATCATGCCCGCGGTCGTGTCGTGCCCGCCGATGATGAGGATCGTGATCAGCGCCGCGAGCTGATCACGAGTGATGCCGCCGACTTCGTACTGCTCCCGGATGATGTTGCTGAGCAGGTCGTCGGAAGGGTTCGCCTCCTTCAGCGCCGCGTACTCGAGACCGAGGGCGCGGAATTCCTCGACGTTGCGGTACATCTCCTCCTTCGACAGGGACAGCGTCGTCTGCCGCTCGGTGAGCTCGAAGAACCGCGGGGCGTCCTCGATGGGGATGCCGAGCATCCGGGTGATCACCGTTGTCGGGATCGCGAGCGCGAACTGGGAGACGAGGTCGACCGGCCCGGACTGCTCGGCGAGCGCGTTCAGGTGGTCGTCGACGATGGCTTCGACCTGGTCCCGATAACCCTCGACGGCCCGCGGCGTGAAGTACTTGACCACGCACCGGCGCAGCGTCGTGTGCAGCGGCGGATCCTGCCTGATCATGCTGTCGGCGACCATGGGGTGGTCCGAACCGGGCAGTCCGCGGACCGGGAAGCCCGGTGTCATCGGGTTGGCGCTGAACCGGGTGTCGGACAGGATCGCCTTCACATCGTCGAACCTCGTCGCCAGCCACGAGATCGTCCCGCCGCCGAGGTCGACCTGGCTGATCGGGCAGGTGGCGCGCAGTTCGCCGAAGTACGGGGGATCGTCCAACGGCTGTTCCGGCGCCGGGTCCAACGACAACTGCCGCAGGTGCGGGCACTCTCCCCGCTGGTCGTTCGAGGCTTCGACGGCTGTGCGATCTTCCACGGCGTTCTCCTCGCTGCTTCGCTGCAGGGCCGGGATCCAGGGATGTGCGGGACGCCGGTGCGGGAATCGTCCACGACCCGGCTGCGGTCATGATGCGTGCCCGCTCAGGCGCGAGGAAGACCCGACCGGCTTGCGCACCGATCGGGACCGGCTATCGCACGTGCCGGACCGGCGCGAGTGGGCAGCCGCGATAGGGATCCGCCATCACCGGTCCACGATTCGCGGTATTCCCCGGGCATTGCGAGTCCCGTCACACTCGCCGCAACCACGAGCCGCCTCCCGACCCGGGTGCCGATGAAGGGAAGACGCTTGATCGAGAACTCCGCGCGGCTGCCGCAGCAGCTGCAAACGGCAATAGCCGGCTTCGTCGCCTCCGGAGCTCGAATCGTGCCGGAGCCCGAGGCCAAGGAGATCCTGCGCAGCACCGGCATCGCGGTCCCGCCGGGCTCCGCGCACTCCGATCCGGCCCTCGCGGCGAACGGGCTCGACGGTGATCTGGTCTTGAAGGCGGTGTCGCCGACGCTGGTCCACAAGTCCGATGCGGGCGGAGTTCGCGTCGGTGTCGCACGGGAGGACCTGGCCGCGGAGGCAGCGGCGATGACCGCGGCACTGGCCGCGCACGGGCATCGGGTCGATCGCTTCCTCGTCGAGGCCAAGACCGACCCGGGCCACGAGGTCATCGTCGGAGCGGTGCGCACACCCGGGGTCGGCTGGGTCGTCATGGTCGGTCTCGGCGGGATCTTCGTCGAGTTGTTCGCCGACGTCTCGTTCGGCATCGCCCCGCTGACCGCGTCGGACGTGACCGAGATGCTGTCGGAGCTCAAGGGATCCGCGCTGCTGAACGGGGCGCGTGGCGGGGTCCGGGCCGACATCGACGCCCTGGTGGCGCTGGTCCTCCGGCTCGGCGGCGAAGGCGGGTTGCTCTCGGCACTGCCGCCGGAGGTCGTCGAGGTCGATCTCAATCCGGTCATCGTCGACGCCGAGCAGGCGGTCGCGGTCGACGCGCGGATGGTCCTCGACGCGGGATCCGAGGCAGGACGCGGCACCGGAAGGCCCGCCGCGGACGGCACCTTCGAGCGCCTGTTCCGTCCCAGCAGGATCGCGGTGCTGGGCGCGAGCGGGAGCGGGTCGAACATCGCCAACCGGTACATCGCCGGACTCCGGCGGGCGGGCTTCTCCGGGACGGTGATCCCGATCCACCCCTCGGCCGAGCGGATCGAGGGGGTCCCTGCGCAGCGCTCGCTGCGGGAGGTGGCCGAACCGGTCGACTACGCCTACGTCGCGCTTCCTGCCGAGGCAGTCGCGGACGCGTTGACCACCGATCCCGGCAAGCTCGCGTTCGCCCAGATCATCAGCAGCGGCTTCGGCGAGGTATCCGGGGGAGTCGAGCTCGAACGAGACCTCGTGCAGCGGATGCAGGTGCAGGGCACGCGGGTCATCGGCCCGAACTGCCTCGGGATGCACAGCTCCGCGGCGCGGGTCAGCTTCATCCCGGACCCGCCGCTCGACCCGGGCGGCGTCGCCGTCATCTCGCAGAGCGGCGGCCTCAGCGTCGACGTGCTGCGGCTCGGCGCAGCGCGCGGGATCGCCTTCCACAGCGTCACCAGCATCGGCAATTCCTCCGATGTGGACGCTGCCGAGCTCGTCGAATTCATGCTCGACGCCCCGGACGTCGGCGTTGTCGGCATGTACCTGGAGTCGATCGCGGCGGCGCGCTCGATCCTGGACCTGCTCGCCCGACGGGGCTCCGACAAGCCGGTCGTGCTCCTCGCCGGAGGACGCAGCGCGGCCGGATCACGGGCGGCGACGAGCCATACTGGCGCGCTCGCGGGCAACCACCGGCTCTGGCCGGCAGTGTGCCGGCAGGGTGGTATCGCACTGACGGACACGCTCGACGAGTTCCTCGACGTGCTGCTGGCATTCGCGACCGTCCAGGTCGTCGGCCCGCCCCCGGCCGCACGAGACGCGGTCCTCTTCGGCAACGGCGGCGGTGCCAGCGTGCTCGCCACGGATGCGCTGGCACGGCACGGGTTCTCCGTCCCACTCCTGCCGGAGCGGGTGGTCGAGCGGATCGAGTCACTCGGCCTGCCACCCGGGAACGGCCTGGCGAACCCGATCGACACACCGGCGGGCACGCTCGCGGTGGGCGGCGGCACCATCGCCGGAGACCTGCTGTCCATCGTGCTGGAAGAGGCACCGCCGGCCATCCTCATCACCCACCTCAACGTCGGCATCATCCAGCGGAACCTGGCCGAGCGGTACGGCGATGTGACCGGCACGATCATCCGCAGCATCGCCGAGGCCCACGCCCGCACCGACGCGGCGACCCAGCAGTACCTCGTGCTCAAAGGCGACGGGCGGCCGGACATGGACCAGGCCGTCGCCGAATACACGCGCCAGGCGCAAAAACTCGGCTTGCCCGTCTTCCGCTCGGTGGACGAAGCCGGCCGGGTCGCGCGGTCTCTCATCGAGTTCCAGCAACGCCGAGCCGCGCTCGTCGGCACCGCCACCGCGTGAACGACCGGGAAGGGCGAATCCACGACATGACCACCGATCACGAAATCCGGCACGCCGAGCGGCGCGCGCACGCACTGGCGATGGGCGGCGAACGCAAGCTGGCGGCCCGGGCCGCGAAAGGCGAGCTCAACGCCAGGGAACGAGTCGCCCGGCTCTTCGACGCCGATTCCTTCCGCGAAACGGGACTGTTCGCGACGTCGAACATCGACGCCGACCAGCACGTGACCCCCGCCGACGGGAAGGTGACCGGCACCGGGCTCATCACGGGGCGCCGCGCCGGCGTCATCGCGTACGACTTCACGGTCAAGGGCGCGTCCTCCGGAGCCGTCAGCAACAAGAAGATGGGGCACCTCAAGGACCTGACCGCGCGCAGCGGGATGCCGCTGGTCTACCTGGCCGAGTCGACCGGCGTGCGGATGCCCGACGTCATGGGAGGGACCGGGCTCGGCAACGCCGACGACCGGACGCGGTTCCTGCGCCGCCGCACCAATCCGTGGGTGTCGGCGGCATTCGGGTACTCCTTCGGTTCGGCTGCCTGGCACACCGTTAGCTCGGACTTCGCGGTGATGCGCAAGGGCGCGATCATGGCCGTCTCCAGCCCAGGGCTGGTCGGCCGAGCGACCGGGCAACAGGTCGACGGGCAGGAGCTCGGCGGCTGGAAACTGCACTCCGAGGTCACCGGATTCGCCGATGCGGTCGCCGATACCGATGAAGAGGCGATCGACCTCGTGCGCCGTTTCCTGAGCTACCTCCCGTCGCACAACGACGAAGCGCCGCCGATCGCACCGGTGCCGGAAGGCTCAGCCGACCGCGGCGCGCAGTTGCACGACATCGTGCCCGACGAACGCACGAAGGTGTACGACGTGCGCAAGGTCATCGAGGTCATCGCCGACCTGGGGAGCGTGTTCCCGGTCAAGGAGCGGTACGGCAAGTCGCTGGTCACCGCGTTGTGCCGGATCAACGGCCAGTCGGTCGGGGTCATCGCGAACAACCCGATGTTCAAGGGCGGCGCGATCGACGCGGCCGCGTGCGCGAAGGCGACCAGCTTCCTCGTGCTGTGCGACTCGTACAACATCCCGCTGGTCTTCCTCGTCGACCAGCCGGGATTCCTGATCGGAGTCGACGGCGAGCGCAGCGGCATCGTCGGCAAGGTCATCAACTGGATGAACGCGCTGTCGCTGGCGACCGTGCCGAAGGTGACGGTCATGATGCGCAAGAACTACGGGCAGGGCTACGTCAACATGGGCGGGGCCTGGACGGCCGACGCCACGGCCGCGTGGTGGACCGCGGAAGTCAGCTTCATGGACCCGCGCTCGGCGGTCGGGGTGGTGCACGGGATCGATGCGGCGGCGGACCCGGAGCTCTACGAGCGGCGGTTGGCCGAGATGGCGAAGGAATCGACCGGCTACGACGTCGCCCGGGTCTACGGCGTGCAGGACGTGATCGACCCCGCGGACACCCGCGAGTTCATCCTCGGTGCCCTCGAGGACAACGCGCTGAACCGCACCGGCGGGGTCGGCGAGCACCACCTCAGCAATTGGCCCACGAGCTACTAGGCGGGTGAAGATGGTTCGGCAATTCCCCCGGCGACTGCTGGTCGCGAACCGAGGCGAGATCGCCCGCAGGATCATCGCGACCGCTCGGCGCCTCGGCGTCGGCACCGTCGCGATCCACCACGGCGTCGACGCCGAGCTGCCCTACGCGGCCGAAGCCGACATCGCCCGGGAGATCACCGGGGAGCAGCCCGTCGGCGCATATCTCGACATCGATCAGATCGTCCGCATCGCGGTGGAGTCGGGAGCCGATGCGGTCCACCCCGGATACGGTTTCCTCGCCGAGAACGCCGGATTCGCCCGCGCAGTCGTGGAGGCGGGGCTGACGTGGGTCGGTCCCGACCCGGAAGCGATCACCGCGATGGGCGACAAGGTCGAGGCGCGAAACCGCATCGCGGCCACCGGTGTCCCGGTCAGCGGTGGTGCCGGGGCAGCGCTGACCGATGCTGCCGAGGCGGTCGCGGAGGCCGAGCGCATCGGATACCCGGTCATGGTGAAGGCTGCCGGCGGTGGTGGCGGAATCGGCATGACGATCGCCCGCGACGCCGGATCGGTGCGCGACGAGTTCGACCGCACGCAGGCGATCGCGGAGCGCAGCTTCGGGTCCGACCGGATCTTCCTCGAGCGGTTCGTCGAATCAGCCCGGCACGTCGAGGTCCAGGTCCTCGGCCTGGCGGACGGAACGATCCTCACCTTGGGCGAGCGGGACTGCTCGGTGCAGCGGCGCCACCAGAAACTCGTCGAGGAATCCCCGGCGTTGGGCCTCGACCCGCTCGTCCGGCAACGGCTGCACGACGCGGCGAAGAGCGCGGCCCGTGCGGTCGGGTACCGCAACGCGGGCACCGTGGAATTCCTGGTCGACACGCGGACGCAGGACTTCGTCTTCCTGGAGATGAACACGCGGATCCAGGTCGAGCACCCCGTGACCGAGATGACGCACGGCGTCGATCTGGTGGAGCAGCAGCTGAGCATCGCCGTCACCGGTTCGGTCACCACGGGGTTCGCGCCCCACCAGCGCGGGCACGCGATCGAGTTCCGGCTCTGCGCCGAGGACCCGGTGCGGTTCTTCCCGAGCCCCGGACCGATCGAGCGGTGGGAAGTGCCGAGCGGGGACGGGATCCGGGTCGACGCCGGATACCGGGCCGGGCTGGAGATCACCCCGCACTTCGACTCGCTGATCGCCAAGATCTGCGTGTTCGCCGAGGACAGGGACCGCGCGCTGGAGCGCGCGCGGGAAGCGCTCGACGGGGTCGCAGTCGGGCCGCTGCGCACCAACCTGCCGTTCCTGCGAGAGCTCGTCGACAGCCCCGAGTTCGCTGCCGGTGGGTATGACACGAACATCGTCGCGGCCGTCACCAGCCGTGCCGCGGCATCAACAGGGAGGTAGGGCAGTGGCGGAAACGATCAATGCGGACATGGGTGCCAACGTCTGGAAGGTCCTGGTCTCCGCGGGCGACCCCGTCGAACCGGACACGACGGTCGTGGTGCTCGAGTCGATGAAGATGGAGATTCCCGTCCTCGCCGAATGCGCCGGTGCCGTCACGGCTGTCCACGTCAAGGAGGGGTCGACGGTCAACGCCGGCGACCCGCTGATCGACATCGAGGAGCCGTAGGCAACCGATGAGGAACCTGACCACCGAACGGAAGGCGGGCGTGCGATGAAGCTCAAGGTCGATGCGGGCAAGTGCTGCGGGTCGGGGCAGTGCGTCCTGGCCGCGCCAGAGGTGTTCGACCAGGACGAGGACGGCATCGTGGCCCTGCTGGTCGACGAGGTCGGTGAAGAGGCGGTCGCCGACGTCAACGAGGCGGTCTTCTCCTGCCCGACGGCCGCCATCGAGATCGTCGAGCCCTGACCACCATGACCGGCAAGCCGATACGCCGCGTCGTGATCGCCGGGGCGGGCCAGGGCGGGGTGCACGCGGCGTCGAGCCTCCGGCGGCTCGGCTACACCGGCGAGCTGACCCTCGTCAGCGCCGAGTCCTGTCCGCCGTACCAGCGGCCGCCACTGTCGAAAGCGTTCCTGCTGGATGCGGACCCGGCACTGGTCGAGCTCCACGACCCGGCGCACTACGAATCGATCGGCGCGACGCTCGTGCTCGGGGACCCGGTGACCGGCGTGGACCTCGCCTCCCGCGAGATCTCATCGGCATCCGGCACGACGACGCCGTACGACCACCTCGTGCTGGCCACCGGCTCCCGCCCGCGATCGATCAGCGAACTTCGCGGACTGCGCAACGTCTTCCACCTGCACGACCGGAGCGACTCGACCGCACTGGGAGGCCGTCTGCGCGATGCGCGCTCGATGTTGTTGATAGGCGGTGGATTCATCGGGTTGGAGATCGCGACAGCGGCCATCGACCTCGGTTGCCAGGTCACCGTCGTGGAGCGCATGCCGTCGATCCTGGAACACGCGGTACCACCGCAGGTCGCCGATTTCCTGCTGCGGAAGCATCGGGAACGCGGCGTCGAGTTCTACTTAGGACGATCGGTGGTCACCTGGACCGCTGAGGACGATCGGCTCGAGTCGATCACGACTGAGGACGGGACGCGGATTTCGGCGGACCTCGTGGTCGTCGGGATCGGCTCAGCACCGTCGACCGAACTGGCCGAGCAGGCCGGGCTGGTGGTGGACGGCGGGGTCGTGGTCGACTCCCGACTGCGAACGTCCGACCCGCACGTGAGCGGAATCGGCGACTGCGCGCGGTTTCCCCTCGACGGTCGGGTGGAACGGCTCACCTCCGTCCAGCACGCCATGGATTCGGCTCTGCACGTGGCCAAGCAGATCGTCGGTCAGGACGCGCCGTACCGACCGGTCCCGTGGTTCTGGACCGACCAGGCCGGGGTGAAGGTGCAGATGGCAGGCGTCCCGCGGGCCGAGTACGACCGCACCGAAGTCACCACGGGCCCGGCGGACGGGCTGTTCGCGATCCGGTGCTTCCGCGGCGATCGGTTCGTCGGTGGGACGACCGTGGCGATGCCGGCCGAGCACGTGAAGATGCGCCGGGAACTGGCGGCCGAGCTCGCGCCGTCGCGGTGACCGGCCAAGGCACGACCACGGCGGTCGACCCGCTTCACCAGCACCGAACGAACCGACGCGAGGCGAACGATCTCCGGTCACCCGCGCCCAAGAGAGGTAGAGCCATGCACATCCGATCCAACGACTCGACTGATCCCCAGTCCGCTCTCGCCCGGCCCAACCGCCGCACCGTGCTCCGGATGGCCGGAGCGTCGGTTCTCGCCGCCGGTGCGAGCACCCTGCTCAGCGCGTGCGGCGATGGCTCGTCGGGTTCGTCGGCCACCGGCACAGCCGCAGGCGCGGCGCCGCAGCCGACGCCCTTCCGCGTCGCCACGGCACCTGGCGACAACTACTTCATCGACGCGGTCAACCTCGACCAGCAGCACTACGGCAAGTACAACCTGGAGGTGCCGAAGTTCTTGCACCCGTCCAGCGGCGTCCAGGGGATGCAGTTGCAGACAGCCGGCCAGATCGACGGGCAAATGCAGGACACGCTGCTCACGATGACGACCTTCGCCAATTCCAGGCCGGGGGACCGGCCCGTCATCATCGGCATGCGCATTCCCGAAACGACCTACTCGATCGTGGTCAACAAGGGGCAGTGGCCGTCCGATTCGGCGAGTTTCGCCGAGAAGATGGCGTCCTTGAAGGGCAAGACCGTTGGCGTCACAGCGATCGGCGCCGGGGCCGACAAGCAACTCCGGCTGGCCCTGCAGCAGGCGGGAATGTCCCCTGGGGACATCACCCCGCTCGCCGTCGGGCAGACCACCCCGGCCATCGCCCAGATGAGCGCCGGCAAGATCGACGCCTACGTCGGCATCACGTTCGCCACCGCGCGCCTGATGGCAGCGCAGACCGGTGGCGAGGTGCTCGTCGACTTCAACACCACCGGCGTTCCGGAGCTGCTCAGCAAACAGCAGGTCGACGTGCTCATCGCCCGCGAGGACTACGCGAAGTCGAACGCGGACGCGTGCAAGGCGTGGCTCGCCGCGCAGTGGGAAGCCAAGGACTGGATCTTGGCCAACCGGGACGAGGCGGCCGAGCTGCTGAACTCCGACAGCTTCGACGGGCGAGGCCTGGACGTCTCGAAGCAGTACATCCAGCACTTCGCCGAGGACGTCGTGCCGAAACTGCAACCGCAGTGGAAGGTCACGAGGGACGCGATCGATCTGATGATCGAGGTCGCGGTGCGGACCGGCGCCGTCCAGCAGGGGCAGATCAGCTACGAGACCCTGGTGGCCGATTTCGCCCGAGCATGATCGCGTGGACGCGGCCCGGACCTGTGCTGATCTGCGGAAGTCGCCGTCGTGAACAGTCACCGGGCCCATCACCGGCCACAGTGGACGATCACACCGGTATGAGATTTCGGTGGCCGACGTTCGCCGTCCCCCGCACAACCGGCGAGCCTTCTCGTCGCAGCCCTAGGGCGCTAGGACCCGTCCTGCGGCGAGCACGGATGCCAGACCACCACCGAGCACTACGGCCGAGGCGGCGACGACGGGTGCGCGCCGGGTCCATGCGTGCAGCGCCGGCGAGTCGGACGCGCGGGCCAGGAGTTCGTCGCGACCGCGGAGCACGATCAGGCCGACGGTGGTCAGGGTCAATGCCATGCCGAGTCCGAACGCGGCCACCATCATCGCCGCAGCTGCGACCCTGCCGGTGAGCAGCCCGCTGAGCAGGACGAGGAATGCCGACGGCGAGGGGAGCAGACCGCCGGAGGTACCGAGAAGCACTATGCCGCGCCAGGTGAGCAGGGACTTGCCAGGTAGAACGTGCCCGTGCCCGTGCCCGTGCCCGTGCCCGTGCCCGTGCCCGTGCCCGTGCCCGTGCCCGTGCCCGTGCGTGTGGCCTCGGTTGCTCAGGTGGCGCCGGAGAAGCCCCACCCCGACTCCCACCACGACCAGCGCAGCGATCAGCTGCAGCCAACTCGTCAGCGCCGCGATGTCCGGGGCGTTCTCGCTGGCGAGCCACCATCCGACGGCGAGCACGGCGACGGACGCGGTGTGCATCGCGGCGACGATCACGCCCAGCCACACAGCGTCCCGTGCCCGTCCGCGCCCGCCCACGAGGAAGCCGGCAGCGAGCGTCTTCCCGTGCCCCGGGGCGCATGCGTGAAAAGCTCCCACCGCAGCTGCGACGAGGAGCGCCAGGGGCAGCACGATGCGGTGCTCCAGCAGCGCGGAAAGATCCGTGGTCCAGACGTTGAACGGCTCCTGCGTCCCGGCCGCCGCACGCGAGTCGGTGCTGCTGGACGGGCCGAGCGCGATGGCCCGGGTTGGCTCGTCGGCCGTGTGCAGACCGCCACCGCCCGAATCCGTGACGGAGATCGTGCGGTAGTTCGGGTCGGCGCCGTTCAGCGCGGTGATGGTCACGGCGACCGTGGTCACCGGATTCGGGCAGAGGTAGTGGAGGCGGGCGCCGTCCTGGGCGAGGCGCTCGGTGTCCGCGTGCTCCAGGGGACAGGACTGGCCGTCCTGGCTCAGCCGGATGTGCGAGCCGAAGTACTGCGCCTCCGACGTGTGGGCCGCGTCGACGTCCTTCCGGAGTACGGCCAGGTCGTCGTTCGCGGCAGACCAGGTGACCTCGACCGCGGTTCCGTCGGCGGCGATCCTGGCTACCGGAGGAGTGCCGAAGGGGTGTGCGTCCGCCGGGCCGGCGAGGCCCAGCAACGTTGTCAGCCCGAGCGCGCCGGCGAGGAGGAAGCGAGCGGCTTTTGAGCGGACTTGGCTGATGTGCACGGTGTTGTTCCGATCAGGAGTGCCCTGCGGGCTGCTGCCCGTGGTGGGGGAAGCAGCCCGCAGGGTTGGGTGTGTCGATTGGCTGGTCAGCCGCGGTGGCTGGTCAGTGCCGGGCAGCCAGGGCGTGGATCGTCCCGTCGTCGGTGAGGGCGAAGATGTAGTCACCGCTGACGGAGAGCGCCGAGGTCACTGCGGCGCCGAGGTTGTACTCGGACAGCAGCTGGCCGGTGGCGCGGTCCAGGACGACCAGGCGGCCGTCGCGGGTGCCCGCGTACACCAGGTCCTTGGTGACCAGGGCGTGCATCGCGGGCGAGTTGAGGTCCCCGGTGCACCCCACGGGACTCCTGCCGGGCTGGTAGCCGACTTTGGTCTCCCACAGCGGCTTGGACGGGTCGGCCGCGCTGGTGTCGTAGGCGCGGATGACGCCGTCGCGGCTGGCGATGTAGGCGGTGGTGCCCCAGATCGCGGGGCTGGTCAGCGGGGCGGGACCGCTCTCGCCGCAGCCGCTGCCACCGCCCAGCGGTGCCTGCCACTGCACCGCACCGGTGCTGAGGTCGTGCCCGCGGACGCCGCTGTTCGTCATCGTCACCAGCTGCGGGTCCCCGTTGGCCGGGTCGGTCAGGGCCGGGGAGGAGTGGCTGGCGATGTCGCCGTTGGTGTCCTTCACCCACAGCTGGCCGCAGGTCGCGAGGTCCACGGCGACCACCGTGTTGCTGGAACCGGTGTGCAGGTAGGCGATGTCGGAGCCGGGCTGGCGGACCGCCGTGCTGTGGAACTGGCCCCAGCTCGTCGCGCCGTTGAAGCCGCCCAGCAGGTCGCCGGTCCTGGCGTCCCGGCACTGGACCTTGTTCCAGTTCTGGTAAACGGCGACGGAGCGCGGCTCGGCGTTCAGGTCGAAGACGGTGACCGGACCACCGGCGCGCCCGTAGCGGCGCACGGTGTTGCCGTGCTGCTGCTCGTCCTCGATCTTCTGCCAGACGACGTGGCCGTCCTCGGCGTCCAGAGCGTAGATCCGGCCGACGGCGGTGGTCAGGTAGACCTTGCCGTCGTGGTAGGTCGGCGCCGACTCGGCGTCACCGTCCAGGTACGTGCGCCAGAGCTCGCGGCCGGACTTGATGTCGTAGGCGAGCATCACGTGGTTCGGCGAGTCGAACGCCCTGGAGGAGACGATCACCTTGCCGCCCACCACGACTGAACCGTTGAGGTTGAACTGCTCGCCGGTGTTGGCCGCCCACTGCAGGTCGAGCTCGGTGCCCGGGTCGTCGGCGCTGGCGGAGCGCCCCGCCTCGTCGCGGCCCTGGCGCAGCCAGTCCTGCCCGGTCTTCGGCTCGGCGATCTTGTCCTCGGGCACCACGGTGAAGGTGTTGGTGACGGTGGGCCACGCCTTGCCGCGGGTGTCGACCGCGGTCATCTCAGCCGTGTAGGTGCCCGGCTGCATACCGGGGAGGTCGTCGCTGATCCGGGTCCAGGAGGTCCGGGCTTCCGGGCAGGGCTCCGGGGTGCCGCCGGGGGAGGTGTAGCAGTTCTCGATACCGGTCTTGCGGACCTCGGTACCGAACTTCATCTGCTCCTTGTGCCAGGCGATTTGGCCGCGCGAGTCGCGGATGGTCAGCGAGGCCGTGGCCGGGGTGCGACCGGCGTCCTCGGTGTACAGCTCGATCGGGATTCCGGTGCTGTTGCCGTGCACACTGCCCTGGGCGGGGCTCACCAGCCCGACCGCGTCGCGGACGTCGAACTGGCGGTGGGTGCCCATCACGTAGCCGGTGTCCTCGTTGCGCCTCGTGCTCGGGTCGTCGTAGATGCCCTTGAAGTCGAGGATCTTGAAGTCCGCGCGAGCACCGTCGATGCCGTACTCGCCTTGGTTGTTGACCTCGACCGAACGGTCGAAGGCACCACGGCGGTACTCCGCCTGCTGGTTGTGGCCCGCGGCGAAGAACCGCACGTCGTACTTGGACAGCTCGTCGATGGTCGGCTGCATGCCGGCCCCCGGACCCCACCGGGTGAACAGCGAGCGGTGTGCGAAGACCAGCACCTGCTTGCCGACCGCGTGGCGCTTGAGGTCCTCGCGCAGCCAGTCCAGCTGCGGATTCAGGCCGCTGGAGTCGTAGTTGTCCTCGAGGACGACGATGTGCCGGCCGTTGCGGTCGAAGCTGTACCACTCCGGGCCGAGGTTGCGGCGGTAGTACTCCATGCTGCCGCCATAGCCCTGGGAGGTGGCGGTGCCGCCGACGTCGTGGTTTCCGACCACGGGGTAGAAGGGCATGCCGAGCTTGCCCTCGGTCAGGCCCTTCCTCAAGATGTCGTAGCCGCGCTGACGCCGCGGCTCAGCCGCGTAGTCGGTCACGGTGTTGTCACCGGTCGTGATCGCCATGGTGGCGCCGTCGACCTCGGACATCGCCTCGACCTGCTTGGGCCACCACTTCGACGCGCTCTCGGCGGCGCCGTCCGTGGTGTTGCTGACCTCGACGTCCGAGTTCATCAGCCACTTCTCGGTGGGGTTGGCGGCGTTCTCGTCCGGCACGAGGGCGAAGTCGATGCCGGAGCCGCCCTCCTCCGGGACCTCGTGGAAGAACTGCGGGATGTAGTCCTCGCGCAATGCGGGGGTGTAGCCGTTCGGGGAGACGATGCTGATGAGGTCGGTCTCCCGGCGTGCCGGGTCGATCGACAGGGTGTACGAGCCGTCGGCGCCGGTCTTCGTCCAGGCGGTGCCGTCGGTGACGTCAACGCCGGGCATGGGGGCCTCGCCCGGGTCTCGCACGCCGTTGTGGTTGACATCCTCGAAGACCGTGCCCTGCACGGAAACCAGCTCTCCGGCGGCTGCCGTTTCGGTGGCGAACGACGTGCCGGCAGTGGCCGGAACCAGGCCCGCCGCCACGGCGGTACCGGCCGCGATCAGCTGCTTGCGGCGTCGAATCGGGCGGTGGGCCAACGGGGGCTGGGCCTGCGAACGACGCCGGAGCAGCCATCGGATGGTGAACAGCGCGACAACGGCAAGAGCCGCGCCGAACGCCACGGCCAGCCACGGCAGGACGACGCTCGACGGTGCCGCGTGGGCGCCCGACGCATCGACGATCGGGGTCGCCGCGGTCGCATTGACGGTGTTGCCGTCGAACTCGACGACGGCCTGCGTCAGTCCGCCTTCTGCCAGCATCGAGGTCAGGTCGAGCTCGTCGACGTGGCAGCTCCACGCCAGCTCGATCACCACGCCACCGGGAACTCCGCCGCTGTCGCCGGCCACGCCGGAGCCACTGGCCGGGCAGGCGGACGAGGAGGACAGCAGACGCGTTGCCCAAGCACCCGCGTTCTCGGGCGACACCAAGTCGCGATGGACGATCAGCCTCCCGCTGGTGACGTTGTCCCTAGCGGATACGACGAGCTCAGCGTGCTCTGGCGACACGTGCGCGTATGCGGGCTGCACACCGAGGCCGAGTACGAAGAACAGCAGCACGAGACCGGTCCTGGCTGCTGCACGGATTGGTTTCATGAGAAAGAAGGATGTCCGGGCGAGGGGGCCAGAAGCGGAACAACAGGCGAAGTCTCTCCTTTGAGACCCCCAACTCCTTCAGGAAGGAATGTGGCGAACAGTGCATTGACGGCTCGACCGCGGCTGCAGGCAGGCGCGGGTTGGGACCGTTGTCGGTCGGGAACTTGATGGTGACGTCCCACCTCCGGGAGCGGACACCGGGGCTTCAGGCTGCGAGGAAGTGTTGTTGACGATTGCTGATGCGGGTTTCGCATGGCGTTCGGTTGGCGAGTGTCGAATGTAGACGGTCGTGGTTGCAGTCCGTCACCCGCTTGCGCAGTTCCCGCAACTCCTCCCGCTCACCGGGTGTTAGCTCATCCGCGGGAGCGACTGGTCCGATTCGGTGGTGATCCTGGCCGAGATGTGATCGAAGCTGCAAGTATCAAGGAGGTTTCGCGCAGTATCGAAAAAAGGGGCGGCGATGGGAAGCGTTAACCGACGGGGATTCCTCGGCTCGATCGCGCTCGGCGGCCTCGCGTTGGGCAGCGGCATGGTCCTCGGCGCCAACAGGGTCGTCGCGCAGGCTCAGCAGTCGTCCGGGTTGACGGTGCGGGGCGACGAGTTCCTGCTCGACGGCGAACCGTTCCGGATCATCGCCGGCGAGATGCACTACTTCCGCACCCACCCCGACCACTGGCGGGACCGACTCGCCCGGATGCGCGCGCTCGGCCTGAACACCGTGGACACCTACGTCGCGTGGAACTTCCACGAACCCCGGCGCGGCGCGGTCGACTTCTCCGGCTGGCGCGACCTCGTCCGGTTCGTCGAGACCGCCGCCGAGGTGGGGCTCAAGGTCACCGTCCGGCCGGGCCCGTACATCTGCGCGGAGTGGGACTTCGGTGGCCTGCCCGCCTGGCTGCTGGCCGATCCGGACCTGCCGCTGCGGTGCGACGAGCCCGCCTACCGCGACCTGGTCGACGAGTGGTTCGGGGTCCTGCTGCCGCGGCTCGCCCCGCTGCAGGCGACCCGCGGTGGCCCGGTGATCGCGTTCCAGGTGGAGAACGAGTACGGCAGCTACGGCAACGACCAGGTTCACCTGGACCACCTGCGGAAAACCATGCGCGGCAACGGGATCGACAGCCTGCTGTTCTGCTCGAACGGCCCGTCGGAGTGGATGCTGCGCGGCGGGAACCTGCCGGACGTGCTCGCCACCGTGAACTTCGACGGCGACCCGACCGAGCCGTTCGCGGCGCTGCGCCGGTACCAGCCGGAGGGGCCGCTGTGGTGCACGGAGTTCTGGGACGGCTGGTTCGACCACTGGGGCGAGCCGCACCACACCACCGACCCGGTCAAGACGGCCGCTGACGTCGAGAAGATCTTGGCCACCAAGGCATCCGTGTCGCTCTACATGGCAGTCGGCAGCACGAACTTCGGTTGGTGGGCGGGCGCGAACTTCGACGAGGAGAACGGCACGTACCAGCCCACGGTCACCAGTTACGACTACGACGCGCCGATCGGTGAAGCGGGCGAGCTGACGACGAAGTTCCACCGGATCCGCGAGGTCATCGCCCGCCACGAGCAGGTTCCGGACGAGCCGTTGCCCGAGCTGCCGCCGCGGCTACCGGCGCAGCGCGTGCAACCGAACGCGGCGGTCGGGCTGCTGGATTCCCTCGACTCGCTCAGCAAGCCGGTCCGCCGGTCCGCGCCGGTGCACATGGAAGCGCTGGGCCAGCCGTACGGGTTGATCCACTACCGGACCCGCGTGCAGGGGCCGCGCGAGACGGCGGCGCTGCGGGTGCGGGGGTTGGCCGACCGGGCGCTGGTCTTCGCCGACGGCGAGCTGCTCGGCACGCTCGACCGCAACGATCCGAAGGGTTCGGTGGAGGTGCCGGTGCCGCGCGAGTCGGTGCAGCTGGACCTGCTCGTCGACACCGGGGGCCGGATCAACTACGGGCATCGGCTCAACGACCCCAAGGGCATCACCGACCGCGTCCTGCACGGCTCGCAGGCCCTGTTCGGCTGGGAGATCCGCCCGCTACCGCTGGACGACCTGTCCGGCCTGCGGTTCCGCCCCGGCACCGCGAGCGGTCCCGCCTTCCACCGGGCGGTGCTGCGGATCGACGAGCCCGCCGATGGTTTCCTCGCCCTGCCCGGCTGGGAGAAGGGCGTGGTGTGGCTGAACGGTTTCCTGCTCGGACGCTACTGGTCGATCGGCCCGCAGCGTGCGCTTTACGCCCCAAGTCCACTGTGGATGGCCGGGGAGAACGAGCTGATCGTCCTGGAGCTCCACCAGCCCGGCGGTTCGATCGAACTCCGTTCGGAGCCCGATCTGGGCTGATGGCCTCGGGTGTCGGGCATTGCACGAGCATGTGCTGGAAACGGCATTGAACGAGGGGTAGTGGGAAGAGCTCCAGCGGCGCCTGGGCGAGATCGTGCTGGTCAAGATCAAGCCGCCCGCTGGCAGTCCCTCGCGGGGATCATCCGGCGATGGGGCCCCGGTGGAGGGCCAAGCCGTGGATGGCTTGAGCGGAGGCGATTTCGGCGACCGAGGTGTTGTGCTCGTCGTCGCCCGGTTCGAGTTGGGCCGCAGCGGCGTTGACGATGCCTTGGATGAGCCGGCTGCGCAGGCCGGGTTCCGGCACCCCGGCGTCGTCCAGTGCGCGCACCAGGGGTTCCAGCAGTCGATCGTGCTCCTGGCGAATCCGCTCCCGGACCTCCTCGCCGAGCGAGTGGGTCGACAGGGCGACGGCGGCGGTGTGCTGCCCGTCGGTCAGCATCCGCAGCTGGTGCTTGACGTAGGCGGCGACCTTGTCGTGCGTGGTGCGCTGGCCGGCCAGCTGCTCGTCGATCTCCGCCACCCACCGCGGCAACGCGTCCTCGATGATGGCCGCAGCCAGATCGTCGCGGGACCGGAAGTACTCGTAGACGCTGGAGCGGGACACCCCGACCCGTTTGGCGAGCGCGCCGAGGGTCAACGCCTCGGGGCCTTCCTCGGCGACCAGATCGCGTGCGGCGTGCATCAGGTTTCGCAGCTGCTTCGCCCGATGCTCGGCGACCGTCGGAGCGTTGATTCTCGGCACGTACACAGGATAACGAGGCCGAAAATGTGTTGCGCATCACAGTTGAGGGCGCGATGGCGGTTGCCGACATAGTGTCGGAATAGTTCCCGACACGGTGTCGGGAAAGCTCGGGAGGAAAAGATCATGTTCTACGCCACCAACCGCCTCTACGTCCCGCCGGAGAAGGCCGCGGAGTTCGAAGAGCACTTCATCGACAACATGCGCAACTACCTGCCCGGTGTCGAAGGGCTTCGGCGCAGCACCCTGCTCAAGCCGGACCACCCCGACCACCCCTACGTGTCGATCAACGAGTTCGACACCGAGGAGCAGTTCCGCGCCTGGGTCAGCTCCGACTCGTTCAAACAAGCCCACGCGCGGAACAAGGGCATCGCCCGCCACGTCAGCTCGAACGCGGTGGAGACGTTCGCGCCCCTCGAAGACCTGGTGCTCTGAGCGGCGACCCGGTACGCGACCACCTGGCGAGCGGTCGAGTCTGTTCCGGAAGGTGGGACGCAGAAGCGCATGGACAGGGAGCACCCCACCGACACCGAGCCGGGTCGGGCGACCGGTCGGCAGCGGACGGTCCCCGACGCGGCCGGAAACGCGCTGCTGCCGCTCCTCGGCGGGCGGAGCAGCGCCCTGGACGCGAGTCTTCCGCCGTTGGGCTTCGGGTTGGGATGGCTCACCTCCGGACACTCGATCGCCGTCGGTGCGGTGGTTGCCCTGACCGTCAGCGCCGCCATCGCCGTGTGGCGGCTGAGAACCGGTTCCCGGCCGTTGGCAGTGCTCTTCAGCCTGCTCGCCGTAACGCTCGGCGCCGTGGTCGCGGCCCGCACGGGCAACGCCGCCGACTTCTTCCTCGTCCGCTTCGGCTCGAACCTCCTCAGCATGCTGGGCTGGATCTTGAGCATCGCGGTTCGATGGCCGTTGCTGGGCGTGATCGTCGGCACCGCGCTCCGGCAGGGCGCACGCTGGCGTCGCGACCCCGACCTGCTCCGCGCCTACAGCCGCGCGAGCTGGGTCTGGGTTGGGCAGTACGCCCTGAGGCTCGCGGTTTTCCTGCCGCTGTGGTGGGCCGATGCGGTTGCCGCGCTGAGCCTGGCACAGCTGATCCTGACCTGGCCCCTGGTCGCCCTGTGCATCGCCGGCAGCTGGTGGGTTCTCCGGTCCTGCCTGCCTGCCTGCCGACCATCCCGGAATCCACGCGACGAGACCGGTGGAGCCCCGCGGAGCGGCGAGCATTGAGAACTGAGCGAGGTTGCCCGTAGGAGGCGGCAGCGGGATTTCGGCAACGACAACCGGCCGCAGTGGATCACCACGCCCGAGCCGTTACCCGATCACACCCCGGATCAAGCAGCGAAACCGCGCGGGGAGACCGTCACGCTCCGTTCAGGCGCCTTGCCGGGGGTCGCCCGCGAGCGCGGTGGCGGGGTCGGTGAAGGTGAGGTCGTGCGCCTGCGCCACCGGCTCGTTCACCAAGGCGCCGCCCAGCGTGCTCAGGCCCCTGGCCAGCGCCTCGTCCTGACGGGCCGCAGCGCGGATGCCCTGGCCGGCGACCTTGATCAGGTAGGGCAGGGTCGCCGACGTCAGGGCCAGGGTCGAGGTGCGGGCCACCGCGCCGGGGATGTTGGCCACGCAGTAGTGGATCACTCCGTCGACCACGTAGGTCGGGTCGGAGTGGGTGGTCGCGCGGCTGGTCTCGAAGCAGCCACCTTGATCGATGGCGATGTCCACCACGACGCTGCCGGGACGCATCCTGGCGATCATCTCCCGGGTGACCAGCTTGGGTGCCTTGGCCCCCGGTACCAGCACCGCGCCGATGACCACGTCGGACTCGGCGATGTACTCGGCAAGCCGGGTCCGGTTGGGCACCACCAGGTCGAGCCTGCCCCCGAAGATGTCGGCCAGGTAGGCCAGCCGGGAGGGATTGGTGTCCAGCACCCGCACCATGGCCCGCATCCCGGCGGCGATCTTGGCCGCCTCGGTGCCGGACACCCCGCCGCCGATGATCAGCACCTTCGCCGCCGGGGTCCCGGGCACGCCGCCGAGCAGCAGGCCAGCGCCACCGGACGGGCTCTCCAGGTGGTGCGCTGCGGCCTGCACAGCCATTCGACCAGCGACCTCGCTCATCGGAGTGAGCAGCGGCAGCTTCCCGTCCGCGGTTTGCACCGTCTCGTAGGCGATGGAGTCGATCTTGCGTTCCACCAGGAACTCGGTGAGCGGCTTGTCCGCGGCCAAGTGCAGGTAGGTGAACAGCTGCTGGCCCTCGCGGAAGCGGTGGTACTCGGCGGGGATCGGCTCCTTGACCTTCACGATCAGGTCGGCGCCGGCGAACACCTCGTCGGCGTCGGGCAGGATCGCGGCTCCGGCCGCGGTGAACTCCGCGTCGGTGAACCGGGAACCTGCGCCGGCGTTCGTCTCCACCAGCACCTCGTGCCCTTGGTGGACGAGTTCGGCGACGCCGTCGGGCTGAACTGACACCCGGTTCTCGTTGTCCTTGATCTCCTTCGGCACCCCGATGACAAGTTTCGGCACCTGCTTTCTCCTTCCTCGGTTTGATCGTTCACGTCATCAACGCGGTGGTGAAGCAGTCGAAGGACGTGATGGCGATGTACATCGCGTCGGCCATCCCCTCCAGGGCTTCGCGCGCACTGTGCCGCGATGCGGGATGAGGTGGCCGGCGACAACCGGCAGGGCGGCCTCGTCAGGTCTGGTCCACCGTATAGCGCACGCCGGTGAACCGCTTCCGCGAAGGCCGTGACCTCTGGCGTCACGCGCGAGGGCTCGACCGCCTCGTCCAACCCCCGCGTGACCAGGACCGCCGGCTCGGTCGGAGCTGTCGCACCGTTGTCAGGGCAGGGGATGCTCGGCGGGAGCGGTCTTCGGGGCGGCTGGTCGGCGGTTGCGCACCGCGAGGTAGCCGACCGCGACCGCCGCGGCCAGGATCGGGAGGAGGTACAGCGCGATCCGGGTGTCCGGGTCGAACGCCAGCAGCACCACGACAAGCGCGAGGAAGGCGAGCACGAGGTAGTTGGAGTACGGGGCGAAGGGCATCCGGAACTTCCCCGCCCGGATCTCGCCCGCCGCCACCTTCCGGCGGAATCCGAGGTGGGCGACGATGATCATCCCCCAGGTGAAGATGGCGCCGACGGTGCTCGCGCTGGTGATGTAGGTGAAGGCCTCCTCGGGGGCCACGTAGTTGATCAGAACACCCAGCAGCATCGCGACGAACGTGACCGCGATGGCTCGGGACGGCACGGCACGGGTGTTGAGGCGACCGGTGCTTCTCGGCGCCTGCCCGTCCTGCGCCAGGGTGCGCAGCATCCGTCCGGTCGAGTAGATGCCGCTGTTGCAGGACGACAGGGCCGCGGTGGTCACCACGAAGTTCACCACGCCGGCCGCCGCGGGGATGCCGATCAAGCTGAAGGCGTGGACGAACGGACTGCCGCTGGCCGGGAACTGGTTCCACGGCACCAGCACGGTCAGCGCCGTGAGAGCACCGACGTAGAAGATCAAGATCCGCCACATGACCGAGTTGATCGCCCGCGGCAGCACCTTCTCGGGGTTCGTGCTCTCGCTCGCGGTCTGACCGACCATTTCCACGCCCACGAAGGCGAACATGACGATCTGGAACGACAGCAGCGCGGCAGTCGGGCCGTTCGGGAAGAGCCCGCCGTGCGACCAGATGTTGCTCACCGCGGCGGTGCCGCCGATGTCGCTGAAGCCGAACACCAGGATCGCCGCGGCCAGCACGATCAGGCCCAGGATGGCCAGCACCTTGATGAGCGCGAACCAGAACTCGAACTCGCCGAAGAGCTTCACCGCGATCAGGTTGACCCCGGTGAGGACGAGCAGCGCCCCGAGTGCGGGGATCCACTGTGGAACGTGGGGGAACCAGAACTGGAAGTACTTGCCGACGGCGGTGATCTCGGCCATGCCGGTCACGATCCACACCAGCCAGTACCCCCATCCGGTGGCGAACCGGGCCCACGGCCCGACGAACTCCCCGGCGTACTCGGCGAAGGAACCGCTGACCGGCCGGTACATCAGCAGTTCGCCGAGCGCGCGCATCACGAAGAAGATCATCAGTCCGGCGATCGCGTAGATCGCGATGAGGCCGGGACCGACCTGGTGCAGGGCCTTGCCCGAACCCAGGAACAGTCCGACCCCGATCGCGCCGCCCAGGGCGATCATGTTGATGTGCCTGCTGCTCAGCGCTCGGTGGTATTCCTCGGGGGCTTGCTGGCTCATCTGAGGGAGCTCCGTTCGGCGGCAGCACTGCCGCGCTTGGTCGGTCCAGGAACATGTCGCAAACGTCGCGTGTGCATTCGGCCACGTGCGTGTTGCGGACCACCATGCGGCACTGGTCACGGGGTGTCATTGTTCCGCCGGCACCGTTTGAGCGGAGTCGATTGTGCCCTCGCCCCACGCGACGCCCAGGGAGCGGCCGCAGGACACGTCCTCCGGTGACGACGGCTGTGCCGGCCGTTTCCCCTGTGACGGCTGATGTCCTGTTGCCACCGGAAAGCCCGACGGTGCTAGGCGGCCACCGACTTCGGGAAGGCGAGCACGTGGTCGGGGTCGTAGGTCGCCGCGATGGAGCGGAGCCGGGGCAGATGGGTTCCGTAGTAGTCGTCGGTCGGTCGCCCCGCGTCGATGTAGTTCACGTACGCGCCGGTGCCCAGCGCCTGGCTGAGCTGGTCGCGGACCTGCCGCACTCGCGAGGTTGCCGGTTCGCCCTGTCCGGGTTTCGCGCCTGCGTAGAGCTGGACGGTGGCCAGCGCGTCCCGGTGCGGGAACGCGGTCTCGGCCGAAGCGATTTCGGACACCGCCCCGCCGAGTCCGTCGAAGATCACGTCGAGACCTGCCGGGGAGGTGAGGGCGCGTTCCACGCTCGCGGGGTCGGCGCGGTGTCGCAGGATGAGCGAGGAAGCCGCGAAAGCCTGCTTGGAACTGCTGCCCGCGAAGAACTGCATCGCGCCCAGGAAGTCCTTGGGCAGGACCGCGCGCGCGTCGGATCGCACTCCGGCGCGGCGTTCCAGGTCGTCGAGGAGCGGGTCGAGCTGTTCTGGCCGACCGACGAAGCATCCGGCCGATCGCGCCGTCGGCGGCGTCCCCGCCGAGATGATGCAGTTGGCCCACAACTCGCGGGGCGAGCTGGGAAACCAGTCCTGCCACGCACCGAAGACAGCGGCGGCTGATCCGGCGGGGAATCGCAGCGAGAACACCGTCAGCTCCGGGGCGGGTGCGGTGGTCAGCTGCAGCGAGGTCACGATGCCGAAGTTGCCACCTCCTCCGCCGCGCAACGCCCAGAACAGTTCGGGTTCGGAGTCGGCGGAGGCCGTGACCACGCGTCCGTCTCCGGTCACGACCTGCGCCGACACCAACCGGTCGCAGGTCAATCCGTACTGGCGGGTCAGCGGTCCGATACCACCGCCGAGGGTGAGCCCACCGATGCCCACCGACGGGCACGAACCTGCGGGCAGGCACCGCCCCGCCCGCGCCAGTGCGGCATAGACATCTCCGAGCCGCGCTCCCGGGCCGATCGATGCGGTGCCGTCCGCATGGACCTCGACCCCGTTCAGGCCATCGAGAGCGATGACCAGGCCGTCCTGCGGCGTCGAGTACGCCGCGTAGCTGTGCCCGCCGCTGCGGGCTGCGACCGGTATGCGGGTGTTCTGCGCGAACTCAAGGGATGCTCGCACGTCGTCCGGCGTGCGCACGTGCGCGAGGGCGGCCGGCCTGCGGTCGTCGTGGACGAGGTTGAACGGCATCCGGTCTGCCTCGTAGCGCGCATCTGGAGGTAGCACCAGCCGATCTCCGAGGAGCGTTGAAAGGGACCGCCAGTCGGGCCCGGCGGGAGCGGGATCGGCGTGCGCCGATCCGATTCTCGGATGGAAAGCGGTGGCGGCAGCGACTGCGAGAACCCCCAGCATCGTGCGCCGCCCAACAGTGTTGACCACGCGATGTCCCCCTGACATTCGTTCTTCCGTTTCCTGTTCGGACGCTGGAGCAGCGGAGCGGTTGGCCCGGCGTGCGGTGATGCCGGCCACAATGAAGTCCCGCTCTGGTCCGCCCTCGTCCGAATGCGGCCATTGAGGACGGATGTCCTAAGACGTCGGCCCTAGCCAGGTCCGTCCAGTGCCGTGGTGGGGTGGTCGGTGCGGAGCAGGTGCCACAGTTGGTCCGCCTCGGGTTGAGCGGGGACCAAGCGGTTGGGGTCGGCGGAGCTGGTGGAGTGCGGCATGGTCAGAAAGGTGACCTCCTGCTCGGACAGGTCGTGCCAACGTGTCCCGAGGTCCAGAATCACGTCCAATGAGGACAGTCCGGTGTCGACCGTGAAAGCGGAGCCTGCGGTACGCAGGATTCGCTGCAGTTGAATGGGATCGGATAGCAGTTGCTCGGCATCCAGCTTGTGCCAGAGCGCGGTGAGGAACTGGTGTTGCAGGCCGATCCTGGCGAGGTCGCTGCCGTCGCCGACGCCGTGCCTGGTGCGGTTGAAGGCCAGTGCTTGCTCGCCGTTGAGCAGGTGGATGCCGGCGGGGAGGTGGAGTCCGCTGTACGGATCGTCGATCGGCTCGGACAGCGTGACCTCGATGCCGCCGATCGCGTCGACGAGCTTGGCGAAGCCGGCGAAGTCCACCTGGACGACGTGGTCGATCCGCAGGTCGGTGAGTTTCTCGACGGTCGTCACCACGCAGGTCACGCCGCCGACCCCGAGCGCCGTGTTGATCGGAGCCTGCCTGGCCGCCGGCGTCCACCGCCCATCGCGCAACGGACACGACGGCCGGGGTGCCAGGGTGTCGCGGGGGATTGAGACGACGGTGGCGCTTCGGCGGTCGGCGGAGAGGTGGACCAGCATCGTCGTGTCCGATCTCGCCCCGGCGATCTGCTCGTCGCTGGGGGCGTCGTAGGCGTCGTTGTCGCCGGATCGGGTGTCCGAACCGATCAGCAGGATGTTCAGCGGTGTTCGGCCCGTGCTGTCGGGCGCCGCGCTCGGGCGGTCGTCTCCCAGCGCTTCGAAGACGTCCACGGACTTGTACGGAAGGTGGGAGGACAGCAGGCCGTAGGCGGTGGCACCGATCGCCCCGGCGCACACGACGAGCGCGATGGTGATGCGGCGAGCCCGACGCCGTGTGGTCCGGGGTTGCGACGATGCGGCTGGCATGGCATCAAGGTTGGCGAGTTGATGTCATGTGCATGCGCGGGAAATGTCTTGGATCTGTAACAGGTCCCGGGTCCGGATGAGTTCCACGACGCGTGGCATCGCTTGCTTCGATGCCGATGGTTGTCAGAGATCACAGCTCCGGCAGCGGTCTGTGACACGACCATGACATCGCCATCGAACGACGGGCACATCCCTCGCACACCATGAAGGACAGACGTGCGGGACATCCATGCGGGGTTCGCATCTGCCCACATGTCGGGAGCTCGCGGGACTGATGTCCGAGCGGTTCCTCTGACAACCGGGAAACCACGCGGGACATCCGCCGGTGCAGGTTCCAGTGGCTTTCGAATGGCCTTCTAGTGCATGGCCACCAATCCGACGTGCGGGCTTGGTGCGCTCGTGCCACCGGTTCAGCTGCGACCACCGCTGTAGCAAGGGGTAATGAGATGAACACGAGGCGTCGCATGACGCCGCAGCACGGTATCGGGGAAGCTGCGCCTGAGGCGGCAACGCCTAGGGGTGTCGCCGACACGACCCCGATGAGACCGGTACCGCTGGGGATGGCTGACACAGTTCGATTTCGCATGCCGCCGCCTGGTCGCGAGCTCGCTGCCGAACGGACAGTGCGGATGCAGCGGATACCGGCGGAAAACCGAACCGGCGACGCGAAACGGCGATACGCACGCGGACTCGACGGCCTGCGGGCGCTCGCTGTCCTGATGGTGGTCGTCTACCACGGGAACGAGGAGTGGTTGCCGGGCGGATTCCTCGGCGTGGACGTGTTCTTCGTCATCAGCGGGTACCTGATCACGGATCAGCTGTGCGCCAGGTGGCAGCAGGAGGGGTCGCTGGATCTGGCGACCTTCTGGGTACGCCGGGTCCGTCGGCTCGTTCCGGCGGTGCTGGTGGTCCTAGCGGTCGCCACAGCGGCAGCAACGATCGTGAAACCCGCTCTGCTGTCCGGTATCGGCGGCGAGCTGCTGGCGGCGGTGACGTTCACCAGCAACTGGTGGGGCGTTGCCAGCGGGGCGTCGTACTTCTCCCAGTTCGGGGACCAGTCGCTGCTCCTGCACCTGTGGTCGCTCGCAGTGGAGGAGCAGTTCTACCTGGTCTGGCCGCTGGTTCTGCTCGTGGTGCTGCGACTGGTGCGCCGTCGGAGCGCACGGGCCTGCATCGCGTTCGCCATGGCCTGCGCTTCGGCCATCGCGATGATCGTGCTGCACGATCCGGGGGCTGACGCGTCGCGCGTTTACTACGGCACCGACACGCACGCATTCGGTCTCCTGCTGGGGGCGTCATTGGCGATCGCGATGCCATCGCAGTGGTTGGTGGGACTGAAGCGGCCCGGCGCCAGCGTCCTCAGCTTGCTCGGCTCGGCCGGAGCAGTGGTGCTGGCCTTCATGGCTGTGCTGCTGGGCGGGTCGAGCGAGTTCCTGTATTCCGGCGGATTCGGACTGGTCGCCGTCGTCGCCGGTGCGGTGGTGGTAGCGGCGATCCCGGCGGCCGGTTGGTTCGGTCGCCTGCTCAGCTGGCAACCTCTTCGGTGGATCGGTTTGCGCTCCTACGGGATCTACCTCTGGCACATGCCCGTGGTCGTGCTGTTCTCGGCGAGCGGTGTCGCTGTTTCCGACGCCCTGTTCGTGGGTTTGGTCGCCGCTGTTTCCCTTGCGGTCGCAGGGGTTTCCTACCGGTGGGTTGAGGAACCGTTCCGCCGCAACGGCATCCGCGCGACGATCCGTCGACTGACCGCTCCGTCGCGCACGGGCGAGACCAGGACAGGCCCAGCCGTCCTCACCGGTGCCGTGGTGGTGGTGCTCCTCCTAGCGGTCACGGGCGTGGTGCTCGCGCCGCCGAAGAACGACCTCCAGTCCCAGATCGCTGCAGGCGAGGATGCTGCCGAGGCCACCCCGAAGAACCCGTCACCCCCACCCCCGGCCGCTCCATCGACGGACTTGCCCGCCATCCAGGGAACTCAGGTACCCGCCATCGAGGAACGTCGTGCGCCGGGTACCGGGGTGACCGCTTTCGGGGACTCCGTCATGGCGGCAGCCGGCACCGCACTGCGGGAAAGGCTGCCGGGCGCGAACCTGGACCTGAAGATCGGCCGCCAGATGTGGGACCTTCCGGAGCTGATCGCATCCGAACGCGACAGCGGCCGGCTGGGCTCGGTGGTCGTCGTCGGCCTGGGCACCAACGGAGACTTCAACACGAGCACCCTGGAACGCGCGATCTGGGAAGCCGGACCGCAGCGCGCCGTGGTGTTGATCAACATCAGCGTCCCCAAGGACTGGCAGGACCGGGTCAACGCGAAATTGGCGGACGCCGACGCCAGGTGGCCGAACGTCACCGTGGTCGACTGGCGCACCGCGGCGCGGAACCACCCGGGTGCCTTCTGGGACGATGGCACGCACCCGCGAAACCCGAACGGCACCGACCTCTACGCCGACCTGGTAGTCGATGCGCTCCCACCCCAGGTCAAATGACCGCGTCACCGATTCGTCACGGGTTGTGCGCAGACTTGCGGGGCGGGACGCCCTGGCCGCGCGATGAGGGGTGGTCGGCATGTTCGAACCAAAGAGCGAAACCGATACTGTGCGGGTGTCGCATGTGTTGTTGATCGAGGACGACCCCGCAGTGCGGGAGGGGCTGCAGCTGGGCCTGGGCCAACAGGCGCACGTGGTGCGGACCGCATCGACGGGGGAGGAGGGGCTCGCCGCACTCCGATCGCAGCCGCCGGACATCGTGGTGCTCGATCTGATGCTGCCGGGGATGGACGGCTTCGAGGTGTGCCGCCGAATCCGCAGCTCCGGCGAGGTCCCGATCATCATGCTGACCGCGCGGAGTGACGATCTGGACGTCGTCAGCGGTCTCGAGGCGGGCGCCGACGACTACGTGGTCAAGCCCGTCCAGCCCCGAGTTCTCGACGCCCGGATCAGAGCTGTGCTGCGCCGTGGTGCATCACCGCAGCTCTCGGCCCAGACCCACGGGGACCTGGTGATCGACCGGGCCTCCCTGGTGGTGACCAAGGCCGGCAGCAAGGTGGCGCTGGCGCCGACGGAGCTGAGGCTGCTGCTCACCCTGTCCGCGACGCCCGGCCAGGTGTTCAGCCGGCAGCAGCTGCTGCAGGCGGTCTGGGAACACGAGTACCTCGGGGACTCCCGGCTCGTCGACGCCTGCGTGCAGCGGTTGCGCTCCAAGATCGAGGACAGCCCGGCGAGCCCCGCCTACGTGCAGACCGTGTGGGGCTTCGGCTACCGCTTCGGACCGGTTTGATCGATGGAAGAGGTCCGGTGAGGTCTCCCCGATTCCTGAGCGGGCTGCGGGTTCGGCTGATATTCGGTTTCCTGCTGGTGTCGATGGTGGCCGTGGCCGCGGCCACCGCAACCGGCTATGCGACGGCACGTTCGTCCCTGCTGGCTGCGGACCAGAACTCGGCGGTCTCCGAGGTGCGCCAGCGCGTGACCGCGCTCGCTCCGGACCTGACGTACCCACCGGACCAGTCATCGCTGGACGCGCTCGCTGCTCAGCTTCCCACCGGCGCCACCGTCGTCTACCACGACCTGCGTTCTCCGGAAACGCCGCTCGACCCGGTGATCTCCGCTGAACTGCAGGCGGCTGTGCGTGCCCATTCGCGGGTCGAGGCGCAGCAGGTCAGCACCTCCGGCGGGCCCGCGCTGGTGATCGGGATGCCCGTGCTGACCAGGCAGCTGAGCGGCAGGAGCGTGCCTTCAGGTTTGGAGGTGTACGTCGTCCACGACCTGTCGGCCATCCAGCAGCAGATCAACGAGCAGGCCCGCACGGCGTGGCTGACGGGTGTGCTCGCGGTGCCGCTGGCCGTGCTTGTCGCGCTGCTGTCCGCCAGGGGAGTGCTGCGACCGGTGCGCGAGCTCCGCCGAGCAACGCTCCGGCTGTCCGACGGAGACCTCACCGCACGGCTCCAGGTCCGCGGCAACGACGAGCTGGCAGAACTCGCGAGCACCTTCAACAACACCGCTGCGGAGCTGGAACGCATCGTTGCCGAACTCCGGCGCATGGAAGCCGACTCCCGCCGATTCGTCGCCGACGTCTCCCACGAACTGCGCACTCCGCTGAGCGCGATGATCGCGGTGACCGACATCCTCGAGGGAGAGGCTTCCCGCATGCCGGACAACGCGGCCAGATCGGCCCGACTCCTCGTGGGGGAAACCCGCCGGCTGACCCGACTGGTCGAAGACCTGATCGAGGTTTCGCGGTTCGACGCGGGATCAGCCCAGCTGGTGGAGGAGAACGTCGATGTCGGTGAAGCGGTGCGGACGACGCTCGACTCCCGGCGATGGACCGACGCCGTGCAACTGGAGCTGCCGGACGGATTGTTCGCCAGGTTGGACCGGCGCCGGCTGGACGTCATCATCGCGAATCTGGTGGGCAACGCCCTGCGCCACGGCGGACCGCCGGTTTCCGCGGTGCTCCGGGCCACCGAGAACTGGATCGAGCTGGAGGTCACCGACCACGGGCCCGGGCTGCGTCCCGAAGTGCTGCCGCACGTGTTCGACCGGTTCTACAAGGCGGACTCGGTGCGGACGCGCTCGGAGAGCAGCGGCCTCGGACTCGCGATCGCCCAGGCCAACGCCCGGTTGCACGGCGGCGACATCCAAGCCGGCAACCGGCCGGAAGGCGGCGCCAGGTTCGTGCTCCGACTTCCGCGCCACGACGATGCGAGCGGACTGATCTAGTTCTCAATGCGGAGCCGCGTGCCGTGGCTGGCTCAGCTCATCGCTGGACAGGTGCGGTCGGCGATCCGATCACCTGTGATTCCCTTGTGCAGCAGGATGTCGACGGTCGTTCCCCGCATCGTTCCGCCGCGCGCTGAATCGACCGCGAGGGCCGTGCACACGACCTGGTCGACGGCCAGCGGTGACAGGTCGTAGGACGGCAGAACCACGGTGATCACACGATCGGTCACGACGACGTTCACGTCCACCAGCGCCGCGCCGAGCTTGGGAACCTCGGTACGAAGCCCCTCGGTCTCCTCGTAACCGCTGAGTCCTGCACCGAGCATCAGGTACTGCACCGCGCCCCGCACATCACCGAGCTTGCCGTATGGCACGTCCTCAAAAGTGGTGCCGCCCGTCGGCACGATCACCGGGCGCAGGGCGTTGCCTTCCAGGTAGTACAGCGTCGGGCCAACCGCGATGCCGGTCGGAGGATCCCCGGCATCGCTCACCTCGCTCGTCGCCGCGCCACCGCATCCGGCGACCAGCGAGATTCCCGCCAGCACCGTCGCGAGTCGGCGCCACGACGAGGCAGATCTCGGGCTCGAACGGTGCACGCCACGATTGTCGCATGCTCTCCGCACCCGGCGAAGGCGGTGGTTCGGGAGCCGAACTCGATGATCTGTTCCTGCACCTCGTTACAAGATGATGACACGGTCCGCACGGGATGCGGACATTCATCGGTGAAACTAGGTGCCGGGGGGCGGAATCGCTCGCCGGATCCCGGCACCATGCGCCGAGAGGGGGGAGCTGGGATCCGGCGTGGCGCCAACCTGTCCTGGCGCCATCCTGGTCGGCCCGTGGACCGGGCCCTCCCGGGAATCCGGCACCTCGGTGTTGTGAAAGCCAGTGCTGCCTCGCCCGCAACGCAATTCGATCTCGCTGCTGATACTCGGAGGAATTCTTGATGCACGAGAAAGCGGCCCGACGAGCAAATTGCGCCGATGGTTGCGTCGGGTCCGCTTGCGCGATGCCGACGGATTCCCCTTCGCGGGCGGTGCTCGCGCCGCCCCGTGACGTCGTGATTGCTTTTTGGCTCTGGATGGGGGCTGATGTCGTCGCCGTCGGCTTCTTCGCGGCCGTGCTGGCCGGGAGGCTCCGATATGGGGTGGAATACATCGAAACCGGTGAAGTCGTGGGGACTGCCCTCTTCCTGGGGTTCCTCGGCTTGCACCTCTGGCTTGTCGCCAAAGCTCGCTGCGGCAGGAGGAAGGCTCGAACCTGGCTGACAGTCCTGAGCGTTTTCGCTGTCCTGGCCGCGATCCTCGCGTCGGCCACGGAGCACGCGCTAGCGCTACTGGCCGCAATCCCGCCGTTGTGCGCTGCGGTCTTCATGCACCGGCCTGCGGCCAACCGCTACTACCAGCAGGCCGGTGCGGAGTGCGCGCGGTCAGCGCGGTGCCCTGCGTCGGGCGAGGGAGCTGACCGCGGCCGAGTTGTGGACGGTGAAGGAGACGGTTCCGGGGAGGAAACGGTCGTCCGACCACAACAGGGGTGCGCCGGTGGGGTCGGTGGCCCGGCGGACTTCGCGGAGGAGGCCGGTGCCCTCGGCGCAGCCCAGCAGCCGGACGTCGGTCGCATCGGCAGCGACGATGTCGATGGTGTGCTCGCTGTCCGCGAAGACGACGCCGGACGCATCGAGGGCGCCGGTGTGCGAGAGGGAATCCGGCGCCAGGGCTTCGACGGCCTCGCCGACCTGTAGCGGGTAGATGGTGCGTTCAAGCATGACCGGAACGCGCCCGAGGAACCTGAGACGGAGCACATCGGTGATGTCGTCCCCCGGATCGAGCTGCAGGCGCTCTCCCTCAACCGCGGTCGCTGCGCGAACGCGAGCGTGGATGGTCCGGGCGCCGGGCTCCTCGCCCAGGGAGCGTGCCCAGCTGGTGAAACTCAGCAGTTCGTGGAAGCTCTGGGTACGCGCGGTCCCCAGGATCACCCGCCGGGTTCCCCTGCGGGAGGTGACCAGCCCGTTCGCTCGAAGCTGCGCCAGGGCATTGCGAACGGTGCCGCGGGAGACCCCGTACTGCTCCGCGAGACTTTCCTCGCTGGGCAGGCGTCCGTCGTTGCCGAACTTTCCCGCTTCGATCGCGCGCCGCATCTCGGCTGCCAACTTCTGATACCGAACGGCTCCTGCCCCGCTCCGCTTGCCGTTCCCTCCGGCTGTTTCGCTGACCATCCACACAAGATAGACCGTCGTGCCCCTTTGTCGCGCGGACGAACGTTTTTCCACCGATTGCCCGCCGACAGTTCCTCCTCGCGCACCCATCCGTTCACCGGCAGGACACCCGGCCCGATGACAGTGGTGGCTGCAAGTTGTATAGCCAACTTTAGGGGATTTGGATGAAGGCGACCCTCCGCCGTGTCAGCGCCCTCGGGGCCGCGGCCCTGCTGCTGTCCGGACTGGCTGCGTGTTCGTCCGGGAACGGCGCCTCCGACTCGAACTGGCGGACCGCGAGCTCGGTCGAAGGAGGCGGCGGCATGGATGCCCTGATCGCCGCTGCGAAGAAGGAAGGAAAGCTGAACGCCATCGCGCTTCCGAAGGACTGGGCCAACTACGGCGAGGTCATCTCCACCTTCGAGAGGAAGTACGGCGTCGAGGTCGAGGTCGAGAACCCGGATGCCTCCAGCCAGGACGAGATCACCGCGGTGTCCTCCCGCAAGGGGCAGGAACGCTCGCCGGACGTCATCGACGTCGGGCACGATTTCGACGTCGCTGCCGCGAAACAAGGCCTGCTCGCCCCGTACAAGGTGACGTCCTTCGGCAAGATCCCGGACTCCCAGAAGGACGCCGCGGGTCTCTGGTACAACGACATGGGCGGCTACGTCTCCATCGGCTGCGATGCAGGTCGCGTCGCGAAGTGCCCGACCAAGTTCTCGGAGCTCCTGGACCCGCAGTACAAGGGCAAGGTCGCGCTCACGGGCAACCCGGCGGAGTCCGCTTCCGCCTTCGGTTCCGTGTTCGCCGCGGCTCTCGCGAACGGCGGCTCCTTCGACAACATCCAGCCCGGCATCGACTTCTTCGCGAAGCTGAAGCAGGCCGGCAACTTCAACCCCGTCGAGGCGACACCCGCGACGATGGAAAAGGGCGAAACGCCCATCACCGTCGTCTGGGACTACCGCAACGCGGCTTACTCCGATGAGCTGAAGGCCAAGGGGATCGAGTGGAAGGTCGCCATCCCCGAAGACGGAGTTTTCGCCCAGTACTACTCCCAGGCGATCGTCAAGTGGGCGCCGCACCCGGCCGCCGCTCGCCTGTGGCAGGAATTCCTCTACAGCCCCGAGGGACAGAACCTCTGGTTGAAGGGATACGCCCGCCCCGTGCTGCTGCCCGCCATGGTCGCCGACGGCACGGTGGACAAGAGCTCGCTCGACCGCCTGCCCCAGGTCAACGAGGACAAGGTTTCGTTCCCCACGGAGGCGCAGGGCCAGGCGGCCAAGACCGCAGTGTCCAATGGCTGGGCGAAGGCCGTTTCCTGATGACGACTGCCACACCCACCGCCATCGCCGATGCACCCAGCGCGTCCCGGCGCCAGGAGACCCAGACGCCCCGGCGCCGAGGCCGCAGGCCTGCCACTGGCTGGCTCGGCGTCGCCCCCCTGCTGGCCTTCGCCGTGATCGTGCTCGGCCTGCCCGTGACGGCCATGGCCGTCGGCTCGGTCACCATCACGACCGACACCGGCGCCACCGAGTTCACCGGGGCCAACTTCGCCGCCTCCTTCGACGGTCCGTACCTGGAGAGCCTGCTGGGAAGCGTCAAGCTCTCCGCGCTTTCCGCCTTCATCGCAACAGTCGTCAGCCTGCCGATCGCCTGTGCCATCGTCACCTCGCGCTTCCGCGGGTTGCGCGAGGCGGTGCTCTCGGCTTCCGGTGTGATCGCGAACTTCGGCGGCGTACCCCTCGCTTTCGCCTTCGTCGCCACCCTGGGCAATGCCGGCGTGCTCACCGGATTCTTCGGTCTCGCGGACAAGGGCTGGAGCCTGTACTCCTTCTGGGGACTGGCGATCGTCTACCTGTACTTCCTCATCCCGCTCATGGTGCTCACCTTGACGCCGGCGCTGGACGGCCTCAAACCCCAGTGGCGGGAGGCCGCGCAGAACAACCGCGCCACCGGCTTCCAGTACTGGCGGCACGTGGCCTTCCCCGTCCTGTTCCCGACGCTGCTCAGCGGCTTCGTCCTGCTGTTCGGCAGCGCTTTCAGCGCCTATGCGACGGCTGCCGCCATGGTGGGGAGCTCCATCCCCCTGGTGACCGTGAAGATCGCCTCGGCGTTGACGGGTGACGTCCTCGTGGGCCAGGGCAACGTCGCCCTCGCGCTCGGCATGAACATGATCATCGTGGCCGGGGTCGTCATGGGCATCCAGCTCCTGCTGCAGCGGAGGAGTTCGAAATGGCTGTCCTGACCGGCTCGCGCCCGGCGCGGACCGGGGAATCCCGACTCCGCGCCAACGTCGTCCTCACCGCAGCCGGGGTCTACTTCCTGGTCCCCATCGTCTGCGCACTGGCCTTCACCTTCGGGCTCGGCGACCCTCGGCAGACGCCCGGCCTGGACGCCTACACCGCGATCTTCACCACCGACGGGCTCGCTGGAAGTCTCGGCCTGACACTGCTCCTGGCCGCCGCCACGGTCCTGCTCGTACTCGGCCTGCTGCTTCCGGCCCTGCTCGCCGTACGCCTTGCCGTCCCTCGCGCGAAAGCCGTGGTCGCAGTCGTCTGCATGCTCCCGCTCGTCGTCCCGGCGGTGGCTCTCGGTGCCGGAATCACCACGGTCCTGCGCTGGGGAACCGACTGGCTCTACGACACCCCGGGGTTCCCCGTGCTGGCCGCCCTCCAACAGCCCGATTTCCCGTTGATCCTGGTGCTCGCCTACACGCTCATGGCCCTGCCCCTGGCCTACGTGACACTGGAATCCGGGCTGACCGCGATCGACTTGAAAGTCCTGGTCGAGGCCGCGCGGTCCTGCCGGGCGTCCTGGCCCCGGGCCCTGTTCCTCGTGATCCTCCCGAACCTCCGGGAAGCCTTGCTGAACACCGCCTTCCTGACCATCGCCTTGGTCCTCGGGGAATACGCGGTCTCCGCACTGCTCGGCTTCGAGCCCTTCGCCGTCTGGACCGTTGCGATCAGCGGTGCCCACGCCCAGCTGTCCGTCGCCGTCTCCATGGTCGGCCTGATCGGCACCTGGCTCATCCTCATCGCGGTCGCGAAGCTCGGCCGCTCCAAAGCGCTCAAGGAGACTTCATGACGCGCGCCACCAGCTCCCGGCCCCCAGCTGCCACTTGCAGCGCGGGCCTGGAGTTCCGCGAACTGCGCCGATCCTTCGGCGCCACCACGGCCCTCGACGGACTCAGCCTCACGATCAACCCCGGCGAGATGCTCGCCCTCCTCGGCCCTTCCGGCTGCGGGAAGACGACGGCGCTGCGCGTGGTCGCCGGTTTCGAACACCCCGACTCCGGTGAGGTCCTGTTGGACGGCAGCGACATCGCGGGTCACCCCGCACACCGGCGTGACGTCGGCATGGTGTTCCAGTCCTACAGCCTCTTCCCGCACCTCACCGCCGCCGACAACGTCGCTTTCGGAATGCGCATGCAAGGCGTCCCCGGTGCGAAGCGCCGGGCCCGGGCCCACGAACTCCTCGAACTCGTCGGACTTCCCACTCAGGCCGGCCGCTACCCGCGGCAACTCTCCGGCGGCCAGCAGCAACGGGTGGCCCTCGCCCGCGCTCTCGCCCTGGAGCCCCGGGTGCTGCTGCTGGACGAACCGCTCTCCGCGCTCGATGCGAAGGTCCGGAAGTCCCTGCGCGACGAGATCCGCCGTCTCCAGCTGGACCTGGGCATCACCACGCTGTTCGTCACGCACGACCAGGAGGAGGCACTGTCCATATCGGACCGGGTGGCCGTCATGCGGGCAGGCAGCCTGGAACAGTGCGCCACGCCGGACGAGCTTTACAACGCACCTGCCACCTCCTTCGTCGCCGAGTTCGTCGGCACCACGAGCCGCCTTCCCGGCCGTCTCAACAGCGACGGCACCCACGTGGACGTTCTGGATCTCACCCGCCCTGTCCAAGCGCACCTCCCCGCTCGGAACGGCAGTGCGGCCACCGCGCACGGCACCCGCGACATCGACGTCCTCGTCCGGCCCGAAGCCCTCGCTGTCAGCGCTGCTCCGGAAAGCCGGTCACGAGTCGTGGCTGCGTCCTTCCGGGGAGCGACGACGCGCCTCACGGTGCGCCTGGACAGCGGCCGGGAAGCCCTCGCCGATGTCCCCACCGCCGTGGCGTCCACCGTTCCGGTCGGTTCACGTGTCCGGCTCAGCCTCCCGGAACGCCCTGTCCTGATCGACCAGGCCAGGGAGGAGGAAGCCACCGCATGATGCCGCACCAGGACAGCACCGCCCTGCCTGACGGCGTGCAGGCCCATGCGGCACCGGAAGGCGCCGGAAATGCTCTGCCCGCAGCTGTGCTCTTCGACATGGACGGCACCCTCGTGGACACCGAACGGCTGTGGTGGGACGCCGTCGAGACGGTGGCCGACGACCTGGGCAGGACGCTCGGACCGGAGGACCGGCCTGATGTTGTCGGGCGCCCGTCCCAGCACACGGCCGCGTACCTCGCGTCCACGATGGCCGCGGCGCCGTCTGCCAGCGCACTCGCCGAAACGCTCGACGAGACCTTCGCAGGCCTCGTGGCCCTGGAGGTCGTGCCCAGGCCAGGAGCCCTGCAGCTGCTCCACCTCCTGGCGGGGCAGGGGATCCCCGCGGCCATCGTGACGGCCTCGCCCCGCCGCGTGGTGGAGCTGGTCCGGGAACGGCTCGGACGTGAGCTGTTCGAGCTCGTCGTGGCCTTCGAGGACACCACCGTCTCGAAGCCTGCCCCTGATCCCTACCTGGAGGCCGCGCGACGGCTGGGAGCCCAGCCTGCTGAGTGCGTGGTGGTGGAGGACTCACCCGTTGGCCTCGCCGCAGCGGAAGCAGCCGGCTGCCCCGTCGTCGTCGTACCTTCCACCGTCCCGATCGACGCCGCCCCCGGCCGCACGATCATCACTTCCCTCGAAGAGGTCACGCTCCCGCTCCTGGCACGGGCAAGGGGTTCCGAGCGATGACCACCCCGACCACGAAACCGGTGACGACAGTGAACATGCCGACTCGCCCCACGCCTCCTGCCGCTGTCCGGCCCCGGATCATCCTGCTGGGCATCGACGGGCTCCGCTGGGACCTCGCAGCGGATTCCCCGGCCGCCCCGGCTTTGCGCGCCATGGCTGCCGAGGGCGAACTTCAGCCCATGGTGATGGAAGTGCCCACCATGTCCGGCCCGGGATGGTCCTCCATCCTCACGGGGACGACTCACGCCGAGCACGGGGTGAAGGACAACTCCTTCGTGGGGCACCGGCTCTACAGCAATCCGGACCTGCTCTCGCGAGCCTTCTTCAGGAACCCGTCGACCAGGACTTTCGCTGCCGCGGGCTGGCCGCCGCTCGTCTCCCCGGACGGGCTGGGGCCGGTCATCCACCAGCGGCTCGAGCAGCAGAAAGCCGGCCTGCACACCGTCGTCTCCCGCGACGGTGAAACCCACGGATACGTCAGCATCGACGCCGAGATCACCGATTTCACCCTCGCGGCGCTCACGTCCCACAGCGTTCCCGACGTGGCCTTCGTGTACTTCTGCGATGTGGACGACGCCGGGCACGTCTACGGCGCCCGCAGCGAGCAGTACCAGGCGGCACTGGCCCGGGTTGACCGGCACATCGGCCGCATCCGTCGGGCCGTGCAGGCCCGGGCGGATGAACACGCCGAGAACTGGCTCCTGGTGGTGGTTGCGGATCACGGGCACCTGGACCAGGGAGGGCACGGCGGGAGCACACCCGAGGAACGGAATTCCTTCATCCTGCGCTGGCAGACCGCCGGCTCGCTCACCCCCTGGCCCAGTACGGTCTCGCCGCACGAACTGGTGGAACTCCTGCTGGACGAGAGCGCCCGGGAACGGTAGCGCGGCGGTTTCAGCGTCGGGACCGAGTGCGCGGTACTGCGTCGAACGACACTGATCTGCACCGGGTTGTCCTGGGGTTCCTCGGTTTTCGCTGGCGAGCGTCCCTTGTGGACCGAGCTGGTGTTCGAATCCCGCCGTCCTGACGGTAGAGAGGGTCTTCGCAGGTCAAAGCCTGCGGAGACCCTCTTGTCTCCGCATCGGGGCGGCGCTGAACTTCACCTCGATCGGCATCATCATGGGCGCAGCGAAGCCGCTCTCCCCGGAGCAGGGCGACAAAATCGCAAGCTTCGATCTAAGAGTCCTCTGTGGACCAGCATTGGTGTCCTTCATCGGGGTGACGACCGTGGGCATCGGCTCGTAGTCACCACTTCGACGAGCCAGCGGATCCTGCGCTACTCCCCAGGTGCGGACTCCACACCCATGGGCGTTCAATGCCATGACTTCTGGGAAGAGGTTTACATCCCCGAGGGCTCGTTCGCGGACCTCACCCTCGGCCGGACTTTCTCCGCTGGTATGTACGCCTGCCGGCCACCGGGTATGCCACACGGCCCGTGGCGAACCGACGACGGTGTCGTGACCTTCGAAGTCCGCTACCCGACCAGACAGCCATGAGCGACCCTTCGACGGTGCGTCCTCCGGCGGAGGTCTCCTCGAAGGGGTGGGATCAGCCCGGGTCGGCGGTCGTGACCTCGGCGTTGCGTTGCAGTTGTCGGCGGGCGTACTGCTCGTCGCGTTCGGACTTCTGCTCGAATTCGGCGTGGCGCGGGTTGAAGCGGCGGGACAGGAAGTATCCGGCGGCCAGCAGTGCGGCCCACAGGGGTAGTGCGAACAAGGCGATGCGGGCGCTTTCGTCGAAGGCCATCAGGACCACGACGGTCGCCAGGAAGACGATGCCCGCCGGGGCCAGGACACCAGCGGCGGGCAGCTGGTACGGCGATGCGGGACGTTGCCCCGCCTTCACCTTGCGGCGGTAGGCGATGTGGCAGGCGAGGATGACGCCCCACGTCCACAGCGCCGCGAGCGAGCAGATGGCCAGCAGGTACTCGAATGCCTGTTCCGGCACGACGGCGTTGAGCACGACGCCGAAGAGCATGAAGGAGCCGGACGCCAGCACCCCGGCGGCCGGGACGCGGTTGGCGTTGAGCGCGCCGAACCGCCTCGGAGCCATGCCGTCGTCGGCGAGTCGTTTGAGGAGCCGTGCGTTGGAGTACAACGCGCCCGCACTGCACGACGACAGGGCCGAGGTCAGGACGACGAAGTTCAGGATCCCGGCGGCGGCCGGCACGCCGATCTGGGTCAGCGCCTGGACGAACGGGCTGTCCTCGGAGTTGAACTGGGGCCACGGCACGACCGACATCAGCACGGCCAGCGAACCGAGGTAGAACAGGACGATCCGCAGCGGCACCGAGTTGATCGCCTTCGGGATGGCGCGTTCGCGGTCCTTGGTCTCCACCGCTGTCATGCCGACCAGCTCGGAACCCTGGTAGGAGAAGACGGCGATCTGGATCGCGAGCAGGAAGCCGAGCACGCCGAACGGCAGGAAACCGCCCGCTGTGCCGGGGACGTCGAGGGCGAAAAGGTTGGAGAACGTCGCCGATCCGCCGGCGGGCCCGAGTCCGAAGAGGATCACGGTGAGCCCGCCCGCGATCAGACCGAGAATCGCGACGATCTTGATCGAGGCGAACCAGAACTCGGCCTCGCCGAACACGCCGACCTTGGCGAGGTTCAGCAGGACCAGGACGACGAGTGCGATCAGCGCGGTGATCCACTGGGGAAAGCCCGGGAACCAGAACTTCACGAAGATCCCGGCCGCGGTGATCTCCGTCATGCCGATCAGGCCCCACGTGATCCAGTAACCCCAGCCGGTGACGAAACCGCAAGCCGGGCCGAGGAACTCGCGGGCGTAGTCGGCGAAGCTGCCCGAAACCGGGCGGTAGAGCAACAACTCGCCCAGCGCCCGCATCACGACGAAGATGAATGCGCCGACGAGCGCGTAGGCCAGGATGAGGGAGGGGCCCGCGACCTCGATGCCGGCGCCCGAACCGAGGAAGAGGCCGACACCGATCGCGCCGCCGATCGCGATCATGCGGGTGTGGCGGGTCTGCAGGCCCTGCGCGAGGCCTTCGTCGGTGAGCTGTACGTCTTTGGACATGCTCGTTCCCGTTCCGATGGTGGAGGTGGGTCGTCGAGCCCTCGAAGGTCGAGGACGGGACAGATCAGAAGGCGGGGATTCCCCGCGAACGGTGAGCGCGGCCAGGTCGGGCCGCCGCCCCTGCCGTCGGGCCGGTGACCCGACGGCAGAGGGAGTCAGCTCGGTCGGTCCGCGGTGTAGTGCACGCCGGTGAACTGCTTGCGCCAGGCAGCGACGTCCGGTGCGACCGCGGTCGGGTCGCCGTTGCGGTCCAGGCCGCGGGCGATCAGCCCGGCCAGGTCGGCCATGTCGTCGGGTTCCATGCCGAGCCGGACGAGCTCGGGGGTCCCCATCCGCAGGCCGTTGACGTCGCCCTCGACCGGGCTGTCCGGCAGTCCGATCCCGCAGGCGAGCAGGTTCGCCTCGCGGAGGTGCTTCGCGGCGGCCTGGCCACCGCCCCACTGCTGCGCGCGGATGGCGAACTGGTGCGAACGGGTCGTCCCGCGGGAACCGGCGAACAGCGGAAGTCCGGCCTTCTCCAACTCGGCGGCGAGCCGGGCGGCGGTGTCCACCATCGCGGCCGCGTACGCCTCACCCGCGACCTTCCAGTCGAGCATGGTGACGGCCAGTGCGGCCGCCTTGCCCGCGTCGAAGTTCGCGGTCAGCCCGGGGAAGGCGATCTTGTCGAGGCGCTCGGCGAGCTCCGGGTCGTTGGTGACGACCGCACCGCCGGCCGGACCTCCGAGGCTCTTGTAGGTGCTGAAGCTGATCAGGTCCGCACCCTCGACCAGGGGCTGCTGCCAGGCCTTGCCCGCGATCAGACCGCACAGGTGGGCGGCGTCGAAGAGCACCCGCGCTCCGACCTCGTCGGCGATGCCGCGGATCGATCCGACCGGGTGCAGGTAGAGGTTCAGGCTGGAGCCGATCGTGATGAGCTTCGGTTTCACCTCGTGCGCCAGGGTGCGCAGGGCGTCGACGTCGACGGTGTAGCCGTCGGGCGAGACCGGTGCCGGCACGGTGTTGAGCCGGTACATCCCGGCCGAGCCGCCGGCGTGGTGGGTGACGTGGCCGCCGATGGTGGCGGGCGGAGCGATGATCGTGTCGCCCGGTTCGCACGTGGCCATGAAGGCGTAGAGGTTGGCGAGCGCACCGGAGGCCACGCGGATCTCGGCGTAGCGGGCGCCGAAGACCTCGGCGACGAGCTCGGCGGCGATGACCTCGATCTGCTCGATCGCCTCGAGGCCCATCTCGTACTTGTCACCCGGATAACCCAGCGACGGGCGGGATCCCAGGTTCGCCGACAGCATGGCCTCGGCCCGCGGGTTCATGATGTTGGTGGCCGGGTTGAGGTTGATCGAGTCGACGTCGTGGATCTGCCGGTTCTCCTCGACCAGGTGGTCCAGCTCGGCCAGCAGACCGGTCGGTGTTGCGGCGGCCGCGGCTCCGGCAACCGCGCGGACCCGGCGCTCGGCGTGTTCGGGCACCCACGGGCGGTGGGCGAGTGCTGTCATGTCCGACGCTCCTCCCTGGCCGAGCCAGTGGTGCACCACCAGTCCAGCCACCTGTCTGACCAGTGCGTTCCGTCAACCGTAGGGAGCGGCGAGGCGTCAGGACACCGGCAGAACGCTCGGACTTGTGAGCGGCCTCTCCTACACTTGTAGGAGAGATCGCGAAGGGAAGGGCGCCGTGCCGGAACAGCAGCTCCAGGAGCAGCTCGACGCCCTGGCCGTCGAGCTGCGGCGCGGGTTGACCATCGACGGCGTCGGCGGTGATCTGCTGGCTTACAGCGCGCAGCGCGGTGACGCCGACCAGGTGCGGATCTCGTCGATCCTGATGCGGCACGTCGCCCCCGAGGTCCGGGAGTGGGAGTTGCGGCATGCCGGGAGCGAGCCGGACGAGCTGGTCGCGCTCCCGGCGAACCCCGAGAT
>NZ_JAQGLA010000140.1 GCF_027853915.1 Saccharopolyspora oryzae
CCACGTGACCGCACTGAGGGAAGGCGGGCAGCGCACCGGCTCGCTGGCCCGGTGGCTGGGAGTGCTCACGCTGCTGGTCGTCGTGGCGATCTCCTACATCGACCGGGTCAACGTGTCGGTGCTGATCACCGATTCCGACTTCACCCAGCACTTCGGGATCGAGGGGAACCGCGCGGTGCAAGGCGCGCTGATGACCCTCTTCCTGGTCGGCTACGGGATCGCGGCCATGCTGATCACGCCGTGGTACGAAGCGGTGTTCGGCGTACGACGCGGCCTGATCGTCAGCCTGCTGTGCTGGGCGCTGTTCACCCTCGTCTCCCCGTACGCCGGTGGCGCGGTACTGCTGCTGACGCTGCGGTTCCTGCTCGGGGCCAGCGAGGGACCGCTGTTCTCGCTGAAGACCATGTACGTCAAGGACCAGTTCGCAGAAGGCACGTGGGGCAAGCCCAACGCCGTCAGTTCGATGGGCGTGTCCATCGGCACAGCGGTGGGCATTCCGGTGATCACCTTCGCCGTGGTGCAGTTCGGCTGGCACGGCTCGTTCCTGCTGCTCGCCGCGCTCAACCTGGTGGTGGGACTGCCGCTGGTCGCGGCGTTCATCCGAGTCTCCCGGCGGCGAACGGGCGTCCGGCAACCAGCCGTCCAGCGGTTCACGGCGGCGCTGCGCACGCCGAAGCTCGGCTGGATCCTGCTGATCGAGGTCGCCACGCTCGGCTACCTGTGGGGCAGCACGTCCTGGCTCCCGTCGTACTTGCTGCAGGCACGGCACTTCTCGTTGGCGCAGATGAGCGCGCTGTCGGCGCTGCCGTTCGTGGTCAGCCTGGCATCCGGTTTCCTCGGCGGGTACGTCATCGACCGCGTGTCACCTCGCCGAGTGCCGATCGTGCTGGTGATCGGCAGCGTGGGCACCGCGCTGTGCGCCACCACGGTCATGTTCGCGGAGTCGCGTTGGCTGGCGGCGGCCATGCTGATCCTGGCCAACGGGTTCTGGGGCCTGCAGGGGCCGGCGATTCCGACGCTGGTGCAGCAGTACGCGCCGCCGGGCACCGTCGGCAGCGCTTACGGCGTCATCAACGGCATCGGCAACCTGGTGTCCGCGCTGCTGCCGATGCTGATGGGCGTGGCCATCGCACTGGGCGGCAACCAAGGGTTCGCCGCCGGATACGGGCTGCTCGCGGCGACCCAGGTGCTCACGTTGCTCGGAGCGGTCGCTCTGCTCAGGGGACGTGGACCGCACACCTCGGCCGAGCACCCTCCGGCGGACCAACCCGCAGTGCTGAAACCGCAGCCAGGTCAGACCGCCTGATCGTCGCGCAGGCTTTCGACGGCGTCGATGTGGGACGAGACCCGGGCGTTGAACGACTCCGGCCGCTCCTGGTTGGCCAGGTGCCCGGCGCCGGAGATGGTCTCGAACACCGCGCCGGGAATGCCGTCGGCCAGCGCCCGGCTCTCCGGGATCCCGGTCACCCGGTCGCGGTCCCCGCACAGGACCAGGGTGGGGACTCGGATCTCGGCGAGCCGGGGCGAGGTGTCCGCGTCGGCCATCGCCTCCACCGCGTAGCGGTAACCGGGCAACCGGAGCGCCCCGGTCATGATGGCGATGGCCCGCTCGACGAGCTCGGGCGGTGCCTGCTCGGACAACAGGCGCGGCGCGCGGCGGCGGGCGAACTCCTCCGGGCCGAGTTCAGCGAGTTCGGCTGCCCTGGCGCGCATCTTCACGGCACCTGCCGGAGTCCGGCCGCTGCCCCGACTGGAGTCGGCCAGGACGAGGCTCCTGACCAGCCCGGGATGGCGCAGCGCCAGCGCCTGCGCGATCACCCCACCCCACGAGACACCGAGCAGGTGCGCAGAACCGCTGGCACGACTGCGGATGACGTCCGCGGCGGCATCGGCGAAGCCGGTGATGTCCACTTCGGACTCCGGATCGGCCGATCTGCCGTACCCCGGGGCGTCCCACGCGATGACGTGCGCCGTGCCGGCCAAGCCGTCGAGCTGCGGGCGGAACGACTCCGCGCAGGAGCCGATCCCGTGCAGGCAGAGGAGATCGGGCCCGCTGCCCGCTTCGACCAGGTGCAGTCCCGAGCGCTCGGGGACCGCGGCGGGATCCGTCATGTCGGGCTCCTCGATTCGGGTTGCTTCCGGGAGCAGGACCGGCCGATCAGCCGATCCGAACGCCGGTCGCCCTGAGATCGGCGATGCTGCGCAGCACCGAATAGGCGACCACCGCACTGGATGCGGGATTGCGCGGCGACGGGTCGTTGGCGATCTCGAAGCGGTAGCTGCCGATCGACCCGTCGATCTCGATGACGTGCGCAGTGCGGGTCGCAGCCGGGTCGGCGACCACGCAGACCTCGACCAGTGCGCGATCACCGGCGGCGAAAGCCACTGTCGCGGCCACGTTGACGTTGTTCGGGAACAGCTGCACCGCCTGCGCGACACCGCCGTCGAACAGCTCCACCGGCTCGTCGCCCGGTTCCATCGTCTTCAGCCGGTCCGCCACCCAGGCTTCCATCCACGGCTGCAGCAGCGATCGCGGCTTCTTCCGGGAGGTGATCCGCACCCGGCGGAGCGGCCCGGCGAAGGCCGCCGCGCGCAGCAGGTCGAGGCCGCCGATCGCGCCTGAGCACAGCACCAGCCGCCCGCGCCGGGGCAGCCGGTCCACGAAGCCGTCCTCGAACAGGCCGCCGACGGACACCGCGACCAGGTCCCGGCCGGTGTCCAGCACCTGCGCCGCGACCTCCCGCAGCACGGCCGGTCCCGCCGCTTCCACCACGACGTCGCAGCGGCGCAGCAACTCGGCGAGGCTGTCCACAGCGGACGGACCTGCGTCGGCTCGGCGGCGCAGCACGGCCGCGACCCGAGCGCCCGGCACGGCTCCGGCGTCCAATTCCGACGCTACCTTGGCCCCGATCGAACCGAAGCCGAGAAGACCGACGCGCAGTGATGGGGAGTTCGTCACGGGTGCTCCTCGCAGAACGTCGTGATCAATGCTTGCGTGCAGGCAGCGACGACTTGGTGGTCAGCAGCTTCTGCACGAGCGAGCTGCGACCATCGGTTAAGCTCCGTTCAACCCCTGGCCTACGAGGAGTCGACGACGAATGGACCCGGTTGAAGAGGTGCTCGCGCAGTGGGGGGAACAGCGCCCGGACCTCGACGCCTCCCCGATCGCGATCTTCGGCAGGGTCCGGCGGATCGCCGACCTCGCTTCCGGCAGCCTCCGCGGCTACCTGAAGTCGTTCGGGCTGAACCCCGGTTCCTTCGACATCCTGTGCAACCTGCGCCGCGGCGGCAAACCGTACCGGAAGACGCCGTCCGAGCTGGCCGCATCCGCGCTCGTCACCTCCGGTGCGATGACCGGGCGGCTGGACGCGCTGGAGGCGGACGGGCTGATCCGCCGCCGCCAGCACCCGACCGACCGCCGGGTCAGCTACGCCGAACTGACCCCGGCGGGCCGCAAGCTCATCGATCGCGTTCTCAGCGGCCACCTGGATCGCGAAGAGCTGCTGCTCGCCCACCTGGGCCAGGACGACCGCGAGACCATCGAGCGGGCGCTCGCCCTGCTCGAGGGGTCGGTGCGGGAAGCCATCGAGACGAAATAGCCGAAGAGCGCTCAGCCGGCGTTGGTCCACCGATCGGCAGCCGGCGTCGCGGTGCCCAGCGCCGCCGACAGCTTGGCCACCCCGGCACCGCTGTTGCGCAGCCGGAACGTCTGCCCCGCCTCGACCAGGACCAGGTCGCGCGCACCGAGCAGCGTCGACGCGGCCTGCTCCCCGTCGGTGAACTCCACCGCCACCTGGCCTTCCCAGACCATGAACGCGACCTCGTGGTCGAAGGTGTAGGTCAGCGTCTCGGCCCGCTCGGGCAGGTGCAGGAACTCCAGGCTGAACCGGATGCTGGGCACGACGCCGCCCTGCTCCGCCGGGAGCACGTACGGCTGGGTCGCCAGCTCCGACCCGTTGTCCAGGGTGTGCCAGTGGATCGGAGCCTGCGCGCCGCGCACGACGTACTGGTGCGCCTCGACCACCCGCGGGTCGGCCGGGTCCGGCAACGGCTGGCGGAACTCCGGGGCTCCGTCGCCCTTGCTCGGGTGGGACCGGTAGTTCGGCATCATCGGCTTGGGGTGGCCGACCATGAACTGCGCGACGATCGGCTCGGGGCCGTCGTTGCGGAAGCCGTGCGCCCGCTCCGCCGGATTGACCAGCGCGTCCCCCGGCCCCAGCACGATGTCGACGAACTCCCCGTCGAAGTCCCAGCTGACCACCATCCGGCCGGAGTGGATGAGGAAGATCTCCTCGATCTCGTGCGTGTGCACGGCGGCGTAGCGATCCGGATCCTGGTACAGCAGGCTCGTGGTGAAGTGCTTGGGCACCAACGTGGTTTCGTCGCCGGTCTTGGGCGAACCGCCGGAACCGATGTAGCGCATCTGCGCCCGGGCCAGTTCGGGGTAGCCCCGGCTGGCGGGGAAGGCGTCCCAGTCCCAGATCTTCTCGATGTGCCGCCCGACGCTGGCGACCAGCCGGTCGGCCTGGCTCAAGTCCGTCACGGTCGATCTCCCTGCTCCGTCGATTCCCTGCAGATACTTTAGTATCACGTATCTTAGAAACAAGCTACATCCGGAGCGGCGTCCGGCCGGGACCGTTCGCGCTGAATCCCCACGCGCACCAAGAAATCGGCACCACGTGAGGTGACGGCCCCGGTCAGACGGTCGGGGAGCCGGTGAGGCGGAGCTTTCGCTGGGCCCGCTGGTAGAAGGTGGTCCGCCCGAGGCGGATCACCCGGGCCGCCGCTGGTTCGACGGTGATGTCGACGAGGGTTCCGGGCTGCGGGCGGGCGACCAACCTGCCGTCGACCTCGACGCCGAGCTCGCCGCTGGTGGGCAGGATCTGCAGGGCCAGGGCCTCGCGCTCGGACAGGAACAGGGCCCGGTTGAAGGCCGAGTGCGGCGCCACCGGCGTGATCAGCAGGCCTTCGACCCTGGGGGACACGATCGGGCCGCCCGCGGAGAAGCTGTACGCCGTGGAGCCCGTCGGGGTCGCCACGACGATCGCGTCCGCGGAGTAGCGGACGAACGGGTGCCCCTCGATGCACACCTCGATCGCAGCCATCGCCTGCCCCGGCGAGCGCAGCAGCGCGACGTCGTTGAACGCGATCTCCGAACGGCCCTGGCTCGTGATGTGCAGACCCGAGCGGGTCTCGATGGTGAAGCGGTCCTCGTCGATCGCGCACAGCGCCGCTTCCAGCTCGTGCGTGTCGATCTCGGGCAGGAATCCCAACCGCCCCAGGTTCACGCCCAGCACCGGCGTGCCGTCACCGCACGCGATCCGCAGCGCGCGCAGCATGGTGCCGTCGCCGCCGAGGCTGACCACGAGGTCAGCCCGCTGCCCCAGGTCTTCCGAGGTCAGGGCCGTGATCGACGACCGGGTCTCGCCGGCGATGCCGACGACCTCGATGTCGCGCGCGGCCGCCCACTCCGCGATCACCCCGACCACTCCGGCGCAGTCCCGGCGCGGATGCTGGACCAGACCGACTGCCTTGATCGAGCCCATGGCCCCGCCTCCTCCCGTCGCGGACCACGCACCCCGCATTGTCCGGCCGGAAGCGCCGGAGCGCTCGGTCGGCACATCCGTTCGAGACGAGTCCGATGTGGACGATCAGGGCAGGGCTTCGCCCCGGGCCGTGATCCAGAGGCGGTACCACTCCTCGTGGGTGAGCTCCGGTTCCCGCTCGGCCGCGTACCGGCAGGCCAGGATGCGGTCGGGGTTCGTCGTCCCGATGACCGGCGCGATCCGGGCCGGGTGGCGCTGGAGCCACCAGAGCACGATGGCCTCCGGGGTGACGCCCTTCGCCTCGGCCAGGTCGGCGACGAGCTGCGCCGTCGCCCGTTCGGCCGGGCTCTGCTGGCGGCCGGTGAAGCGCCCCTTCGCCAGCGGCCCCCACGCCTGCAGGCCGATGCCGTTCATCCGGCAGTGCTCGATCGTCCCGGCCGGGAAACCGTTCGCCGCGCCCGCGGAGGTGTTCACCAGGACCCCGGACTCGACCCAGTCGCGGCGGAGCAGGCTCATCTCGAGCTGGTTGGCGATCAGCGGCACGCCGAGGTGCGCTTGCAGGTGCGCGATCTGCGCGGCGTTCATGTTGGACACGCCGAACTGGCGGACCAGGCCCTGCTCGTGCAGCGACATGAGCCCCTTGGCGATGTCCTCCGGGTCCGCCAGGGGGTCCGGCCGGTGCAGCAGGAGGACGTCGATCACGTCGGTGCGCAGCCGGGCGAGGCTCTCCTCGACCCGCTGGACGATGCTGGCACCGCGCAGGTCGTAGATCCCGGGCCGGTCGCCGTCGGCGAGCCGGATCCCGCACTTGGTCTGCAGCACGATGCGCTCGCGCAACCCGGGCGTGCGGGCCAGGACCTCGCCGAACACCGCTTCGGCCTTGCCGCGCCGGTAGATGTCGGCGTGGTCGAACATGCTGATCCCGGCGTCCAGCGCCGCCCGGATCGCGGCCTCGGCCTCGGCGATGTCGCCAGCGCCGAGGGGTTCGGCGTCCCAGCTCCCGCCGAGCCCCATGCAGCCGTACAACACGCGGTGGTCGTGCACGCTCGCCTCAGTCACGCCGGGCATCATTCCACGCCGCGATCCGCACACCCGCGCACGAGGTCAGGAGAGGCGGCGCAGCTTCCGGCGTTCCCAGGCGTTGGGGTGGCGGATGACCACGCCTGCCATCCCACCGGTCCCGCTGAGGCGGATCAGCGGGGCACCGGCTTCCCGCTCGGGCGTGGTCTTGTCCTTCAGCCCGCCGATCCCGGGATCCATCTCGGTGGTCTCCGCAGCCCAGCCCTCGGGGATGACGATGGTGACCCCGGCCATCTGGCCGTGCGCCTCCAGGTCGATGACCGGCAGGCGGCAGTCGGTCCGGGTGAAGTCGATCGTCACCCCGCCCATCCCGCCGTGCGCGCTGATCTGCCCCGGAACCTGCCACCGGCCGGTCCGCGACGCGCCGTGCAACCCGCCCTTGAGCAGCAGCGGCTCGCCCGGGTCCGCGGAGCGCCCGGACGGCAGGTCGGCCGTGAGCGGCTCCAGCTCGGCGTAGGTCTTGGCGGCCAGCGCCCGGTCGACCCGCTCGGTCAGCTCGGAGAAGTCGATGCGCCCTTCACCAGCAGCTTCCTGCAACCGCTGCACCACCGCGTCGCGGTCGGCGTTGGAAGCACGCATTTCGTTCGGACGGGCCTTATCGGGCATGCGCCGATGATATACACCCCTTGATCTGCGGCGGGCGCTTCGCAGGGATCAGATCGCTGCGATCGTTCCGGGCGCGCGTTCCTCGCGGCTCAGCGCGCGCAGCACCGCCGTCTGACCGTGGCGGCGAACGGCGAGGCCGGACAGCAGTGCGAGCACCGGTTCGACGACCGACTCCGGGAGTTCCGGCGTCTCGATGCCCACGCTCACGGCCAGGTCGTCGGAGTGCACCGAGATCTCCATCATCCGCGTGACCAGGAAGTCGGTGAGCAGGACCGGCCTCGGCCCGAAGGAGACCACGCGGTCGTCCGGTTCGGCCGGCAGGGCGGTGCGCTGCTCGTCGATGGCCGCGGCCACCTCGTCGGCCAGCGCCTCGACTCCGCGCGCCGCTGCCTCCTCGCCCTGCTTGCGGATGCGGACGTTGACGTCGGAGTCGGTTCCGGTGCTGAAAGCCTCGGCAGCGGCGTAGAACTCGGCGAGGGACAGCGGCCTCTCCGCCGTCGGTTCGGCAGCCAGCAGCCGGGAGCTGTACAAGACCTGGCAGCCCAGGTGTCCGGCCAGGCCGCGAACGCTGAACTCCGCCAGCGCGCTGGGCCGGTCCCAGGCCGCGGCAACCGCCGGGTCGCGGAGCAGTCGCACTGCCGACTCCGCCGCTTCGAGGTAGGCCCGGCTCATCGCGGTCATCCCAGATCTCCCCATCTCACGTGATCTTCGACCGGACGAGTATGCCCGACCGCGCTAGCCGCCCGAAACGTCGTTGCCCGTTTCGTCGGCGAGCACCACTCGAATTCCCTTTGCCCGGAACGGCTCCAGGTCCTCTTCGACGGCCGATGCGTCCGTCACGAGTGTCCACTTCGGAGGGAGTGGGGCCCAGGCGTGGAAGGGGCGGCGGCCGATCTTGGCCGCGTGGACGAGCACGTAGACGTGGTCGGCGCGGCGCGCCATCAGCTCCTTGAGGCGGGTCTGGCGGATGTCGGCCTCGCAGATGCCGTCGTCGGCCGTGACGCCGTCGGCGCCCAGGAAGACCCGGTCGAAAGTGCGGCGCTCCAGCGCCGCTTCGGCCAGCGGGCCGATGAACCCCTGGCTCTTCGGGCGGAGCACGCCGCCGAGGCATTCCACCGTCACCACGTCGGACGCGGCCAGCTCCTGCAAGGCCGTCATGCCGGTCGTCACCACGGTCAGCTCCGGGCCGTTGCGCAGTTCGTTGGCCAGCGCCCCGGTCGTCGAACCCGCGTCGAGCAGCACGGTTTCGCCGACGCCGATCTGGCGGGCGGCCCAGCGGGCGATGGCCCGCTTCGCCTCGAACTCCTCGCCGACGCGCTGGCGCAGGCTCGCCTCGGGGTGGGCGACGATCGCCATCGCGCCGCCGTAGGTGCGGGCCAGCGCGCCCGCCCGTTCCAGCTGGGCCAGGTCGCGCCGGATCGTCGAGGCGGTGACCCCGAAGTGGGCGGACAACTCGTCCACACCGGTCAGACCGGTGGTGGTGGCCAGCTGGACGATGGCCTCCCGGCGGAGCTTGGAATCGCGGGGCACTCGGACGTCCCTTTCAGCTGACGGAAACCGGCGCCAGGTCCGCGGCCTGGCGCAGGGCCTCGACCATGCTACCCACGTCGGCCGTGCCGGTCCCCGCGATGTCGAAAGCCGTGCCGTGGTCCACCGACGTGCGGATCACCGGCAGCCCGGCGGTGATGTTCACACCCGCCTCGATGCCCAGCACCTTGACCGGCGCGTGCCCCTGGTCGTGGTACATCGCGACGATCAGGTCGTAATCCCCGCGGCCGGCGAGGAAGAACGCGGTGTCGGCGGGCAGCGGACCGCGCGCGTCGATGCCCTCGGCGCGCAGTTCTTCCAGCGCCGGAACGATCTTCTCCTCCTCCTCGCCCGCGCCGAACAGCCCGTTCTCCCCCGCGTGCGGGTTGATCCCGCACACCCCGATGACCGGCTCGTCGACACCGGACGCCCGGATCGCGGCGTGGCCGCGGCGGACCGTGCGCGCCACCAGACCGGGTTCGATCTTGGCGATCGCGTCGATCAGCCCGATGTGCGTGGTCACGTGGATGACCTTGACCTTCGGCGTGGACAGCATCATCGACACCTCCTCGGTGCCGGTGAGCGCGGCGAGGAGTTCGGTGTGCCCGGGGAAGTCGTGCCCCGCGGCGTGCAGCGCCTTCTTGTTGAGCGGGGCCGTGCAGATCGCCTGGACCTCGCCGGCGACCGCGAGTTCCGCGGCGACGCGCACGTACTGGTAGGCCGCTTCGCCGGCCACCGCGCTCAGCTCTCCCCACGGCAGATCTCCCGGCAGCAGACCGAGGTCGACGACGTCGATGCGCCCGGGTTCGAACCGCGCCTCGGCGACGGAGTCGACCGCGACCACCTCGACCGCCGCACCGCGCAGCCGGGCGGCTTCGCGCAGTCGTCGAGCATCCCCGATGACCAGGGGTCGGCACAGCTCGTGCACGGCCGCGTCGGCGAGTGCGCCGACCACGACCTCGGGGCCGATGCCGGCCCCGTCCCCCATGGTGACGGCTATGACTGGCGCGGACGCGTTCACTGGGCCTCCTGGAGATCGAGCTGTCGGGCGAGGCACCGGTGCGGTGGTTCGATGCCGCGCAATCGAGCATGCTCGTTCTGCGCGAAACACGCAAGACAGATCGCCGGGCTGGTCCGGTCCAGGCGTTCACCCACCCCAACCGCGAATCGGACACAACTGGGAATGCCCGGGCAAGCGCCTTATCACGCGCCCCGTCCTCGCACACGACGCTGCGCAAATCACGCCATCTTAGTTGCGCAAATCACGCAGTTGTGTCAGCGTCGGAGCACCAGGTGCTCACGGGAGTTCCGCTGCCGACCGCGCTGCCGCGCCCCGCTGCGATCACGTGCGAGAAGCGCTGAACTCCAACGGAAGCGCACCCGCTCCACCGCCCGCGCCGAACCCGGAGAACAGGAGAGCAGCCCGTGAGCGCACTCGACTTCGCCCGCCGGATCCGCAACCGCGAGCAGGCCATCGGCTACTGGATCGCGCTCGACGACCCGGTCGCCACCGAACGCCTCGCCCGGCTCGGCTACGACTACGTGGTCGTCGACGCCCAGCACGGCATGCTCGGCTACGCCGGCGTCCGCAACGCGATGCTGGCCATCGACGCCGGCGCCACGTCCGCTCCCCTGGTCCGCGTCGGGCAGAACGACC
>NZ_JAQGLA010000141.1 GCF_027853915.1 Saccharopolyspora oryzae
GAAGTTCTCCACAGGTGACCCGAGTTGTCCACAGGTCCCGACACGCCGGGGTCCCGACACGCCCGGGTGTGCAGTTTCAATTGAAACTGCGGAACCCAGGCACGGCGGATCACAGTTTCAATTGAAACTGCGGTTCGGGAGTCGGCGTGTCGGGGCCCGACACGCCTGTGGTGCGCAAATTCCATTGAAATCGGAGGTGCGATTTCAATGGAATTTGCGGGCGACGGAGCCGGGGGTCAGCGGGTGGCGGCCATGCGCTGGCGCATGGCGTGCTGGACCAGGGTGATCAGGGCCTGCTTGGTGCTGTCCCGGTTGCGGGCGTCGCAGGAGATCATCGGGACCGAGGGGTCGATGGTGAGGGCTTCGCGGACGTCCTCCATGCGGTGGTGGTGGACCCCGTCGAAGGTGTTCACCGCGACGATGTACGGGAGGCCCCGGTCGTCGAAGAAGTCGATCGAGGCGAACGCGTCCGCCAGGCGGCGGGTGTCGACCAGGACCACCGCGCCGATCGCGCCGCGCACCAGGTCGTCCCACATGAACCAGAACCGGTGCTGGCCGGGCGTGCCGAACAGGTACAGGATCAGGTCTTCGTCCAGCGAGACGCGGCCGAAGTCCATCGCCACCGTGGTGGTGACCTTGCCCGGCGTGGCGCTGAGGTCGTCGACCCCGACGCTGGCCTCGGTCATGACCGCTTCGGTCGTCAGCGGCACGATTTCGGAAACCGAGCCGACGAACGTCGTCTTCCCGACGCCGAAACCACCGGCGACCACGATCTTCGTCGAGGTCTTCCGGCCGCTCGGCGTGGCGCGGGGATCAGAGCCTGCGAAGCCCACTGAGCACCCTCTCCAAGAACTCCATGGACGGCCGATCACCGACGACCATGCCGCTGTCGTGAATCAGGACCAGTCCGGTGTCGGCCATGTCGCCGATCAGCACGCGCACCACGCCCAACGGCAGCCGCAGGTGCGCGGCGACCTCGGCGACGGAGCGGGCCTCCATGCACAGCTCGGAGATCGAGCGGTGCTCGGACCGGGATTGGGCCGCCTGGCTGCGGCCGCGTTCGCTGGTGGTGACCAGCGTTTCGATGGCGAGATCGTGATCGGTGCGGGTCCGCCCCCGGGTGCGGGCGTAGGGCCGCACCAGCGAACCGCTGTCGAGCCCGTCGTCCTCCGGGGCGTCCATGCTGGGGATCGCCGGCATCGATCCGGAGATCGACGGCATGGACTGCGAGATCGGTGCCATCGGTTGCGAGATCGACGGCATCGACTGGGAGATCGGCCCCATCGATCCGGAGATCGACGGCATCGACACCGACGGCGGACCGCTGCCCTCGACCGGGCGGGGCAGGTCCGACGCGTCCTGGGGAGCGTCGTAACCGGAACCGAACAGGTCGGCGCCCGGGCCGCCGAACAGCGCCCGGTCGTAGCCGCCGAGCGAGTCCGCGCTCTGCCCGGCCGCGTCGTCGACGAAGTCGTCCTGCCAGGATTCCGCGCTCAGCCTCTTGTTGTAGAGGCGGAACAGGTCACCGTCCCAGCTTGGCTCGGAACCGGTGGTCATGGCGAGCTCCCCTCAGCGTTCCCCAGCCGGAGTCACCGGCGGCCCATGCCCTGCAGCTGCGCGCGCAGCTCCGGCGTGAGCTGCCGGCCGACCCGCTCCACGAGCAGCGTCATCTCGTAGGCGACCAGGCCGATGTCGGCGTTGGGCGCGGCGAGCACCGCCAGGCAGGAGCCGTCGCTGATGGACATCAGGAACAGGTAGCCCTGCTCCATCTCGACCACGGTCTGGGTGACCTCACCGGCTTCGAAGCACCGCGCGGCGCCCTGGGTGAGGCTGACCAGGCCGGAGGCGACCGCGGACAGCTGCTCGGCGCGGTCGCGCGGCAGGCCTTGGGAGCCGGCGAGCAGCAGGCCGTCCGCGGACACGACCACCGAGTGCGCCACGCCGGGAACCCGACGCACGAAGTCGGTGATCAGCCAACTGAAGCTGTTGCTGCTCATCGGTTGCTGCACGGACCCGTTCACTCCTGCTCCTCGGGACGGCTCGCGTTCGAGCGAGGTTCGGTGGAAACCGGTTCGGCCTTGGAGTGCCTACCCCGTTTGACACCCTGCTGGAAGTTCGCCATCCGGCCTCGCACGGCGTCGGCCGAACGCGGGGTGGCGGGTTTGCGGCGCGGGGCTTGCGACGAGCGCGGGGTCGCCGAGCCCGGCCCCAGGTTCGTCTTGGGCACCCGCTTGGGCAACCCGGCTGCGGTGGTCTCCTGGACCTCCGGGGTCTGCAGCAGCGCTTCGGCTGCCTTCCAACCCACGTCGGCGCCGCCCCAGCCCGGGTCGGGCGTGGTGGTGCGGGGCACCTCGGCGACGGGCTCGGGGGCCGGTTCCGCCGCGACGGGCTCGACCTCCGCGGGCTCCTCCGCGGGCTGCGCGGACGCGGACTCGGCCGACTTCGGCTCGGACCCCAGCGGCGAATCGTCCACATCGGACTCTCGGAACCACTGCGACAGCACGGCTTCGTAGATCGGCAGGCGTTGGGTCGGCGCGTCGTCCATGTCCCAGGCGGCTCCTCTCGGCTCATCGTCGGCGAACGCCGGCTGGCCTTGGGTGCTCTGCTCGGGACTCCCCCTCCGGGGCAGCTCGTCCGCGACCGCGTCCTGCCGGGTTCCGTTGTCGGCGGCGCGTTCGGAATCGACCCTGCTCTCGACCTCGGCGGGTTCGTGGGCGAACCCGTTCAGCGCACTGGTCTCGTGCGCCGGTTCCACCGGTTCGTCCGGGAATTCCGTCGGGGTGAACCGAGCGGTCTTCTCCGCCTCGAACGGGCTGTGGAACAGGTCGGCCGCTGCGGCGGGCGGGCCGCACTGGCCTTCAAAGCCGTTGGAGATCTCGTCGCTGGGCCATTCCTCGGCGCGGACGTCGTCGTCCGCGGGCGCCGTCCGCTCATCCTCCCACTGGGGGACGTCGGTGGCGCCGAACGAATCGCCGGTGGCCATGGTCACCGAGTACTCGGTCGACAGCTCGGTGTCCGCCTCGTCCGGTTCCTGCCGCGGCTCGCGCTGCGGCAGCTCGGTGAACGCGGTCGACTGGTCGAGGCCGAGCTGCGGCAACGGGGCGCGCTCGGTGGGCGGCTCGGCCGCCCGGTCGGAGCGCCCACCGCCGAAGGCAGCGGCCAGGCCGAGGTGGGTGCCGGTCTCGCTGAGCGAGTCGCGGCGCTCGTCGCCTCGGCCGCCGCGCGGCACGTCGGGCATCGGCATCGGGCCGTCCGGGGTGAGCTGCACCACGAGCTCGCCAGAGAGGCGGACCGTGGCGGTCGCGCCGCCCTCGAGGCCGTCGTTGTTGTGCAGCTCGACGCGGATGTCGTGGCGGCGGGCCAGCTGGCCGACCACGAACAGACCCATCCGGCGGGACACCGCGACGTCGATCTCCGGCGGCCGGGTGAGCCGCTCGTTGATGTCGTCGATCTCGTCGGAGTCGATGCCCACGCCGCGGTCGCGGATCTCGATGACGAGTTCCTGCCTGCGGTAGGCGGCGCGGACGGTGACCTCGGTGTCCGGGTTGGAGAACACCGTGGCGTTCTCCAGCAGCTCGGCGACCAGGTGCACGAAGTCGTTGACCACGCGGCCCTGGATGGCCAGGTCGAGGGTGTCCACCACGGCGATCCGCGCGTACTGCTCGACCTCGGACACCGCGGCGCCGAGGACCTCGTTGAGCGGCACCGGGCGCATCATCCGGCGGGTGAGGTCGGTGCCGCCGAGGATCAGCAGGTTCTCGTTGTTCCGCCGCATGCGGGTGGCGAGGTGGTCCAGCTCGAACAGGCTGCTCAGCTGGTCCGGGTCCTGCTCGTCCTGCTCCAGCCGGTCGATCAGGGACAGCTGGCGCTGCACCAGGGTCTGGCTCCGGCGGGCGAGGTTGACGAACAGGTCGTTGATGTTGTTCCGCAGCAGCGCCTGCTCGGAGGCCAGGCGCAGCGCCTGCTGGTTGACCGTGTCGAAGGTCCGGGCGACCTGACCGATCTCCTCCTCGGTGTGCACCGGGACCGGCGGCACCGTGATCTGGCTGGCCGTGCTCGGGTTCTCGTTCACCCGGCTGATCGCGTCGGGCAGGCTCTCCTGCGCGATCTCCAGCGCGCTGTAGCGCAGGGTGCGCAGCGGGCGCAGCATCGAGCGGGCGATGAACGCCGCGACGCCGAAGGCGACCACCAGCAGGAGCAGCAGCAGGACGGAGTCCCGGACCAGCGACCACCAGGCGGAGTCGGCGAGGTCGGTGGCGTCGGTCTGGAAGTCGTTGAGGACCGAGTCCTCGACGGACCGCACCAGGTCGGTCCGCTCACCGGCGACCTGGCCCCACTGGGCCGCCTGGACGCCCAGCGACGCGGACTGGTCGCTCTCGGCGCGGATCAGCGCGGTCTGCTCGATCTGCTCGGTGGTGTCGACCGCAGCGCCGGCGACGCGTGCCGCGTAGAGGGCGCTCTGCTCGCCGTTGGCCGAGTTCAGGAACTCGGAGTAGGCGGCTTCGAACCGGGCGTTCGCGGCGCGCATCGCCTCGGTCTGCCCGGTGAGGAAGTGGTCGCGCAGCGCGGCGCTGAGCAGGATCGAGCGCTGCTGGGCGAGCTGCTCCTTTGCCCGGCCGAGCGCCTCGGAGGCTCGCGCGGTCTGGCTGACCTGCGTGTTCACCGCGGACGTGGACACCGTGCGGTTGACCTGCAGCAGGGTGTCGATGACCGAGTTGTAGGCGACCAGCGTCTGCGGGCTGGTGAAGCGGCCGTTGATGGTGTTGCGCAGCGCGCCGAGGCTGCCGACGCGGTGCACCGCGCTGTTGTAGGAGTCGCGCACTTCTGGCGAGAACCCGCCAACGCGGCCTTCGAAGTCGCGCAGCTTCTGCACGGCGCCGTCGACCTTGCCGCTCTGCGCGGCGTAGTCGTCCTTGGCCTGCGGGGAGCCCGAGGTGGTGAACACCACTGCGAAGTCGCGCTCGCGCTGCAGCTCGTGGGTCAGGGCGGAGGCCTGCTGGGCCAGTTCCACCTGTTCGACGATGGTGCTGAGCCGGTGCTGGGTGGTCACGCCGTCGTAGACGCGGATGCCACCGACCGCCAGCGCGGCCAGCGTCGGCACCAGCAGAACGGCGGCCATCTTGTACCGGAGGCGCCAGTTGCGCAGCCACCACTTCTTGGTCCGGGTAGCACCCGGTTGGTCGGGCGCACCGGCTCCGGTAGCGGGGTCGTTGTTGAGCATCCCTGTTTCCTGCGCTGCGGCGGACATGTGCGACACCGCCACGGCTAGCTACCTCTCCGCGCCGCGGTGGTGTTGATCATCGTGCGGGGAGTGCGCCCGCGATCCGGCGTCGCCACGCCGAGAACCCACGAGCAGGCCGACGATTCCTCGGCTTCCGCCGAGCAGTCGATGACCCTGACTCTGTCAGCCGGGCTTGCCATCACACTCCCTGGTCACAACGTGCATCCCCCGAAGCAAGAGGCCAGTCACCTCGACGGGCGAGACTATACTTAACTGGGCGTCACAAGTCAGGCCCCCAACGCCCGCGTTCATCACACGTTCGAGTGGTATGGACAACAAATGGGCCGTTTGTGTGATGACGAGCTAGTTACAGCTGGTTGTGGGCGTTTGGTGAACGTTCTACAGTTCGGGTGCCCCGCCACCGCCACCGCACTGCCGGGGGCGCGCCGACTGTTCCTCACCCGCATCCCCAGAGCAGACGGTGATCGCTGGCGCCGCGAAAGGCCACGGCGCTCACGGGGCACGCATGCGCTCGGTTGCCGCGCACCGGACAACCCGGCGCGGTTCTGCACCATGTCGCACCCCGAATCCGAGGAGGAACCCATGAGCCCCGCCCCCCGCGGCCTCCCCCGCAGGAGCCTGCTGAAACTCGCAGGCGGAGCGGTCACAGCCGGCGCGCTGCTGGGCACGAGCGGCTGCGGCCTCCTCGGCGGCTCGAAGTCGGACGGCGGCGGGAACGAGCTGGTCGAGAAGCAGAACCTGCGGGTCGGCGCGCTGCCGATCAACGACCTCGCGCCGCTGCACCTGGCGGTGCGCAACGGCTACTTCAAGGAAGCCGGCCTCAACGTCGAGATCGTCACCGCCAGCGACGGCAGCGCGGCCCTGGCCAGCACCATCGGCGGCGACTACGACATCACCTACAGCAGCTACGTGCCGTTCTTCGCCGCCCAGGCCAGCGGCACGGCGCCGCTGCGGATCGTGGCCGACTGCGCGTCCGCCACGCCGAACTCCACGGTCATCATGACCTCCCCGTCGAAGACCAACATCCGGGAACCCAAGGACCTCGAGGGCAAGAAGATCGCCATCAGCGGTCCGAACACCATCACCGAGCTGCTGGTCAAGGCCACCCTCGACGCCCACGGCGTGAACTGGCGCGGGGTCGAGCTCTCCCCGGTGCCGTTCATGAACATGCCCGCCGCGCTGGACCAGGGCCGCGTCGACGCCGCGATCGTCACCGAGCCCTTCCTCACCATGGCCGCCCGCAACGGCGCGGTGCCGGTGGTCGACACCTCCACCGGCCCGCTGGAGGACCTGCCGCTGACCGGCTACGGCGCGACCGCCAAGTTCTGCGACGAGAACCCGAAGACCGTCGCGGCGTTCCAGAAGGTCATGGACCGCGCGGTGGCCGAGTCGCAGGACCGCAGCAAGATCGAGCCGCTGCTGCCGGAGTTCGCCAAGATCGACAAGGAGACCGCGTCGATCATCACGCTGCTGAAGTTCAACTCCCGCGCGGACGCCACCCGCCTGCAGCGGGTGCCGCGGCTGATGAAGCAGTACGGCTTCATCAACAACGACATCAACGTCGAAGAGATGATCGTCACCCCCAAGGCCTGAGCCGAGCGGGGAGGGTGAATTCGGGCCGAGCGGCCGGATTTCACCCTCCCGACTCCGCCAGTTCTCCTGGAGTTTCCCGAAATCGGCGCTTAGGTGCCGATTTCGACGTTCCCGGCCCCGATCACCGCACCGCGCACCCCAGGTGCTGGAATTCGGACACACCAACGCAAACCGCCGGGCGCACCGCACCGCACGCGACAGAGCTGATTCGGGACATGACGAAAACACTCCGGGGTCTTCTCGGATTGCTGGGCTTCCTGCTCGTCTGGGAGGTCTTCAGCCGATCCGGAGCCGTTCCCCAGCAATACTTCCCACCACCGTCCACAGTGCTCGCGCAGCTCGCCGAGCTGCTCGGCGACCGCGACTTCCTGCTGGACGTGATCGCCAGCGTGCTGGCCTGGGCGATCTCGCTGGGCATCGCCATCGCGATCGCGGTCCCGGCCGGGCTGCTGCTCGGCAGCGTCCGCAGCATCCGGGTGGCCACCCGCTCGATCATCGAGTTCCTCCGCCCGATCCCGTCGGTGGCGCTGATCCCGCTGGCGATCGTGCTGGTCGGGGCCGGTCCGGAGACCAAGATCTCGCTCGCGGTGTACGCCGCGGTGTGGCCGATCCTGTTCAACACCATCTACGCGCTGGACGAGATCGACCCGGTCATGGTCGACACCGCGCGCTCCTTCGGGCTCGGCCGCGGTCGCATCATGTTCACCGTGGCGCTGCCCAACGCCGCGCCGTTCGTGCTCACCGGCATCCGGATGTCGGCGGCCGTCGCGCTGATCCTGGTGGTCAGCACCGAGTTCCTGGCCGGCGGCAGCGGCGGGCTGGGCAACTTCGTGCTCGACGCCAGCTCCGGCGCCGGCCGGATGGACCTGGTGCTGGCCGGCACCCTGGTCGCGGGCATCATCGGCTACCTGATCAACGAAGCGCTGGAACTGCTGCACAAGCGCGGCCTCCGCTGGAGCACGGTCGATCGGGAGGCGGCATGAACAAGCCCGTGTCAGGCCGCGCCCTGCGCAACGGCATCTCAGGGGACCGTGACGCAAACCAGCCACAAGAAACCCCGAAACGCGAGATGCAACCGGACGCAACCGCCACTGTGAATCGCGGAGAGGCGGGACGAGTGTGAACAAGCTTCAGGGGTTCTTCCGCCGGTGGTTCGTGTTCGTCATCGCGATCGTGCTCTGGGAGCTGGTGACGCGCTTCGCGCAGAACCCGTTCTTCCCGCCGCCGACCCGGATCGTCGAAGCCGCCGCCGAGAAGTGGTTCAGCGGCCCGGCCTCCTCGCTGTTCCTGACCGAGGAGGTCTACACCGACCTGCTGGCCAGCCTCGGCCGCGTCTTCGCCGGCTGGCTGATCGCGGTGGTGGTCGGCGTCGGGCTGGGCACCCTGCTCGGCCGCTCCCGCACCGGCATGGACTACTTCGGACCGCTGATGGCGTTCATGCGCGCCATCCCGCCGCCGGTGCTGGTCCCGGTGTTCCTGGTGCTGCTGGGCATCGGCACCGAGATGCAGATCACCGTGATCGTGTTCGGCGTCATGTGGCCGATCCTGCTCAACACCGTGGACGGCGTGCGCTCGGTCGACCAGGTCAAGGTCGACACCGCCAAGTCGTTCCGGATCCCCCGCTCGCACTGGGTGTTCGGCGTGGTGCTGCCCGCCGCGACCCCGAAGATCTTCGCGGGCCTGCGGGTGAGCCTGTCGCTGGCGCTGGTGCTGATGGTCGTCTCGGAGCTCGTCGGCTCCACCAACGGCATCGGCTACCGGCTGATCTTCGACCAGCGGGCCTTCGACCTGCCCGCCATGTGGGCCGGCATCGTCCTGCTGGGCATCCTCGGATACCTGCTCAACACCCTGCTGCTCGCAGTGGAACGCCGCGCGCTGAGCTGGCAACCCTCGCAAGCGTCGGCGAACGTAGTCGGAGGCTGAATCTCGATGACCGAAACCAAGACCATGCTGGAAGTCTCCGGGCTCGGCCACCGCTACGGAGGCGCGAACGGCCACCAGGCCATCGCCGACCTGACCTTCCAGGTGCGCACCGGTGAGCTGGCCTGCATCGTCGGCCCGTCCGGCTGCGGCAAGTCCACCATGCTCCGCTCCATCTCCGGGCTGATCAAGCCGACCGACGGGCAGGTCAAGCTCAAGGGCAACCCGGTGCAGGGCGTGCCCGAGGACCTGGCCGTGGTGTTCCAGGACTACAGCCGCTCGCTGTTCCCCTGGCTGTCGGTGCGGTCCAACGTGGAGTTCCCGCTGCGCTCCCGCGGCGTGAGCAAGGCCGAGCGCCGCGAACGCGCCGACGAGGTGCTGGAGTGGGTCGGCCTGTCGGCGGCCGCGAAGAAGTACCCGTGGCAGCTCTCCGGCGGCATGCAGCAGCGGGTGTCCATCGCCCGCGCCCTGGCCTGCCGCCCGGCCCTGCTGCTGATGGACGAGCCGTTCGCCTCGGTGGACGCCCAGACCCGCTTCGAGCTGGAGGACCTGCTGCTGCGCGTCCGCAAGCAGTTCGACAGCACGGTCCTGCTGGTCACCCACGACATCGACGAGAGCATCTACCTGGCGGACCGCGTGTTCGTCCTGTCGAAGTCCCCGGCCACCGTCGTGTCGGACCTGGAGATCCCGCTCGGCGACGAGCGCGACCAGATCACCACCCGCGAGTCGGAGACCTTCGTCCACCTCCGCAGCGAGGTGGCCCGCCTCCTCGACGTCCGCACCGCAACCACGGCCAAGCCCGCAGAGCCGGAGCCGAAGGCGGAGGCCTCGGCAGAGGCGGGAGCGGAAGCCCCGGCTGAGGCTGAGCCGAAGGCGGAGGCTCCTACGGAGGGTTCGGCCGAAGCGGCGGACGCCGCCGAGTCCGATGTGGACGAATCGGCGAAGTCCACTGCGGAGCAGTGGACGGAGGCCGAGAAGGCGGAGCAGGCCGAGAGCGCGAAGCGCGGCTGACCGACCAAGGCGAAGGGCGCCTGCTGCCGACCAAAACGGCAGCAGGCGCCCTTTTTCACGCCCACACTCCCCCAACCGTGCGAGAGTTGCGCCGCTGCGTCGTCAGGGGAACGCAAATTCAATGGAAATCAGACGTCCAATTTCCATTGAGGTGATCTCAGTGGATTCGGCCGTGTTCGTGGTGGGTGAGGACGAGGGCGGCTTGGACGATGTCGCCGATTTTGCGGGGGCTGGCGG
>NZ_JAQGLA010000142.1 GCF_027853915.1 Saccharopolyspora oryzae
AAAAGCCGGTTGCAGACGGGCACTGAGTCGTTCGCCTGCTGCGGAAGGCCGGGTCCGGGGTCGGGCCCGGCCTTCCGCGCGTTAACGGCAGGTCGAGGGTCTTCTGCTGGGTCGCCGGGGCCTTCGGGTCCGGTGCCGGGTGGCCGGGGACCTCCACGTCGTCGGGCGGCAGCGTCCCGTTGACGAGGTAGTCGGTGCCGATGCGGTCCGCTTCGGCGTTGCCGGCCAGCGCCCACACCCCGTGCTTGCCCGCGTCCCGCTCGGTGACCATCACCGAGGACGGCAGCGAGCGGTGCATCTCCAGCGCGCCCTCGTACGGGGTGGCCACGTCGTGCTCGGAGTTGAACAGCAGGACCGGCGGCAGGCCGTCACCGGTGATCTTCAGCGGCTCCTGCCGGGGCGCTTGCCAGAACCGGCAGGGCGCCACGGTCCAGCTGTTGTACCAAGCGGCCAGCGGGTAGTCCTTCGCCAACCGCTCGGAGTCGCGCTCCCACTCGCGCTGGCGGGTCGGCCACGGCGCATCCGCGCACTCCACCGCGTTGTAGATGGCGTTGCCGTTCTCCGCCAGCTCGTCCTTGGGCTCGACCTGGTCGGCGAGCTTCTTGTCGTCGTTGCGGAGGTGGAAGTCGGCCAGCCCCTCGGCCAGCGGCTTCCAGGAGGTCTCGCCGTAGAGCGCGTTGAAGGCGAGGTCGATGAACTCCGCGGGCCCGAGCTTGCCGCGGGGCGCCTTGCGCAGCTCGGCCTGCACGCCGTCCCACGCCGCCTGCACCTGACGGCGTTCGGTGCCCAGGTGGAAGACGTCGTCGTGCTGGGCGATCCAGTCGAAGTACAGCCCGAGCCGCTCCTGGGCGGCGATGTCCTGGTTGAGGTTGTTGCGGTACCAGATCTCCGAGGTGTCCGGGTTGACCATGCTGTCCAAGATCATCCGGTCCACGTGCTGCGGGAACAGCTGCCCGTACACCGCGCCCAGGTAGGTGCCGTAGGAGTAGCCGAGGTAGCTGATCTTCTGCTCGCCGAGCGCTTCCCGGATCCGGTCCACGTCGCGAGCGTTGGTCGGCGTGTTGAGGTGCGGCAGGTACTTCCCGGCGCGCTGCTGGCAGCCGTCGGCGTACTGCTGGGCGCGCTGCCAGTTCTGCTCGCGGGCCTGCGGGGCGTCCGGGTCGGGCAGCGGGGTCTTCCAGTAGGTGCCCGGGTCGACGCAGCTGATCGGGGTGCTGTGCGCGACGTTGCGGGTGTCGAAGCCGATCAGGTCGTAGCTGTCGAGCACCGCGGCGGGCAGCTTGGCGGCCAGCGATCCGGCGAAGCCGACCCCCGGTCCGCCGGGGCCGCCTGGATTGATCAGCAGCGATCCGCGGCGGGCCTCGGGTTTGCGCGCGGGCTGCTTGGAGACCAGCAGCTTCAGCTGCTCGCCGGACGGGTCGCGGTAGTCCAGCGGGACCTGCAGCTCGGCGCACTGCAGTTGCGGGTAGGGCTTGCTGACGTCTTCCGGGCACGGCCCGAACTGCAGGCCCGGCGCGGCCTGCGCGGTCGACCCGGTGACTGCTGTGCTGGCGAGCACCGCGGCACCGGCCAGACCGAGCGCGAACGAGCGCTTCACTGGAGTTCTCCTCACGGAGCGGAATCGGACTGATCCGGAGCGTATTCGATCAGCCGCTACCGGGTCCGGCGAACCCCGCCGTTCGGGTTGTACCAGAGGTGTTCATCAGACGCGTTGTTCTGCTGCGGTGCCGAGTTCGCGGGCCAGGTCCTCGATGATCTGGGTGGTGCGGTCGAGCCAGCGGATCGTGCGGTGCAGCGAGGTCGGGCCGTCGGTGAGCGACTCGGCGATGTCGTGCAGCGAATCGGCCGTGACGTGCGCGGAATCCATCGCCGAGGTGAAGTCCGCTTGCGCTTCGCCGGTCATCGACTCCACCGCGTCGGCCAGCGCCCACAGCAGCTCGGACAGGCGGGTGCGGGTGTCCTCGTCGACCATGTCCGCGGTCGCCGACAGCGCCACCGCCAGGTTGCGCACGTAGTAGGCGCAGCCGCTGATCATCGTCACGGTCCGCTGCACCTGGCTGCGGCGGGACCGCAGCCGGTAGAACGTCAGCGGCCGGGTGCTGCGGACGACCTGCTGCAGGCCGTCGTCGAGCTCGCGCATCGACTCCTGCAGGCCGGTGACCTCGCCCCGCTCGCTGATCTCGGTCCCGGTGCCGCGCAGGAAGTCCCGCAGCGCCAGCAGGAAGTCCTCCGTGTTGGTGCGCACCAGCGACCGCGTGCGGGTCGGCAGGACGAACACCGCGGCCAGCACGCCGGCGCTGGCTCCGACGGCGGTCTCCCACAGCCGGGTCTCCAGCACGGAGGCATCGAAGGTGCCGAGCATGCCGTAGAGGGCGCCGAGCAGCGTGGTGATGAAGAACGTCATCGCCGCGTAGGAGAACCCGGCGAAGTAGAAGCCGAGGAACACGCAGACCAGGATCATGCCGATCTCGGCGCCCAGGTTCCCGGAGATCTGCGCGGCGACCAGGATCCCGGCCACCACGCCCAGCACCGTGCCCGCGGTGCGCTGCCACGCCCGCACCAGCAGTTCGCCGCGGCTGTTGGTGCTGATGAACACCACGAACGCGGTGATCACCGCCCAGTACCACCGGTTCGGCGAGACCAGCTGGCCGAGCACGATGGCCAGCGCCGCCGCGCAGGTGACCTGGACGGCCATCCGCACTTCCGGGCGCTGCAGCCCGGTTTCGGCCGGTTCCGCGGGTTCGGCGTCCGAGTCCGCGGCGGGCTCGGGTTCGGGCTCGGCGCGGTCTTCGGCGAGCTCGCCGGTGGCGTCGGACAGCTCGGCCAGGCAGGTGCCCAGCCGGCGCACCGCCATCGCGACCGCCACCGAGCCCTGCTGCTCGATCCCTTCCGCGACGCACCGTGTGGCCACCAGGAGGTCCTGCGGGTCGGCGTGCAGCACCGCCAGCAGCGCGCTGACGGCGTGCGGCACCGTGTCGCCGCCGCTGGGGTGGTCGACCAGCCGCAGCAGCGGGGTCAGCAGGTTCTCGGCGGCGAGCTCGACGTCGAGGATGCGCTGGCGCAGCCGGTAGCGGCCGGCCTCGTCGAGCGAATCGAGCTGGCCGACGGCGTTCTCGAGCATCAGCGACGTCTCGTTGAGGCGCACCGATCGGTTGGTCAGCTCGCGTCGCCGCGCCACCGATCCGGGTTGTTCGGCGACGTCCCGCACGGCGTGCAGCAGGCCGTGGACCTGCGCTTGCATCGTCCGGAGACCGCGTTCGAGCACTCCTTCGGGGTAGTCGCTCAGCACCAGGAACCGCAGCACGAACGCGGCCAGCGCTCCGACGATCGCCGCCGCGAACAGCGCGGGCAGCTGGGCCGGCTTCGGCTGCAGGAACATCGCGAAGAAGTAGCCCATGAACGCGACCATGCCCAGCGGGAAGAACCGCGGGCCGAAGCGGCGGATGTAGACCGCCACGAAGATCACGACCAGGAACACCAGGACGTGCACCAGCGGCCAGGGCGTGGTGAGGATCGCCAGCACCAGCGCGACCGTCACCGGCAGCGGCATGAGCAGGGTGGTGATCTGCTGCTGGCGCCGCTGCGGGTCGTTGACGCCGAGCGAGGAGTTGATCGCCACCACGGCGCCGAGCATCGCCAGCGGCAGCGGCTGGCCCCACCAGGCCAGCACCGGCAGCAGGACCGCGATGGTCAGCGCGACCGAGAGGGTGACCCGCGTCGCGGTGCGCAGCCTGCGCATGGACGGGTCAGAGGCGAGGAAGCGATTCCACCACTCGCTCCACATAGCGCCGCGGGCTCCTTCGCGCTCATCCGATCAGGCTTGCGAGATTACGCCGGATCTTCGCTCAGCGGGTGCGGTGGCGCCGGACGCTTTCCTCGACCAGGTCCAGCACCGGGGTCAGGTGCTGCGCGGGCAGCCCCATCGCCAGGTGCGAGAGCAGGCCCTCGAGCACCAGTTCCAGGTATGCGGTCAGCACGTCGACGTCGACGTCGTCGCGGAGGTTGCCCGCTTGCTTCTGCCACTCCAGGCGCGCCCGGGTGGCGGTGGTCAGCTGCTCGGAGCGCTGCGCCCAGCGCTCCCGGAACTCCTCGTCGGTGCGCAGCCGCCGGGACACCTCCAGCCGGGTGCCCAGCCAGTCCGCGCCCAGCGCGGGGGCGCCGGTGCTGGAAGCGTTGAGCAGGTTGCGCATGACCTGCACCAGACCCTGCTCGGCCACCACGTCGGCCATCCGGGTCGCGTCGTCCTCGGCGAGGGCGAGGAACAGCGACTCCTTGTCCTTGAAGTGGTGGAAGATCGCTCCGCGGGAGAGCCCGGTGGCTTCTTCCAGCCGGCGCACGGTGGCGCCTTCGTAGCCGAAGCGCGCGAAGCACGACCGGGAGCCGTCGAGGATCTGACGGCGCCGGGCGTCGAGGTGGTCTTGGCTGACCCGAGGCATATCCTGATCGTCCCAGGACGCACCGCAGGATGGCAATCCGTACGTACGTTTTGCTACCTGGCTCCCACCGTTCGGACGCGCGTCCGATCAGGTGGACGGACCTCGAAAAACCCGAATCCCGTTAACACTTGGCGTGATTGAGAACAAGGGTCGCGACCATGGGGGACGAGCGGTAGCGTCGGTGACCGGCCAATTACGGACGGTGATCATGTTGCCGGTGTCGACCGATCCTGCCGCCGCTGACTTCCCGACCTCCCGCGTTCGAACCAGGGCGGAGGCCGAGGCCTACGTCGCCTCGGTGTGCTTCAAGCACGGCCCCCCGAAGCTGATGGGCATCGAACTCGAATGGACCGTGCACCACCAGGACGACCTGACTCGCCCGCTCGACGCCGCGACGCTCATCAGCGCGCTCGGCGAACACGCGCCCCCCTCCCTGGTCCCGGACAGCCCGCACCGACCGCTGCCGAACGGCTCGGTGCTCACCGTCGAACCCGGTGGCCAGGTCGAGGTCTCCAGCCTCCCCACGACTTCCATGCGCTCGCTGTTCACCGTGGTCGCCGCCGATGCCGCGCACGTGGCGCGCCGGTTGGGCCGGGCCGGTCTGGTGCTCGGCGAGCAGGGCACCGACCCGTGGCGGCATCCCCGGCGGATCCTGCGGGTGCCGCGCTACGCGGCGATGGAAACCGCGTTCGACCGCATCGGGCTGGACGGCCGGTTGATGATGTGCAGCACCGCCGGGGTGCAGGTGTGCCTGGACGCCGGTGAACCGGACCGGGTGGCCGCCCGCTGGGCCGCGCTGCACGCGCTCGGACCGGTCATGATGGCGACCTTCGCCAACTCGCCCCTGCTGTTCGGCGAACGCACCGGATGGGTGTCGACCCGCACCCGCGCGCTGCTGCGCACGGATCCGCCGCGCACCCGTCCGGGCTCGATCACCGCTGATCCGGCCGGGAGCTGGGCCAGGCGGGTGCTGGACACCTCCTTGGTCTGCCGGCGGCGCGAAGGCGACGACTGGACGGTGCCCAGCGGGATCAGCTTCGCGGAGTGGATCCACGGCACGTGGCCGGACCCGCCCACCCGCGAGGACCTCGACTACCACCTCACCACCGTGTTCCCGCCGGTCCGGCCGCGCGGCTACCTGGAGGTCCGCTACCTGGACGCCCAGCCCGGTGACGGCTGGATGCTCCCGGCCGCGGCGCTGATCGCGCTGTTCCGCGAGGAGTCCACGGTGGACGAGGTGCTGGCGCTGACGTCCCCGGCGGTGGGCCGCTGGGTGCACGCGGCGCGGCACGGCCTGCTCGACCGGACCTTGGCGCACGTCGCCGAGGACGTCTTCGAGCTGGCCTGCCGGCTGCTCGACGGGCCGGACGTCCCGGAGGGGCTGTCCGGTGAGCTGGCCGACTTCGTGGCGCGGCGCATCGCCGCGACCGGCGATCGCTGATCACTGCGGAGGTATCCGGTGAACCTGGCAGAACTGAGCGAGGAAGACCTGCGCGCGCACGTGGCCGCGGAGCTGGCGCGCACCCGGCGGCGCAGCGCCGAGCTGACCGACTCGGTCGACGACGAGGACCTGGTCAAGCAGCACTCGCCGCTGATGTCCCCGCTGGTGTGGGACCTGGCGCACGTGGGCAGCCAGGAGGAGCTCTGGCTGGTGCGCGACGTCGGGGGTGCCGAGGCGATCCGCCCGGACATCGACGACCTCTACGACGCCTTCCAGCACGCCCGCCGCGACCGCCCGCAGCTGCCGCTGCTGGGACCGGCCGAGGCCCGCGACTACGTCGGAACGGTGCGCGACAAGGTCTTCGACCTGCTGGAGCGCACCCCGCTGGAGGGGCGGCGGCTGGTCGACCAGGCCTTCGCCTTCGGCATGATCGTGCAGCACGAGCAGCAGCACGACGAGACGATGCTGGCCACCCACCAGCTGCGCAGCGGAGCCCCTGCGCTGACCGCGGAACCACCACCGTCCGATGTGGACGTCCTGCCGCCCGAGGTGTTCGTGCCCGGCGGTCCGTTCACCATGGGCACCTCCACCGAGCCGTGGGCGCTGGACAACGAACGCCCGGCGCACCAGGTGCACGTCGACGACTTCTACCTCGACAGCGCACCGGTCACCAACGGCCAGTACCTGGCGTTCATCGACGCCGGCGGCTACGAGGACCCGCACTGGTGGAGCGAGGCCGGCTGGGCGTACCGGCAGCGAGCCGAGCTGCAGGCGCCCCGGTTCTGGCAGCGGGACGGCGACCGGTGGACGCGCCGCCGGTTCGGGCACGTCGAGCCGGTGCCGGAAGCCGAACCGGTAGTGCACGTCAGCTTCCACGAAGCCGAGGCGTACGCGGCGTGGGCCGGGAAGCGGCTGCCGACCGAGCAGGAGTGGGAGAAGGCCGCGCGCTTCGACCCGAGCACTGGCCGGTCGCTGCGCTACCCGTGGGGCGACGACGATCCGGAACCGGAGCACGCCAACCTCGGCCAACGGCACTTGCAGCCGGCGCCCGCCGGGGCCTACGCGGCCGGTGCCGCGCCCTGCGGAGCGCGGCAGCTCATCGGGGACGTGTGGGAATGGACGGCCACCGACTTCCTGCCGTACCCGGGGTTCGCGGCCTTCCCGTACCGCGAGTACTCGGAGGTGTTCTTCGGCCCCGAGTACAAGGTGCTGCGCGGTGGTTCGTTCGGCACCGACCGGGCCGCCTGCCGGGGCACCTTCCGCAACTGGGACTACCCGATCCGCAGGCAGATCTTCGCCGGGTTCCGCTGCGCCCGCACCCCGCGGGCGGGGGAGCGCGGCTGACCATGTGCCGACACGTGGGATACCTGGGGTCGGCGGTCGCGCTGTCCGACCTGCTGCTGGAACCTGAGCACTCGCTGCTGGAGCAGGCGTTCGCTCCCGCCGATATGCGCGGCGGCGGCACCATCAACGCCGACGGTTTCGGCGTCGGCTGGTACCGCGAGGACGGCTCCACGGCCCGCTACCGCTCGGCGGCTCCGATGTGGACGGACCAGTCCTTCCGGGACATCGCGGGCGAAGTGCGCAGCGGCGCGGTGGTCGCGGCGGTGCGCTCGGCGACCGTCGGGATGCCGGTGGTGCCCGATGCCTGCGCGCCCTTCACCGACGGCCGGTGGCTGTTCAGCCACAACGGCCGCGTCACCGGTTGGCCGGACTCGGTGGCCAAGCTGGCCGCCCGGTTGGACGTCGTCGACCTGCTGAAGATGGAGGCGGCCACCGATTCGGCGCTGCTGTGGGCGCTGCTGCGGCAGCGGCTCCTCGACGGGGCCGAGCCCGCGGTGGCGATGTCGGAGCTGGTGGGCGAAGTGGCCGCCGCAGCACCGGATTCGCGGTTGAACCTGCTGCTCAGCGACGGATCCCGGGTGGTGGCCACGACGTGGACGCACTCGCTGTGGGTGCGCCGGGGCTCCGCTGCGGTGACCGTCGCGTCCGAACCGTTCGGCGCGCGGGACGGGTGGTGCGAAGTCCCGGACCGGAGTGTGGTCGTCGCAGAGGCCGACGACGTTCAGGTGCGGCCGCTGGCCGAGATGGGGGAGAGATGAGCGAACCGGAACTGATCGTGCGGTTCACCGCCGAGGACGCGGCCCGCGAGCTGCGCTCCGACGTCCGGGAGGGGATGACCGAAGAACCGAAGTGGTTGTCCCCCAAGTGGTTCTACGACGCCGAGGGCAGCGAGCTGTTCGAGCAGATCACCGCCTTGCCGGAGTACTACCAGACCCGGGCCGAGCAGCAGATCCTGCAGCGCAACGCGATGGACATCGCCGAGGCCACCGGCGCGGCCACGCTGGTGGAGCTCGGATCGGGGTCGTCGGAGAAGACCCGCCTGCTGCTCGACGCCCTGCGCAAGCACGGGACGCTGCGCCGGTTCGTGCCGCTGGACGTGTCGATCTCCGCGCTGCGGGCCGCGGTGGACGCGATCGCGCTGGACTACCCGGAGCTGTTCGTGCGCGGTGTGGTCGACGATTTCACCAGCGGGCTCGGTGCGCTGGACGCGGGAACCGATCGGTTGGTGGCGTTCCTCGGCGGCACGATCGGCAACCTGCTGCCCGCCGAACGAGCCGGTTTCTTCACCGCGGTCCGCTCGGCGCTCCGGCCGGGGGAGTGGTTGCTGCTGGGCACGGACCTGGTGAAGGACCCGGGCCGGTTGGTCAGCGCCTACGACGACTCGCGAGGGGTGACCGCGGAGTTCAACCGCAACGTGCTGCGCGTGCTGAACCGGGAACTGCGCGCCGACTTCGACCCCGGGGCGTTCCGGCACGTGGCGCTGTGGAACGCCGAGCAGGAATGGATCGAGATGCGGTTGCGCGCCGAGCGGCCGATGCGGGTGGAGCTGGCCGATCTGGCGCTGACCGCGGACTTCGCCGAGGACGAGGAGATCCGCACCGAGATCTCGGCGAAGTTCCGGCGCGCCCAGGTCCAGGACGAGCTCGCCGCCGCCGGGTTCGAGCTGCGGCACTGGTGGCTCGACGACGCCGGCGACTTCGCCCTGTCCCTGGCCGTGGCGATGTGAGCGGGAGGACGCGTGCTCACGACTTGATCGAGCCGGTGGCCCCGGCGAGGCAGCGGACGCAGGGCATCCCGGCCGGTTTGTCGGAGACCTCCGCCTGGTTCGCGGGGATCTCCACGCCGCAGAAGGTCAGCCACTCGGCCGGGATCCCGGTGCCCGGCGCGGTCGCCAGGTGCGCTTCGCGGCGGGTTTCGCCGACCACGCCGAACGCGTACCGGACGGCCACGGTCCTGTTCACGAGGTGCCCCCCGGCATTCGTCCTGCTGCCCGCAGGCAGTCCCCGCACGTCGGCCACAACCAGTTCAACGCCGTCGGTTCGGCGGCATCGATCTGCTGCCCGCACAGCGTCGTGATCGGCTCGCCCTCGCGGTGCTGCCCGGACGGCACGGTCCCGTCGATCGCGTGGCAGTGCTGCCCGGCCGGCTGCCAGTGGTGCTCGAGTTGGATCATTCTCCCCACCTCCGCGGATTGGGACTGTTCCCCGCGGAACCGGTGACGAGCAATCCCCGACGTTGACCCGTTCGGCCCAACGATCACAGACAAAAAGGACCAGAAAGCCACTCGAAAAGACCAGTGACCCACAAAATCTACACGGTGCGTGACCACAACGAGAACAGGCCAGCCCGAGCACCCAATCCCAACTCGAGCACCTATCTCGACTCGAGCACCTATCCAGGTCTGAGCACCTATCCCGGCCTGAGCATCTGCCTTGGCCCGAGTGCTTTCCCGGCCCGGGCACCTGTTTTGGCCCGAGTACCTGTTTTGGCCTGGCCACTTGGTTTTTGGTCCGAGCACGTGTCTCGGTCTGAACGCCAATCTCTGATCAGAGCTC
>NZ_JAQGLA010000143.1 GCF_027853915.1 Saccharopolyspora oryzae
ATGGTGGTGATCGCGCTCAACTCGATCACCGGGCTGGCCGCCCACGCCGGCACGCTGGCCCACCTGGACTTCGGCGTCCTGGTGCTCTTCGCGGGCACGGCGATGCTGGTCTCGATCGGCGCGGCGCGGTTGTCGAACCGGCTCCCGGCGAGCACGGTCCGCAAGGCGTTCGCCTGGGTGGTGCTGGCCATCGCCGCAGGCGTGGGCATTTCGTCGGCGATCGGCCTGATCACCGCCTGACCCACCACCACGGCCCGTCGCCCTGCGTTCGCGCAGGTCGGCGGGCCGTTCGCGTCGGCCTGCGCATCCCGGCACCGCGAGGAGAATCGGCTTCGGACTGCCCCCAAGCCGTATCTCCAAGCGCACTTAATGAGCGATTGCACTATAGCTCGCACGACAAGTACTGTCGTGTGCAAATACTTCAACCGACGAAGGAAGCACCGATGAAGGCGATCGTCCTCGACGAGTACGGCGGACCCGACGCGCTCCGGCTGACCGAGCTCCCGGACCCGAAGGTGGCGCCCGGCGAGGTGCTGATCCGGGTGAAGGCCGCCGGCGTCAACCCGGTGGACTGGAAGCTCGCCGCAGGCAACCTCGACGCCGTCATGGAGACCCACTTCCCGCTGATCCCGGGGTGGGACGTGGCAGGCGTGGTCGAGCGGGTGGGTTTCGACGTCGAGGAGTACGCGCCCGGCGACGAGGTCTTCGGCTACATCCGCAAGGACACTGCCCAGTTCGGCGGCTACGCGGAACTGGTCTCCGCGCACGTGCGCATGCTCGCCCGCAAGCCCGCCGCGCTGTCCTGGGAGCAGGCCGCGGGCGTCCCCCTCGCCGGGTTGACGGCGTACCAGGCGATCAAGCGGGTCGGGATCGGCTCCGGTGACACCGTCCTGGTCCACGCCGCGGCGGGTGGCGTCGGTTCGCTCGGCGTCCAGATCGCAGTGGCGCGCGGCGCCCGCGTGATCGGCACCGCGAGCGAGCGCAACCACGACTTCGTGCGGCAGCTCGGCGGGGAGCCCGTGACCTACGGCGCCGGACTCGCCGACCGGGTCGCGGAACTGGCTCCCGACGGCATCGACGCGGTGCTGGACTTCTTCGGCGGGGACGCGGTGGACGTGTCGCTGAGCCTCCTCGAGAAGCCGGAACGACTCGCGTCCATCGCCAACGCGGAGGCCGCGGCGAAGGGCGGCCACTACGTGTGGGTCCGCCCCGACTCGGCCGACCTCGCGGATCTCGCCGACCTGGCCGACCGCGGCGAACTGGCCGTGCACGTCGACAAGGTCCTCCCGCTCGAAGAAGCGGCGGAGGCCTGGCGGCTCAACAGCGGAGGGCACACGCGCGGCAAGCTCGTGCTGTCCGTGGACTGATCACAACGCGCCGGGGCCGTGAGCGCGAGAACCGCCTCCAACCGGTTTTCGCACTCACGACCCCGATGCGCCCAACGAGATGCGAAGCGCAGCAACGGAACTCGAACTGTTCGTGCACATTGATATTGATTTGCAATGCTATTCGAGTTCAGGAATTTTTCTTCACCTGATATGATTCGGGAAATCGTTGCTAGCTTCGCCCTGTGCGAGAACATCGTCCTAGCGAAACTGCCCTCGTGGTCGCGACAGCACGCGCCGCTCATCTCGTCGTCGACGACAGCCCCGCGATCTTCACCGACTCGCTCGCCGAGAAGTTGCTCGGCGACCGGGCCGAGGAGCTGATCGGTTACCACCGGCTGCACGGCGATCTCCCACTGCTCTCCCACGCGCGGGCCAACGTCGTGGTCCGCAGCCGGTACCTCGAGGACCGGCTGGCGGCGCTCGTCGATCGCGGCCTGCCCCAGTACGTCATCCTGGGCGCCGGCCTGGACACCTTCGCCTACCGGAACCCCACCGCGCCGCTGGCGGTGTTCGAAGTGGACCACCCGGCGACGCAGCAGTGGAAGCGGAAACTGCTGGCGGACAGCGGAGTGGACGTCCCGGAGATGCTGCGGTGGGTGCCGGTCGACTTCGAGACCGACCAGCTGCTGGACCAGCTGGTGGCCGCGGGCTTCGACCCGACCCGGCCAGCGCTGATCAGCTGGCTCGGCGTCACGATGTACCTCACGTGGGAGGCCGTCGACCGCACGCTCGACGTCCTCGGCGGACTGGCGCCCGGCACCGAACTCGTCCTCGACTACGTGCTCCCCGAGCACCTCAGCGATCAGGCCACCAGGACTCATGCTTCGGCAGTGGCACAGGCGGTGTCCGACAGCGGTGAGCCGTGGTTGTCCCGCCCCACCCCCGACGCCCTGACGACCTGTCTCGCCGAGCACGGCTTCGGCCCGACCAAGCACGTGCGCCACCGGGATGCCATCGACAGCGCCCTGTGGCAACGCGAGGACAGCCTGTCACCCAGCGGTCTTTCGATGCTCGCGCACACCGAGCTGCGTGCGTAGTCGACACGGCCCAGCTCAGCGAAGAAGCCCGGTCGCCGCATGACATCAGACCAGGGAGCGCAGAGCGGTCCGCAACCGGTCGAGTGCATCCGCGATCCACGGCAGTTCGACGGGGTTCTCGCTGCGCAGCGCTTGCCAGCGCTGGTCTTCGGTCTCCCCGTAGAGCAGGCTGCTGGCCACGCGGAACCGGTACGCGCTCGGGGTGTCGCCGAAGTGCTCACCGGCGAGCACACCCACTCCGTGGTTGTCCAGCAGCGCGTCGGCCAGTTCCGCGCCGGTGCGGATACCGGCCGAGGTCAGCTCGGGGCGCAGCTGCTCGAAGTCGGGGTAGACGTAGAACGCCGCCGACGGAGTGCGGCACTCGGCACCAGCTTCGACGAGAGCAGAGTGCACTGCGCTCGAAACGGCCGCGTGCAGCCTGCGGCACGCTGCGACGTGGTCGGTCACCGAGGTGGGTTCGGAGAGCACGAACTCGGCAGCGGCCTGCATCGGCATTGCCAGGCTGGACCAGATCTCGCTGGCGATCCCGACGATCCGTTCGGTCGTGCTCCTGCCGAGTTCGCCCGCCGGCATGCGGGCGAAGCCGACGCGCCAACCGCCCAGCGCCGTGCTCTTGCTGAGCCCACCGGTGACGATCGTCCGCTCCGGCAGCAGCGATGCGGGGCTCAGGTGCGCTTCCGGGACGTAGGTGAGGTCGCGGTAGATCTCATCGGAGATGATGACGAGGCCGTGCCGGTCGGCGATCTCGCACACCGCCTTGACCAGGTCGGCTCCGGCTGCGGTACCGGTCGGGTTGTCGGGCAGGGTGAGCACGAGCAGCTTGGGGTCGGCCCCTTCGCGCCGGGCAGCGGCCAGGGCGGGTTCGAGCAGTGCCGGGTCCGGCACCCCGCCGGCCTCTCCCGGCACCGGGACACCGATCACCCGCTTGCCGACCAGCGCTGCCTGCGCGGCGTAGGTGACCCACGACGGCGTGGGCAGCACGAGATCACCGGGCAGGGCGGCGAGTGCGGCGTAGAGCAGGGCTTTGCTGCCGGGCGCCAGGATGGCCTGCTCCGGATCGGTGGGCAGGTCGCGCCGGGTGAAGTAACCGGCCACCGAAGCACGCGCCGAGGCCGAGCCGACCACCGGGCCGTAGGCGTTCTGCCCGGCCGCCGAAGCCAGCTCGGCGCCGATCTCCGGCAGCACCGGCAGTCCGGCTTCGCCGAAACCGAGGTGCAGCACCGGTTTTCCGGCCGCACGCAGTGCGCTGATCTTCTCGTTCACCGCCAACGTGGCGGAATGCTTGATCACAGCTTTTCCTCACTGGTCGAAGTGGATCGTTCGGTCGTCCTGGCCCGGGTTCGGTTCTGGTGCACCACGCCCGCCGCGACGGCCACCGCGGTGACCGCGAGAGTCAGCAGGAGCGAGTGCCTGCTGTCGGCGTTGAACGCCATTCCGGCGATCACCGCGAGCAGGCCGATCACGACGGCGATCGTCAGGTGCGGGAACGCCCACATCTTGATGGTCAGCGCGCCGGGGTTCTGGCGTTCCAGCCGCCTGCGGCCGCGGAACTGGGTGACCGCGATGCACAGGTACACCACGACGGCGATGGCCCCGGACGAGTCGAGGAGGAAGTTGAACACCGCCTCGGTAGGCAGGAAGTAGTTGGCGACGACGGTGACCAGCCCGATGCTGGAGGCCGCGAGGACCGACCACGCCGGGACGCCCGTGCGGGTCACCTTGGTGAACAGGGCGGGGGCCTCGCCGCGCTCGGCCAGCGCGTAGAGCATCCGCGACGACGAGTAGATGCCCGAGTTCAGGCAGGACAGCACCGCGCTGAGCACGATGACATCCATGATCACCGGGGCGCCCGGGATGCCGAGTCGTTGCAGCACAGCGACGTACGGGCTCTCGGAGACCTGCGCGCTGTTCCACGGCAGCAGCGCCAGCACGACGAAGATCGATCCGATGTAGAACACCAGGATCCGCCACACGACGCTGTTCATACCGCGTCGCACCGCGTGCACCGGGTCGACCGCCTCGCCCGCGGCGACCGTGACGACTTCGGTGCCGAAGAACGAGAAGAACACGGCGAGCGCCGCGAGCAGCACGGCCGTCCCGCCCTCGGGGAGGAACCCGCCGTGCGCCGTCAGGTTCGCCAGGCCCGGGGAGTCGAACCCGGGGACGAGTCCGAGCAGGGCGGCCGCGCCGAGGGCGATGAAGGCCACGATCGCGGTCACCTTGATCAGGGCGAACCAGAACTCGAACTCGCCGAACGAACTGACCTGCACCAGGTTGATGGCGATCAGAGCCGCCATGAAGACCAGGGCCGCGAGCCACGAGGGGATCGCGGGCAGCAGCCGGTTCACGATCGCCGCGCCGGCCACGGCCTCGAAGCCGATGGTCACGCACCACTGGTAGGCGTAGAGCCATCCGACGGAAAGTCCTGCCCAGGGGCCGAGCTCGCGGTTGGCGTAGCTGGAGAAGGAGCCGGTTTCGGGGTGGGCGACGGCCATTTCGGCGAGCATGCGCATGATCAGCACGACGAGCGCGCCGACGCCGATGTAGGCGAGCAGGACGCCGGGCCCGGCCGTGCTGATGGCCTTGCCGCTGCCGACGAAGAGTCCGGCGCCGATCACCCCGCCGATCGCGATCATCGTCATCTGGCGGTTCCCGAGACCGCTCTTGAGCCCTGATGTGCCCGGCGGGGAGCTGGCCATCGTGCCTCCGTTCGGTTGCGCGCCGGTAGCGAGGCGCAAATTGAGTTGCATGAGATGTTGACTGCGCAAATCTACTCGCGTCAAGATGTTCGCCGGGATCGCTGCAGCGATTCCCTTCAAGCAGCTGCGCCGCGCCGGCGCGCGAGGTGAGGCGGACGAATCGATGGGTGCGACGGTTGTCGAGTCGGAGCTGGGAGGACTGCGCTGGCTCGTGGTCCGAGGTGACCGCGAATCCGCCCTGAGGGCGTTGGGGCGGGCAGCGGCCGACGAGGTCCGGTCGGTGTTGGGCTCGCTGCCGGAAGCGGCGGGCCTGCGGCAGTACGCCGCATCCACCGCCGGGCGGCGGGCGGTCGCCGGGGTGTTGAAGGCGACGCGCACGTCCCACGCCCAGGAGCTCCGGGAAGCGGTGGCGCTGGCCGAAGGCGCCGGTGTCGATCCGGAGGAGCTGCTGCTGGCGAACCTGCGCGGGGACCTCGGCGGCGACGACGGTGTCGGGTGTTCGGACCTCGCCTTCCGGGGGAAGCGTTCGTTCGTCGCGCACAACGAGGACGGCGCCCCCGAACTCGCCGGGCGCTTCATGCTGGTAACCCTCGCGATCGACGGGGAGGCTCCGGTCGCGGTGCAGTGGTACCCGGGTTTCCTGCCGTGCAACACGTTCGTCGTGACCGGCCACGGACTCGTGTGGGGCATCAACCACATCCAGGTCGCCGCACCGGCGACCGCCGCGGGGCGTCATTTCGTCGCGCGCGGGCTGCAGCGGCAGCCGAACCTCGAAGCCGCGGTGCGTTACCTCACCGATCACCCCAGCGCCGGTGGGTTCGCCTACAACATCGGTGAACTCGGCACTGGGCGCGTGGTCAGCGTCGAGACCGCGGCCGGTCGGCACGCAGCGGTGGAGACCGATCCCGGGTCGCTGTCGTGGCACACCAACCACTTGCGGCACGTCGAGTCGCGCAAGGAGGCGGCGCAGTCCGGTTCGGGTGGCACACAGGGCGCGCGCAACCTGGGACAGCGCGAGGAGAGCCTCGCCCGAGCGCGGGTCCTCGATTCGCTGGAGGCCCCCGCGGGCGGACCGGACACGGACTGGTTCCTCGGGGTCCTCGCCGGGAAACCCGTGCCGGACGGGGTTTTCCGTTCTGCGGTGGACGGAGATCCGTTGCTGACGCTGTGCACGTCAGTGGTCGACCTGACCGCTCGCGAGGTCACACTGCAGCCGCGCGGTGCAGCGCCGCTGACGATCTCGGCCGACGCCTTGGTGGCGGCGGACGCCTGATCCTCAGCCGGTGTAGACGGAGAAGTCGGACAGCAGCTGCTCGTCGCTGAGCAGCTCGTCCCGACTGCGGGTGCCGTTGCGCAGCGCCACGCTCGTGGCGAGGGCCTGGACGAGCGCGATGAAGGAACCGACCGAACGCAGCAGCGTCACCCCTTCGCAATCGACCTGGAAGGTCACGTCGGCGATTCGCGCGAGCGGGGACGCCGCGGTGTCGGTGAGCGCGATGGTGTGCAGCCCGCGCTTCTTGGCCTCCTCGAAGGCGCGGACCGTTTCCGCGGTGTACCGGTGGATCGAGACGGCGATGAACACCTCGTCCTGCCGGAGGTCGCGGAGTTCGTCGACCAGCGCACCGGTGACCGGCGCGATCTGGTGCACCCCGGGGCGCACCAGCCGCAGCAGGTAGCTGGTGAGCTGCGCGACGGGGAGGCATTTGCGCAGACCCATCACGTGCACCCGGTCGGTCTCGGCGAGCAGCTGAACGCAGCGGTCCCACTGCTCGGCGGTGATCCGGGTGAAGGTGCGCGTCAGGTTCTGCTGTTCGTGCTCGACGACGGTGGACAGGAACTCGCCCGTTTCGGAGTGCTGCCCGGCGCGCCGGAACCGGGTTATCAGCCGCGCTTCCCGGGCGAGGTGTTCCCGGCAGAGAGCGGCCAGCGCGGGGTAGCCCTTGAGACCGAACGCGGTCGCGAACCGGACCAGCGAGGACTCGTGGACGTTGGCGAGCTTCGCCGACTCGCCGATGGTGCGGAAGGCCGTCCCCTCCGGATCGGTCAGCAGCAGCTCGGCGATCCGCTGCTGACCGGCCGCGAGCCCGCCGATGCGCTCCTGGATGGCAGAACACAACTCCTCGTACGTCGTCGGCGCATCCACTGCAACCTCCCTCACCGCTCAACGCAACTATACTTGCACGGAAACGCCCAGCAGTTGCGTCGGCGAACCTTCTGAGCGGTACTACCGACCGCAGAGCATGGCGGCCGGGTTGGTGCGGGTGAGGGTTTCGATCCACTCGTCGCTGACGCCGAGCGAGCGCAGCTCTTCGGCGAAGATCGTTGGTACGTAGGCGAATCCGTTGCCGCCGTGGCGCGTCCACATCTGCTTCAGGAAGACGTCGTGGCTCAGCAGCACCTGCTCGCCGTGGCCGGCGTCGACCAGCCGGGCCACGCCGCTCGCGGTCGTCGAGGTCGCCGGTGACGCACCCTCCTTCGGGAAGGTGATGTCCATGCCGATCATGTCGAACTCCAGCCACACCCCCCGATCGGCGAGCCCGAGCTGGTACTCACCGTCCTCCGCCGACGGGTCCATGTGCGACAGCACGACGCGCGCCGGAGCCACCCCTATCTCGTCCAGCACAACGTCCAGCACCTCGTCGCCGCGGCGCTGCCAGCCGGGCAGGTGGATCATGAGCGGGACCTCGGGGTGGTCGAGCTGGGCTAGCGCCGCAGCGCGCAGCGAGGCCTGCTCGGCCGGGGTGAAGTCCGGCGACACCCCGATCTCGCCGATGATCCCCGGCCTGGCCCGGTGCGCGCCGACGCCGCTGGTCAGCTCGTCGCCGATGCTCGCGGCCTGCACCTCGACGGCCTGCGCCGAGATGCGCTCCCCCTCGAACTTCTCCAGGTAGGCGCCGCAGCCCATGACGATGTTCAGCCCGGTGCGCTGCGCCACCTCGACCAGCTTGTCGGGGTCGCGGCCGATCGCGGCGCTGGACGTGGCGTCGACGATGGTCCGGCCGCCGACCGCTTGGAACGCGGCGATCTCGTCCATCACGTCCGCCACCGGCTTCGGGGCCAGGTTGTCCGCGCAGCAGTACGGATCGTGCCGGAGCGCCCACGCCGCACCGGCGTCCACCGCCCGGTCCACGAGGAACTCGCTGAACCGGTAGCTGGGTTCGTCGCGCACCCCGGAGAGGTCGTTGAACAGGTGCTCGTGGGGCAGGACCAGACCCAGCTCGCCCGCGGCGACCGGACCGGTGACGGTCTGCGCGGTCCCGCCGGTCATCGCGCGGTTCCCGGTTCGCCCGCGGCGCGGGAGGGGATCATCCCGATCCCGGCGGCGACGAGCGCGAGCACGGTGCCGATCACGGTGGCGAGGTGGATCGGCTGCCCGACCGAGGGCACCACCAGGTCCAGCAGCAGCGAACCGACCAGCTGACCGGCCACCGACCCCAACCCGAGCAGCAGCAGCCCGAGGCCGCGCACCAGCAGCGCCATGAACCCGATCGACAGCAGGCCCAGCGCCCCGCCGGTGTACATCCACCACGTCGGCGGCAGCGAGAACTGGGCGGTGCCCAGCCCCAGCCGGACCAGCAGACCGGCCAGCAGCACGACGAACCCGACCAGGAAGTTGAACGTGATCGAGACCAGCATCGAACCGGATTCCCGCGCCACGGCGGCGTTTCCGGCCGGCTGCCAACCGGCGAGCAGGCCCGCCGCGAAGGGCAGGACGGCCAGCGCGATCGCGTGCGGCACGTGGAAGCTCGGCGAGATGGTGACCGCGGTGGCCGCGACGGCCAGCACCGCGCCGAGACCGCGGGTGACCGAGATCGGCTGCTTGACCGTGGCGGTCACCCCGATCCGGTCGCAGATCACGCCGGAGATCACCAGGCCCGCGATCAGCGTGATCTGGAAGACCGCGACCCCGAGCACCCCCACCGAGACACCCTCGGAGAGCACCACCGCGCCGCCGCACAAACCGGCCAGGTAGTTCCACCAGCCGATGCGCCGGCTGCGGATCAGGCTCGGGATGCTCAGCGCCTGCAGGCGCGTGCTGGGACGTGCGAACACGATCACCAGCATCAGCACCAGGCCGCTGCCGAACGAGATCACCGCGGCGCTGTTGCCGTCGCCGACGGTCTCGCCGAGCGCGCCGTTGACCGCGGACTGCATCGGGCTGAGCATGCCGGTCAGGACCGTCAGCAGGACCAGGACGGTCGTGGTGGCTCCCCTGGCCGCCCGGCCGGACGCGGCCGGCGGGCTCAGCTCAGGAGCGGGCGTGTTGGTCATGGCGGTGCGACTCCTTTGTCGTCCGTGCTGCACCGGTGGGGTTGCTGCGGATTGCTCGAGCTGCGCTGGAGATGTGCCGCGCGGCCCGAGTGCCTGTTTTCGAACCTGCTTCTGGTCTTTGTCTTGAAGCGCCGAAGGCGCTTAGCCCGCCCTCGCAACCGGCACCGCCGCGGGTTCTCAGACGTCGCCTGGCGAGGACAGCCCGTTTGCCGTGTATTGGACATACATAAAAACGGGATCCCGCAGCCAGGCGGCGTCTGAGGTTCCGCCACCCGCACCGCCACGCAA
>NZ_JAQGLA010000144.1 GCF_027853915.1 Saccharopolyspora oryzae
GCAGTTCCTTGAGCGCCCCGTCGATCACGGCGGTATCCACCGGGTTCATCCCACCACCGGCGAAGTGGCCCCACGCGCCGGGAATCACCCGGAGCTCCGCGCCCGGTATGCGGGCGACCTCCCACTCGTTGTCCTCCGGCGGGAAGTACAGGTCCTGCTGACCGGGCATGATGATCGACTCCGCTCGGATGCCCGCCAACGCCTCCTCGATCCCGGCGTACCCCGGGGTCGCTCCGAGATCGGCGTTCTGCCACGTCCACAGCATGGTCAGCAAGTTGTTCGCATCCCGCTGGAGGAACAGCGCCTCCCAGTACCCCACGAGGAAGTCCTCCAGGCTCCCGTAGTCCAAGGGCTCCGACTCGTAGCACTTCTCCCGGTAGAACTGCTGGCTGAACCCCCAACCCGCGTACACGCGAGCCAGCGCACGCAGCCCCGTCGTGGGCTGAGCGTCGTACCAACCACCGTTCCACGCCGCATCAGCGGTGAGCGCTGCCTTGACGCCCTCCAAGAACACGATGTTGTGCACGCTGGTCTTGGCCGCACCGCAGAACGGCAGCATCCGCCGCACCATCTCGGGATGGCTCAGCGCCCACTGGTAGGTCTGCGCCGCCCCCATCGACCACCCGGTCACCAGCTCCAGGCGCTCGATCCCGAACTGCTCGGTGACCAGGCGGTGCTGCAGCCGGACGTTGTCGTGGATCGTCACGTCGGGGAACCGCGCCCGGTCGTGCGGCGGCGGCGTGTTGCTCGGCGAGGACGACAACCCGTTGCCGAGCATGTTCGGGATGATGATGAAGTACCGCGACGGATCCAGCGCCATGCCCTCGCCGATCAGCCACTCGTTGTCGTAATGCTGACCCGAGTACCACGTCGGGTAGACGATCGCGTTGGACTTGTCGCCGTTGAGCTCGCCGTAGGTCTTGTACGCCAGCTTCGCCTGCCGCAGCGTGGCGCCGCCCTGCAACCGGACGTCCCCGAGCTCGAACACGTCGAAATCCATCAAAACCCTCCGACCCGCACCGTGCTGCCCGGCGAGCTGCCCGAGCCGGCCCGCCGGCCGACGCGCCCAGTCTCATCCAGGCCGGGAACGAGCACCACTCCCGGAAACGGGGCGCTGCGCCCTCGCGTCCGGGCTGTTTGAAAGCTGCGCGGTCCGACGATGAGCGGTTTCCGCCGAAGTTTATTTTAATTGACACTGAAATAATCGATGCAGCAGAAATCAGATGTCGTTCACCCCAGAGCGGATGGTCAAGGGCGCAGCCTTGCGGCAGCGTAGGTCCATGACCGAATTCCGGTTCGCCCACAACATCTTCGGCCTGGAATCACCCGAGTCCTTCGCCGCGGCCTGCCGCCGCGCGGCAGAGCAGGGCTACGACACCGTCTTCGCCGCCGACCACCTCGGAATCCCCTCCCCCTTCCCCACCCTCGTCGCCGCGGCCCAGGCGACTGAACGGCTCAGGGTCGGCACCCTCGTGCTCAACGCGCCCTTCTGGAATCCCGCGCTGCTGGCCCGCGAAATCGCCACCACCGATCTCCTCACCGGTGGCCGCCTGGAGGTGGGACTCGGCGCGGGCCACATGAAGTGGGAGTTCGACGAGGCCGGCATCGAGTGGCAGTCCTTCGACGAACGAGCCGATCAGCTGGAAGCCCTGATCGCCGAGCTGACCGAGCTGTTCGGCTCCGACGGCTACGAGCAGCAGGCCGTCCTCCGCGAGAACTTCGGCCTCCCCGCGCTCCGGCCGGTCCAGCGCACCGGCTTCGGCGGGTTCGGGCCACCGTTGATCGTCGGCGGCACCGGCGACCGGATCCTGGGGATCGCGGGCCGGACCGCGGACGTCATCGGTGTCGCCGGCGTCCTCCAGATCCCCGGACAGCCGCCGGGCACGTTCCGGATCGTCACCGCGGCGGAGACCGACGAACGAGTCCGGTACGCGCGCGAACAGGCCGGTGAGCGGGCCGACGAGGTGGAGTGGCAGGCCCTGGCCCAGGCGGCGGTGGTGACCGACGACCGCCGCTCCGCCGCGGAGGAGTTCCTCGCTCGGTCCGGATCGACGATGGCGGTCGACGAACTGCTGGAGACGCCGTTCGTCTTCATCGGCACGATCGAGCAGATGGCCGACCAGGTCCTGCGCAACTACGAGCGCTACGGCTTCACCTACTACGCGATCCACGGCCCCTACAAGGACGCATTCGCCCCGGTGATCGAACGCGTCCGCGCCACGAGCAGCTAGCCACCGGCAGATCGGGTTGTCGGCGGGAAAACCGACGCCGGCTGCTCCGGCACGGGTAGGGTCCAGCGACGTGGTGAATGATCGTTCTTCGGCCATCGGGCAGCGTTCGTTGGGAGATCCGGGCATCCGCTACCCGCTCTGGCCGCCGCTGACCACCGGCTGCCCGGAGACCAGCACCGAAACCACCTCCTACCCCGTCGAGGTCGATTACGACTACGACCGCGTTCCGCCCGAGCTGTTCCAGCAGCCGGCCGGCTCGGGGCTGGACCGCTGGGCTCCCCTGCTGCCGCCGCTCCACGCTCCAGGGCTCGGAGAAGGCGGAACCCCGCTGATCGAGCTCCCCGGCGACGGGGTGCACATCAAGGACGAATCCCGGAATCCGACGTGGAGCCACAAGGACCGGCTCAACCGCGTCGCGGTGAGCGCCGCAGCGGGCATCGGAGCTCCCGGAATCGTGGTCGCCTCGTCCGGAAACCACGGCGCCTCCGCAGCCGCGTTCGCCGCCCGCGCCGGTCTGCGGTGCATCGTGCTGGCTTCGCCGGCACCACCGGCCGTCAACACGTTCCTGCGGTCCTACGGCGCCGTCGTGCTGACGGTGCCGACCGAGGCGCGGTGGCCGCTGCTTCGCCGGATCGTGGCGGAGACCGGCTTCCACCCGGTCAGCAACAGCACCACGACGCACACCGGGCACGCGTTCGGCCCCGAGGGCTACAAGACGGTCGCCTACGAGATCTTCGCCGAACTCGGTGTCCCGGCGGCGATGTTCGTCCCGACCGGGTACGGAGAGCTGCTGTTCGGCGTGTGGAAGGGGTTCGCCGAACTCGTGCGCCTGGGCCTCGCGGCCAGAACGCCCCGGCTGTTCGCCTGCGAACCCGCCGCCGGCGGACCACTCTCCCGCGCGATCTCCCAAGGACTCCCGGCTACCTCGGTCGAGGTCGGCCCCACCTCCGCGTACGGGATCAGCTGCGCTGTGGGCGGTTACCGGGCGACGGTGGCAGTCCATGAGAGCGCCGGGCGCGCACTCCTGGTGGACGACGCGGAGATGGCCGCGGCCCAGCGGGACCTGGGGCGTTCCGGGCTCTGGTGCGAGGTCTCCTCGGCGGCCGGGCTCGCGGGGTTCCGGCAAGTGCGCGAGGAGTTCGACGGGCCGGTGGTGTGCGTGACGACCTCCAGCGGCTTCAAGGACATCGGTGTCGGAACCGAGCGGCCGGACGTCCTCGACCCCGAGTGGGACGTGGTGCGCCGCCACCTCCGGAACGCCGACATCCACTGCTGATCATCGCCGTCCCCGGGGGTCCAGGCTGTTCTCCCTTGCGGTTCCAGCTCGCCCGAGTCGAGGCTTAATTTCATTCAACACTGAAACCATAGATACTGTCGAACGTGATCAAGATGATGCTGATTTAGGCACTGAGTGCCGTTGATTCACCGGAGTTCGCGGAGCGCGTCCTCGAGCTGCTTGAGCACCACGTCCGCGGGAGCCGCCGTCCGGACGACGCCGACGACCACGCTCTCCCCTTCCGCGGCGGTGGACTCCACTGCGGATCGCCGTCCGTTCAGCGCCGCGGCGACCTGCTCGATCGCCTCGCGCAAGTGCCGCTTGGCGTCCAGCGTTCCCCCGCTCTTCAGCCACTGCCGGAGGATGTGGTTGTGCGCGGCGACCACCGCCGCAGCCGCCACCGCGGCGCGCAGGTCCCCGCCGGACTCCCCCGCGTAGCGCTGGCGCAGGTAGCGCGCGAACACCCGCTGGTAGCGGTCGATGCTCGCGATCTCCTTGTCGCGCAAGGAAGGAACTTGCCTGGTCAGCTCGAAACGCTTGAGCGAGACCTCCGGTTCGGCCAGGTACATCTCCAGCACCACCTCGGCGGTGCGCCCGAGCACCACCATGGGGTCCGCCGCCGGGTCGGCGCCGTCGAGCAGCTCGACCACCTCGGCCAGGCGCTCGTCGTGCCCGGGGAACACCACGTCTTCCTTGGAGCGGAAGTAGCGGAAGAAAGTGCGCCGGCCGACACCGGCCGCATCGGCGATCTGGTCCACGGTGGTCGCTTCGAAGCCCTGCGCGGCGAACAGCTCCAGCGCGGCCAGCGCCAGGGCGCTGCGCACCCTCCGCCGACCGTGCGCAGTGCGGCCGGAACGGGGCTTGGGCGCAGGAGTCACTGCCTCGGGCATGGCCGGAATATAGCACCGCCCCGCGTTGTAAGTGGCACTCAGTGCCGTTACGATGACGGCCGAGAACACCGTCCGCGAGCTGCGCGGACCCGCGACGGACTACCCCCACCAGGCAAGGCGGCGGGAACGAGGAGGCACCCGGTGAACCCGAACTTCGGCACCTACCAGCTGGCCGAGGAGCACCACGCGCTGCGCGAGGCGGTCCGCGACCTGGCCGAGAAGGAGATCGCCCCGCACGCGGCCGAGGTCGACGAGCAGGAGCGCTTCCCGCGCGAGGCTCGCGACGCGCTGGTCAAATCCGGGTTCGCCGCCGTGCACATCCCGGAGGAGTACGACGGCCAGGGCGCCGACTCGGTCGCCACCTGCATCGTGATCGAGGAGGTCGCCCGCGTCTGCGGTTCGTCCTCGCTGATCCCGGCGGTGAACAAGCTCGGCACCATGCCGATCCTGCTGTCCGGCTCCGAGGACCTCAAGAAGAAGGTGCTGCCCTCGATCGCCTCCGGCGAGGCGATGGCCTCCTACGCCCTGTCCGAACGGGAAGCCGGCTCGGACGCCGCGGCGATGAAGACCCGGGCCCGGCTCGACGGCGACCACTGGGTGCTCAACGGCAGCAAGTGCTGGATCACCAACGGCGGCGAGTCCAAGTGGTACACCGTGATGGCGGTGACCGACCAGGAGAAGCGCGCCAACGGCATCAGCGCCTTCGTCGTGCACGCCGACGACCCCGGCTTCGTGGTGGGGCCGAAGGAGAAGAAGCTCGGCATCAAGGGTTCGCCGACGGCCGAGCTGTACTTCGAGGACTGCACCATCCCGGCGGACCGGATCATCGGCGAGCCCGGCACCGGCTTCAAGACGGCGCTGCGCACCCTCGACCACACCCGCCCCACCATCGGCGCGCAGGCCGTGGGCATCGCTCAGGGCGCGCTGGACGCCGCGCTGACCTACGTCAAGGAGCGCAAGCAGTTCGGCAAGGCGATCGCCGACTTCCAGGGCGTGCAGTTCATGCTCGCCGACATGGCGATGAAGGTCGAAGCCGCCCGCAACCTGGTCTACCTCGCGGCGGCCCGCGCCGAACGCGGCGAGCCCGACCTGGGCTTCATCTCCGCCGCGGCGAAGTGCTTCGCCTCCGACGTGGCCATGGAGGTCACCACCGACGCGGTGCAGCTCTTCGGCGGTGCCGGCTACACCCGCGACTTCCCGGTCGAGCGCATGATGCGCGACGCCAAGATCACCCAGATCTACGAGGGCACCAACCAGGTCCAGCGCATGGTCATGGGCCGCGCGCTCCTCAAGGGCTGAACGAGGTTCTTCCATCCTCGTCGTGCGTGGCGGTGCGGTTGGCGGAAGCCCGAACAGGATGGAAGAACCTCAATGGAGCGGGGGTTGGGGCGGCGACGTCCCAACCCCCGCTCTCGCGTCGAGATGACCGCGGGCCCGGCAGCCAGCAGACTGGGAGTCACCAGTCGCTGGACAGGGGGCATGCCATGCACGCGGTACGTGACTTCTTCGCCTTCATCGGCCGGCTCGGCATCGGCATCATCCTGATCGCGCACGGCTGGCAGAAGGTCTTCGACTACGGGCTCGACGCGGTCGGGCGCAGCTTCGCCGAGATGCACGTCCCGCTGCCGCAGGTGTCCGCCTGGTTCGCCGGGCTGGTGGAGCTGGTCGGCGGGATCTTCCTGGTCATCGGGCTGCTGCTGCCGCTGGTCGGCATCCTGGTCGCCATCGAAATGGCCGGTGCGATCGTCCTCGTGCACCTGCCCCACGGCCTGTTCTCCCCCGAAGGTTTCGAGCTGCCGCTGGCCATCGGTGTCGCCGCGCTCGCACTGGGGTTCAACGGCGGGGGTTGGTCGATCGACCACGGGCTCTTCCGCCGCCGCGGCAGCGCCCCGCCCGAACCGGAACCGAGCGGGACCTGACCGCTACTCCGCTTCCACCTCGCTGCGCTGCTGCGCGGCCAGGTAGTTGCCCGACTCGGCGTACAGGCTGGTCAGCAGCCAAGCACCGACCCCGATGTCATCGCCGATTCCCAGCAGCGGCAGGAAGTCCGGGATGAAGTCGATCGGCGAGACCACGTAGCAGACCGCGATCAGCCACAGCAGCAGCTGGTAGCGCGGCAGCACCGGATTCCGGCCCCGAGCGGTGGCCGCGATCATCCCCGGCACCGCCCGCGCCCTGCGGAGCGGACTGCCCACCGGCGCCGCCCGGTGCGCGCGCACGGCGGCGAGCACCGGAACCCGACGGCGCACCGCAGCCATCGCACCGGCCAGGAGCATGCCCAGCCCGGCGGCGATCAAGCCGACCGGCAGCAGCCAGCCACCCGCCGCGTCGCCTCCGAACACCACCGCCACGACCACTCCGGCCACCAGCAGCAGCCCGCCGACCACGATCATCACCAGTCCCCCGTTCCCGCACCGCTGCGATCAGGTTGCCACGATCCGCGCTCGAGCGGCGGAGCCGGGTGTTCCGTGGCACGGTCGGCGAAAGCCGGTCGACTTCCGCCGGAAGTCGCCGACGCTGGGGAGGACCGTGGTCGACCAGGCCGAATCGCAGGCGCGCGACACCTCGCTGGCCCGCGCCAGCGCGACGATGGCGGTGGCCACCGCGACCAGCCGGGTCAGCGGCCTGCTGGCGAAGGTGCTGCTGGTCGCGGTGCTCGGGCTCGGCGTGGTCAACGACTCCTACACCGTGGCCAACACCCTGCCCACCGTGGTCAACGAGCTCCTGCTCGGCGGAGTGCTCACGAGCATCGCCGTCCCGCTCCTGGTCCGCGCGCAGCAGCGGGGCCCTCAGGAGGGCACCGAGTACGCCCGCTGGATGATCACCATGGGCGGGGTGCTGCTGCTCGTGGCCACGGCGGCAGCGGTCGCCGCCGCTCCCCTGCTCACCGAGCTCTACCTCGGCCCCGACACGCGCGCCAACTCCGCCCTGACCACCGCGTTCGCCCACCTGCTGCTGCCGGGCATCGTCTGCTACGGCCTGTCCGCGCTGCTGCAGGCGATCCTCAACGTGCGCGGGTTGTTCGGCACGCCCGCCTGGGCGCCGGTGGTCAACAACCTGGTCGTGATCAGCACGGTCGTGGTGTACGCGCTGATGCCCGGCGAGATCTCCACCAGCCCGGTGCGGATGGGCGAGCCGAAACTGCTGGTCCTGGGCATCGGCACGGCGCTGGGCATCGCCGCGCAGACGCTGATCATGGTCGTGTCGCTGCGGCGCAGCGGGTTCCGCTACCGGTGGCGCTGGGGCTGGGACCGGCGGCTGTCGGAGTTCGGCGGGCTGGCCGGTTGGGTGGTGCTCTACACGCTGGTCAGCCAGGCGGGCATGGTCGTGATCACCCGCGTGACCGGGCAGGGCACGCCCGGCAGCGTCGCGACGTTCAACTACGCCTGGCTGCTGTCGCAGGTGCCCTACGGGGTCCTCGGCGTTTCGCTGCTGACCGCGCTGATGCCCCGGATCAGCAAGGCCGCCGCGGCCGAGGACACCCGCTCGTTCGTCGCCGACCTGGCGCTGGGCACGCGCATGAGCTCGGTGCTGCTGATGCCGATCAGCGCGCTGCTGATCGTCGCGGGCGGGCCGCTCGCCGTGGCGTTCTTCTCGCTGGGCGCCAGCGATGTGGCCGCTGCCGACCGGCTCGGCTACGCCCTGGCCGCAGCAGCGATCGGGGTGGTCCCGTTCGCCATCACGATGCTGCAGCTGCGCGCCTTCTACGCGATGCACGACGCCCGCACTCCGACCTGGATCAACGTGATCATGGTCGTGGCGCGCAGCGCGCTGTGCTACCTGGTGCTGGCCACCGCGGACCCCGGCGACCTGGTCGTCGGGGTGACCGCAGCGATGTCGGCGAGCTTCGTGGTCGGTGCGATCGCCGGGCAGATCTGGCTGCGCTGCCGGGTCGGGCGGCTGCGGACCAAGAGCACGCTCGCCGGTATCGGGCGCAGCATCGCCGCCACTGCCCTCGGCTGCGGCTGCTCGATCGCAGTCGTCGCGGCGGTGCGCAGCGTGTTCGGACCGCTCCCCACCGCCGCCGACGCCTGGGCGTCGCTGATCATCCACACCGTCGTGGTGCTCGGAGTCAGCTTCGCCGCGCTGGCGCTGTTCCGGGCACCGGAGCTGAAACCCGCGGTGGACCGGCTCGCCCGGGTGTTCCGGCGCTGAGCCTCACTTGCGGTTGCGCACGTGCGGCCGGCTCCGCTCGGCGCGGAGCGCGCGCAGCTCGGGCGGGTCCGGCAGCGGTTCGAGCGGTTCACCGATCGCCCACTCCAGCAGCAGATCCGCCAGCCGCGGATTGCGCGCCAGAACCGGGCCGTGCATGTAGGTGCACACGACGTGCCCGCGGACCGCGCCTTCGGCCGAGTCGTGGCCGTTGCCGATGCCGCGCACCACTCGCCCCAGGGGGCGCGAGTCGCCGCCCACCGCGGTCCGGCCGAGGTGGTTCTCGAACCCGGTCAGCATCCCGACGCCCATCAGCGTCGACTGCGTCGTGACCTCGCCGATGGCCCGCCCTTCACCGGGTTCGGTGTCGGCATCGACGAAGCCCAGGCCCTCGTGCCGCTTGCCGTCGCCGGTGACGAAGCTGGTCCCCAGCACCTGCAACCCGCCGCACACCCCGAGCACCGGAACGCCCCGGTCCACCGCGCTGCGCAGTCCCCTGCCCCGGCGCAGGAACCGCACCGCCGCGACCTGCGCGACGTCCTCTCCCCCGCCGATCAAGTACAGGTCGCAGGACTCCGGCACCGAGTCCGCCGACGACAGCACCGTGACCGTCTCGCTGTCGATGTTGCGCCACTTCAACCGCTGGGCCAGCACGATGACGTTGCCGCGGTCGCCGTAAGTGCCCAGCAGGTCGGGCAGCACCAGGGCGAGGCGAATCCGGTCGCGCATCATCAGCGGCTCCTGGCGACGAGATCGCGGAACGCCGTGTAGTTGGCGATCACGTCGGGCACCCCGTCATCCGTCCCGGCCAAGGCGTCGTCCACCGAGGTGGAGACGGTGGCCGGGACCCCGGCTAGGGGGGGTCCCA
>NZ_JAQGLA010000145.1 GCF_027853915.1 Saccharopolyspora oryzae
AGGCTACCACTCGATTGTGGAGACCGGGTTTTGACCCCGCGCCAGGCCCGGTCCGGTTTTCCCGGCCCGTGTCGCGCTGACCTGGATAACTTTACACACCCCGAAACACCCCCTGAACACCACCCCCTTTAAGAACAAAACCCCAGGTGAGACCGGGTTTTCCGGCTTCGCCCGGGGTTCGTCGGTCAGGGGTCAGGAACGGGCGGCCTTCTCCTGGAGGGCGGCGTCCTTGTCGAGGACCATGCTTTCGAGGTCCGACTGGAACTTCGCCATGTCCGCGCGGAGGCGGGCGCCGAGTTCTCCGGAATCCGCGGCGAGCGTGCGGACCGCGAGCAGTCCCGCGTTGCGGGCCCCGCCGACCGACACCGTGGCCACCGGGACACCGGCCGGCATCTGCACGATCGACAGCAGCGAGTCCATGCCGTCGAGGTGCTTCAGCGGAACCGGGACGCCGATCACCGGCAGGACCGTCGCCGAGGCGACCATGCCCGGCAGGTGGGCGGCACCGCCCGCGCCGGCGATGATCACGCGGATTCCGCGGTCGGCCGCGCTCCGGGCGTAGTCCAGCATCCGCTGCGGAGTGCGGTGCGCGGAGTAGACGCCGACCTCGAAGGGCACGTCGAACTCGGTGAGCGCATCTCCGGCCGCCTGCATCACCGGCCAGTCGGAGTCGCTGCCCATGATCACGCCGACCAGCGGGTTCTCGCCTGCCACGCTCGGACCTCTCTTCACGTCAGTGGATCTCGTAGCCGTCCGGCCACTCGGCGTGCGACAGCCAGTGCGCTGCCAGCCGAGCCTGCTCCCGCACTTCTTCCATGCGGTCGCCGAGGACGGTGATGTGGCCGAGCTTGCGGCCCGGCCGTTCGCTCTTGCCGTACAGGTGCACCTTCGCGTGCGGGAAGCGCGCGAAGAGGTGGTGCAGCCGTTCGTCCACGCTCATCGTCAGTTCGGTCGGCGAGCCGAGCAGGTTCGCCATGACCACCGCGGGCGCGGTCAGCTCGGTGGCGCCCAGCGGGTAGTCCAGGACCGCCCTCAAGTGCTGCTCGAACTGGGAGGTCCGCGCGCCTTCGATCGTCCAGTGGCCGGAGTTGTGCGGGCGCATCGCCAGCTCGTTGATGACCAGGCCGTCCTCGGTGTCGAACAGCTCGACCGCGAGCACACCGGTGACGCCGAGCGATTCGGCGATCTTCAGCGCGATCTGCTGGGCCTGCTCGACCAGTTCCGGGCCGGCGTCCGGGGCCGGGGCCAGGACCTCGACGCAGATGCCGTCTTCCTGGACCGTCTCGACCAGCGGCCAGACCGCGCCTTGTCCGAACGGCGAGCGCGCGACCAGCGCGGCGAGCTCGCGGCGCAGCGGCACGCACTGCTCGACGAGCAGCGGTGCGCCGCCTTCCAGCAGCTCGGCGACGGTGCGCTCGGCGCCGTCCGGGGTGTTGAGCATCCACACGCCGCGGCCGTCGTACCCGCCGCGGGCGGTCTTGAGCACGCACGGCCAGCCGTGCTCGGCACCGAACTTCAGGACGTCGGCGACCTCGGTGACCTCGGCGAACGGCGGCACCGGCAGGTCGAGCTCGGCGAGCTTGCGGCGCATCACGAGCTTGTCCTGGGCGTGCAGCAGTGCGTCCGGTCCGGGCTGGACGGACACCCCCGCCGCGGCCAGGGCCCGCAGGTGTTCGCCGGGGACGTGCTCGTGGTCGAAGGTGATCACGTCGCAGCCCTGCGCGAAGTTCTTCAGCGCTTCGAGATCGGTGTGGTGACCGATCTCGACGTTCGGCGACACGAGGGCGGCTGAGTCGTCCTTCGAGGTGGCGAGCACCTTCAGCGACTGCCCCAACGGGATCGCGGCCTGGTGGGTCATCCTCGCCAGCTGGCCGCCACCGATCATGCCGACAACTGGGGTTCCGGTCCGGTGGTCCACGCGGCCAGAGTAGAGCGGCGCAGGCCGTACACCTGCGCCGGCACCTACCAGAGCGACCCGCATCACACCGGATCCGTCCCGCGATGGCGGCCGCTCAGAGCGAGGTCAGGAGGTCGCACGCCGCTTCGTGGTCGGCGGGCAGCGGTTTCTCCCTGATCCGGACCTCGCGGCACACCTGCAGCGACGGATCCGCTGCGAGGCGGTGCTCGATCATGCAGCGGGCGTGGAGGCAGCGGGCCGACAGCTGCGGGGTGCGCTTGGTCAGCACCGCAGCGGTGGCCGGGCGCAGGAGGGACACCGTCTCCCCCGCGTCGAACGCCGTCCGCAGGACGTCGGCGATCAGCACCATCCCGATCATCCGCGAATAGGTGTCGGCCGGTCCGTCCAGCGAGACCGTGATCAGGGCGTGGTCCTCGCTCGCCGACCTGCCTTCGGCCCGCGCCTCCCGGTACACCTCGTGCAACCGGGTGCGCAGGTAGCCGACCGTGGTCAGCCCGGTCAGCGGGTCCTCGACCTCACGCCCGACCGACAGCCGCGCGATCACTTCGGCCCAGCCCAGCGCGGTGGTGCGCACCAGCGCCGTCGGCACCACGTCCGGGTCCGCCGACACGAGCCCGTCGTGGTCACCGGTCGCGACCGCGTGCAGCGCTGCCAGGTCCTGCAGCGTTCCGGCCAGGCCGACGCCGGCTTCCGCCCGCGCCGCGCCCAGGTCCGTCAACGGGTCCACCAGGTCCTCGTCCGAGACGACCGCCGCGCACACCACGTCCACCGCGTCCGACGCCCAGTCGCTCGGAAACGGCCACCCAGCGGCGAGACTGGCGGTTCGCCAGCGCGACCGCAGGGCCCGCTGGCGACCCTGCGCGATCGTCGCATCACACTTGAGCGGCCACTCCCTCATCCTCAACGCCCCTCCTTCGACTCCCTGTCATCGGGACGGAGCAAAGAGTCGCCCATGACGGTGCAAAGGATGGCATCCTCGCTGGGATCTAGATCACAATCGGTCCAACGGCGTCATGACCGACGCCGACCGGGACTCCCTTAGTCAGCAGCTCTGTCGGCAGATCTAGAGTCTCCCGCGGGGAGGAAGGTGCGGCGTGGCGACAATTCCAGCGGAAGTTCAGGGGCCCAGCGATGGCGAACTCCTGGAAGAGGTCCGCAGCGGCTCGTCCGCCGCGTACGCGCAGCTCTACGAACGGCACGTCGGCGCGGCCTACAACATGGCCCGCCAGGTCGCCAAGTCCGCCGCTGAGGCCGACGACCTGGTGTCCGAGGCGTTCGCCAAGGTCCTCGACACGCTGCGCGACGGCCGCGGCCCGAACACCGCGTTCCGCGCGTACCTCCTCACCGCGCTGCGGCACACCGCTTACGACCGCACCCGCCGCGAGCGGAAGGTGCAGCTCGCCGACGACGTGACGGAGGTTTCCGGCGCGGACGTCAGCGTGCCGTTCACCGACACCGCCGTCGCCGGCTTGGAGCGCACCCTCGCCGCGCAGGCCTTCGCCCGGTTGCCCGAGCGCTGGCAGACCGTGCTCTGGCACGTCGAGGTGGAGGGCCAGACCCCGGCTCAAGTCGCGCCGCTGCTCGGGTTGACGCCGAACGGCGTGTCCGCGCTCGCCTACCGCGCCCGGGAAGGCCTGCGGCAGGCGTACCTGCAGGTGCACCTCGGGCAGTTGGACGACGCCGAGTCCGGGGTCGAGCATTGCCGGGCGACGGTGGACCGGCTCGGCGCGTGGACGCGTCGCGGCCTGTCGAAGCGGGAGACCGCGCAGGTCGAGTCGCACCTCGACAACTGCGACCGGTGCCGGGCGCTGGCCGCGGAGCTCGCCGACGTCAACGGTGCGCTGCGGGTCATCATCGCGCCGCTGGTGCTCGGGGCATCCGCCACCGGTTACCTGGCCATTTCTTCTTCCGGTGGTGCAGCCGCCGGGGCGTTGGCCGCAGGGAGCGCGTCCGGTGCTGCCGGAGCGGCGGGGGCGGCGAGCGCCGGGCCGCGGCAGGCGGTCACCGCCGGGGTGGCGACCTCGGTGCTGGCCGCTGCGGTCGCCATCGCCATGACTTCCGGAACCGATCAGACCGTTCCGATGGCCGCTGAGCCGCCGCCCGCCGTCGCACCTGCGCCGCAACCGCCGGCTCCGGCACCTCAGCCGCCGGCACCGCTTCCACCTGCGCCGCAGCAGCCGCCCGCGCCGAGCCCGGCACCGCCGCCCCCGGCACCGCAACCTCCGGCACCGGCTCCGCCGCCAGCTCCGGCGCCGCCGCCTCCGCCTCCGGCGACGCCTTCGCTCAACGCGTCCGGTCCGGGGCAGCCGATCCAGCTGGTCGCCGGTGGGGATCCGGTCGACCTGCCGATCACCGTGAGCAACAGCGGTTCGGGCGACTCGGAGCCGGTCACCACCGAGCTGGCCCTGCCGCCGGGGGTCACCGCGCAGCTGCCCGGCGCGATGTCGTCGTCCGGGCCCGCCTCGACCACTCCGCAGAGCACGTCGATGCTGCGCGCTCAGCCGCCGGGCTCGCCGACGGTGACCTGCGAGACCACCCGGTCGACCACCATCACCTGCACCACCGACCGCGGGCTGCGGCCCGGCGAGTCGTTCACCTTCGGCTTCCGGGTGCGCGCCGACGAGTCGGCCGCCGGTGGCGAGATCACCGCGAACATCTCGGCAGGCACGGCGATCGAGCTGCACCTGAACGCGGTGCCGGTCGTGGTCAAGCCGCCGGCGCCGGTGGACGGCGTCGACCTGCTGGCCTGGGGTTGGTCGCACCTGCCCTGGGAGCAGAGCAAGATCACCATGGCGGTCCGCAACACCGGGACCAGCACCGGCCGGGCGGAAGCCGTCGCCGAGATCCCGGAGGGCGTGCAGGCGCAGGCCGTGCCGCCGCAGTGCGACGTGGCGCCGGACCAGCGCCTGGTCCGCTGCGCCGAGGACCTGGCACCAGGTGCCTCGTTCATCGGCGAGATGTGGCTGACCACCGTGCCGGACTACCCGCAGCCCGCTGCCGACCAGCCGCGGAGCGGGGACATGATCTCCCGGGACGTGACGGTTCCGGTCACCGCACGGCTCGGCTCGGCGAGCCGGAGCCAGCTGGTGACGGTGCAGCTGTGGTCGCCCGCTCCGGAACCGCCGAAGCCTCCGGAGTGCTGGTGGTGGCCCTGGTGGCCGCCGGGCTGGAACCACGGCCGGCCGCCGTGGTTCCCGTCCGATCACGGGGACCCGTGGCACTGCTGGTGGCCGGAGCCCGCGGTCCCGTCGCTGGGTCCGCCGACGACGTCCACGTCGAAGCCGACCACCGAGGACCCGACGAGCACGCCTCCGACGACGGTGCCGCCGACCAGCACGACGCCGCCCACGACGTCGACGCCGCCGACGACGACCGCTCCGCCGGAGACGACTCCGCCGACTTCGACGACGACGCCGCCCAGCAGCACCGCGCCACCGTCCAGTTCGGAGGCTCCTAGCAGCAGCGCACCGCCTTCGTCGAGCACGACACGCCCGCAGGAGGGTCCACAGCCCAGGTGAATCGGGTCTCGGGTTCCCACGGCTGGCGGCGCCCGCACGGCCCGGCTACGTAGACTCGGGCTGTGTCCGTCGTCGATTCGGTGCTGGCTCGTGTCCCACAGCGGTACCGGCAGCTCGCGATCCGGCACCGCGAGCTGTTGAAGTTCGGCATCGTCGGCGGGATCACCTTCCTCATCGACACCGGCATCTTCTACGCGCTGAAGCTGACCGTGCTCTCGCCCAAGCCCGTGACCTCGAAGGTCATCGCGGTGCTGGTGGCGACGATGGTGTCCTACTGGCTCAACCGCGAGTGGTCGTTCCGCACCCGCGGCGGGCGGCAGCGGCACTCCGAGGCGACGCTGTACTTCGCGATCAGCGCGGTCGGGGTCGGGTTGTACTCGGCGCCGCTGTGGGTGTCCCGGTACCTGCTGCACCTGCAGACGCCGTACACCAGCCGCTTCGTCGAGGAGATCGCCGACTTCACCGCGGCGCAGATCGTCGGGTTGCTGCTCGGCATGGCGTTCCGCTGGTGGGCGTTCCGCAAGTGGGTGTTCCCCACCGATCAGGCGGAGCAGGCTCCGGACCGCGACCGCGCACCGGTCAGCTGAAGTTCCGCGTTTTCGCAGGTCAGGTGCCGTGAGTCTTTTGCGGCGCTATGACGACAGAAAAGACTCACGGGTCGCCACCTGCGGAAGCGGCGCGGGTCAGCGCGGGGTGGGTTCGGACTTCCAGGGCAGGCCGAGGACGTCGTCGGCCCGGGCCACCGGGAGGAAGACCTCGAACATCGCCGGGCGGGCCTGGCTGAGCTCGAGGCGGCCGCCGTCGGCTTCAACCAGGGCCCGGGCCAGCGCCAAGCCGACGCCGGTGGAGCCGTGGCCGGAGAAGCCCCGCTCGAAGACGTAAGGCACCAGTTCGTCGGGAACGCCGGAGCCCGCATCGCTGACCTCGACGACGACAGTTCCGCCGCCTTGGCGCGCCGCGAGCGTGACGGTGCCTTCGCCGTGCCGGAGCGCGTTGTCGAGCAGGACGCCGATCGTTTCGCGCAGGCGGGTGGGCGTGACGCGGGCGAGCAGCTCCTCCTCCACCTTCAGCCGCAGGGTGCGGCCCGCGGCCTTCAGCGGTTCGCGCCACTCGGCCGCCACGTCGGAGAGCAGCGCTGAGATGTCGAGGGGTGCGGCGTCGCGGGCGCGGGCGGCGGTGGCTGCGGCGAGCAGGTCGTCGAGGACTCCGGAGAGGCGTTCTGCCTGTTCGAGGGCTGCGCCTGCTTCCTCCGCCACTTCCGGGTCGTCCGTCGCTGCCAGCGCTTCCAGCCGCAGGTGCATGGCGGTCTGGCGGCTGCGGAGCTGGTGCGACACGTCGCCCACCAGCTCCCGTTCGCGCTGGACCAGCTGGGACAGCGCGGCACCGGAGGCGTCCAGCGCATCCGCGACCCGGTCCAGCTCGGGGACCTGGTGACGCTGCGGGTCCGCGCGGAAGTCGCCCGCGCCGAGGCGCGCCGCGCGGGCGGCGACGTGGCGGAGCGGGTCGGACAGGCGTCGCGCGGTCACCGACGCCACGATCATCCCGGTACCGGCGGAGAGCACCACCAGCAGCAGGACCAGACCGGCGACCTGGATCTGCTGGGTCCGCACGGGAGCGCTCGGCGCGGCGATCGTCACCGTGCCGCTCTGCACCATCGGCACGCTCTCGACCAGCGGACGCTCACCAGGGTCGGGGCCGTAGGCGTAGTCGTGGGCCTGGGTGCGCACGATCAGCCGCGCGCCGTCGGGCACCGCCAGCCGTGCCGCGTTGAGGTCCACCGGGCGCTGCGAGGCGATCTGCTCGTCGAGCAGCGTCGCGATCTGCTGAGCGCGGGTGGACAGGTCGTTGACCGTGATGTCCTGGACGAGCTTGAGCGCGCTGAACCCCAGCGGCAGCCCGAGGACGACAGCGGTGACGGCGACGGCCAGCAGCGTGGCCTGCAGGATTCGACGACGCATCGCGGGTCAGTCCGCGTTGAAGCGGAACCCGACGCCGCGCACGGTGGCGATGCGGGTCTCGTCCAGCCGGCCGTTGCTGTCGCTGAGCTTCCGGCGCAGCCAGGAGATGTGCATGTCCAGCGTCTTGCTGCCCTTGCGGTCGGACTCCGGCCAGACCTCCTCGAGGATCTCCTCGCGGGTCACCACCTGGCCCGCGTGCTGCATGAGCACCCGGAGCAGCTCGTACTCCTTGTTCGCCAGCTGCACCTCGTGCTCGTCGACCAGCACCCGGCGGGCCGTCAGGTCGAGGCGGACGCCGGAAGCCTCCAGCGTTTCCGGGGCGCCGCGGCGGAGCAGGGCCCGGATGCGCGCCATCAGCTCGGCGAGCCGGAACGGCTTGGCCACGTAGTCGTCGGCGCCCGCGTCCAGGCCGACCACGAAGTCGACCTCGTCGGTGCGGGCGGTCAACATCAGCACCGGCAGACCGCGGCCCTGGGAGCGCAGCCGGCGGCACACCTCCAGGCCGTCCATCTCCGGCAGTCCGAGGTCCAGCACCAGCAGGTCGATCCCACCGGAGGCGGCGGCGCGCAGCGTCGAAGGACCGTCCTCTATGACCTGGACGGTGTAGCCCTCGCGTTGCAGCGCCCTGGACAGCGGCACAGCGATGGCCGGGTCGTCTTCTGCCAGCAGCACCACGCTCACACCACCAGCCTAGAGCCTGTCCCCGGGGGCCCTTTGCGTAACGGTCCGAGTAGCGGTTTCCACGGCGAACTCGATTTGCGCGGCGGTGCGGTTGAACACCTCCGAGGTTTCGGCTCGTCGAAGGTGATCTCGTCCGGTGTCCTGGCTGCCGATGACGTCGAGCTGCGGGCTAGGGTGCCTGGCGTGACCAGCGATCTCGACCTCGCCCTGCACCTCGCCGACGTCGCCGACGGCATCACCAGCAGCCGGTTCCGGGCACGGGACCTGAGCGTGGACCGCAAGCCCGACCGGACCCCGGTCACCGACGCCGACCTCGCGGTGGAGGACGCGGTGCGCGAGGTGCTCGCCGAGCACCGGCCGGACGACGTCGTCGCCGGGGAGGAGCGCGGCGGCTCGGCGGGCGCGGGCCGGGCGTGGGTGCTCGACCCGATCGACGGCACGAAGAACTTCCTGCGCGGCATTCCGGTGTGGGCGACGCTGATCGCGCTCGTCGACGGTGGTCGTCCGGTGATCGGCGTGGTCAGCGCCCCGGCGCTGGGCAAGCGCTGGTGGGCGGAGACCGGGACCGGCGCCTGGTGCCGGACCGGTGCGGCGGAGCCGGAGCGGATCTCGGTGTCCGGGGTTCGCGACCTCGGCGACGCGTACGTGTCGACCACGCACCTCGGGACCTGGGTGGAGCACCACTCGCGGGAGTCCTACCTGCGGTTGGTCGACGCCTGCTGGGAGAACCGGGCGTTCGGCGACTTCTGGCAGCACTGCCTGGTCGCCGAGGGCGTCATCGACATCGCCGCGGAACCGATCGTGAACCCGTGGGACGTCGCGGCTGCGCAGGTCCTGGTGACCGAGGCCGGCGGCACCTTCACCGACCTGACCGGCACCCCGCGCTACGACGGCGGAACCGCGCTGTCCACCAACGGCCACCTGCACGCCGAGGCGCTCACCCTCCTCCAGCGCTGAGCCCCTGCGTCGAGCACGATTTCCATTGAAATCGGACGTCCGATTTCAATGGAAATCGCGGCTGTCGGCGTGTCATGTCCCGACACGCCGGTGGCTGTGGACAACTCCCGCAAAATCAATGAGGTGATCTCAGTGGAATGGGGATGGCCGGTGGCCTGGAGAGATGTGGGCGTGGGGTCCTGGTAGAAGAAGGTCTCACCACAAGATCATTCTTCAGGCCAGGACCCCACGTGATCACCTAT
>NZ_JAQGLA010000146.1 GCF_027853915.1 Saccharopolyspora oryzae
ACCTGCTGGTGCTCGGTGACCAGCAGCCGGGCCGCCGGTGGAGCCGCCCGGTCGCGCTGATCGACGTGGTGCGCTCGTCGATCTCCGAGATCGACCAGTACTCGCGGGTGGTCGTCGGGCACGTGCCGAAGATGATGGTGCACGGCGCCGCCGTCGGCGACACCATCCACCTGATCTCCGAGCTGATCGACAACGCCACCGCGTTCTCGCCGCCGAACACCCAGGTGCAGGTGGACGCCAAGGAGGTCGCGCGCGGTGTCGCCATCGACATCGCCGACCAGGGCCTGGGCATGGACGAGGAGACCCGCGGCCGGGCCAACGCGATGATGTCCGCGCCGCCGGAGTTCGACCGGCTGGTGCTGGAGAGCAACAAGGCCGAGCAGCTGGGCCTGTTCACCGCGGCGCGGCTGGCGCACCGCCGCGACATCGCCGTCGAGTTCGGCGTCTCGGCCTACGGCGGAACCCGGGCCACGGTGCTGATCCCGGACCGCCTGCTGGACGCCGACACCTCGGTGACCTCGAGCAACGGCAGCGGGCCGCTGACCCTGCCGCCGAACCAGGCGGTCCGGAGTGGCGTGGGACACGAGCTCCCGGCGGTGCCCAAGCCGCGCGAGTTGAGCTGGAATGGGGTCATGACCGACGAGCCCGACACGCCGGCCCCGAAGCCGGTCGACACGACCTACGAGTGGCCGCAGTCGGACCCGGCACCCGCGCCAGAGCCGCCCCCGGCCGCGCCGCCGCAGGTGGAGCAGGCGGCGCAGCCCGAGGAGCAGAAGCCGAAGAGCAGCCGGCCGCCGCTGCCCAAGCGGGTCCCGCAGCGCAACCTCGCGGACGGCCTGCGCGATGATCCAGATCAGGAAGATCAGGACGTCGTCGCCACGCCCAGCAAGCTGGCCGGGTTCCGACGGGCGTTCCGCGGCGGATTCGGCGACGAGCCGGCCGACCGCTCCTGAGAGACCAGACGAGAAGCAAGTGTGTGTGAGGTGGCCATGACCGAAACAGCGTCGAAACTGAGTTGGCTGCTGGACGACTTCGTGCAGGGCGTGCACGGTGCCGACCACGCAGTCGTGCTGTCCAACGACGGCCTGGTGATCGCCAAGTCGGTCGACCTGGACCGCGACTCCGCCGACAAGCTGGCAGCCGCGGCGTCGAGCATGCGCAGCATCGGCAAGGGCGTCAGCAAGGACTTCGGTCGCGGGCAGGTGGCGCAGACCCACGTCGAGATGGAGCACGGCTTCCTGTTCGTCTCCGCTGCCGGCAGCGGGGCGTGCTTGGCGGTGCTGTGCTCGTCCGACGCCGACATCGAGCTCGTGGCGTACGAGATGGGACGGCTCATCACCCGCGTCGGCAGCTTCCTGTCGGCCGCCCCCAGGGAAACGCGCGAAAGGACCTGACGGTGGACGAGGCGTGGTACGACGACGAGGCGGGCCCGATCGTCCGTCCTTACACGATCACGCGCGGTCGCACGCCGACCGGGAGAACGCGGCTCGACACGGCCAGCCAGGTGCTGACGGACGAGCCGCGCCCGGAGCCGCTGCGGCTGGAGCTCACCCCGGAACACGGCTGGATCCTGGACGCGTGCACGCGCCCGGTGTCGCTGGCCGAGCTCGCCGTGCTGCTGGGGCAGCCGGTGGGCGTGGTCCGGGTCCTGTGCAGCGACCTGCTGGACCACGGCGCCGTCTTCGTGCGCTCGCCTCGTACCGAAGTCAGCCGAGAGATCTTGGAGCAGGTGTACCGTGGCCTTAGCAGACTCTAGTCTGGTCGAAAGTCGTTCCGTCCCAGGCGGATCCGGGGCCGAGTCGGCGCCGATCCCGGTGAAGCTGGTCATCGCGGGCGGGTTCGGTGCGGGCAAGACCACGCTGGTCGGCGCGGTCAGCGAGATCCCGCCGCTGACCACCGAAGAGGAGATGACGGTCGTCAGCGAGGGCGTGGACGACGTCACCGGTGTCGAGCGCAAGACGACCACGACGGTGGCGCTGGACTTCGGGCGCATCACGATCTCCGAGCAGATCGTGCTGTACCTGTTCGGCGCGCCCGGGCAGGACCGGTTCTGGCCGCTGTGGAACGACTTGGCGCTGGGTGCGGCCGGTGCCGTGGTCCTGGTCGACACCCGCAAGCTGGAGGACGGGTTCGCCTCCATCGACTTCTTCGAACGGCGCGACATCCCGTTCGTGGTGGCCGTCAACGTCTTCGACGACGCCTACCACTACGAGCCGGAGGAGCTGCGCGAGGCGCTGACCATCTCGCCGGACGTGCCGATCGTGATGTGCGATGCGCGGGACCGGGAGCTGGCCAAGACGACGCTGCTCACCCTGGTGAAGCGGGCGATCGACAAGCTTCCGTCCACATAGGACTCGCGAGAGCGGGGAGGGGCGCCTGGAACGGGATTCCAGGCGCCCCTCGTCGCGTCGGGGATCAGGGCTCGATCGGCTCGGTGCGGCAGCGGAAGTGCCGCAGCACCTCCGGGTTGTGGGTCAGGCGGTAGCCGGGAACCTGCTCGGGGTTCTTGGCGATCTCGCCCAGGACGTCGGCGACGTACTCCATGTGGCTGCGGTCGTAGACGCGGCGCGGTAGCGCCAACCGGACCAGCTCGAACGGCGGCGGGGTGACCAGCTCGTTGTTCTCGTCGAATTCGCCGAGGAACAGCGCCCCGCCCGCGGCCCGGATGCCGCCTTCCCGGTACAGCGCGCAGGTGAGCGCGTGGTCGGGCAGGTGGTGCGGCTGCAGGTGCGGCAGCAGCGCACCGGCGTTGACGTAGACCGCGTGCAGCCCGGTCGGGCGGACCGTCTCCACGCCCGCGGCGTGCAGCCGGTCGGCCAGGAACCCGGCTTCGTGTTCCCGGTCGGCCAGGTAGTTCGGGTCCAGCACTTCGCGCAGGCCCTGCGCGAGCTGTTCCAGGGTGTGCCCGGTCAGGCCGCCGTAGGTGCGGAAACCCTCGGTGGCGATGACGTCGACCTCGCAGCGGTCGGCCAGCTCGGAGTCGTGCACCGCGATGAACGCGCCCTCGTGCGAGAGCCCGTCCTTCTTGAGGCTGGCGACCACGGCGTCGCCGAACTCGAACGCCTTGCGCGCCACCTCGCGCGGGCTCCAGTCCTGGTAGCCGGGCTCCCGCCGGGTGACCAGCCAGGCGTTCTCGGCGAACCGCGCGGCGTCGAGCACCAGCGGCACGCGGTGCTCGGTGGCCACCGCGCGGATCTCGGCGAGGTTGGCCATCGACACCGGCTGGCCGCCACCGCCGTTGTTGGTGATGGTGACGACGATCTGCTTGACCCGGGAGCCGTCCGGACCGGCGAGGACGGCCTTGACCGCCTCGACGTCGATGTTGCCCTTGAACGGTGCGTCGCCGGCCATGTCGAACAGCTCGGGGCTGGGCAGGTCCCGGGCCTCGGCGCCGATGCGCTCGACGTTGGCCCGGGTGGTGTCGAAGTGCATGTTGCTGAGGCTGATGTCGCCCGGCCCGATCAGCGCGCCGAACAGCACCCGCTCGGCGGCCCGGCCCTGGTGCACGGGCAGGACGTGCTCGTGCGGCACGACGTCGCGGACGGCGTCGCGGAACCGGAACCAGGAGTCGGCCCCGGCGTACCGCTCGTCGGCCCGCTGCGCCCACGCCTGCTGGTCGGTCGACACCGCGCCGGTGCCGGAGTCCGACAGCAGGTCGATGCTGACCTTGTCGCCCCGGATGTTGAACGGGTTGTGGCCGGCGCGGTCCAGCTCGGCGATGCGCTCCTCCCGGGTGGTGATCGGGATGGGGCGCACGACGGCGGACACGAAGGGCCGGAGATGCGGCATGCGGGGTGCTCCCTACGGTTCTCTGACGGGTTGACCGGGCGGGGTGCCCGGCGGCTCGGGGGTTCGCCTAGTTCTGGACGGTTCCGCCGTAGGCCTCGGACGAGAGGTACAGCGACGTTCCGGTCTGGTTCGGACTGAGCCGCAGCGAGATGTGCGCGAGCAGTCCGGGTTGGGCGTCCAGCGGGCGATCTGTGAGCGCGTTGAGGGACCCGTCGAGCGCCGCGGGGTCGAGGTGGAGGCGCTGCAGGTGCTGGGCGACCCGGTCGCGGGCCACCCCGTCGTGCGGGACGTAGTCGCGGATCGGCAGGTAGAGGCTGTAGTTGCTGGGCTTGTCCAGGTCGCCTGAGACGAAGGAGTAGCTCGACATCAGCGGCCGCCGGTCGAAGACCTCGGTGCCCGGGGCCAGCACCGAGCAGAATTCGCGGACCGCGTTGGGGTCGATGCCGGGCACCGCGCTGGCGGCGAGCTCGGCGTCGGCGGCCCGGGCGTTGAGCTGCCGCACGTAGAGCTTGACCCGCGCCTGCTCGCTGTGCTCGAGGTCGATGGCGAAGAACGTCGGCAGGTCCAGCCCTTCGCGGCGGAGGGCGTGGTTGGTGACCAGGTCGTACGCGTTCGGCATGCCCAGCCGGTCGAAGGCTTCGGCGACAACCTCCGGCGCGGCGTCCTCACCGTGCATGTCGGTGTTGAAGTAGAGCTTGAACGACGGGTTGCCGCGGGTGTCGAAGATCAGCGAGAACGCCCAGGAGAACCAGCTCTGGGGCTGTTCGGAGGTGAAGAGGTCCTGCACGGCTTCCAGGCGTTCCAGGGCCAGGTCGTGGCGTTCGGCCAGTTCCGCGACGAGGTCCTTGGACGCTTGCAGGTTGGCCACCGGGCTGGGGTTCTCGGCCAGCCGCTCGAGGTGGATCCGCAGGTGCCGGGCGCCGTTGCTCTCGAACTGGACGGAGTACTCCACCGGGCTCGCGTCGTCGGCGACGCCGGAGGGCCACAGCGGCGGTTCGGACAGCGAGCGGTTGGCGACCGGTCCGAGCATTTCGCCGACGAGGTGCGGAGGCGTGCTCTTGTCTATGCCGATGACGTCGCAGAGGTTCTGCAACTGCTTTTTCGTTAACTCGCCCAGCGTTCTCTCGGCAGGACTCATGGAAACCCCGATCCATGTGACTCGAATCCGTGGCATGCCCCTCGCACAGCCTGAGGCGCGGTCACGCTAATACGTGCGTTCCGGACATGCCAGGTCCACTGGCGTGATCTTCGGCATCTCTTACTTTTGCCGGTGCACAGCGCAGGTCAAGTGCGTCATGCGGGCACCATTGGACACTTCGGATGAGATCGATTCGTGATGGAACGGTGATTCCGATTCGGAATTCGGTTTGTTACAGGTTCGGCGTTGTTCGCAATCGGGTGAACCGCATCGGAATCCTGTCCGATTCGGTCGGGCTCGGAGTTCACGTCGACTTGTCGGACGGGTGCTCCGGGATTCATCGTTCGTTCGAGGACGTCGTGGTGTCCCGGGTGGACCGATCGACCGGGTCGATCGGTCCACTGCGGCCGGTTCAGCGTCCCAGGTGCATCCCGCCGGAGACGTGCAGGACCTGCCCGGTGATGTGCGATGCCTCCGGCGAGGCGAGGAAGTGGACGAGCGCGGCCACCTCGTCGACCCGGCCGAGGCGCCCGTCGGCGGCCCGCGACTCGACGAATTCGCGCCGTGCGGCGGGGAAGTCGCCGCCGCGGAAGAAGTCCGTGCCCTCGGTCGGCCCGGGGGAGACGACGTTGGCGGTGATGCCGCGCGCGCCGAGCTGGAAGGCCAGCTCGGAGGTCCACGGCTCCAGCGTCGCCTTGACCGCGCCGTAGCTGCCCTGCCCGGACCGCGCGGTCACGGAGCCGAGGTTGACGATCCGCGCGTGGTCGGCGAGCCGGGGCAGCAGCGCTTGCGTCACGAGCACGGCGCTGAGCACGTTCGCCTCGAAGTTCGCCGCCCAGGAGGCGCGCACCGCTTCGAGGTCGTCGGCCGCCGGAGCGCCGTTGGGCAGGTCGGTGTTGCCGCCCGCCGCGTTGACCAGCACGTCGATCCGGTCGGGGAGTTCGGCCGCGGCGGCCCGGACCGCTGCCGGGTCGGTGGCGTCGACCGGGACGGCGCGCGCCGACGAGCCCAGCTCGGCGACGGTCTCGGCGAGCTTGTCCGGGCGCCGGCCCAGCACTGCCACCTGGTCGCCGTTCGCCACCAGTCGTGCTGCCACGGCGCGACCGATCCCGGTGCCGCCGCCGGTGACGACTGCGTTGCGGGACATGTTCCCTCCTAGTTCTTTAGGTCTAAAGACGTAGCCGATGCTAGCCACTCTTTAGGCCTAAAGACAACCGGGCTAGACTGCGCCCATGAACGCCGACGCGGTGGACGGCATCGTCGAGCAGTGGGCGCGGGAGCGGCCGGACATGCCGGTGGACTCCATCGGGGTGATCGCCCGGATCCTGCGCATCGCAAAGCTGATCATCGACGAGCGCCGCCGCGCGCTGGCCGAGCTGGGCATCGACAGCGCCACCCTCGACCTGCTCGCCACGCTGCGCCGCGCGGGTGCGCCCTACCGGCTCAGCCCGGCCGACATCGCGGAGAAATGCCTGGTCAGCGGTGGTGCGATCACGCAGCGCGTGACGCGGGCCGAGGACGCCGGGCTGGTGCGGACCCAGCGGTCGGCCTCCGGGAAGCGGACCGTGGCCGTGGAGCTCACCGGGCACGGCCACCAGGTGATCGAGCACGACATCGAGGTGCTGATCGGCCGGGAGCGCCGGCTGGTGTCCGGACTGTCCACCGGAGACCGCCGGCAGCTGGAGGGGCTGCTGCGCGAACTGCTGGGGCACATGAGCAGCGATTGACCCTCCGCCGCGCCGCGGGAACTCGGCGTCACCTGCTCCGGTAGACTTCAGCGGCCGGGGAGCAGAGTGGAAGTGAGAGTCTCGATGGCACGTGACGCGGACCGCGGCGGTTCCGCGGGCAACTCAGGGATCTTGAGCCGGATCGACAAGTTCTGCTGGATCCCCGTGGTGCCGATGCTGCTGCTGGCGCTCTTGGTCGTGATCCTGTTTCAGATCTACGAGCTGAGCCTGCTGCTGCTGGTGGGGGCGCTGATCATCCTCGGTTTCGACCTCTGGGTGAACAGCCGCAACAAGTCGGCCGCGCCGCGCCAGCCGCGCCGCGCCCCGCGCGATGACGACGACTTCTTCGGCGACGCCGACGACCGCCCCCGCCGTGAACCGGCCCGCCGGCCCGCGCGCCAGGCCCCGCAGGGGCGCCCCGCCGCTGCTCGCGGCGGAGCCCCGCGAGGCGGCGCCACCCGCGCCGCGAACCCGCCGCGCGGTGGGCAGGGCCGGCCGCAGCAGCGCCCGGGCGGTCGTCCCGGCGTCCGCCGCTGACTACTTCCTGGGCACGCGGCCCATCAGGAAGAACTCCTCGTTGGGCCGCAGCGCCATCAGGTGCGCCATCCGGTTGGACATCGCGAAGAACGCGGTGATCGCACCGATGTCCCAGATCTCGTCCTCGGACAGGCCTGCTTCGCGCGCTGCGGTCAGGTCGTGCTCGCCGAAGAGCGCTGAGTCCTGGGACAGCGCCAGCGCCAGGTCCACGATGGCCCGGCGCCGGTCGTCCAGCTGAGCGCCCCACGGGTTGGCGGCCACCAGGTCCGCCAGCTGGGAGTCCTTCGCGCGCACCCGCAGGATCGCGCCGTGCGCGACGATGCAGTACGTGCAGTGGTTGGCCGCCGAGGTCGCGACCACGACCAGTTCCCGCTCGGCCTTGGTCAGGCCGGAATCGCGTTCCATCAGCGCGTCGTGGTAGTCGCAGAACGCGCGCAGCTCGTCCGGCCGGTGCCCCATCGCGAGGAAGACGTTGGGCACGAATCCGGACTTCTCCGCCAGGGCCCCGATGCGCTCCCGCAGATCCTCGGGAAGATCCGCGAGCTGCACCGAACCGAACCGGCTGATCTCATCACTCATGCCCGGCACGGTATTACCCGGACCAGCGCCACCGCGAGCCCCGGAAATTTCGGTTCCGATCGGCATCGGCCCCCGCCGGGCAACGGCGGGGGCCGGATCGAGACAGCTCCACAATGGACGGAGGCCGGGGTGCGGGCACCCCGGCCTCCGGTGTCAGACGCTCACTGCGTTCCGCTGCGCCTCGCCGTTCGTTTTGGGCGGCTTCAGCCCCAGTTCCTCGGTCGGTACCCGGTGGGTCTCCCGCCCGGTGGCCACCGCGACCGCGTTGAGCACGCACAGGCCCGCGGTGAACAGCGCGACGTTCACCCAGCCGTCCCGGCCGCCGCCGATGGCTTCGGCGATGCTCGGGGCGAATCCGGCGATCGCGAACCCGATCTGGGTGCCGACGGCCATGCCGGACAGCCGGACCCGGGCCGGGAACATCTCGCCGTAGAAGGCGGGCCAGATCCCGTTGGTCGCGCTGTAGACGACGCCGAACATCAGGATCCCGGTCAGGAAGATCAGCGGGTAGTGGCCCGTCGACAGCGACCAGAGGTAGGCGGCCATCAGCGCCGCGCAGCCCAGCGAACCGCCGATGAACACCGGCTTGCGGCCGATCCGGTCGGCGAGCCGGGCCCACAGCGGGATCGTGATCAAGGCCGCGACGTTGGCGATCACCCCGACCCACAGGATCGGACTCCGCTCCAGGCCGACCGTGTTCACCGCGTAGCTCAGCGCGTAGACGGTGAAGATGGTGCTCACCGCGGCGATCACCGAGGCCACCACGACCCGCAGCACGTCGGCCCAGTGGTCGCGGAACAGCGGCGCCAGCGGGGTCTTGGCCCGCTTGGTCCCGCCCGCGATCTCCTGCTCGAACACCGGGGTCTCGTCGAGCTTGCGGCGGATCACCAGCCCGACGACCACCACGACCGCGCTGAGCCAGAACGGCACCCGCCAGCCCCAGCTCAGCAGCTGCTCCTCGGGCAGTGCCGCCACCGGCAGGAACACCGCGGTCGCCAGGATCTGCCCGGCCTGGGTGCCGCTGAGCGTGAAGCTGGTGTAGTAGGCGCGGCGGTGCGACGGGGCGTGCTCCAGCGACATCGAGTTGGCGCCGGCCTGTTCCCCGGCGGCCGAGAAGCCCTGCAGCAGCCGCAGCGCGACCAGCAGCGCGGGTGCGGCGACGCCGATCTGCTGGTAGGTGGGCAGGCAGCCGACCAGCACGGTCGCCACCCCCATCAGCAGCACGGTGTGCACCATGACGCGCTTGCGGCCGAAGACGTCGCCGATGTGGCCGAGCACGAACGCGCCGATCGGCCGGGCCAGGTAGCCGACGCCGAAGGTGGCCAGCGCGAGCAGCGTGCCTGCGGCGGGGGAGGAGTCGGGGAAGAAGATCTTGTTGAACACCAGCGCGGCGGCGGTGCCGTAGATGAAGAAGTCGTAGTACTCCAGGGCGCTGCCGATCCACGCGGCGAGGGCGGCCTTGCGGGGTTTGCCGCGCTGGTGTTCAACAAGATCTTCT
>NZ_JAQGLA010000147.1 GCF_027853915.1 Saccharopolyspora oryzae
GCCAGCAGCCGCAGGTCGGGGCGCAGGCCTTCACGGGCGTCGAGGAGCAACGACAGCAGCAGATCGGCGTCGAGGTGGCGTTCGTGGCACTCGTCGAGCATCACCACGTCCACCCCGGGCAGCTCGGGATCGCCCTGCAACCGCCGCACCAGCAGACCCGAGGTCACCACCTCGACAACAGTGCGCGCGCTCCGGCGTCGATCACCGCGCACGGAATAACCCACGCGCTGCCCCACGTCCTCGCCCAGCAGAGCCGCCATGCGCTCGGCCGCGGTGCGAGCGGCCAACCGGCGCGGCTCGGCGACCACGACCCGCAGGCCCTGCCCGGCAAGCGCGAGCGGAACCAGCGTGGTCTTGCCGGTACCCGGCGGAGCCACCAGCACCGCAGCACCGCGCTCGGCCAGCGCTCCGGCGACGTCGTCGAGCACCGCCCCGACGGGGAGGTCAGGAAGTCCCCGGTCCGCCAAAACCTGCCTCCGAACTCCTCCACAACACCCGCGCACGTCAGCAGGTGGTCAATTTCGCGCGAAATTGACCACCGCACCCCGCCAGGTGCGCTCAGACGATTTCGTCGTCCTCGGGGACGCGGACGTAGATCGTTTCGCCGCGGAGGACGGTGCGCAGGCAGCGCGGCATCGGGGCCTGCGGCGAGAGGTCCGGCAGGGCGGGCACCCCCGCGCGCGGGTCGGTCGACCAGCGCTGCACCCGCGAGTCCGGTGCGGCCACGACGAGCTCGCCGGCGTCCCACACCGCGTAGGTCGCGGGCGCGCCAGGAACCAGCGTGCCTGTCACGCCGTCGTCCACGCCCGCTGCTCGCCAGCCGCCCCGCGTGTGCGCGGTGAACGCCGCGCGCGGCGAGACGCCGAAGCCTTCCGTGCGGTGGTGCACAGCGGCCTGCACGGCCCGCCACGGGTCCATCGGCGTCACCGGGGCGTCCGAGCCGAACGCCAGCAGCGCGCCGCTGGCAGCCAACTTCGAGAACGGGTTGAGCCGCGTGCCGCGCGGCACGCCGAGACGGCGCGCGTACATCGCAGCCGAGCCGCCCCACGCCGCGTCGAACGCGGGCTGCACCGACGCCACCACTCCGTAGCTGCCGAGTTCGGCGGCCTGCTGCTCGTCGACCATCTCCAGGTGCTCGAGCCGGTGGCGCATGCTGGCCAGCGTCGGCACGCCGACGATCTCCGCCGCCTTGCGGAAGCCCGCGCAGACCTCCGCGACCCCGGCGTCGCCGATGACGTGGAACCCGGCCTGCAGACCGGCCCGCGTGCACTCCACCAGGTGCTCGGCCACCGCGCTCGCATCGAGGTAGAGCACACCGGAGGTGTTCGGGTCGTCGACGTAGGGCTCGCGCAACGCCGCGGTGCGCGAACCGACCGCACCGTCGACGAAGAGATCACCGGCCAGGCCGCGAACGCCGAGCTCCGCGGCGCGATCGACGGCCCCGAGCTCGCCCCAGTAGCCGATGACCTCCGGAACCCCGCCCTGCGCCGAGAGCGCGAGCAGGTCGACGAGGTCGTCCTCACCGGAGATGTCCGGCCCGCCGCACTCGTGCACGCAAGCCACGCCCATCGAGGCGGCGTGCCGCAGGAACGCCAGCTGGGCTTCCTTCCGCTGTCCGGAGCCGAGGCACTCCCGCGCGGCCCGGCGCACGTGGTGGTGCGCGACGCGCGTCAGCGGGCCCGAGTCGCTCCAGCCCTCCGCGCCCCGGGTCAGCGGCGCGCGGTCGACCAACGTCGTGGACACCAGCGCGGAGTGCACGTCGATCCGGGACAGGTACACCGGGGCGCCCGCGGCAGCGGTGTCGATCTCCTCGCGCGTCGGCGGGCGGCGCTCCGGCCACCAGGTCTCGTCCCAGCCGTGCCCCCACACCAGAGCGCCCGGGTACTCGGCCACGTGGTCGCGCAGCGCGTGCAGGAACTCCGTCAGCGAGGCGCAGCCGGTCAGGTCCAGCCCGTTGAGCAGCAGGCCGGTGGAGGTCGCGTGCACGTGCGCGTCGACGAACGCGGGCGCGACGAACGCGCCCTCCAGATCCACGATCTCGGCGTCGGGGTGCAGCGCGCGGCCGACGTCGTCGGAGCCGAGCCAGGAGATGGTGCCATCGGTCACGGCCATCGCCGTGGCGGCGGCGTCGACGGGCGAGTGGATTCGTCCGCCGAGCAGCAACGTGGTCTCGGACATGTCCTTCGTGCTTCCCCGTCTCGGGTTTTCGCTGCGATCGCGACCGGCGCGCGACGCCGGTATGGGCTGGTTCGGGCGAGCTTACCCGCCTCCGCGCGAGCCGCGACGGACCGTCGACCCGATCAGCTGCGCGGTTGCTCGTCCGACCGCTCTGCCTGCGCAGATCGCTGCGGCGGCAACAACTTCGGCCCGGCGTCCGCGGTGGGCTCGTCGTCCTCGGTGACCGAGACCACCTCGCCGTCGATCACATCGCTGCCCGCCGAGCCGCGCTCACGGCGCACCCGCTGGGTGTGCAACCACACCTGGTCCTGCATCTGCTTCGACCGCCGCTCGGCGGCGCGCAGCATCCGCTTGCGCAGCACCGCCCGGATCGGCGGGAACAGCAGCAGCAAACCCGCGACGTCGCTGAGCAGGCCCGGGAGGATGATCAGGAGACCGGAGGCGGCGATGAGCACGCCGTCGGAGATCTCCCGGTCCGGGGAGCGCCGCAGCCGCGCTGCCTCCCGGAACTCCACCATCGTGCGGCGCCCCTCCCGGCGCAGCAGCCAGGCGCCCAGCACCGCCCCGGCCACCAGCAGCCCGAGGGTGGGCAGCACCCCGATCACCTGCCCGAGCGCCACCAGCACGGCGATCTCGGCAGCCACGGCGATCAGGAGCACAACGAAGATCGGCACGGCAGGGCCCTCCTGTCGACTTGCGGTCACCGGGTACAACGAACCAGACCCGGCAAATGCTCCCGCACCGGCCAGAGGTGATGGAGATCCTCCTCCGCGGCCCCCATAGAATTCCTGCGATGCGGGCGCACAGAACGAGAACACTCCTCTTCGCGGCGGTCAGCGGGGTGCTGGCGCTCGCGCTGCTGGTCAGCGACCAATACCTGCCGGGACTCCCGCTGCAGCCCAAGCAGCTCCCGTCCGCCGTGGTCACCATGGGCGACAGCACGCTGTCCGGCGAGGGTGGCGGCGATTACGTCGGCGGCACCAACGGCGAGCGCGGGAACTGGTGCCACCGCTCGGTCGCCGCGCCGATCAACCAGCTGCAGCTGCCGGAGGACGTGACCCGCATCAACCTCGCCTGCTCCGGTGCGCGCGCGGAGGTCGTCGGCGCCGACCCGGAACCCGGCCACGCGGAAGGCTCGCAGTCCGAGCAACTTGCCGAGCTGGCCAAGCGCTACCGCATCACCGACGTCGTGGTGCAGGTCGGTGCGAACGACGACGTGGGGTTCACCGACGTGGTCAACCAGTGCGTCGAGGCCTGGGTGCGCCGCGACGACCTGGGCTGCTCCGGGCCGCTGCGCTCGGAGTGGCCGCAGCGCGTCGAGCGGATGAAGCCGAAGGTGCGCAGCGCGCTGGACGACGTCCGGGCCGCGATGGACAGCGCCGGGTACACGCCTAGCAGCTACTCGCTGATCGTGCAGTCCTACGCCTCCCCCGTCGGCCCCGGCGTGCGCCCCGAGCTGCAGAACCTGTCCGGCTGCCCGTTCCTGACCAGCGACCTGCAGTGGATCCGCGACACCGGGGTGCCGCAGCTGTCGAGCGGGCTGCGCGACGTCGCCCAGCAGGTCGGTGCCCGGTTCCTGGACCTCTCCCGCGCGGGCTTAGGCCACGAGGCCTGCACCGGGAATCCGAAGACGGGCGACGGCGAGTGGTTCACGCGCCTGTCGGTGGACTGGGCGAGCCTCCAGGACGAATCGCGCGCCGCGCACGCGATGCAGGAGTCCTACCACGCCAACGCCGCAGGTCACCGCCAGCTGGGCCGCTGCCTGAGCGAGTTCCTCCCGAGCGCGGAGCCGACGGCGGTCTGCCTCCCGGACGACCGCGGAAACCTCCACCCGGTCCCCGCCCACAACGCCGCCCTCCACCCCTGACGGCTCTCGCGCACAACAACATTCGTCGTGAGGACCGGCCGACCCCAACCCCCTGAGCACATGGCTCCGCCGTGCGCAACGACATTCGGCGTCCGCCCCGGCAAACCACCCGAAAGTCCCGGCCCACACCGCAGTTTCAATTGAAACTGCGGTCCACCGCGCCTGGGATCTGCAGTTTCAATTGAAACTGCACCCCTCCGCGTGTCGGGACCTCGGTGTGTCGGGACCTGGGACACGGCGTCTGGCCTGGGGTTCCGCAAATTCAATGGAAATTGGACGTGCGATTTCCATTGAATTTGCGTCACTTCGGCGTGTCGGGGGACGACATGCCGGGGTGTGTCGGGGTACTCCGCGATTCCGCCGAGATCGGTGGTTTCGGCGGAATCGCGGAGGTCCGGGTCAGATCGCCGGGGGGCGGTTCTCGAACGGGGTGGACAGGACCACCGTCGTGCGGGTGGAGACCTTCGCCGCTTCGCGGATCTGGCGGAGCAGTTCCTCCAGCCCCAGCGGGGAAGCCACCCGCACCTGCAGGATGTAGGACTCGTCGCCGGCCACCGAGTAGCACGACTCGATCTGCGGCAGGTGCTCCAGGCGCTGCGGGTAGTCGTCCGGCGCGGCCGGGTCGATCGGGGTCAGCGAGATGAACGCGGTGAGCGGCAGCCCGATCTGGTCACCGTCCACTTTGGCCGTGTACCCCTGCAGCGCACCGCGCTGCTCCAGCCGCCGAACCCGTTGGTGCACGGCGGAAACGCTCAACCCGACGCGCTCGGCCAGGTCGGTGAAACTGCACCGGCCGTCGCGCGCCAGCTCGCGCAGGATGGCCCGGTCGGTGGCTTCCAGCACGGCTGGAGTCGCGGCTCGCTCGCTCACGCCGGCAGCACCACCAACTCGTGCGGCTGGTTGTTCACGCTCTCGACGCCGTCCTCGGTGACGATGACGATGTCCTCGATGCGCGCGCCCCAGCGACCCGGCTGGTAGATGCCCGGCTCGACGCTGAAGGCCATGCCCGCCTCCAGCTGGATGGTGTTGCCGCCGACGACGTAGGGCTCTTCGTGCACGTCGAGCCCGATGCCGTGCCCGGTGCGGTGCACGAAGAACTCGCCGAACCCGGCCGCAGCGATCGGCTCGCGGGCGGCGGCGTCGATGGATTCCGCGGTCGCGCCGGGGCGGACCGCTTGCACCGAGGCGCGCTGCGCGGCTTCCAGCACGGCGTAGGTCTCGCGGACGTCGGCCTGCGCCGGTTCGCCGATCGAGTAGGTGCGGGTGCAGTCGGAGTTGTAGCCCTCCGGGATCGGGCCGCCGATGTCGATCACGACGACGTCGCCGCGCTGGATCACGCGGTCCGACACGTCGTGGTGCGGGCTGGCGCCGTTGGGGCCGGAGCCGACGATGACGAACGCCGCCTCGGTGTGGCCCTCTTCGATGATCGCGGCGGTGAGGTCGGCCCCGACCTCGGCCTCGGTGCGGCCGGCCTTGAGGAACTCGGCCATCCGGTTGTGCACCCGGTCGATGGCCGCCCCGGCCTTGCGCAGCGCCTCGATCTCGGCGGCGTCCTTGCGCATCCGCAGCTCGCGCAGCACGCGCCCGGCGAGCACCTGCTCGGCGTCGGGCAGCGCGGCGCGCAGCGGCAGGACGTGCAGCGCGGGCATCGCGTCGGCGACGGCCAGCCGGTTCGGCTTCCCGCCGCGACCGGCCAGGTCGGCCACCATGGCGTGCGGGTCCTGGCCGTCGACCCAGGTGACGACCTCGATGCCCAGTTCGGCCAGCGGGATGTCGGCGAAGCCGAGTTCTTCGAGCTTCGGCAGCACCAGCGCGGGCCGTCCGTCGGCGGGCAGCACCAGGCAGGTCAGCCGCTCGTGCGACTCACCGCCGGCGCCCAGGAGGTACTGCAGGTCGGAACCGGGCGAGATCAGCAGCGCGTCGAGGTCAGCCGCGGCTGCGGTTTCGGCCGCCCGGTTCAGCCGGGCGGCGAGCACGGAATGATCCTGCTTGAACGAGTCGGTGGCCATAGCTCCCAAGCCTAATCCCGCGGTGAAGTCCCGACGTGCGGGCGGTCCGGGGCCGCTGGAGCCGGACGTGCGATGTCAACGGGATTCGCGCAGCGGCTGCGGAACCGGATCGGCGCCGCGGTCCAGGCCGCGCCACACCGGCAGCACCACCATCGCGAGGGTGACCAGCACGTAGACCGCACCGGCCGACCACAGCGCGGTGGGCAGGCCGAACCCGTCGACCAGCACTCCGCCGACGAGCGCACCCAGCGGAGCACCACCCATCGCTACGGCGCTCGTCAGACCGAGGACGCGGCCGCGCATGCTCGGATCCACCCGCTCGTAGGCGATCACCGACAGCGTCGGGTTGATCGCGCCCGAGACCAGGCCCGTGATGGCGATGACGATCAGCACTGCTGGCAACCCGGGTTCCAGGGCCATGACCGCGTATCGCGGAGCACCGGCGATCGCGATGGCCGTGACCAGCAAGAACCGCCTCGGCAGCCGTGGACCGAGCCAGCTGTAGGCGACGTTGCCCAGCAGTGCCGTGGCGGCCATGACGCCGCTGATGGCGCCGAGCGCGACGGGGCTGTGCAGCACTTCGGCCGCGTAGATCGGGTGGAAGACGCCGATCGCGGCCATGTCCAGCGTGTTCATCACCAGCAGGACCAGCACCATCCCCACCAGCAGACGGTCGCCGAGCAGCGCGCGGGCACCGGCGCGGAGGTCAGCCAGGTAGCCGTCGGTCGAGCGCTCGGCGCGGATTCGCGGGATGCCGAGCGCGGTCAGTCCCGCCGCCAGTGCGAAGAGGGCTCCGACACCGGCCAGCACGGTGGTTTCGGCGACCACGGCCAGCGCCGCGCCGCCCAGCGGAGCGCCGAGCATCTGCGCGGACCTGTTGGCCGCCTCGAGCCCTCCGGTGCCGCGTTCCAACGGAATCCCGGCCTGCTCGACGAGGTCCGGAGCTACCGCCCGCCGCGCGGTCTGCCCAGGCGCTCGGCTCGCGCCGAGGAGCGCGGCGAGCACGAAGAGCTGCCACATCGCCAGGCCGAACGTGTTGTGCAGCAAGGGAATCGCGATGAGCACCGCGGCAGCCGCGAGGTCCGATCCGATGGCGCTGCGGCGCGCGCCGAGCCGGTCCACCACCGGACCACCGACTCCGGCCAACGCCACCAGTCCGGCCATCTCGACCGCGGCGACGGCTCCCACCAGCGTCGCGCTGCCGGTCAGCGACAGCACGAACCACGGGACGACCAGCAGCGCGACCGCCGTGGCGAACGCCGATACGCCGGTCGACGCCCACAGCAGGAAGACCGGCGCCCGGCGGTTCACGGCTTCGAGCGCGGGAAGGCCTGGAACTGCACTGCGACCTGCTCGTCCCCGTCCTCGGCGGGACGCCGGTACTCGTCGAGCAGCTCGTGCATCCGCCGGGTCAACTCACCGAGCTCCTCGGGCCGCAGCGAGAGGAAGGTGTCCGACATCGACGCCGCTTCGGTCCACTCCGGCGACCACTGCTGCCGTTCGGCCAGGTAGGCCGTGGCCTGCCGGTAGTGCGCGCCGGCGACGCCGAACAGGTAGGCCGCCAGCGGCCCCTGCTCGTCCGGGCCGAGCTCGCCGGTGGCCAGCACGGTGTGCTCGTGCACCGCACGCCACCAGCGCTCGCGCCGGTTGCCCCGCTCGGTGTCCTCCTCGACGAACCCGTGCTCAGCGAGCTGCCGCAGGTGCCAGCTCGTCGTCCCGCTGCTCTCCCCCACCCGCGCGGCCAGCTGCGTCGCCGTCGCGGGCCCGTCGCTGCGCAGCAGTCCCAGCAGCTCCATCCGCAGCGGATGCGCCAACCCGCGCAGGCTCTTCGCGTCCAGCTTCCGGTCCATGCAGACACCGTACGACCGCAGAGAACTCTTTGCAAAGAGTTCTTGGCAGTCCAGCGCCGAGGCCGCGGAGCCCCCGGTGTCGCCCGTTTCAAATTCGGGGAAATTTGCGGACGCGCTCTTGACAAGAATCAAATTGTTCTCTCACGGGTCGCATCAACCAATTTCTGAGCAAAGATACCGCAATTTGTCAAATTTCCGCGATCGCAATTATTGGTGTAGCTTTCCTTTCGTCGCGATCGCGGCGGTATTCGTTCTGTCCGGAGATGCTGGAGCGGTTCATGACCTTCTTGGTGACCGGTGCGACCGGGAGCGTCGGCAAGCACGTCGTGGCGCAGTTGCGCGACGCAGGTGTGAAGGTGCGAGTGCTGACGCGGAACCCCGGAGCTGCGGTTTTCCCACCTGACGTCGAGGTCGTCGGAGGTGACCTCGGCCTCCCCGAAACGCTCGAACCCGCACTCGCCGGAGTCGAGCGCGCATACCTGTTCCCGCACGAAGGCGCGGCGGCATTCGCGGAATTCGCGAAAAAGGCCGGGGTGAGCCGGATCGTCGCGCTGTCCTCGGCGTCGGCAGGCGACGAGTACAAGTTCGACTTCAACCACGAAAGCCATCTCAAGCATCTCGGCGTCGAGCAGGCCGTTGAGGAATCCGGAATCGACTGCACCGCGATCCGGCCCGGCGCCTTCGCTTCGAACTCGCTGCTCTGGGCGAACACCATCCGCTCGGGGGCCGCGGTGCGAGCGCCCTTCGCCGCTGCGGCGCAGGCTCTGATCCACGAGGCCGACATCGCCGCGGTGGCCGCGGCAGCGCTGCTCGAAGACGGCCACGTCGGGGCGAAGTACACGCTCAGCGGTCCCGCGACGATCACCATCGCCGACCAGGTGCGCACCATCGGCGCAGCGCTCGGCCGGGAAATCCCGTTCGAGGAGTTGTCGCCGGAACAAGCCCGGTCGGAGCTGGGGCAGCACGTGCCCGAGGACGTCCTCCAGCTGCTGCTGGGCTACTGGGCCGAGGCGGTCGACAACCCCGACCCCGTGCTGCCGACCGTCGAACAGGTCACCGGTCGCCCACCCCGCACCTTCGCGCAGTGGGTAGCGGACCACGCGTCGGACTTCCGCTGAGCGACGTCCCTCGCCCTCGAGCTGAGGTCGTGTGAGC
>NZ_JAQGLA010000148.1 GCF_027853915.1 Saccharopolyspora oryzae
GCAGCACCACGACCAGCGCCAACGCGATCGCGAACGCCACCACGTGCGTCACGGCCTCCGGGATCCCCAACGCCGTGAACGGCACCTCCAACTGGTGCGCCACCGCCGGCTCACCAAGACGCCCCAACCCCAGCGAGCACAGGGTGATCCCCAGCTGGGCACTGGCGAGCATCAACGAGCCCTGCTGACTCGCCTTGATCACCACACGCGCCCGGGACTTGCCCTGCGCAGCCAACGCCTCCAACCGGTCCCGGCGCGAGGACAGCAACGAGAACTCCGCACCCACGAAGAACGCGTTCAACAACAACAGCACCACACCGAGCAGAATCGCGAACCCATCACTCATCGCTCGTCCTCCCCACCGTCGACAGTGGCCGGTCGGCCGGTGAGGCGGAGCTCGGCGATGCGGTTGCGGTCCATCTTGGACACCGTCAACTCCCAGCCGTCAGCGATGATCTCGTCGCCCACGGCGGGAATCCGGCCGAGCTCGCTCAGCACGTACCCGGCGACGGTCTCGTAGTCGTCGCTGTCGGGCATCGCCATGCCGGTCGCTTCGGTCAGCTCGTCGGGCCGGAGCAGACCGGAGACGATCCACGTGTCGTCGGCCATCTGCCGCACCGTCGGCAGCTCACCGCGGTCGTGCTCGTCGCGGACGTCGCCGATGATCTCCTCGACCACGTCCTCCAGCGTCACGATGCCAGCGGACCCGCCGTACTCGTCGACCACGATGGCCAGCTGCAGGCCCGAACCGCGCAGCTTCTCCAGCAGCGCATCGCCTTCCAGACTTTCCGGCACCGTGGGAACGGGCTGCGTCAGCGACCCGACGAGAACCCGCTCGCGCTCCTCAGCGGGCAGTCCGAAAGCCTTCTTGACGTGGACGACGCCGTGGATGTCGTCGAGATCCCCACCGTGCACCGGGAATCGCGAGAACCCGCTCCGCCGCGCCAAGTCCAGCAACTCCACGACGCTGTCACCGACCTGAAGGGACTCGACCCGGACGCGTGGGGTCATGAGCTCTTCGGCGGTGCGTTCGCCGAACCGCAGCGAGCGGTCCATCAACTCGGCCGTGGCCTCGTCCAAAGTCCCGTGCTCGGCACTGGACCGCACGATCGACCCCAGCTCCTCCGGAGACCGTGCTGATCGCAGCTCTTCCTGGGGTTCGACGCCGAATCGGCGTACGACCCAGTTCGCGCTGTTGTTCATCCCATCGATCAACCAGCGGAACACCTGCGAGAACCGCGCGTGGTAACCGGACACGGCGCGGGCTGTCGCCAGCGGGCGTGCGATGGCGAGGTTCTTCGGGACCATCTCCCCGAACACCATCGACAACGCCGTCGCCAACAAGATCGCCAACGTCAACGACACCGCCCCCGCCGCCGCGGCCGGCAACCCCACCGCCACCAGCACCGGACGGATCAACTCACCGATCAACGGCTCGGCCACGTAACCGGTGACCAAAGTGGTCAACGTGATCGCGACCTGAGCACCGGAAAGCTGGAACGACAACGTGCGGTGCGCCCGTTGCACCGCCTTCGAGCGCTTGTCACCCACCGCGTTGACGTGGGCATCAACGGTGCTGCGCTCCAACGACGTCAACGAGAACTCAGCGGCGACCGCCAAACCCGTGCCCACCGTCAGCACACCGACGAAGGCGAGGCCGAGAACGGCCAACAAGATTTCGATCACCGGCCACCTCGCGGGCAGCCGCGCACAAGCTCAGAAACGCCGGGATGGCACCCCGGCTCGGTACTACCCCCGTCGGGGGAATGTGCCGCAGGCACTGAAGCCGTCACTCCTCGAAGTGAAGTGGAGAAAAGGGACACGCAGTATAGCCGGTGACGATCCTCGCGCAGCCGGAGAACGTTGATCCCGATCACACGTTCGGGCGGTCAACGTCCGGTTCACCGCACTGCGTGCCCGCCGACGCTTCGGGCATCGGGTGCAATGTTCGTCGGCACCGAGCCGCTAAGTTGATCAACGTCTTCCGTCGAGAACAAGCCCCACCAGGAGTTTCGGTGAACACGCGTGAACGCGTCCGCATGCTGGTCGACGCACCGGCGTTCCAGCGGGTGATCATCGCGATCATCCTCGTCAACACGATCACCCTCGGATGCGAGACCTCACCGGCACTGGTGAACGACTACGGGTGGCTGCTGCACGCGGTGGACCGGATCGTGCTCGCGGTGTTCACCGTCGAACTCGCCGCCCGGCTCTACGCCCACGGCTGGCGGTTCTTCCGCGATCCGTGGAACTGCTTCGACTTCGTCATCGTCAGCATCTCGCTGCTGCCCAGCACCGGGAACTTCGGCGTCCTGCGAGCCCTGCGCATCCTGCGCGCGCTGCGCCTGATCTCGGCGGTGCCGAACATGCGCCGCGTGGTCGGCGCGCTGCTGACCGCCGTGCCCGGCATGACCTCGATCGCCGCGCTGCTCGTGCTGATCCTCTACGTCGGCTCGGTGATCGCCACCAAGCTGTTCAGCGGGATCGCCCCGGAGTACTTCGGCGACCTCGGCAGCTCGCTGTTCACCCTGTTCCAGGTGATGACCGGGGAGAGCTGGTCGGAGGTGGCGCGCACCGTCATGGAAGCCGAGCCGCTGGCCTGGATCTTCTTCATCGCCTACATCGCGGTCACCACGTTCACCGTGCTCAACCTGTTCATCGCGGTCGCCGTGTCGGCGATGGAGGCGCAGGTCAGCCACGAGCGCGCGGAGCAGCAGGAGGACGGCGGCGACGTCGTCCAGCAGCTGCTCGGCGAGGTGCGCGGCCTGCGCGACGAGCTCCGCGAACTCCGCGCTGAGGCCGGGGAGGCGCCGATGACGGCTCCCCGGCCTCGGGACGCTACGGCGCCGCGGTGATCCGGTCGGCCGGCGGCGGGGCGATGTCCGGGTGCGCGCCCAAGTAGTCGACGAGCGCGTCGAGGTCGACCGGCCCGCCGGTCACCTCGGTCCCGCCGGTGAACTCGGTGAACCCGTCGCCGCCCGCGGCCAGGAAGTTGTTCACCGACACCCGGTAGTTCGCCTTCGGGTCGACCGGCTGCCCGGCGATGGTGATGTCGGAGACCTTCGACCCGACCGGCGCGGACGCCGAGTAGGTGTAGTGCAGCGCGGAGGACACCTGCAGGATGCGAGTGGCTTCCGGCTGCCACTGCTGCTCCAGGACGTTCTTCAGCTGCTCGCCGGTCAAGGTGATCGTCTGCATCACGTTGCCGAAAGGCTGGACCGCGTAGGCCTCGCCGTAGGTCACCACGCCGTCGCCCTCACCAGCCGGCGAGGAGGCGTGCACGAGGTCGGTCCTGATGCCACCGGGGTTGGTCATCGCGATCTGCGCGCCGTTGGCCTCGGTCGCGGCCAGCTGCGCGTCGGCGAGCACGTCGCCGAGCGGTGATTCGCCGGACGGGGCGCCTTCGCGGAGCAGGTCGCCGGTGATCGTGCCGACCTTGCGGTTGGCGATCGGGGCGGCCTTCGCGGTGGACTCGTCGACCAGCTTCTGCGCGGCGGGGTCCGGCGGCACGTCGCGGGTGACGATCCGGTTGTGCGCCTGGGTCTCCGGGCGCACCACGTCCTTGGTGCTCCGGTCGATCTTCAGGTCGGCCACCGACAGCAGCCGCCCGAAGGAGGCGCCCTGCAGCAGGGTGCGCGGGTTGCCCGCCGGGTCGTCGATCACGCAGTTGTACTGCTGGTGGCTGTGGCCGCTGAAGATCACGTCGACCTTCGGCGAGGCCTGCGCTGCGATCTCCGAGGCCGGGCCCGGTGCCACGCGGCAGTCGTCCGGTCCGCCGCCTCCGGTGTTGTCGCCCTGGTGCAGCAGCACGGCCTGCGTCTTGATGCCGAGCCGGTCCAGCAGGTCGGCGGTGCGGTCGATGGCCTCGACCTCGTCGCCGAACTTCAGGCCCTTGACCGCGTCCGGGGTGACCATCGCGGGCAGGTCTTCCAGCGTCACACCGATGATGCCGATCGGCACGCCCTGGACCTGCTGGACGCTGAACGGCATCAGCGCGGGCCGGCCGTCGTCGAAGGTGACGTTCGCGCCCAGGTACGGGAAGTCCGCGCCGTCGAAGGTGTCCCGGAACTGGCAGCCGTCCTTGGGGTGGCAGCCGCCGTCCTGGATGCGCTGCAGCTCGGCGTAGCCCTCGTCGAACTCGTGGTTGCCGACGACGGCCGCGGAAACACCGATCTCGTTGAGGAAGTCGATGGTCGGCTCGTCGTGGAACAGCGCCGAGTTCACCGGCGAGGCGCCGATGTTGTCGCCTGCGGAGAGCACCACCGAGTTGGTCACCTCACCGCGAAGCTGGGCCAGGTGCGTGGCCAGGTAGGCCGCACCTCCGGCGTCGACGGTGCTGCCGTCGGGCAGCGTCACCCGTCCCGACGAGCCCGCGGGCGGGTCCAGGTTGCCGTGCAGATCGTTGAACGCGATCAGCCGGACGTCCACGGTGGCGGGTGCCGCGCTCACCGGTGTCCCCGACAGCGCGGCGGTGGCCAGCACCGCCGTCCCCAACGCCGCTGCGCAGCGGCCGAACCGACCAGGTCTCACTGCTGTCCTCCCCATGATCCCGACCAGCGAACGACAGCAGATCTTGCCCGCTGCGCGCGACTGAAGCGAGCGCTTTGCGCCAATACGTCCCACGAACCGGTTGCCAGTACCGTGAGGCTGTGGGCGAGGACAGTTGGGCAGGTCTGGCCGACCAGTTCGCCGATGGGGCGTACGCGACGGTGAAGGGACTGGTGCGCACCTACGTGGTGCACCAGCAGCTTCTAGAGCACTTGCCCGCTCCCCCGGCCGCGGTGCTCGACGTGGGCGGAGGTGCCGGCCACCAGTCGTTTCCGCTGGCCCGAGCCGGGTACGAGGTGACGTTGCTGGACCCGTCGGCGGCGATGCTGGACAAAGCGCGGCAGCGACTCCAGCGGTTGCCCGATGAGGTCCGGTCCCGGGTGAGGCTCGTGCAGGCCGACGGCCGCGAGGCCGATGGGGCGGTGAGCGGTCAGCGCTTCGATGCTGTGCTGTGCCACGGCGTGCTGGGCTACCTGGAGCAGCCGGAGCCGTTGCTCGACCAGCTGTGCCGGTGCGCCGCTGCCGGTGGCATCGTGTCGATCCTGACCGGCAACGCCAACGCCATGGCCGTCCGACCGGCCTTGGAGCAGCGGTGGGACGACGCCCTCGCCGCGTTCGACGCCAGGCACGAGATCGGCGTGCTGGGCGTGCCGACTCGAGCCGACAGCCTCGAAGAGCTCAGCGAGCAGCTGCGCAGCCGCGGCGTGGAACCGGTGAGCTGGTACGGCGGCTGGCTGTTCACCGACTGGCTCGACTTCAGCGGCACCGAGCTGGATCCGAACGACGCCGAGCAGGTGGCGGCGGCGGCCGAGGTCGAGCTCGAAGCCAGCCGGCGGGATCCCTACCGCGGGCTCAGCCGCGTCTTCCACCTCGTGGGGCGCAGGAACCCGGCCTGATCATCCGCCGAAGTAGACCTCCAGCTCGCCGATCGAGGTGAAGAACGCCGAGCCGCCCGGCACCCCGGTGATCCGGACCCCGTCGCCGACGATCGGGTCGAAGGCCAGGGTGTAGGTGCCGTGCGGGCCGGCGGTGCTGTCGTAGGGGTAGGCCGGTGCGATCCGCAGTCCGCCGACGTCCACCCAGCTGCTCCCCTGGCGCACCTGCACGGCCAGGTCGCGGGCGAACCAGCCGCCGTCGGAGAACATGTTCCCGGTGGTGTAGACGACGCGGTCGAGCCAGCGCTGGTCGCGCCAGATGTAGCCCCAGAAATCGAACTGCTTGCGGGTGCCGTCGAAGCTGTCCTCGCTCTCCTCCCGGATCCCGTTGTTGAAGAAGTCGCCGCGTCCGAAGTGGGCGGTCTTCTCGATCGGGAACACGTCCGCGCCGCGCGCGAGGTTGCGGTGCGGATCGGGCGGGTTGGCCGGCGGATCGCCCAGCTGGCGCGGGAAGACCTGGAGCTGCCGCAGCGAGAAGGTGTAGTTCGGCAGCCCGCACGCCACTCCCAGGAACCAGTTGGACTGCACCCACATCCGCGTTCCGTCGGCCGAGACGAACTTGGCCGGCACGGTGCAGGCGTAGCCACCGTTCTTCGGACCGGAGCACGCGGGCTGCGGCTCCCCCGCTTCCGGCATCGGGATGTCGTGGCCGCCCGGCACCGGGTCGAACCGGATCCGGCCGGGACGGCCGAACCACGGCTGGGCGCCGAAGTCCTTGGACATGAACAGCTGCCACGGCCCCCACGGCGTCGGCGCCTCGTAGAACTCGAAGGTGTACTCGGTCCACGAGGTGTAGAGGTACCGCCGCAGCGGGGCGTTGTAGAGCACGCCGCCCTGGGAGAGCACGCTCAGGTTGCGGCGCCCGGACACCAGCAGATCGGTGTAGAGCCGCCGTTCGTCGGTGAGCACCGGCGCCTTGTCCTCGATCCGGTCCGTCCACTGCGGACCGTTCGCCCCGGTTCCCGCGTAGAACCGCCAGGTTTCGCGCTGCTGGATGCTGTCGCGCGGCACCCGCGCCAAGTAGAGGCTGGTCGGGGACGGCACCGCACCGGTGTAGGAGTCGCGCCAGTTGTGGTCGAGGCCGTAGGCGTAGACGTACCCGGCGTCCTGCGGCCCGAGCTCGCGCGCGTGCTCCTGACTGCGGCCGAAGTCCAGGAACATGATCGTGGTGAACACGTGGTCGGTGAACATCGGCTGGGCCGGTTGCTGCCAGGTGCGCCCGTAGTCATCGGACTTGACGATGCTGGCGTTCGGGGCGTCGTCGAAGGCCGCCGCGGCCGGCGCGAAGCGCAGGTCCTGCACGGCCAGGTACAGCTCGTCGCGGCCGTCGCCGTTGCCGTCCACCGCGACGATCCCGGTGGGTTTCGGGTTGTACAGCTTCGAATCGGCGTGCACCTTGGCGATCGCCTCGCCCGCGGCGAGCCGTTCGCCGCGCAGCCCGGTCTCCGGGGTCCCGGCGATCCGGTTCGCCACGATGGGAGCCATCGGCTGGTCGCCGAAGCCCTGGCCGTCGCCGTTGGCGGTGTAGACGAGGTCGTCGTCGGCCCAGCACGTCGGCCACAGGTCGCCGGTGCTGTTGGTGCTGATCGTGGACGCGTAGTCGGTGAACGTCGTGACGAAGAAGCCGCCGGCCGGTTCCGCAGCCCGGACCTCGGCGGCGCGCGGCACGTCCCCGAGCAGCACCGATCCCGCACCGGCGAGGGCGAGCTTGCCGAACTGGCGCCGGTTCATCGCCCGCATCAGCGGCCTCCCCCGCGGAACTGCTGCTCCAGCGATTCGAGGCTGCGCTGCTTGGTCTCCGGCACCGCCCACCAGACGATCGGGAAGATGATCACCCCCGCCGCCGCGTAGGCGAGGAACACCACGCCCGCCCCGACCAGTGCGGTGAAGGTGGGGAAGGTCAGCGAGACGAAGAAGTCGGTCAACCAGTTGAACAGCGTGGCCAGCGCCATCGCGGTGCCGCGGATGGCCAGCGGGAAGATCTCGGCCAGCACCACCCACAGCACCGGCCCCCAGGTGGCCGAGAAGGTGTTGGTGAACACGACGAAGGCCGCCACCGCGATGCCGAACAGCACCGGCGACTCGGGCGGCAGCAGCAGCGCGGCCAGCCCCACCGCGAACAGGCTCGCCGACATGCCGACCAAACCGGCCAGCAGCACGGGCTTTCGACCTCGCCGGTCGACGATCTTGGCCCGCACGACGATCGCGATCGTCGCGATGTTGAGCAGCCCGTTCAGGAAGGTGAACAGCAGTGCGGTGACCTCGGAGACGCCGAACCCGGTGAGCACGCTGGGCGCGTAGTAGACGATCGTGTTGATCCCGGTGATCTGCTGGAACACCGCCAGCAGCGCACCGAGCAGCAACAATTTCCGCACCCAGCCCGCGGACATCCGGGCACCCAGTTCGGCGTCGCGCTGCTGGCGTTCCAGCGTGGTGATCTCGGCGAGCTCGCGGTCGGCGGCGGCCTGGTCGCCGCGCAGGCCGACCAGCAGGGTGCGCCCCTGCTCCGGACGTCCGCGCCGGACCAGGGAACGCGGGGTGTCCGGAGCCGCGAGCAGTCCGACGACCAGCACCACCGCGGGGACCACGCCGATGAGGATCATCCACCGCCACGAGCCGACGAAGGCCAAACCGTACCCGGTGGCCGCGGCCAGCGCGGTCCCCACGATGATCATGTACTGGTTCAGCGAGGTGACCGCACCGCGAGCTCCCGCGGGTGCCATCTCGGCCAGGTAGAGCGGGACGACCACCGACGCGATGCCGATCCCCAGGCCGATGACGAACCGGAACAGCACCAGCGCCGTGACCGAGGTGGCCAGCCCGGCGCCGAGAGCTCCCGCGGTGAACACGACCCCGGCCGCGAGCAGCACCCGCTGCCGGCCCTGCCGGTCGGCGGCGGGCCCGCTGCCGACCGCGCCCACCATCGCACCGACGACCGTCGCGCTGACCACGGTGCCCTTGAGCAGCGGTGTCAACGGCAGCTCGTGCGGGATGAACAAGATCGCGGCCGAGATGATCCCGTTGTCGTAGCCGAACAGGATCGCCGCCAACGAGCCCAGCGCGTAGACGCGCCGAGTGGTGGCCCCCGGCCGCGCAGCAGGCGTTCCCATCGAGCACCCCCGAACGAGCGCCTCCCCCAACCGCGCTGATCCCGCTCGACCTACCCCGCCACGGCCTGTGAGCGGGAGGCATTGCCGGGCCGTCGGCGGGGTCTGTCGA
>NZ_JAQGLA010000149.1 GCF_027853915.1 Saccharopolyspora oryzae
CCGAACCGCACCTCGGCGTGCGGCTCAGCGGTCCGTCCGGCGTCGGCAAGGCGACGCTGGCCCGGGCCGTCGCCACCGACATCGGCGCCGAGCTGGTCGAGGTCGCCGCACCGAGCATCGCGGCGCTCGAACCGGGCACGGCCGCGAAGCGCCTGCAAGAGGCGATCGACCGCGCCACCAGCGCCCGGGGCAGCCGGGTCCTGCTGCTGACCGACGTGGAGAGCCTGCTGCCCGGCACCGAGCCGCCGCCGCTGGCCACCGTCGCGCTGGACGCGATCCGCAGCGCGATCGGCACCGAGCGGCTCGCCGTGGTCGTCACCAGCTCCCAGCCGCAGGCCATCGACCCCCGGCTGCGCGAGCCCGGCGTCGTCGACCGGGAGCTCACGCTCGGACTCCCCGACGACACCACCCGTACCGACCTGCTGCGGGTGCTGCTGCGCAACGCCCCGCTGGCCGAGGACGTGCAGCTGTCCGAGGTCGCCGAGCGCGCACCGGGCTTCGTCGTCGCGGACCTCGTCGCGCTGTGCCGGGAGGCCGCCGTCGGCGCGGCCCTGCGCCACCAGGACGACGCCGCCGACGCGCGCATCCGCCAGCAGGACCTGCTGGACGCGCTGGCCTCGGTCCGCCCGATCTCGATGTCCACATCGGACAACCTGCAGACCGGCGGCCTGACCCTCGACGACGTCGGCGACATGACCGAGGTCAAGCAGTCCCTCACCGAAACGGTGCTCTGGCCGCTGCAGTACCCGGACTCCTTCACCCGCCTCGGCGTGGAACCTCCGCGCGGCGTCCTGCTCTACGGCCCGCCGGGCTGCGGGAAGACGTTCCTGGTCCGGGCCCTGGCCGGCAGCGGACGGCTCAACGTCCTCGCGGTCAAGGGCGCGGAACTGATGGACAAGTGGGTCGGCGAGTCCGAGCGGGCGGTCCGGGAGCTGTTCCTCCGCGCCGCCAACGCCGCCCCGGCGCTGGTGTTCCTCGACGAGGTCGACGCGCTGGCACCCCGCCGCGGCCAGTCCTCGGACTCCGGCGTGGCCGACCGCGTGGTGGCCGCGCTGCTCACCGAACTCGACGGCGTCGAGCCGATGCGCGACGTCGTGGTCCTCGGCGCGACGAACCGCCCTGAGCTGGTCGACCCGGCCCTGCTGCGCCCAGGCCGGCTCGAGCGCCTCGTCTACGTCCCGCCGCCGGACGCCGAAGCCCGCGAGGCGATCCTCCGCGCAGCGGCGAAGAACACGCCACTGGCGTCCGATGTAGACATCCCAGCCTTGGCGGCCGACCTCGACGGCTACTCGGCAGCGGACTGCGCAGCCCTGATCCGCGAAGCAGCCCTCACCGCGATGCGCGAATCCCTCTCCGCAGCCGAGGTCTCAGCAGCTCACCTGGCCACGGCGCGCACCGCGGTCCGCCCGTCCCTCGACCCGGCCCAACTCGCGACCCTCGAGTCCTACGCCCGGTCCCAAACGCGGTGAAGGGCACCTCCCGTGCTGGGAGATGCCCTTCACCGGGAACCGGAGTCACTTCGCGGCGGAGGGGCCCTTGTAGTCGTTGGTGATGATCGCGATCAGGCCCGGGGTGGCGTCCTGGATGCCTTCGAAGCGGGCCTCCGCGCGGGCTCCGAAGCGGGCCGCGATGTCCTTGGCCTGCGCCTCCTCCTGGGTGCCCGGGCGGAAGTAGATCGTGGTCGTCGGGATGAGGCCCGCCGAGTAGTTGCCCACCTCGGGCACGTCGTAGCCGGCCTTCCGGAAGTCCTCGGCGGCTCGGTGCGCCAGGCCGCTGATGGTGCTGTTGTTGTAGACCCGCACCACGATCTGCTCGGTCCCCTGACCGGAACCGTTCGGCGTGCCGGGTCGCTGCTGGTTCTGCTGTCCCGCAGGCGGCTGCTGCTGGCCGTTCTGCCCGGGCTGCTGGCCGTTCTCGGCCGCCGGCGGCAGCGGCGCGGGCTGCTGCGGCTCCTCGGGCTTCTGCTCCGGGTCGGCGCTGCCCGGCCCCGGGGGCTGCGGTTGCACCAGCGACGACTGCGCCGGGTAGTTCCCCGGTTCAGGGGGCAGCGGTTGAGCGGTGTTCGACGTGTCGCCGCCGGAGAACAGCGTGGCGAGGCCGATGGCGCCCGCGATCACACCGGCCCCGATCAGTCCGTAGCCGACGATCTTGGCCTTGGCGGGTCCGGTGGATTCCCCTGAAGTCATCAGTGCAACTCGATTCCCAGTCGTTGAGCGGCCCGTGCGCGCTGCCGAGCCGCCCGTGCCTTGCGCAGCCGTTTGATCAGCATAGGGTCCTCGCGAAAAGCTGCAGGACTGTCCAGCAACGCGTTCAGCACCTGGTAGTACCGGGACGCGGACATGTCGAACAGCTCCCGGATCGCCTGCTCCTTCGCACCCGACCGCTTCCACCACTGCGCTTCGAAGGCGAGCACCCCGCGCTCCCGGTCGGTCAGCGCCCCGGTCGGCAGCGGCTCCGGCTCCGGTTCGGGGGCCGCGACGGGTTCGGCGGCGGGCTCGGGCACCGGTGGTTCCGCCAACCGCAACCGCCGCCCCTCCGGCGATCTCTGCTGTTCCTGCACGCGGGCCAACTGCTCGCACTGGCGAGCGATCTCCTGCGCGGTCAGCATTTGGGCGGCGTCCATCCGACTCCTCGCCTCGCGATCCGGGCCTTCGGCGCGTTCGCGGAATCACACGGCTGTGATTCCGCCCCTGATTACACCATGCCCCGATTCGCGACGGGTGGTGATCGGACCGGCGGGTACCGGAAAAGAGCACCCCGAACCGATGGCCGGGCTTACCGATAAAGTCCCGCCCATGGCTGTTCACCCGATCTGCGTCTACGGCGACCCGGTGCTGCACAACCCGACGCGCCGGGTGGAGCGCTTCGACGAGGAGCTGCGCACCCTCGTCGAGGACATGTTCGAGACGATGGCCGCCGCGAACGGCGTCGGGCTGGCGGCCAACCAGATCGGTGTCGACCTGCGGGTGTTCGTGTACGACTGCCCCGACGACGAGGGCGTCCAGCACCGCGGTGTCGTGGTGAACCCGGAGCTGACCACCTCGGAGATCCCGGAGAGCATGCCGGACCCGGACGAGGACTGGGAGGGCTGCCTGTCGGTGCCCGGCGAGTCCTACCCGACCGGCCGCGCGAGCTGGGCGAAGGTCACCGGGTCCGATGTGGACGGAAAGCCGGTCGAGGCCGAGGGGACCGGTTTCTTCGCCCGCTGCCTCCAGCACGAGACCGACCACCTCGACGGCTACGTCTACCTGGACCGCCTGGTGGGCCGCCACAAGCGGGCCGCGAAGAAGATGATCAAGCGCAACGAGTGGGGCGTCCCGGGCCTGTCCTGGGACCCGGCGGAGCACGGCGACCCCTTCGCCGAGGACGAGGACTGATCAGGTCCTCGCGCACATCGCCGCATCGGCCCGACAATCCGCTCATCCCTGCTCAGCGAGGCCTTTCCCCGGACATCTGGACGAGCGGGGGTTGGCAGCGCCGCGGGTTGCGGCTACCGTCGGGCAGCGACAAACGAAGACCGCGGGAGCTCGCACCAACAGCGGGCTGAGAGGGCGGCTGGAGAACTCCGGGGCCGCCGACCGCAGAACCTGACCGGGTAATGCCGGCGTAGGGAGTGGATTGGCAGTGGCCGACGTGCGTCCGAACGCGTCCGAGAACGCCAGCGAGATCACCACCGGGGCCATCAACGGCTCGCGAAAGGTGTTCCGCAGCACCGAATCCGGCCTGCAGGTGCCATTCCGCCGCATCGAGCTGACCAACGGTGAACACCTCGACGTGTACGACACGTCCGGGGCCTACACCGACGGCGACGCCACCATTGACGTCCACAGTGGACTTCATCGGATGCGGGCGGGGTGGACCGACGGGCGAGAGCACCGGACCCAGCTGGGCTGGGCCAAATCCGGTGCCATCACGCGGGAGATGGAGTACATCGCCACCCGCGAAGGCGTCTCCCCCGAGTTCGTCCGGGACGAGGTGGCCAGCGGCCGGGCGGTGATCCCGGCCAACCGCTGCCACCCGGAGAGCGAGCCGATGATCATCGGCAAGAACTTCCTGGTGAAGGTCAACGCCAACATCGGCAACTCCGCGGTGACCTCCTCCGTCGAGGAGGAGGTGGAGAAGATGGTGTGGGCCACCCGCTGGGGCGCCGACACCGTCATGGACCTGTCCACCGGCAAGCGCATCCACGAGACCCGCGAGCGCATCCTGCGCAACTCCCCGGTCCCGATCGGGACCGTGCCGATCTACCAGGCGCTGGAGAAGGTCAACGGCGATCCGGCCGCGCTGACCTGGGAGATCTACCGGGGCACCGTGATCGAGCAGTGCGAGCAGGGCGTGGACTACATGACCGTGCACGCCGGGGTGCTGCTGCGCTACGTGCCGCTGACCGCCCAGCGCGTCACCGGCATCGTCTCCCGCGGCGGGTCGATCATGGCCGCCTGGTGCCTGGCGCACCACCAGGAGAGCTTCCTGTACACGCACTTCAGCGAGCTGTGCGAAATCCTGCGCGACTACGACGTCACGTTCTCGCTCGGCGACGGCCTGCGGCCCGGCTCCATCGCCGACGCCAACGACCGCGCGCAGTTCGCCGAGCTGGAGACCCTCGGCGAGCTCACCCACATCGCCCGCGACCTCGACGTGCAGGTGATGATCGAGGGCCCCGGCCACGTGCCGATGCACAAGATCGCGGAGAACGTCCGGCTGGAGGAGGAGCTGTGCGGTGAGGCGCCGTTCTACACGCTCGGACCGCTGACCACCGACATCGCGCCCGCCTACGACCACATCACCTCCGGCATCGGAGCGGCGATGATCGCCCAGGCCGGCACCGCGATGCTCTGCTACGTCACGCCCAAGGAGCACCTCGGCCTGCCCAACCGCGACGACGTCAAGACCGGCGTGATCACCTACAAGATCGCCGCGCACGCCGCCGACCTGGCCAAGGGCCACCCGCGCGCGCAGGAGCGCGACGACGCGCTGTCCAAGGCTCGGTTCGAGTTCCGCTGGACCGACCAGTTCAACCTGTCCCTCGACCCGGACACGGCCAAGGCGTTCCACGACGAGACGCTGCCCGCCGAACCGGCCAAGACGGCGCACTTCTGCTCCATGTGCGGACCGAAGTTCTGCTCGATGAAGATCACCCAGGACGTCCGCAAGTTCGCCGAAGAACGCGGCCTGACCAGCGTCGAGGCGATCGAGGCGGGCATGCGGGAGAAGTCCGAGGAGTTCTCCGGCGCGGGCGGCAAGGTCTACCTCCCCCTCGCCGACTGACCCGGTCGTGAGTGCTTCGGGGTGCTCTGACGCCCCGAAGCACTCACGACACCTGACCCGAGCACGGCCGGCCGGGGACCGTGAGTCTTTTGGGCTGTTCTGGCGACCCAAAAGACTCACGGAACCTGACCTGCGGAAATGGGTGCGTGCTCCCCGGTGGATCGGCCGGATTGGGCCCGTAACATGAAGTGGATGCACGAGATCTCGGCGGAGCACGAAGCACGGCCCGCGAACGACACCGCCCCTCCGACCGCGCTGACCATCGCCGGTTCGGACTCCGGGGGCAGCGCCGGGATGCACGCCGACCTGCGCGCGTTCTTCTCCTGCGGGGTGCACGGGATGACTGCGGTCACCGCGGTGACCGTGCAGAACACCGTCGGCGTGACCGGTCTGGTGGAGATCCCGCCGGAGACCGTCGCCGCGCAGGTCGACGCGGTGGCCTCCGACATCGGCGTGGACGCCGCCAAGACCGGGGTGCTCGCCTCCGCGGCGACCATCGAGGCGGTGCTGGAGGTCTGCGACAAGCACGGCATCGGTCGCGGCGGGCGCACGCCGTTCGTGGTGGACCCGGTCGCCGCCTCCCGCAGCGGTGAGCCGCTGCTCCGGCAGGACGCGCTGGACTCGCTGCGCAACGAGGCGTTCCCGCGCGCCTCCCTGGTGACCCCGAACCTCGACGAGGTGCGGCTGCTGACCGGCATCGACGCGCGCACCCGCGCCGACCTGCTGGACGCGGCCAAGGCGATCTACGACTTCGGCCCCGAGTGGGTGCTGATCAAGAGCGGTCACCTGGAGGACGACCCGGAGTGCATCGACCTGCTCTTCGACGGCTCCGAGGCCATCCCGCTGCCCGGCCCGCGCTACGCCACGGTGCACACCCACGGCGCCGGTGACGTCTTCGCCTCGGCGATCACCGCGGCGCTCGCGAAGGGCTCCTCGATGCCGGACGCGGTGCGCAGCGGCAAGCGGTTCGTCACGCGCAGCGTGTCGCACGCCTACCCGCTCGGCGCCGGGGTCGGACCGGTGTCGACCTTCTGGCGGGTCAGCCCGCGCTCGTACTGACCCCCAACATGACCCCTAATAGAGTGATTTCCATCCCGGATCTGTAACCCGAATGGTGCGCCTTGTCGACAAGCTGGGTGAGAAGCGCGTAATCCGGAAGATCGCACGCCCGCGCAGGCGCGCGCGATCTGCTGCGCGCTGCGCGAACGACGATGACAGGGGTTTTCGACAGCGTGGCTAAATCGGTCTCGACTGCAAAGTCGGCGTTGGCCCGTGCCCGGCAGCGACTGCTGGCCACCGAGGCGGGGGCACCCGACCCCCGGCAGCGCCAGTACGCCGTGCTGGTGCTGATCGCGGTGATCGCCGGGACCGCCGTCGGCTGGCTGTTCGAGCTGCAGACCCCTGCGCTGCTGGCCGGCCTGACCGCGGTGCTCGCGCTGGTCGCCACCGGCGGCCAGTCGCTGCGCTCGGACCTGCGGCGGTTCGTCTGGTTCACCCCGGCCCTGGTGCTGGTGATGGCCGTGGGACCGCTGCTGGCCAACATCCCGGTGCTGGCCGGGCTGGTGGTGGCGGTCGTGGTCTTCGGCACCGGCATGCTGCCCGCGCTCGGCGAGCACTACCGCGTCGGCGGGCAGACCTTCGCCGCGGCGACCCTGGTGTCCACCACGACCGGTATCGGCAGCGACCAGCCGGCGTGGATGCTGCTGGCCGCAGCCGCCTCAGGTGCGGCGTTCGCCTTGGTGCTGCGGGTGATCAGCGGGTTGAGCGATCCCGGCCGGGCCACCCGGGTGGCCGTCGCGCGGACGCTGCTCGAACCCGGTCCCGGTGTCGTCGAATCCGCGGCCGCCGCATGGCGGGCGGACGGTTCCAGCACCTGGCTCGGCGAGGTGCTGGCCGGTGCCGCGCGGTTCCGCGCCGCGCGCGAGACGCTGCTCGCGCAGGCCGCGCAGAGCGACCGCATCGAGGCCGGGCGGCTGGAGCAGATCGTCGCGGAAGCCGACCAGGTCGCCGCGGAGCTGGCCCGGGCGGTCCGCTCCCGCGCCTGCACCGGACTTCCCCACGCGGCGCGCCGCGACCCGGCGGAGGCCGTGCTCTCCCGCGGCGGACGGCAGGACCTGCCGGACGCCGTGCAGGGCATCAACCAGGGTCTCGAGCGGATCCGGGCGACCGTGGTGCGCCGCGTCGAGACGCCGCTGCCGCCGCAGGCGCCCGGCGCTACCCGCGAGCGGCTGATCGGCGCGGTCCGCGCGCACCTGTCGTTCCGGTCGTCGCTGTTCCGGCACGCGCTGCGCTGCACGCTCGCGGTCGCCTTCGGCATGGTGATCGTGCTGCTGGTGGGCGATCCGTCGGCGTCGAGCCTGCTGCTCGCGCTGTACGTGGTGCTGCAGCCCGCGGCCCGCGACAGCATGACCGGCGCGCTGGAGCGCACCGGTGGCGCGGTGCTCGGCGTGACCGCGCTGGCCCTGCTGATCACGCTGCTGCCCGGCGCGTTCCTGCTGGTGCCGCTGGTGATCGGCGGGATGCTGCTGAGCATGCAGCGGCTGCGCACCGAATACCAGACGCTGCTGGGCTGCCTGATCGTGATCACCGTCGTGGACCAGGCGATGCGGCTGGAGCGGCCGCTGGTGAACGTCGGGATCAGCTTCGCCGCGAACACCGCGGTCGGCGCGGCCATCGCGCTGATCGTCGGCTACGTCGCGTACCTGGTGCTGCCCAGCAGCATCCTGCCGGACGTGCGGGGCGCGGTGCGCTCGACGGTGTGGGCGGTGTCCGAGCTGCTGCGCAGCGTCCGGGCGGCCGGTCAGGGCGTCGACCTGCCCGCGGCGCTGCAGGCGGCGAACGTGCTGGCGCTGCGGCGGACCCAAGACCTGCTGGGCATGCCCGCGCTGCTGGACGGCACGGGCGAGGAGACCGACGACGACCGGGCGACGCGGGACGCGGCGATCGCGCTGGCCGCGCTGCGCCAGGACGTCGCGACGCTGGCGTTCCGGCCGGAGGCCGAGCAGGCGGTGGCGGTCCCGGCGTTGCGCGCGGTGGACGACCTGCTGGGCGGGAAGCCGTCGGCGAAGATCCCGGACGTGCCCGAGGGCAGTGCGCCGGCGACCGAGCTCCTGGCCAGCTCCATGGTGGAGAACGCGCTGCACGCGCGTCAGGCGATCGACCGGACCTTCGGCTACGACAACCCCTGGAAGAGCTACACGATCTCGTTCTTCCGCCCGGAGCGCCTCCACATCCGCTGACGCACCAACGTCCGCGACCGGTCCCGGCACGCAATTTCAATGGAAATCGAACCTCCGATTTCCATTGAGGTGATCTCAGTGGAATGGGGATGGCCGGTGGCCTGGAGAGATGTGGGCGTGGGGTCCTGGTAGAAGAAGGTCTCACCACAAGATCATTCTTCAGGCCAGGACCCCACGTGATCACCTATAGTG
>NZ_JAQGLA010000014.1 GCF_027853915.1 Saccharopolyspora oryzae
CGAAGCGGTGCGGCGGCACGACGTCCGGATCGGCGAAGCACAGCCGCATCAGCTGCTCGGTCCGCTCGGCCGGAGTCACGGCGGCCAGCTGCCGACGCGTCCGCGCCCCGATCACCGGCACCATCGCCAGCGCGATCCGCGGATCGGAGACCCGCCGGGGATCCAGCCGCAGGTCGGGCATGGCCGGGGAGACCAAGGTCAGCGTGGCGATCAGGTCGGGGCGCTGCACCGCCACCTCGACGGCCACCGCCGCGCCGAAGGAATTGCCGGACAGGTGCACCGGGGCGGGCAGCTGCTCCAGCAGGCCGATCACCGCTTCGGCGTTGGCCTGGCGGGTGCACGGGAACCCCCGCGGTGGTTCGGTGTGGCCGAATCCGGGTAGGTCGACCGCGATGCTGCGCAACTTCACCGAGAGCACGGCGGCGAGGTCGGTCCAGTTCGTCGAGGAGCCGGCCAGGCCGTGCAGGTGCACTGCGGTCTCAGCGGTCACCGCTGGTCCGGGCGTCTCCCGCACGTGCAGCCGCACCGGCCCCCAGCCGGTGGCGACGTCGACGTGCTGCCCGGGCGGAGGTTTGGCCGCGAGGTCGACCGGAGGAACGCCCTCGGCTACCAGCGGCACCCGCGTCAGCTCCCGTCGGCCGAGCTGGTCTCGTCCGGGAACCGCAACAGTAGGTGTAGTGGTGGTCACAACTACAGCATGATGGCCCCTCGACCACCGGATTTCGCCACCTGGGCCTACCGACGAGTAGAGTCAGTGCGCACCGGAGGTCGCCAACGGCCGCCGAGCGCGCTTTTGGAAGGAATCGGGTGGAGGCGAGGATGACCGAGACCGCGCAACCTGGCCGAGGTGTCCGGTTGCCCCGCGACGCACGCCGCGCGCAGCTGCTCGAAGCTGCCCAGCACGTGTTCGTGCACAACGGCTACCACGCGGCGGCGATGGACGACATCGCCGAACGCGCGGGCGTCAGCAAGCCCGTCCTCTACCAGCACTTCCCCGGCAAGCTCGAGCTCTACCTGGCGCTGCTGGACGTGCACGGCAACGAGCTGGTGCGCCGCGTCCGCGAAGCCATCGCGTCCACCTCGGACAACAAGCTCCGGGTGCGGGCGGCGATCGGCGCGCTGTACGAGTTCGTGGCGGGCGAGGACCAGGCGTTCCGGCTGGTGTTCGAGTCCGACCTGCGCGGCGAGCCGGCGGTGGAGAAGTCCGTCGAGAGCGCTCTGCACGGCTGCATCGACGCGATCACCGAGGCGGTGACGGCGGATGCCGGGCTCGACGCCGAGCGCGCCCGCCTGCTGGCGGTCGGCCTGGTCGGCCTGGCCCAGGTGACCGCGCGCGACTGGCTCGACGCGCGCGGAACGATCTCCCGGGACGAGGCGGTCGGCCTGATGTCCACCCTCGCCTGGAAGGGCCTCGCCGGCTTCCCCCTCCAGAACACCTGACCCCGGATCCGCAAATTCAATGAGGTGTTCTCAGTAAGGCTGGGCAGGGGGCGCCATGGTGTGAGGTGTGACGGTCGCCGAGGGCCTGCCTGAAGGAAGTGGGACGTGGGGGCTCCTGGTAGAAGAACTCCGACCAAAGATGATCTTCACCAGGCAAGGCCCCCACGTGATCACCTATCGTGCCATCCTCGATGTTCCCCGTGACCTCGCCCTCTACCTCGCCGGACTGCTGGCCGCCCAGCGTCGTGAGCTCGGCACCCGGAAAGGCCGCCGGGCACTGACCCCGTTCGGCCAGGCAGTGCTGGGGCTGCGTTGGTTCCGGGACAACATCAATATCGCCAGACTCGCCCGTGATCACGGGATCTCCAGCGCGACCGCCTACCGCTACCTCGACGAGGTCACCGAAGTGCTCTCCGCCCAGCGCCCTGACCTGCACGAGGCTCTCCGGCAGGCCAAAGACGACGGCTGGACCTATGTGATCGGCGACGGCAAGATCTTCTCCTGCGACCGGGTGAACGAGAAGATCCTCAGCGTCAAAGGCACCGAGATCGACCGGTGGCATTCCGGGAAAACCCGCGGGCAGGGCGGCAACATTCAAGCTCTCACCCAGCCCGACGGGTTCCCGATCTGGGTCAGCGACGTCGAACCAGGCTCGGTCCACGACATCACCGCCGCCGACAAACACGTTCTCGGCGCCCTGCACTGGGCCGCGTCCCAGCTAGACCTGCCCACCCTGGCCGACGCCGGCTACCAAGGCACCGGTGCCGGGATCCACACCCCAGTCAAACGCTCCAAGAAACACCCCGGCAGCCCACTGGACATCGACAACCAGACCTACAACCTGCTGCTCCGCAGCCTGCGCGCCCTGGGCGAACGCGGATTCGCCCTCCTGGTCGGACGCTGGCGCACCCTACGGCGCTTGACCACCAGTCCCCGCAAAATCGGCCACATCGTCCAAGCCGCACTCGTACTCACCCACCACGAACACGGCCGCCTGACCTAATCCTTACTGAGAACACCTCAATGGAAATCGGACATCCAATTTCCATTGAATTTGCGCACCCCCCGACACCCAGCACCCGCCCGGACGGCTCGGTGCCCGTCCCGGGTGGTCCGCAGTTTCAATTGAAACTGCAGATCCCAGGCACGGTGGACCGCAGTTTCAATTGAAACTGTTGTCAGTCGGGACTGAAACCACGGTCCACCGAGGTCGGATCAGCGGGCGGCTCGGGCGACGAGTTCGGCGATGCGGTCGGTGACCTCCGTCGTTCGCTCCAGCGGGAGCATGTGGCCCGCACCCGCGTAGATCAGCAGCTTCGCGTTCGGCAGCGCCTCGGCGATGCGGCGGGAGTGCGTGTGCGGCGTGAGCCGGTCGGCCAGGCCGGAGAGCACGACAGCCGGCTTGGACCGGAGCGCGGACAGCGCACCGAGCCGGTCGTGATCGGCCAGGGCCGCGCGGAAGGACGCCATGTTCGACGGGTTGCAGGCGGCGACCCAGTCCGCGGTGGTCGCCACGTCCCTGGCCTCCGGGCCGCGTCCGAACAGCAGCCAGCGCATGGCCGGCCGCATCCACGCCGACTTCGAGCTCAGCCGCTTCCCGCTGGCTCCCGCGAGCTGCTTGCGCACCAACCGCTCGCTGCGGTTGGCCAGCGCCGCGACCGGCGCGGGCAGGCCGAGGGTCGGCGCCACCAGGTCACCACCCGAGGTCGCCACCAGCGCCACCCCGGCCACGCGCTGCTCGACCAGCTCCGGGTGCTGCTCGGCCAGCGCCATGATCGTCATGCCGCCCATCGAGTGCCCGGCCAGCACCACCGGCCCGGTCGGGACCCGGTCTTCGATCAGCTCCGCCAGGTCGTCCGCGCAGCGCCGGATGCTCGCGCCACCTCGCGGCGCCGCGTCGCTCTCGCCGTGGCCGCGCAGGTCGAAGCGCAGCACGCGCGCCTCGACCCCGGCCGCCTTCGGCAGGCCGGTCGCGACCCGGTCCCAGCTGTGCTTGGTCAGCGCCCAGCCGTGCACGAGCACGACGGTGACGGGCGCGTCGACCGGTCCTTCCTCGACGACGCTCAGCCGGACGCCATCGCTGGTCTTGAACTCGTCAGCGGTCGTGGTCAGCAAGTTCGCTCCCGTCATCGGATCAGGTGGGCCTTCTTCCACCAGTACATTCCCGGCGTTCCGACCAGCCCCGCTTCCTGCAGGAACGCCATGATCTTCTCGCCGCCCCAGTGCAGGGTGTCCTGCCAGACCGGATTGCTCCACGCCGCTTCCATGCCGTCGCGCGGCCGGATGCCGACCGCCTTGTAGACGTGCGGGTTGATCAGGCTGAAGCAGACGAAGTACGACACCATCGCGGTCATGAACTGGTGGTAGGCGCGTTCCGCGGCGTTGCACTCGGCCATCCGGCGCATCACCTCTTCGCGCGCGAAGGTCACGTGCCGCGCCTCCTCCAGCACGTGGATGCGGTTGATCATGCGCACCAGCGGCTGGACGTTCTCGTCGTTCATCTGGTCCCGCTGGTAGCGGTCCAGGATCTCCTCCGCGACCAGGATCGACGCGTACGCCGACGGGCCGCGCAGGGTCGCGGGCAGGATCCGGCCGCCGAGCTTCAGCAGCGGCAGCGGCCCGTAGGCCGGAGCCCCGATCCGGTCCACCGTCTTGGCGAACATCGTCGAGTGGCGGCACTCGTCGGCCACCTCGGTCAGCGCGTACTGGGCGTGGTTGGTGCGCGGGTCGGAGTTGTAGAACTCCTTGAGCAGCATCTGCATCAGCAGGACCTCGAACCACAGACCGTTGGAGGCGATGCTGGCGAACTCGTGCTTGGTGAGCTCGATGCGCTGCTCGTCGCTGAGCCGGTCCCAGAGCTCGGTGCCGTAGAGCGAGCTGCGGTGCAGCGGGATGAACGGCTTGCCCTCGGCCAGCGGCGCATCCCAGTCGACGTCGACTTCGGGGTCGTAGCTGTTCCGCGCCGACGAGCTCAACAGCCTGCCGGCCGTCTTCTCCCGGTCGTTGACCTGCAAGGCCCTGCTCATCCCGTGATCACCCCTCAACCCGCGGCATTGCGTGTTACTTCGGGTAACAGTTACCTTGGGTAGCGTGAGCCACATCTCTCGACCTGTCAAGGCTGCTCCGAACGACGGCGCCCGCGGCGACGCGCGGCGGGAACGCTGGCGCGAGCACCGCCAGGCGCGGCGCGCCGAGTTCGTCGAGGCGACGGTGCGGGCCATCGGCAAGCACGGGGCCGAGGTCGGCATGGACGACATCGCCGCCGAGGCCGGGGTCAGCAAACCGGTGCTCTACCGGCACTTCCACGACAAGAGCGACCTCTACGTCGCCGTCGGCGAATGGGGCGCGGAGCTGCTGATGCAGCGCCTCCGACCGCTGTTCCACGAGACCGGCAGCCCCAACCAGCGGATCCGCCGCCTGCTCGACGCCTACCTCGGGACCATCGAGCAGTACCCGGACCTGTACCGGTTCGTCGTGCAGCGCACCTTCGCCGACCGGCCGGTGCGCAGCGACCCGGTCACGGCGGAGAAGACGGTGATCGCGAACTCGCTGTCCCGCCTGCTCGGCGAGTACCTGCGGCTGCTCGGCCTGGACTCCGGCGGCGTCGAGGTCTGGAGCCACGGCGCGGTCGGGATGGTGCAGGCCAGCGGTGACTGGTGGCTGGACCGGCAGTCGATGAGCCGCAGCGACCTCACCGACTACCTGGCGCAGATCATCTGGCACGCCATCGACGGCCTGCTGCGCTCGGCGGGCCTGGTGATCGACCCCGACGAACCGCTGGAGATCAACGAGCACGGCTTGCACGTGGTGGCCGATGCCGACGAGGAGGACGTCGACCATGGATGAGCACGACGAGGACGACTACCGCGGCCCGGCCACGGTGCGCACCGAGGACCGCGAGGTCGCGGTCGAGGTGGTGCTGCGCGGCCACTTCCAGCCGATCGACGGCCGTTTCCACTGGTACGGGCGGGTGGCCGCGCACGACGAGGTGGCCGAGTTCGCCGCCGGCCGCAAGACGGCGGTGCTGCTGAGCACCCCGCAGGGCGAAGCGCGGGGCACCCTCTCGGACCCGGATCCGTGGGGCCGCTTCCGGATAACCGGCACCGGCCGCCCGCCGTTCCCGATCCCGACCGACGTGGACGACTGAGCAGCGGGAAACGCGGAGGGCACCTCTCGCCACGTACCTGGCGAGAGGTGCCCTCCACCTCGGTCTAGCGGCCGCGCGCGGCGGAACTCCCGACGATCAGCCGACGCCGAAGCCGACCCGCGGCAGCTCGGCCGGGCCGATCTCCACGTAGGCGACCTTCGTCGACGGGACGATGACGCGCCGCCCCTTCTCGTCGGTCAGCGCCAGCACGCCGTCAGCGTTCTTCAGCGCGTCGGCGACCAGCGACTCGACCTCTTCGGGGGACTGTCCGCTGGCGACCGTCAGCTCGCGCGGGCTGTCCACGACGCCGATCTTGACCTCCACGCCGAACCTCCGTTGGGCACTCGATTCCGATGGATGCGGCAAGGCTATCCCAGCCCGAGCCGACTCAGGGCAACGAAGCCCACCGCGCCGCTATTCCCCCGACCGCAGCAACCCGACCGGGGCCAGCAGAACCACAGTTTCAATTGAAACTGCGGATCCCACCCACGGCGGATCGCAGTTTCAATTGAAACTGCATTCAGTCGAGACTGAAGCCATCGTCGGCGGGGTCAGCCGAGGCCGAGGCGCTCCATGCGCTTGCCGTGGTTGCTCTGCAGGCGGCGGAACATGGCTCCGATGCCGGTCAGGTCGCCCGAGCCCTTGATGATCAGCTCGGCCAGCGCGTCGCGCTCGGCGACCACCCGCTGCGCCTGCATGATCGCCTCGCCCAGCAGGCGCCGACCCCACAGCGTCAGCTTGTCGCGCAGCTGCCGGTCGTCCTCGCAGGCCGCCTGCACCTCGCGCTCGGCGAAGGCCGCGTGCCCGGTGTCGGCCAGGACCGCGAGCACCAGATCGCGCGACGTCGGGTCGAGCCACTCGGCGACCTCGCGGTAGAAATCGGCCGCCAGACCGTCTCCGACGTAGGCCTTGACGAGTGATTCCAGCCACGAATGCGGCGCGGTGGAGGCGTTGAACGCTTCGAACGGCTCGGCGAAGGGCTCCATCACGGCGCCGATCTCCACCCCGCGCCCGGCGAGGTGCTCCTCGAGCAGCCGGTAGTGCCCCATCTCCGCCGCCGCCATGCTGGCCAGCGCTGCGCGCCCGGTCAGAGTGGGTGCGGTGCGCGCGTCCTCGGCGAGACGGTCGAACGCGGTGAGCTCGCCGTAGGCCAGTGCCGCCAGCAGATCCACGACGCCTTCCGAGTAACGTTCGTCACTTTCTCCCGGCAGCGCCGCGTTCTGGTCAGCCTCACTCATGGCTGCGAGCGTAACCGGCGGCGCGCCCGAGTTATACGCGCCACGGTCAGAACGGCCGACCAACAGGTATCCTTTGACATCGGAGGAGCTTCGGCGTCCAGCGGGCGGCCTGCCGGTCGCGCACCGCGGGGCTGGCTCCCCGAACGTCACGATCCGGGCGCGACAGCCCGAGCGGGACGGCCCCGGACCACTGCCGGCGCGAACGCGGCCCACGAGAGCTCGCACGCCGGTTTTGGCGCACGCGACGCCGAGAGGAACGAACCGCAGCGGATCTCCGCTGAGCGAACAGAGGCGCGCATCATCACGTCGGTGACCACGAGCACAGCGAGCGGCTGGGAACAGCAGGCCGCAGTCCTCGGAGGCCGTCGCCACGGATCGACCCGAACCGGGACGCGAGCGCGCAGGTACCGAGAGAGGCGATCATTCTGACGTTCACCAACACCCAGGCCCCGGACGGCCTCGAAGACCCCAACGGCGGCAGTCCCGAGGCCGAGGAGCCGGGAACCGCGAACGCCACCCCGCAAGCCCCGACCTTCGCCGAGCTCGACGTGCACCCGGACATCGTCCGGGCGCTGAGCGAATCGGGCATCGAACGCACCTTCGCCATCCAGGAACTGACCCTGCCGCTGGCGATGAACGGCGAGGACCTGATCGGCCAGGCCCGCACCGGCACCGGCAAGACGCTGGGCTTCGGCGTCCCGCTGCTGCACCGCGTGCAGGTGCCCGGCGACGGCACCCCGCAGGCGCTCGTCGTGGTCCCGACCCGCGAGCTGTGCCTGCAGGTCACCCGCGACCTCACGGACGCGGGCAAGCACCTGGGCGTGCGCACCGTCGCGGTCTACGGCGGCCGCCCCTACGAGGAGCAGATCTCCGCCCTGCAGAAGGGCGTCGACGTCGTCATCGGCACCCCCGGCCGCCTGCTCGACCTGGCCGAACAGCGCCACCTGGTACTCGGCAAGGTCCGCGGCCTGGTGCTCGACGAGGCCGACGAGATGCTCGACCTGGGCTTCCTGCCCGACATCGAGCGGATCCTGCACATGGTTCCCGAGCAGCGGCAGACGATGCTGTTCTCGGCCACCATGCCGGGCCCGATCCTGACCCTGGCCCGCACCTTCATGACCCGCCCCACGCACATCCGCGCGGAGCAGGCCGACGAGAGCGCGGTCCACGAGCGCACCAAGCAGTTCATCTACCGGGCGCACGCGATGGACAAGGCCGAGCTGATCGCCAAGGCCATGCAGGCCGAGGGCCGCGGGCTGGCGATGATCTTCAGCCGCACCAAGCGGCAGGCCCAGAAGGTGGCCGACGAGCTCACCGAGCGCGGCTTCGCGGCCGGCGCGGTGCACGGCGACCTCGGCCAGGGCGCCCGCGAGAAGGCGCTGCGCGCGTTCCGCTCCGGCAAGGTCGACATCCTGGTCGCCACCGACGTGGCCGCCCGGGGCATCGACGTCGCCGGGGTCACGCACGTGATCAACCTGCAGTGCCCGGACGACGAGAAGACCTACGTGCACCGCATCGGCCGCACCGGCCGGGCCGGCCGCGAGGGCGTCGCGATCACGCTGGTCGACTGGGACGAAGAGCCCCGCTGGAAGCTGATCAGCGACACGCTCGGCCTGGACAAGCCGCAGCCGGTGGAGACCTACTCCACCTCGCCGCACCTGTTCACCGACCTCGACATCCCGACCGACGTCACCGGTCGGCTGCCGCTGTCCAAGCGCACCCGGGAAGGCCTCGACGCCGAGCCCGAGGCGCAGGGCGGCGAGGCCAAGCGCCCGCGCCGCAGCCGCCGCCGCACCCGCGGTGGCAAGGAGTCCCGAGGCGAAGCCGACGCCGGTGCCCGCCAGGACAGCGACTCCGAGACCCGGCCCGCGCGCACGCGGCAGCGCCGCCGCACCCGCGGCGGAGCCGAGGCCAGCGCCGCGCCGGCGCCCGAGGCGCCCGCCGCAGGCGGGGAAGCCGACGCCGGGGAGCGGCCGCGCCGCCGACGCCGGCGGCGTCGTCCCAGCGGCGGCGACCAGGCCGGCGAAGCCGGCGGTTCGACGCGCAGCGGCAACGCCGAAGGCGGCGCCGCGTAGCGGAGGCAGCGGATGGCGGTTTCCCCGGAGATCGCCATCCACCCCGCAAGCTGATCAGCACCCGCTGACGGGAAACCGGCTTGTAAGCTCGCCCTCGAGGCGAGCTTTTTTTAGGAGTGATGGTGGTCCGGCCGGAGCGGCGTACGCGTACCGATCTCGTCGTGGTCGCGCTGATCGCGGTCGCCGTGGTCGTCACCGGGACCGTGCTGTGGTTCAACAGCGACGCCCGGGCCACCGTTTCCGAGGTCGCCCCGCAACCGCTGCCCGAACTCCCCGAGGCCCAGAGCGTTCCCGGGGGATTCACCGAGGCGTGGCGGGCTCCGAGTCCTGTCACCCCGGTTCCCGTCGTCGCCGGTCCGGCAGCCGGACCGGCGACGGGAACGAGGTCCTCGGGCACGATCCGCAGACCGGTCGGGTCGCCTGGCGCTACGCGCGCGACATTCCGCTGTGCACGATCGGTTCCGAGTGGGACCGGGCGGTCGCGGTCTTCCGCAAGTCCAGCAACTGCAGCGAGGTCACTTCGCTGCGCGGGCCGACCGGTCTCCGCGGTCCGCAGCGCAACTCCGACGCCGAGTTCGACACCCAGCTGCTCTCCGACGGCACCTACCTGACCGCCACCGGGCAGCGCACCTTCGAATCGTGGCGCTCGGACCTGGTGCGCACCCAGCAGTTCGGCATTCCACCCGCGGTCAAGAACCCGGACAACGACATGAAGCGCCCGGACTGCACGTTCACCTCCACCGCGGTCGGCGACGACCGGGTCGGCGTGGTCGAGAAGTGCCCGCAGGAGCTGGGGCGGATCACGGTCATCAAGGCCAAGCCGGAGGACGACGAGAAGCCCGAGGAGGTCTTCAGCGTCGGTCTCGGCAGCACCTCGGCCAGCGTCATCGCGGTCACGAGCAAGCACGTCGCGGTGGTCGAGCGCGACCGCTCCGCGGTGGTCGTGTTCGACGACAACGGCCGCGAGGTGTCGCGCTACCCGGTCCGCCTCGGCACCCCGGATTTCCGGGCGAACGTGCAGGTCGAGGCCACCAAGACGGGCAACCGGATCTACTGGCACACCGGCGCCGACACGCTCGCGCTCGACCCGGCCGCGTTCACCCCGCAGTGGAGCGTCCCGGACACCCTCGGACCGGGCACCGGGTTCGCCGGCAAGCTGCTGGTCCCGGTGCGGGAGGGGCTCGCCGTGATCGACCCCGGCACCGGCAACCGCGAGCGCGTGATCCCCGTCGACCGGGGCGGGTACGCCGGTCCGGTGCAGCTCAACGCGGTCGGTTCGGTCTTGCTTGAGCAGCGCGGCAACACCCTCGTGGCGCTGCGCTGATCACCCGTGAGCACTTTCCGGTGCTATGACGCCGGAAAAGACGCACGGCTGGTCAGAGCCACCACCAGAACCACAGCGAACCCAGCACCAGGACGAACACCCCGGCGGTCGCGAGGCCACCGGTCAGATCGCGGCGGCGATCGGCGACCGCCTGCAGCGCCAAGGCCACCAGCGACGCCGCCAGCTGGCTGATCACCGCAGGTAATCCGGGTCCTTCCTGCCCCTGCCCCGTCGCCCAGAACTGGACGCCGGCGAGGAGCAGCGCGAGCACGAGGAACCCCGCGGCCAGCGATCCGCTCAACCCGCGGAACCGGCCCTTGCTCCGGCGGGCGGGCTGGTGCGCGTGCCGTCCTCGACCGGGGACGGCGGGGATCGGTTGGGTCCGGAACCGGCGCGGCTCAGGTGCGCGCATCCGCCGGCCCTCGTCTCGCCTGCTCATCCGGTTTCCAACGCGGACCAGGACGGCAGATCCGGTGCTGCTTGCCTGCCTTCGGGGCAGTGCGACCGGAAATCGCACCACGAGCAGTGCCGCCCGGTGCGCACCGGGAACAGCGACTCCGGGTCACCGCCGAGCGCCAGCTCGTCCGCGGCGCGCTGGAACTCGGCGGCCAGCTGCTCGGCCCGGTCCCGCAGCTCGGCCAGCGATTCCGCGGTGTGCTCCCAGCTCGCGACGGTTCCGCTCGGCAGGTGGTGCAGCTCGACGCGGCGGCAGGTCCGGTGGAACTGCTTGCGCACGGCCAGCGCGTAGAGGCCCAGCGCCAGCGAATCCCGCGCGTCGCTGATCTGCAGCCCGAACCGCCCGGTCTTGTAGTCGACGACGACGAGTTCTCCGTGCCGCTCGTCGATCCGGTCCACCCGGCCCTCGGCGATGATCGACCCGACCGGCGCGGAAACCCACCGCTCGACCGCGAGCGGGGTCTCCCCCGCGGGCAGCTCGGCGACGTAGCCGCGGACCCATTCCTGCGCGCGACCGCGGAAATCGGCGGCCTGCTCGGGGTCGGCGAACCCGTCGGACTTCCAGTGCTCCCGCACCAGCGCCGAGGCGCGCTCCGGCGACCGCTGGTCGGCGCGCAGGTCGAAGTAGGCCCGCAGCGCGTTGTGCACCACCGCGCCCAGCGTGGCGTTGGCCCGGGCACCGGATCGCGACGGGGTCGGCCGATCCAGGTAGTTCATCCGGTACTTGCGCGGGCACAGCTGCCAGGTCGACAGGCGGGCCGGGGTCACCCGCACCAACTTGCTGGGAATGCCTTCGAGACCGAGCTGCCCTTGCACGTGGCCCACAGTACGCAGTTTTGCGCCTGCATCTCGAGCTGCCCCGTTCAGCCGATCACCTTGCTACCGCTGCACCTGTCGACCAGCCGGTCCAAGGACTCCGGCGGCGTCGTCTCCTGGCCGATCCGGATCGTCTTGTTGGTGCCGTGGTAGTCGCTGCTCCCGGTGGGGATCAGGTCCAGCTCGGCGGCGAGCCCGCGCAGCCGCTCGCGCGTCGCGGGGTCGTGGTCGGGGTGGTCGATCTCGATGCCGGCCAGCCCGCGAGCCGTCAGGTCCTCGACGACCTCCGCGCTCACCACCGGTCCGCGAGCCGTCGCGAAGGGGTGGGCCAGCACGGTCACCCCGCCCGCGTCGGAGATCATCTGGATCGCGCGCTCGATCGGGGTGTCGGTGCGCGGCAGGTAGTACCGGCCGCTGCCCCCGAGGTACTTGGCGAACGCCTCGTCCACGCTGGCCACCCTTCCCGCTTCGACCAGAGCGCGCGCGAGGTGCGGACGGCCGCCCGGCGAGTCCGGCGGCAGCCCGGCCATCAACCGCTCCGGGTCGATCGGGAAGCCGTCGGCCGCCATGTGCCGAGCCATCTGGAGCAGCCTCTCCCGCCGCTCCGCGCGCAGCCGCGACTGCTCGACGACGAGCGCCTCGGACGCCGGGTCGAACAGGTACGCCAGCAGGTGCACGGTGATCGTCCGGCCGTTGCCGTCCGGGCACGCGCAGGACAGCTCAGCGCCCGGGACGACCCGGATCCGGCCCGGCTGCCCGAGCTCGCGCACCGCTCGCTCGGCCTCTGCCCAGCCCGCGGTGGTGTCGTGGTCGGTGATCGCGATGGCATCCAGCCCCGCCGCGACGGCCGTGGCCACCAGCTCGGCCGGTGTGTCGGTGCCGTCGGACTCGGTGGAATGCGTGTGCAGGTCGATTAGCACACCGAACAGTGTGACCTATGCCCTGCGAACGGCCGCGACCGCAGTCCGGGCAGCGATCGGCCCGGCGAGCTGGACGCCCGCCGGGCCGATCACCGCTCAGAGCTTGGCGGCCTTGCGCTTTCCGACTGCTGCACGGCGAGCCTTGAGCATCGAGAAGCGGTCCTGCTGCTGACCCTTCTTGTCGCCGAAGACCAGACCGGAGATCGCGTCTTCGACCTCGGTCGGGTTCGGGACGTACTCGATGCGGTTGAGCGCCTGGATCTGACCGGCCGACTCGACCACGAGGGTGCCGTACCCGAAGATCCGGCCCATCAAGGTTCGGGCGAAGGTCAGGTCGGTCACCTTCGTGATCGGCATCATCGCCACGTTGGTGGTGAAGATGCCGGAGGTCAGCAGGAACCTCTTGTCGGTGACGACGATGCGTTCCACGTACCAGTCGAGCACCTGGTACGTGAAGCGCACCAGGACGATCAACCCGGCGTACCAGAGGATGTTCTGGAACAACCAGGCGTTGCCCGCTGGTAGCAGGTACGACACCATCACCAGGCCGACGAGCAGGCCGACCGCTTCGAAGAGGTCCCACAGCAAGCACGCCCAGTGGCGCCGCACGCGGATCACCCTGCGTTCGGTGTCCAGCAGGTACTCGTCGGGATCCCTCGGAGCGAACAAGGCACCCGCCTCCCGCGGCTCGCGCTTACTGGAAGAGGTTCTGCATGAAGGTGATGACGGCCTCTGCTGCGCCCTTCAGGCTGTCCAGGATGCCGTTGACCACGCCGCTCGCTTGAGCTGGCGCGGCGAACAGGAAATACAGGAGGAAAGCAACTCCGGCCCACGTGAGGATTTTCTTCATGTTCACTGTCACGCACCCCGTCCGAAAATGCCCTTGAGTAGCGCAGGCGTTTGCTGATCCGTTGTACCGCACTTCGCCGCTTTACGGCAGCTTTGTACCGCACTTGGGTCAGTCGTTTCCGAGCAGGCTCGGATCAACTACCCTCCGTGGCGATGATCGTATCGGAGAACCCCGCGATCCGCTGCGTCGGAGCCGTGATCCACGACGCACGTGGCCGGTTGCTGCTGGTCAAACGCGCACATGAGCCGGATGCCGGGAAGTGGTCGCTGCCCGGCGGCAAGGTGGAGCAGGGGGAATCCGACCATTCGGCGGTACAGCGCGAAGTCCTCGAGGAAACGGGACTCTCCGTCACCGTCGGCGAGCTCGTCGGCCGCATAACCCGCCCCGGCCCGCACGGGACCTACGACATCCTCGACTACTCCTGCCGGACCAATGATTGGGCCCTTTGCCCTGGTGATGACGCCGCAGATGCCATGTGGGCGGACAGTGCGACTTTCGCCACATTCGACGCCGAAGGCGCTCTGACGAAGGGTTTAGCGGACTGCCTGCGGTCCTGGGATTGTTTACCCCGCAACGAGTGATCACCCGAATTCGACCGGGTGATCATCGCGATCCTCGGTGACCGAGTTGTCCGAACCGGGCCGCGGAGCTCGCGGGCATTCGCCCACATCGCCCAATTCACCCGTTTCCGTCCGCCGTTCGATGCGGCTTGTGACGTTCTGCCAGAGCGGTTGCCGGGACAACGCTCCGACGGAGTATCGTTGCCGGTTGGCTGACGCGAGGACCACCGCATCGGTGGATGACCTTCAGGAGGTGAGGGATCGTGGGCACTAGTGCCGACAGCGCTCTTCCGTGCAGTACCAACCGCATCCCCGCCGGGAAGACCGTCCGCTAGCACCGCCGGTCATTTCGCCCCTCCGGACCCGGCCGGGATGCGCGACCCCGTTCCGCGCCCCGAAGCTCGTCGTTCCCCGGTCCATCCACCTCGGCGGAACGCGCCCCGGACACCCTGGAGGCCGCCGTGCCCAACCTTCCCTCGCTCGGCCTGCGCAACCGAAACGGCCGCCCGCCCCGCACCGCGCCCAGGCCGGCTCCCGCACCGACGTCCGACTACGTCGTGGACTGCGGGATCTACGTCGACGGCGAGCGGGTCGAAGGCACCTGGAACCACTTCGAAGCCGTCGAAGAGGTGCGCCGCCGCGGCACCGGATTCGTCTGGATCGGCCTGCACGAACCCACTGAAGAGCAGATCAACGGTCTCGCCGACACCTTCGGGCTGCACGAGCTGGCCGTCGAGGACGCCGTGCACGCCCACCAGCGGCCGAAGCTGGAGCGCTACGACAACACGTTGTTCATGGTGCTCAAGACGGTCCGCTACCTGTCCTCGGACCGGCGGTCGGCGACCAGCGAGATCGTCGACACCGGCGAGCTGATGGTGTTCCTCGGCCGGGACTTCGTCATCACCGTCCGGCACGGCAAGCACGCCGGGCTCGGCGAGGTGCGCAGCCAGCTGGAGGCCGATCCGGAGCAGCTGGCGCTGGGACCGTCCGCGGTGCTGCACGGCGTCGCCGACCACGTGGTGGACACCTACCTCGAGGTCACCGAGGCCATCCAGGACGACATCGACGAGATCGAGGCCGAGGTCTTCGAACCGCGCACCAAGGTCGACGCCGAGCAGATCTACCTGATGAAGCGCGAAGTCCTGGAGCTGCGCCGGGCGGTGCTGCCGCTGACGAAGCCGTTGCAGCGGCTGGCCGACGGCTACACGCCGATGGTCGCCGACGACGTGCGCTCCTACTTCCGCAACGTCGAGGACCACCTGGCGAAGGTCTCGGAAATGGTGGGGTCCTTCGACGAACTGCTGACCACCCTGGTGGACGCGACGCTGGCCAAGATCACGCTCCAGCAGAACACCGACATGCGCAAGATCTCCGCGTGGGTCGCGATCATCTCGACGCCGACCATGGTCGCCGGGATCTACGGCATGAACTTCGACAGCATGCCCGAACTGCACTGGACCTACTCGTATCCCGGGGTCCTCCTGCTGATGCTGACCGCGTGCCTGGTGCTGTTCAAGATCTTCCGCCGGAACAAGTGGCTGTGATGGCACTCGGTAACGAAGTCCGGATCTCGGACGATACGCTTAGTAGGGTCACTTCGCGCCCGGTCTTCTTCCGGGTGCACCACCTGCCGTTCACCGCCGCCCGTTCAGTTCGGGCGGTATCCGCGCGTGAGGAGGTTGTCATGCACCGGCTGCTGCAGAACCAGGGGCGAGCCAAGCATCAGCCCGTCTCCGCGCCCCTGCCGCGGCGAAGTCCGGTGACGCGCCGGCAGATCGCTGAACAGCTGTTCCGGCACACCTCGTGGGTGCAGCGAAAACCCGGCGCGATGTGGGACGCGGTTCCCGCCGCGCCGCGCGCCGCCGTGCGCTGACGCCTGCCGGGATTCTCCGCGGGCCCACATCGTGAGGGCGAATCTCTTGCAGATCTTCGTTGTTCACGTGGAGGCACCGCCATGACTCGCTTGATGACCAACAAGCTGACCATCCTCGTCGCACTGATCATGGGATGGATCTTCACCATTTTCCTGCTCATCTCGAACCAGGTCTGAGCCCGCTCGTCCACTGTGGCCTGAATTCGCGCCCACGGGCGGTAGCCGCATTCAGCGATGCACTCGCGCATCGCCGGCGCGGCGCGGTTATAACTCCCACCGGACAGGGCTTTCCCACGGTGGAGGTGGTCGCGAATGCCTGGTTTGCGCTCAACCGCTGCGGCTCTGGCGCTGCTCGGCGCCGGGCCGCTGCTCCTGGCGGCGAGCACGCCACCGGTGGAGCAGCAGCTCCTCGACCTGACCAACACCGCCCGCGCGGGCGCCGGTTGTCCACCGCTCCGGCTGAACGCGGACCTGAGCGAGGCGGCGACCGAGCACAGCGCCGACATGGCGCACCGGGGCTTCTTCGACCACACCGGTAGCGAGGGCAGCGACCCCGCGTCCCGCACCCAGGCCGCGGGGTACCCGGGCGACTACATCGGCGAGAACATCGCTGCCGGCTACGACTCGGCCGAAACCGTCTTCCAGAAGTGGATGGAGACCGCCGTCCACCGCAGCAACATCCTCAACTGCAAGTTCACCGACCTCGGCGTCGGCCACGCCGACGTCCCCGGCAGCCAGTACCGCACCTACTGGACCCAGGACCTCGGCCGCCCACCGATCAGGTGAGCGTGCGGCCGGTGGTGGGGTCGAACAGGTGGATCTTGTCCGGGTCGAACCAGACGTCGAGGGGCTGGTTCTCCCGGGCGGCGGACTGCACCGAGAGGCGGGTGACGACCTGCCCCTCGTCGGTCGGGACGTCCGCGCTGCCGCTGTCGGCCGCTAGTTCGTCGAGTTCCGCCGTGCTGGCCCGGCCGCCGTGGACGGTGAAGTAGACGTACTTGTCCGAGCCCATCTCCTCGACCACGTCGACTTCGCCCCGGAACGTGGCTCCGGCGGCTCGGGTCGCGTCGTCGAGGAGGGCTGCGTCCTCGAAGTGCTCCGGGCGGATGCCGAGGACTAGGTTGCGCGGGCCACCGGCGGATTCCAGTGCCCGGCGGATGCGGTCGTTGAGCGGGACATCGCCGAGGGGGCCGCGCAGGACGCCGTCGTCGGCCTCGACCGGCGCGAAGTTCATCGCCGGAGAGCCGATGAAACCCGCCACGAACAGGTTCGCCGGGTGTTCGTAGAGGTGCTGGGGCGCGCCCACCTGCTGCACGACGCCGCCGCGCAGGACGACGACCCGGTCGCCCAAGGTCATCGCCTCGGTCTGGTCGTGGGTGACGTAGACCGTCGTGGTGCCCAAGCGCTTCTGGAGCTTCGACACCGAGGTGCGCATCTGCACCCGGAGCTTGGCGTCCAAATTGGACAGCGGCTCGTCCATCAGGAACGCCTTGGGGCTGCGGACGATCGCCCGCCCCATCGCGACGCGCTGGCGCTGACCGCCGGAGAGGTTGGCCGGTTTGCGCTCCAGGTGCTGGGTCAGGTCGAGGATCTTGGCCGCCTCCTCGACCTTCGACCGCACCGTCGTGGCGTCGACCTTGGCCAGGCGCAGCGGGAAGGCCATGTTCTCGAACACCGTCATGTGCGGGTACAGCGCGTAGGACTGGAACACCATCGCGATGTCGCGGTCCTTCGGCGCGCGCTCGTTCATCCGCTCACCGCCGATGCGCAGCTCGCCGGAGCTGATGTCCTCCAGCCCGGCGATCATGTTCAGCGTGGTGGACTTCCCGCATCCGGACGGGCCGACCAGGATCACGAACTCGCCGTCGGCGATCTCCAGGTTCACCTCGTCGACCGCCAACGCCCCGTCCGGATAGCGCTTGGACACCGCGTCCAGCACGATCTCGGCCACTTCGCCTCACCCCTTCACTGCGCCGGAGGTCAGTCCGGACACGATGCGCCGCTGGAAGAACAGCACGAACACGATGATCGGAACGGTGATCACCACCGCAGCGGCGGAGATCGACCCCGTCGGGTCCTCGAACTGCGAGCTGCCGGTGAAGAACTGCAGCGCCACCGGCACCGTCCGGGAGTTCTCCGTGGAGGTCAGCGAGATCGCGAACAGGAAGTCGTTCCAGCAGAAGATGAACACCAGGATCGCGGTGGTGAACACGCCCGGCGCGGCCAGCGGCGCGATCACCTTCGCGAAGGCCTGCCCCGGCGTCGCGCCGTCCATCTTCGCCGCCTTCTCCAGCTCCCACGGGATCTCCCGGAAGAACGCCGACAGCGTGTAGATCGACAGCGGCAGCGAGAAGGTGATGTAGGGCAGGATCAGCCCCGGCCAGGTGTCGAACAGCCCCAGCACCCGCTCGATCTCGAACAGCGGGGACACCAGCGACACCTGCGGGAACATCGCGATCAGCAGCGACACCCCGACCAGCAGCCGCTTGCCTGGGAAGTCCAGCCGGGCGATCGCGTAGGCGGCCATGGTGCCGAGCACCACCGCGATCAGGGTGGCGATCAGCGCGATGCCGATGGAGTTCAGCAGCGCGCGGGTGAACTCCGTGGTGCTGAAGATCGCCGCGTAGTTCTCCAGCGTCCACTCGCGCGGGATCAGGTTGCCGTCGGACAGCGTGTCCGGCGTCTTGAACGACAGCGACAGGATCCACAGCACCGGCAGCAGCGCGTAGACCACGACGACGACGTTGAGCACCGTCCACTTGGCCTTCCGCGCGGGGGTCTCCGCCCCTCCCACGCCCGCCATCAGCGCCTCCCCTCGTCGTCGCTACCGGGCGCGGCCGTGCCGAAGAGCTTGACGAAGATCCACGCGATGAGCGCGACCGCCACGAAGATCAGCACCGACATGGTGGAGCCGATGCCCAGGTTCAGTCCCTTGATCAGGTTGTTGTAGGCCAGCACCGACACCGACGAGGTGTCCTGCGCGCCGGAGGTGAGCACCACGATGTTGTCGAAGACGCGGAAGGCGTCGAGGGTGCGGAACAGCAGCGCGACCAGGATGGCCGGTTTCATCACCGGCAGCATCACCTTCACGAACCGCTGCCACGGCCCGGCGCCGTCCATCGCTGCCGCCTTGAGCAGGTCGTCGGGCACCAGCGCCAGCCCGGCCATCAGCAGCAGCGCCATGAACGGGGCGGTCTTCCAGACCTCGGCGAGGATCACGATGGCCAGCGCGCTGGCGTGCTCGGTCAGCGGTGCGCCGTCCGGGGTGATCGCGTTGGCCAGGTACCCGGTGTCCGGGGTCCAGGCGTAGCGCCAGCTGAACGCCGCGACCACGGTGACGATCCCGTACGGGATGAGGGTGACCGTGCGGACCAGACCGCGGCCGACCAGCGCCCGGTGCATGACCAGCGCCAGGCCCATGCCGAGCGCGAACTCGATGACCACCGACACCACCGTGACCAGCACGGTCACCCAGAACGCCGTCCACCAGTAGCTGTTGCTCAGCACGGTGACGTAGTTGTCCAGCCCGACGAACTCGCGCTGGTCCGGGTACTTCAGGTCGAAGCGCTGGAAGGACAGCCACAGCGCGTAGAGGATCGGGTAGCCGGTGACGGCGAGCATCACCAGCGCGGCCGGCGCGCACAGCATCCAGCCGAGCCGGCGTTCGGCCTTCTTGCCCTCGCTGATCGCCTTGGCCACGGGGAGGGAGTCCTGCTGTTGCACCATCAGGGCATCACTCCCTTGGACTCCAAGGCGTTCTGCACCTCGGTGCGCATCCGGTCCGCGGTGGGTTGCGGGTCGATCTGCGCGATCGGGGACAGCAGCTTGGACAGCACCGTGGACACGTTCTGGGAGGCCGGGGTCACCGGGCGCACGCCGGGATCCTTGAGGGCTTCCAGGATCGTGTCCCGCATCGGGTACTCCGCGGCGATCTCGGGTTCGGCGTAGACGGACTCGATGGTCGGCGGCACGCCGTCGTTGAGCGCGGAGGCCTTCTGGTTCTCCGGGTTGCGCAGGCACTTGGCCGCTTCGAAGGACAGCTCCGGCTTGGTCGAGAAGCTGCTGATCGCGTAGTTGCCGCCGCCGATGGTGGACTTGCTCGGCACGCCCGGCTGCAGCCCCGGCATCCGCGCCCAGCCGACCTTCGCGGCCAGCTCCGGCTTCTTCTCCTGCATCGAGGCGTAGACGAACGGCCAGTTCAGCTGGAACGCGGCCTGCCCGGACTCGAACTCCTGCCGGGCGTCGTCCTCCTTGGCGTTGTTCATCGACGCGCTGGTCACGCCCGCCGTGCCGAGGTCGCGCAGCGCCTCCAGGGCCCGCACCGCGCCCTCGTCGACCACGGCGGTCTTGCCGTCGTCGGAGATGATGCGCCCGCCCGCCGACTCGACCAGCGTGTTGAAGTGCACGTACAAGCCCTCGTACTGCGCGCCGGTGAGCGAGACCCAGTGCGGTTTGCCCTCCTGCTTCAGGCGCTGGGCGGTGGAGATCATCTCGTCCCAGGTCTTCGGCGGTTCGGGCACGAGGTCCTTGCGGTACCAGAGGAGCTGCACGTTGGTGTTCTTCGGCGCGGCGAAGAGCTTGCCGTCCCAGGTGGCGGTTTCCAGCGGTCCCTGCAGGGTGCCGCGCTCGACGTCGGCCTTGTCCTGCCCGGTCCACTCCCGGATCCACTTCGCCTCGGCGAACTCACCGGTCCAGGTGACGTCGAGGTTCAGGACGTCCATGCCCTCGTCCCCGGCGGCGAGGCGGCGCACCATCTGCTCGCGCTGGCCGTCGGCGTCGCGGGGCAGCTTGTGGTAGACGATGCTGTACCGCCCGCCCGACGCGGCGTTGCAGCGGTCGACGTTCTGCTGCAGGTTCTCCTCGGGCGCGCTGTAGAGGTTCACGGTGTTCGCGCTGGATGCCGGCGCGCAGGCGGTCAGCGCGGACGCGCAGGCCAGCGATGCTCCGAGCACCGCCGCGCGACGAGTGCGGCGAACTCTCACGATCGGTCCTCCCAGTTTCCGGCCGCAGCCGCGACCGAGCCCGGGTCCGGAGCTCCGTCGCCTGCCACCACCGGCGGTGACGCCGGTGAGGGGAAAGCTAGGGCGCTTGATCAGCTACGGCAAGACCGCCGCACCCCTTGTTGCCAACACGTGAATAACGGCGAAACAGGCAACGCGAATGCTCCCCCGAAAGCACGAAGCCCAGGCTCCGAACGGGGCCTGGGCTTCGGCGCGAACGCGTCGCTGAGGCTTTTCCATCCTGTCCGGTCTGCGACTGCGAGGCACGACCGGCACCGCCGCGCAGGACGAGGATGGAAAACCCTCACTGCGAGGGTGGTGGTTTCATCGCCAGCTTCGCGAGCAGGTCGCGGCCCTGCTCCGCGTGGCGGGGCTGGGCCAGGACGTCGTAGCGGCCCGCGACCAGCTGGCTCGCCGAGGAGAAGTCGCGGCGACCGCGCGTGGAGGCGTAGCCGACCGCGGCGAAGACCAGACCGAACAGCACACCCGCGCCGAGGCCGGCCAGCACCGGGCCGATCCAGCTGCCCTGCGGGGTGAACATGCCCATGATCAGACCCACGAACAGGCCGAACCACGCGCCGGAAGCGGCACCGCCGCCCAGCACCCGGCCCCAGGTCAGCCGTCCGGTGACCCGCTCGACGAGCATCAGGTCGACGCCGACGATGGTCACCTCCTGCACGGGGAAATCGCTGTCCGCGAGGTGGTCGACGGCGCGCTGCGCCTCTTCGTAAGTGCTGTAGGAGCCGATCGGCCAACCGGTCGGCGGCGTGGGCAGGTTCGGTGTGCCCGGCGTCTGCCGGCTGGCGCCGGTGAATGGGTTGGACACCGCTGACACCTCCGTGAAAAGTGCTGCCAAGGCCGGAACCAGCGGCGGCGGACGAGCCCGATTCCACCGCAATGTCCCTTCCCCCATCAGGCTACCCTGCGAGGGTTTCCCGGAGATCATGTCGGTCCACGACCCAGCACGCATCCCCAGCCCCGCGACATTCGACTTAGGGTTGCCTAATTTATCGGCTTGCGGTCGAATGGATCCGTGACCGCTGCGACCCCCATCCGCGCCGTCGCCGACCACTTCGAGCTGGCCGTCTCGACGTTGCACTACTGGGAACGGCGCGGGCTGATCACGCCGCACCGGCGCGGCGGGCAGCGCTGGTACGACACCGATCAGCTCTACCGCATCGCCCTGATCAAGGAATGGCGCACCAGCGGGCTCTTCAGCCTGGAGCAGATCGCCCTCATGCTGTCCGGCGTGCCGGACTGGCGCGAAGAGGTCGTCGCCCGGATCGGCGAGATCGAACAGCAGCAGGCCGAACTGGCCGGTGCGCGGTCCTACCTGGTCCGCCTGCTCGGCTGCCGATCCCCCGAAGATCCCGAGCGGTGCCCGGGTTTCCGCGCCGAGACCGAGATCCCCGCGGTTCGCTGACCTGGCATCGCCACCGCCGCGACTGCGCCGGCGACCGCGACGCAGACCGCCGATGCGGCGAACGCAGCGGTGTAGCCGTGCGCCAACGCGTTGACGTCGTCCCCGGGGTGCGCGGCCTGCCACGACGCCGTCACCGCGGCGGAGAGCGCGCTCACCGCGGCGAGTCCGATCGCACCGCTGGTCTGGCGGACCGTGTTCAGCAATCCCGCGGCCAATCCGCTCTGGTGCGCCGGAACTCCGCTGGTCGCGCCGACCGTGATCGGGGTGAACGCGGCAGCCGTGCCGAACCCCAAGACCATGCCCGGCAACATCACCGAGGTCCCGTACGAGGAGTTCGCGCCGGCGAGCAGCGCCACCCCGGCGAGGCCCGCTGCGCCGATCAGGCAGCACAGCACCGCCGCGCGGCGCACGCCCAGCCGCACCGACAGCGATCCGGCGATCTGCGCACCGACGAACATCGCCACTCCGATCGGCAGGTAACCGAGCCCGGCGCGCAGCGGCGAGTAGCCGAGCACGTCCTGCAGGTACAACGACAGCTGGACCGAGGTGGCGAGAAAACCCAGTCCCAGCAACAACATCACGACGTTGCCGCTGCTGACCGATCGCAGCCGGAAGATGCCCAGCGGAACCAGCGGCTCCCGCGACCACCTGGCCTGGTGCACCAGGAAGACGCCCAGCACCGCGATCCCGGCCAGCAGCGGTGACCAGACCGACGCGTCCGCCCAAGTGGCCTCGGACGAGTGCATCACCGCGTAGACGATGCCGCCCAGACCTGCCGTGACCAGCACAGCACCGAGCACGTCCAACCGCGGTCGCACCGCACCGCCCGTTCGCGGCGGCAACGCGGTCCAGGCGACCGCGATCGCCAGCACCCCGACCGGCACGCTGACGAAGAACACCCACCGCCAGCCCGCCCACTGCGTCAGCACGCCGCCGATCACCGGCCCGGACGCCGCTCCGACCGCGCCCACCGCGCTCCAGGTACCCAGCATTCGCGCGCGCTGCGCGGGCTCGGTGAACGTCGTGATCAGCAGCGACAGCGTCACCGGCATCAGCAGCGCCCCACCGGCGCCTTGCACGGCCCGCGCGGCGAGCAGCAGCTCGGCCGAGGTCACCAAGCCGCCCGCCGTCCGGGCCAAGGTGAACAGCCCCATGCCGAACAGGTACATCCAGCGCTGGCCGAACACGTCCGAGAGCCGTCCCCCGAGCAGCAGGAATCCCGCGAAGGTGAGGGTGTAGGCGTTGACCACCCACGGCAGCGTCGCGTCGGTGAACCCCAGTTCGGCGCGGATCGCGGGCAGCGCGACGGACACGATGGTGGCGTCGAGGATCACGACGAACGATCCCGCGCACGCGAGCCCGAGCACGACGGCGGGTTTGCGTTGCGCGGGCGAGGAGTTCTGCTCGATCGTCGCGGTGCTGCCGCGATCCGACCGAGCGCGGGACGGGCATCGCCTGCCGAACACCATTCCGGCCTCCGCTCCGGACGTCCGCCGCCTCCGAGCGGGCGGCGGGATCGGCCGTAGCATGTCGGCTCAACCCGAGTTGAGCGCAAGCCTGCGGTTTACGGACCGACGCCCCGGGAGCGGGTCTGCATCGAGCGGTCGGTCTGGTTCGGCGAGGCCGAGCTGATCCCCGATCCGCACCGGTCCCGCGGGTGGACCGTGGCCGTCGACGGCGTCACCCAGTCCTTCGTCGACCTCGCCGATCCGACCTACCTGAAGCTGCCCTACATCGCCTGGATCGCGCAGGCGATCGACCGGCACTGGCCCGCCGGCGCTGCCGTGTCGGCGACCTACCTCGGCGGTGCCGGGTGCACGCTGCCCCGCTACGTCGCCGCGACGCGGCCCGGATCCGAGCAGACCGCGTTCGAGCTCGACGAACCGCTGGTCGAGCTCGTGCGCGAGCACCTCGCGCTGGACGAGGTGCCGGGGCTGGACGTGCGCGTGCAGGACGGGCGAGCGGGTATCCAGGACGCGCCGGACGGCAGCAGCGATCTCGTGGTGCTCGACGTGTTCCGCGCGGGGAGCGTGGCCACCGAGCTGGCCACCGTCGAGTTCCTGACCGAGATCTCGCGGGTGCTGCGTCCCGGCGGGCTGTTCGCGGCGAACATCTGGGACGGCGGTGCACTGGAGTTCGCGCTGCGCGCCTTCGCCTCGGTCCGCGAGGTGTTCCCGCACGTCCTGGTCCTCGCCGAGCCCGGCGTCCTGCTGCGCCACCGCGCCGGCAACGTCGTGGTCGTCGCCTCCACCCGGGAGCTGCCGAAGGCGGAGCTCGACGCGTGGGGCGCCGCAGCGGCGAACCGGATGTCGTGCCTGACCCCGCCGCAGCTGGCCGGCGTCGCCGGAACGGGTGCCCCGATCACCGAGGCCGATCCGCACGAGGATCCGGTCCCGCCGGTCCGGGGATCCCGCTAGCTCGTCCGTCCTCGCGGGCGCGGGGTGAGGACGTCGACCACGCCCAGCAGGACCATGTGCGCGTAGGCCGTGAGCGCCGTGGCCAGCAGGATCCAGCCCCCGCCGCTCCAGGCGTTCGGCTCGGACAGCCACAGCACACCGCCGAACACCAGCGCCGTCAGCGCGACGGCTCCGATGCGGGCGCCGGTCCGGTAGGCGATCGTCGCGGGCCAGGTCAGCAGCACCGCGACCAGCACCAGGCCGAGCGGGCCGAGGCGGAAACCGGTGGTGAACAACCAGAACTCCGCGGCCAGCAGCACCGCCGCGAGGACCAGGGCGGGGATCCAGCGGGCCAGTCCGCGGCCGAAGTGGGCCACGATCCTGCTGCCCGCCCACACCGCGAACACCGCCACCAGCAGCATCGCGAACAGCACGCCGGGGCCGAAGGAGGTGCCCGAGAAGTCCGCCAAGACCCACCAGTCGCCCCGCGGCGGCTCGAAGGCGAACCAGCCGAAGTCCGCCGCCTGCAGCGGGCACTCGGACAGGCAGTAGCTCTGCTGGACCGACACCGCGCTGGCGGTGAACTGCGGGAGGTCGTCCGAACCCGATGCGGTCTGCATGCTCGTCTGGCCGATGCCGGTGAACGCCACGGCAGTGGCCGCCAGCAGACCGAGCAGCGCCGCCCGGCGAGGGGCGGCGATGGCGTAGACGACCAGCATCGCCAGCGGTTTGATCAGCGTCATCGCCCGACGGCCGAGCCACGGCAGCACGCCGCCGCGCGACGGGCGGGCGGCGCGGTAACCGAGCAGGCCGAAGCGGGTGGCCAGCGACAGCGCCCGCCGCTCCCCCAGGTCCGCGAAGCGCTGGCGGCCGACGGCGTAGTGCTCGACCTCGTTCGACAGCTGCTCCGGGGTGGGCGTCGACGGCTCGCCGCCGCCGCGCTGGTCCGCCCCCGAGGCCACCGTCGCCACGTACGGGACCTCCTCCGCCGCGATCGTCCACTGCAGACGTTCGGTGAGCAGGTTGCGGGTCTCGGTCAGCGGGTGCTCGTCGTCGGGACGGGCGAACATCGCGTCCAGCTCGGCGCGCACGTCGCCCGCGTGCCGGGCCCAGACCTCGGCCAGGAAACCCCGCCACTGCTTGGCCTGGTCCTCGTCGAGGCTGCCGAGCTCGGCCTTCGTCGGGCGGCTGACGATCGCCTGCAGCGCATCGCCCAGCGCCTCGGAACCGCCGTGCCGCTGCACCAACCGCGCCGGGTCGGCGAGCAGCCCGACCAGCGCTGCGGCGGCGTCCATCCGCCCCCACATCCAGTCGTTGGCCCGCCACTTGGCGGACAGGAACGCGCCGAAGTTGCCGATGTCCAGGCCGCGGATCTTGTCCTCGATGCGCAGCGGGGAGTTCTCCCCGCGCCGCAGCGCCGAGAACGGCAGCGGGCTCTGCTCGTCGCTGACCACGCGCAGCAGGTTGATCCGCGAGCCCGGCACCCGGCCGACGTCCAGCGGCGCGGTCAGGACCACCAGCTGCTGGAGCACCTCGGGCCGCTGGTCGCTGCGCTCCAGCAGCGAGTAGCCGATCTGCGCGGGCTCGTCGCACTGCGCGCGCGGCGGGGCCAAGGCGGCCAGCCGGTCGGCGACGCGGTGCAGCAGCTTGCGGGCTTCGGCCACCGCATCCACCCCGGTGGCCTCCGGAACCGCGTCCGCGCCCGAAGACTCCACGATGGACCGGAGCTCGGCGGCGAACTCGGCGAGCACCCGCTGGAAGTCCGCACCTTCCTCCACCGCACCCAGCACCTCGCCGAGCAGCGGCGCGATCGGCGTGGGCAGCGCGTGCTGCAACCGGACCCGGCGCCGGAGCACCCGCTGCACCCACTCGTCGAGCTCCGCGGTCTCGACGATCGGCTCCAGCTTCGCGCCGTTGATCCAGTACCGGTCCGCGTGGCCTTCCAGCACTTCGGCGAACGTGCGCAGCCGGTAGAGCACCGACTTGCAGCGCCCGATCTCCCGGCTCTCCGGCGACCAGCGCTCGATGTCCCACGCCCAGCCGAGGCATTCCTGAACCGCGGTGATCAGGCTGCGCGCGTCGTCGAAGACCCGCGTCGTCGCCTCCCGGCCGAGCCCATCGGACAGCCGCTGCTCGAGCTGGGTCCGGGCCGTCGCGGACCAGTCCGCGAGCGGATCGCCGACCACCGGCGGCAGCAGCTTCCCGTCCTCGCTGCCCGCGGGCTCGGTGAGCAGCCGGTACACCGCCTGCGCGTCGAGCTCCGAGCGCACCACGGCGTGGTCGGGCGCGACGGCGGTGACCTGGCGCTCCAGCGCGTCGAGCCGTTCTTCGTCCGGCGTGGCGTGCAGCTGCGCGAACAACGCCTTGCGGCGCAACGCCGTTCGCTCCACGACGCGGTTGTGCTCCTCGAGCGCGTCGAGGTCGCCGAGCAGCGATTCCTGCGTCATGCGGGCGCGCAGCGCGGTCAGGCTGACCGGGACCGCGCGCCCCGGCTCGCGGCGCTGCTCCCGCGAAGCGATGGGGTCCGGGTTCAGGTACAGCAGCCACCGCTGCGTCGGGCGGTCCGCGGGCGCTTCGGTGATCGCGCGGATCGCCGCGGACACCGGGATGTTGTCCAGCACGCCGCCGTCGATCACGCGGAACGGCGCGGGACCGGAATCGGCCGTGGTCTCGGAGAACAGCCCGACCATGTTCGGCTCGCCCACCGGCGGCCGGCCCAGCGACGAGTGCACCTGGGCGGGCTCGAAGGCGAACGGGAACGACGAGGTGGCGCGGGCCGCGTGGGCCAGCCGCAGCACCGTGTCGCCGAACTGCTCGCCCGCACCGAAGTCCGACAGCGGATCGCCCGCGCGGCCGCGGTGCCGGAACTCGAACCTCGCGGCGCGCCGCTCCTGCAGCATCGAACCGGAGCGGGAGTCGAGGCGCTGCTCCACGACCGGGTCCAGCAGGGTCGCGGTGAGCAGCAGGTCGGCGCGGTTGCCCGGCGCCTCCGCCTGGGCCGGGACACTGCCGGTGATGACCTTGACCAGCTCGGCGCGGAAGTAGGCGTCGCCCTCCAGCAGCGACGGCGGGCTGTGCTGCCAGAACCTCGGCACCGGCCGGGACATCGCCTCCACGTCGCCCAGCCGCACCCAGACCTCGCGCATCCGGTCGAACGGCATGCCGTAGACGAGGGTGGTGGCCAGCAGCGTGGCGTTCAGCCCACCGGCCGACGCCCCGGCGAGCACGTCGACGGCGACCGAGTCGTATCCGGACAACTCCGCCAGCGCCGCCCACGGGTGCGCCCCGGCGGGATCCTCGACGTCGAGCAGCGCGGTGCGCAGGCGGTTGATCTCGGCGACCGCGCCACCGATCCACACCGCCATGCTCGCGCCACCGCGCATCGCCAGCGCCAAGCGCAGTTCCTGCTCGTTCTCCGCTCCAGCCCCGGTGGACACCTCGGAATCCGCCCTCTCCATCGACACCTGCGGATCACCCGAAAACCTACCGCGCGAACGCCGTCCGGTGTCCCCCAACGACGTTTCCGGCCCCCAATGCCCCACAACCTCAACCCACCGGACCAATCCCGAGGGGGCGCAGTTTCAATTGAAACTGCGCCCCCTCGGCATGTCGGCGCCGGACACACCGAAGTGCGTCCGATGAGTTCCCCCGCCCGTGGGACAGATCCGCGAATTCAATGGAATCGGGCGTCTGATTTCCATTGAACTTGCGCCAGCCCGGAGCCCGGGTCAGTCGGTCGGGGGTGTCCAGGGGTTCGTTCGGGTCATGCCGGCCGCTCGGCCCTTGCCCGCGATGACGAGAGCCATCTTCCGGGACGCCTCGTCGATCATCTCGTCGCCGAGCATCGCCGCTCCGCGGGCTCCGCCGGCCGCCGAGGTGTGCCACTCGTAGGCGTCGAGGATGTTCTCGGCGTGGTCGTAGTCCTCCTGGCGCGGGGAGAACAGCTCGTTCACCGCGTCCACCTGCGCCGGGTGCAGGACCCACTTGCCGTCGAAGCCCAGCGCCGCCGTGCGCCCGCCGACCTGCCGCAACCCGTCGACGTCCTTGATCTGCAGGTACGGACCGTCGATCGCCTGCACCCCGGCCGCGCGGGCCGCGATCAGGATCCGCATCAGCGTGTAGTGGTAGGCGTCGCCCACGTCGTAGCCCGGCGGCTGGTGGCCGACCACCAGGGAACGCATGTTGATCGAGGCCATGAAGTCCGCGGGCCCGTACACCAGCGCCGCCACCCGGGGCGAGGCCGCCGCGATCGCGTCGATGGCGACCAGACCGGCGGCGTCCTCGATCTGCGGCTCGATGCCGATCCGCCCGACCTCCAGGCCGGTCGCCCGCTCGATCTGGGTCAGCGTCAGGTCCAGCCACCGCACGTGGTCGGGGGTGCTCACCTTCGGCAGGACGATCGTGTCGAGCTCGGCGCCCGCGCCCTCCACGACGGTCACCACGTCGCGGTAGGTCCACTCGGTGTCCAGCGCGTTGACCCGCACCGAGCGGATCTTGCCGTCCCAGCCGCCCTCGTTGAGCGCGCCGACGATCCGGTCCCGCGCCTCGGCCTTGGCCAGCGGGGCCACCGCGTCCTCGAGGTCCAGGAAGAACTGGTCGACGGCCAGACCGCGCGCCTTGTCGATCATCTTCGCACTGGAACCGGGCACCGCCAGGCAGCTGCGCCGGGCACGTCGACCGTCCACCTTGTCCTCCTCAACGACGAGACTGCTGGTTGTGTACCACGCCGCGGGCCGGGGCAGGACGTGCTGCGGGTCACCCGGCTCGCCCGCACAGCGGGGTGACCGCGGAGTGCATAACCTGATCACGTGGTAGCCGCGACCAGGGTTTTCGCTGCTCGGATGACCGGTCTCCCGGTGTTCGGGCCGGACGGCGAGCCGATCGGCCGGGTGCGCGACGTGGTCGCCGGGCTCAGCATCGGGCGACGGCCGCCGCGCGTCCTCGGCGTGGTCGTCGAGCTGCCCACCCGCCGCCGCATCTTCGTGCCGATGCTGCGGGTCACCCGGATCGAACCCAACGCGGTGACGCTGGCGACCGGATCGGTGAACCTGCGGCAGTTCCACCAGCGCCCCAACGAGCTGCTGGTGCTGGGCCAGCTCCTCGACGCGCGGGTCTCCATCGACCCCGAGGGCACGCCGGCCGTGCTCGTCGACGTCGCGATGGAGCAGACCCGCACCCGCGACTGGCAGCTGATCAAGCTCGCCGTCCGCGAGCGCACCGGACGGCTCGGCCGCCGCGGCCAGACCCGCGTGCTGGACTGGGACCAGGTGACCGGCCTGGAGTTCGCCGAGGTCACCGGCCGCCCGCAGGGCGTCCACCAGCTGCTGGCCATGTTCGACACGATGCGCGCCGTCGACGTCGCGAGCACCCTGCACGACCTGCCGTCCAAGCGCCGCTACGAGATCGCCGAGGCGCTGGACGACGAGCGGCTCGCCGACGTCGTGGAGGAACTGCCCGAGGACGACCAGAAGGACCTGCTGCACCGGCTCGACGACGAGCGCGCCGCCGACGTGCTGGAGGCGATGAACCCCGACGACGCCGCCGACCTGCTCGCCGAACTGTCCGAAGTGGACAAGGAACGGCTGCTCGGCCTGATGGCCCCGGAGGAGTCCGCCCCGGTCAAACGGCTCCTGGAGTACTCCTCCGACACCGCGGGCGGCCTGATGACGACGGAACCGATCGTGGTCGGACCGGACGCGACCATCGCCGAAGCCCTGGCCCTGGTGCGCAACCCCGACCTGCCGGTGGCGCTGGCCAGCCTGGTGTTCGTGTGCCGCCCGCCGTCGGCCACCCCGACCGGCCGCTACCTGGGCTGCGTGCACATCCAGCGGCTGCTCCGCGAACCACCGTCCACATTGGTCGCCGGAGCGCTGGACGCCGACCTGACCTCCCTGTCCCCGCAGACCCCGCTGACCGAGGTGACCCGCTACTTCGCCGCCTACAACCTGGTCTGCGGCCCGGTGCTCGACGACGAGGAGCACCTCATCGGCGCGGTCACCGTCGACGACGTGCTCGACCACCTGCTGCCGGAGGGCTGGCGGGAGAGCGGACTGCCCGAGACCGAACCCGACCACCAGACGAACCGGGAGGCACGCTGATGCCCGAGCTGCTGACCCACCGCCGACTCGACCAGCCCCGGCCGCCGAGCCACCTGTCGGTGACCTTCGACCGGGAGATGTTCGGCCGGTTCTCCGAGCGCATCGCCCGGTTCCTGGGCACCGGCACGTTCATCTTCTGGATGACCGTCTTCGTGATCGCCTGGATCGGCCTGAACCTCTTCGCGGTCGGCCTGCAGTGGGATCCGTACCCGTTCATCCTGCTCAACCTGGCCTTCTCCACCCAGGCGTCCTACGCCGCGCCGCTGATCCTGCTGGCGCAGAACCGCCAGGACGACCGCGACCGGATCTCGCTCGAGGAGGACCGGGCGCGCGCGGAGCAGACCAAGGCCGACACCGACTTCCTGGCCCGCGAGCTGGCGGCGCTGCGCCTGGCGATCGGCGAGGTCGCCACCCGCGACTACCTGCGCGGCGAGCTGGACCGCCTCCGCGAAGAGCTCCCCGGCCTGCAGAGCGAAGCCGAGAAGCGCCGCACCCGGACCCCGGAGTGACCACAGTTTCAATTGAAACTGCGATCCGCCGTGGGTGGGATCTGCAGTTTCAATTGAAACTGCGTTCAGCCGAGGCTGAAACAACCGTGCGCCGGACGGGAGTCAGGCCGGGTCGAGGTCTGCGTAGAGGGCGACGATCGCCGGGGCCGTGACCGGGCGGGCCAGGTACTCCTCGCGGGTCATCCAGGCGAGCTCGGCGATCTCCGCCGCCGGTTCCGGCTCGCCGTCGAGACCGCCGGAGTAGCAGCTCAACGACACCTGCACGCCCTCGCCCTGGCCGACCGCGTCGGTGACGTAGCGGCGGTAGAAGTCCGCGCCCGACAGCTCGACGCCCAGCTCCTCGCGGATCTCCCGGTGCAGGGCCTGCACCTCGGTCTCGCCCGGGTCGATCTTGCCGCCGGGCAGGTAGAACGCGTCCTGGTAACCGGCGCGGACCAGCAACAACTTGCGGTCGACGAACCGGACCAGGCCGACCGCGCGGATCAGATCGGGCGCTGAGGACTTCGCTTCTGGCACGCCCTCATGCTTGCGCACGCTGCCCGGGCGGCGACGGCACACCCCCGTCGGCCAGCCGCTCGCAGGTGCGCATCAGCGCCTCCAGCTCGTCGGCGGTCACCGACAGGAAGTACCGCGCGACGCCGTTGCGGTGCGTCGCGACCGCCGTCCGCAGCCGGTTCTCGCCACGTTCGGTGATCACCGCCTGCACTCCGCGGCCGTCGGAATCCACCCGGACCCGCTGCACCAGACCGAGCCGTTCGAGGCGGTCCACCAGTCGGGTGACACCGGAGCGCGACAGCAGCACCACGTCGGCCAGCTCGGTCATCCGCAATCGGCGCTCGGGCGCCTCGACCAGTGCTTCGAGCACGTCGTAGGCGGCCAGCGTGAGTCGTTGTTCGGCGATCAGGTCGCCTTCCAGGCAGCGAGTGACCCTGGCGTGCGCGCGGAGGAAACTGCGGTACGCCAGCAGTTCGCTTCGAGTCGGTAATCGGTCGAGAGCCGTCTCTGGCACGGAGATTGATATTACGGTCCGCGTTCGCCTGACTGCGCAGCGCCCCCGGCCGTCACCGCGCGTAGCACCGCCGCGATCGGCATCGCCCCTGTTCCGGGCGGGCTACCGATCCGTAGCATTGGAATCGCCCAGAAGGGGCCGTGTGAGAGTCTTGGGCTCCGCGCGAAGTTCCCAACAGCATGCCGAGGTAACCGTGAGCAGTACGCAGTCCGCGCCCACCGAGGACGCCGTCCGCAAGGCCCTCAGCCAGGTCGAGGACCCCGAGATCCGGCGGCCGATCACCGACCTCGGCATGGTGAAGAGCGTGTCCGTCGGCGACGACGGCGCCGTCGGGGTCGAGGTCTACCTGACGGTCAAGGGCTGCCCGATGCGGGAGACCATCACCCGGCGGGTCACCGACGCGGTCTCCGCCGTCGAGGGCGTCAGCTCGGTCCAGGTCGAGCTCGACGTGATGAGCGACGAGCAGCGCACCGAGCTGCGCAAGATGCTGCGCGGCGACGCCGCCGAACCGCGCATCCCGTTCGCCGAGCCGGGCTCGATGACCAGGGTGTACTGCGTGGCCTCGGGCAAGGGCGGCGTCGGCAAGTCCAGCGTGACGGTGAACCTCGCCGCCGCGATGGCCAAGCGCGGGCTGTCCGTGGGCGTGGTCGACGCCGACATCTACGGCCACTCGGTGCCGCGGATGCTGGGTGCGGGCGGCAAGCCCACCCAGGTTGAGAAGATGATCATGCCGCCGCAGTCGCACGGCGTGAAGGTCATCTCGATCGGCATGTTCACCCCGGGCAACACCCCGGTGGTCTGGCGCGGCCCGATGCTGCACCGCGCGCTCCAGCAGTTCCTCGCCGACGTGTTCTGGGGCGACCTCGACGTGCTGCTGCTGGACCTGCCGCCCGGCACCGGCGACGTGGCGCTGTCCACCGCCCAGCTCATCCCGAACGCCGAGATCCTGGTGGTCACCACCCCGCAGCAGGCCGCGGCCGAGGTCGCCGAGCGCGCCGGGGCGATCGCCATGCAGACCCGCCAGCGGGTGGCAGGCGTGGTCGAGAACATGTCGTGGATGGAGCTGCCGGACGGCCAGCGCATGGAGGTCTTCGGCTCCGGCGGCGGCCAGCTGGTGGCGGACTCGCTGAGCCGCTCGATCGGCACCGACGTCCCGCTGCTCGGCCAGGTCCCGCTCGACCCGCGGCTGCGCGAGGCCGGCGACAACGGCACCCCGCTGGTCCTGGAGGACCCGGACTCCCCGGCCGCGGCGGTGCTCAACGACATCGCCAAGCGCCTGTCCACCCGCTCCCGCGGCCTGGCGGGCAAGCTGCTGTCCGTCTCCCCCGCCTGATCGGACCATTTCCGCAGGTCATCGCTCGTGAGCACTTTGGGGTGCTATCACGCCCCAAAGTGCTCACGAGCTTGTGCGGTCGTCGGTTCTCAGGCGCGCTTGGTGACGGCGAGGAGACCGGGGCCCGTCGCCAGGGTCACCGGGACCAGTCCGTCGTCGGACTGGACCTCGCGGACCAGCGCGCGGACGGCCTGGGCCATCGCGCTGGCCGGGTCCGGCCCCGCCAGCTGGATCCCGGCGAACACGATCACGCCGCCCGGGCGCAGCAGGCGCAGGCCCAGCTCCAGGTACTGCGGGTAGTCCGTGGTCGCGATGTTCACCGAGATCAGGTCGTAGCCGCCGGCGGTCAGGCGGGGCATCAGCTCGATCGCCCGACCGGCGATCAACCGGGTGCGACCGGCCGGAACGCCCGCTTCGCGCAGCGTCGCGCGGGCCACGCGCTGCACCGAGGCGTCCGCGTCGATCGAGGTCAGCAGGCCGTCGGGCACCATGCCGCGGAGCAGCCAGAGGGCGCTCTCGCCGGAGCCGGTGCCGACCTCAACGACCGCCTTCGCCCGCAAAGTCGCCGCCAGGAACCGCAGCACGTGCAGCGGCGAAGCACCGACCGACGCCCCCTGCAGGCGGTCGGGCGTGCTCAGCGGCGTCTGCTCGTGGCCTGTCGGCCCGGCACCGAGCGGCGTCTCCGGAATCACAACGCGAAAGGTTATCGATGTTGTGCTCATCCGTGACCCGCGCGGCCCACATCGTTAGTCGGCCGTTTCCGGCGAGCGACTCGGATGACGTAGGTCACGCCAGGTTCTCAGCTTGTTCTCAGGCGCTTATTAAGACCACCTCACCAGCGCATACGAGAGTGATGGCGTCACGATCTAGACCCATCGGCGTCTCCCCTCCGAGGGAGCCGGGAACAACCGGTCCCGCTCACTCGTTCTGGTAGATGCAAACGCAGGAGGTGGCTTTTCGCCCAATGGCAACTCAGCCGATGAGTGTGGCCCCCAGTGTTCAACCGAGCACCGCTGTTCACCCGAGCACGAACGTTCAGCCGAGCACGGTCTCCCCCGCTGAGGAGGTCGCCTGGACCCCGCCGTCGTGGGACGACGTCGTCAGGCAGCACGCTGACCGGGTGTACCGGCTCGCGTACCGCCTGACCGGCAACCAGCACGACGCCGAGGACCTCACCCAGGAGACCTTCATCCGGGTGTTCCGCTCGCTCGCGTCGTACAAGCCCGGCACGTTCGAGGGCTGGCTGCACCGGATCACCACGAACCTGTTCCTGGACATGGCCCGCCGCAGGTCCCGCCTGCGGATGGAAGGCCTGCCCGAGGACACCGACCGGCTTCCCGGCGGCGGCCCGAGCCCGGAGCAGGTGTTCTCCGACACCCACCTCGACCCCGACCTGCAGTCGGCGCTGGACGAGCTGCCCCCGGAGTTCCGGGCCGCAGTGGTGCTGTGCGACGTCGAGGGCCTCTCCTACGAGGAGATCGGGACGACCTTGGGCGTCAAGCTGGGCACCGTGCGCAGCAGGATCCACCGCGGTCGCCAGATGTTGAAAGCCACCTTGGAATCTCGTCGCGAGCACGCCCGGGAGGTTTGACGGATGACGGTTTTGCGTGGGTGGGGTCTGCCCGAGCAGCACCTCGCGCTCGACGCGATCGTTGCGTTCGTGGACGGGGAACTGAGCCCGAACGCCAACGATCGCGCCGCCGCCCACCTGGCCCGGTGCCCCGCGTGCACCGCGGACGCCGCTGCCCAGCGGCAAGCGCGGGCTGCGGTGAAGGCCGCCGGGACGCCGTCGATCTCGCCGAAGCTCCTGCAGGCGCTGCAGGCCATCCCCGGGCACGCCGAACTCCCGAGCCAGCCCGACGGGCTCGCGCTGACCGAGGACGGTCAGCTGGTCGCGGTGTCCAGACCCGATCGCGCGAACCGGTTCGGCACCGGCGCGATCCTGGGCTCGACCACCCCGCTGGGCGGCGGGCAGCAACCGCTGGGCAGCTCGCGCCCTTTTGCCGGTGACTCCGGCGAGCCCGAACCGGCTCGCCGAATGGGTCGGCGCACGAAGCAAGGCGCCGGCGTGGTGTTCTCCGGCCTGGTGCTCGGCGCGCTCGCGCTGATGAACCTGCCCGCCGACGAGGACGGCCACCGGGTTCCGGGCATCCCGGGTCCGCAACCGGGCGAGGAGTTCGCCGTGGTGCCGGCCTCCGCCCAGGAGTCCCTGCCACCCGAAACGACCAGCAGCGAGCCACCAGCACCGATGGTGGCCACGGTCGCGCCTTCCTCCTCCGGGGAACCGGCCCCGACGACCACCGCGGGCGACCTCTCCCAGCGCTGAGCTCCGCGGGAGATTTCACCGCTCCAACACGAACTTCACCGCTCTCCCGGCAGAATGGGCGCACCGGCAACGGGTTCAGGTGCCGGTGGCACGGGAAACGCACCCGTGTGATCCACTCGAGGGGACGAGTTCGACCGCATGCCCGGGGAGCGATGACCGACCAGCCAGGAACGCCCGCGCAGGGCCCGGACACCGATCAGGGACGTCAGGACGATCCCCGCGCAGGCCAGCCAGATCCCAACGGGCGGCCCGCTGAGCCGGTGCACCCGTGGCAGGGCGCAGCCAGCACCACGCGCGGCGTGCCCGCGTCCAGCCCCGCTCCGCAGCACACCACCGCGAACGGTGCTGAACCTCCGCGTCTGGCCCCCAAGCCGCTGCACCGCCCCCCGGTCGATCCCTCGCAGAGCTCGTCGTTCCGCCGCCCCCGGGGCGTGACCGGGAGCTTCGACCCGAACCGGCGCGACCTGCCGGTGCGCGGCATCGAGCACACCGCTCCCCCTGCGGCCCCGCTGGCCACCGCGTTCGGCCGTCCGAAGGACAGCGACGAGCAGCTCCAGCGAGCTCCCGGCGAGGAGCCGGTGACGCCCGAGCCCGCCGAAGACCCCGTGCTGTGGAGCACCGACGAGCAGGACCCGTGGCGCAACCCGGCCGCGGGCGCGATGCTCGGTCCGCCCGCTGCCTCCGCTGACCAGGACGAGGAGTCCGAGAAGACCGAGACGGGTCCGCTGCTCAGCGCCCGCGAAGTCCTGTTCGGCCGCCGGGTGCAGCCCCGCGCGCTGGTGATCCTCGGCGTCGTCGCACTGCTCGTCGGCCTCGCCGGCGGGTTCCTCGGGCGGATCACCGCCGAAGAGGGGAACCCGCTGCTCAACCCGTCCGTGACGCTGGCCGAGGTGGAACCCGCCAAGGAACGCCCGAAGGGCACCGTGGCCGACGTCGCCAAGCGCGTGGTGCCGGCCGTGGTCTCGATCGAGGTGCGCGTCGGTGCGCAGGGCGGCAGCGGTTCCGGCGTGGTCATCGACGGCAACGGCTACGTGCTGACCAACAACCACGTGGTCTCGATGGCCGCCGACACCCCGAACGCGCAGGTCTCCGCGGTCTTCCACGACGGCACGCGGGCCCCGGCCCGGATCGTCGGGCGCGACGTCAAGACCGACCTCGCGGTGGTCAAGGTCGAGGTGTCGAACCCGACCGTGGCCCAGCTCGGCAACTCCGACAGCCTCGCGGTCGGCGACGACGTGATCGCCATCGGCTCCCCGCTGGGCCTGGCGGGCACGGTGACCACCGGCATCGTCAGCTCGGTGCACCGCCCGATGCGGCTGGCCGGCGAGGGCACCGACACCAACGCGGTGATCGACGCGATCCAGACCGACGCCGCGATCAACCCCGGCAACTCCGGTGGTGCGCTGGTGGACGGCAACGGCGCGGTGGTCGGCATCAACAGCGCCATCCGCACCCTCGGCTCCGGCGGTGAGGGCGGTTCGATCGGTCTGGGCTTCGCGATCCCGATCGACGACGCGCGAAGGATCGCCCAGGAGCTGATCCGCACCGGTCACATCCAGCACGCCGACCTCGGGGTGAACGCCAAGTCGGCCAGCGACGGGCTCTCCGACGGCGCCCAGGTGCAGAACGTGCAGGACGGCAGCTCGGCGGCCGACGCCGGGATCGCCGAGGGCGATGTGATCATCCGGGTCGGCGAGCGCAAGGTCGGCAGCGCGGACGAGCTGGTCGTGGCCGTGGACCGGTTCCAGGTCGGCGAGCGGATCCCGGTCGCCGTGGTGCGGCAGGGCCGCGAACTGGTCCTGGACGTGACGCTGAAGTGAACACGGGTGCACCTGCGCCGGAAGGCGGCATGTTCGGCCACTTCCCCCTCCAACCGGGATCCCCCGGTCGGTACTCTGGGGGCGTTGGCAGCTAGCGCGGTGCTGGTCCGCAGCAGCGAGGACCCGGAGGTAGTCGAGAGGTGTTCGATAGCGTCGGCTGGCCCGAGCTCCTCGTGCTCATCGTGGTCGGGTTGTTCGTGCTGGGGCCCGAGCGCTTGCCGCAGGGCGCGGCGTGGCTCGGCAAAACCGTCCGCCAGGTCAAGGAGTACGCGACCGGGGCGCGGGATCAGATCCGCTCCGAGCTGGGCCCGGAGTTCGACGATCTGCGCAAGCCCCTGGAGGACCTGCGCGGCATCCGCAACTTCAACCCGCGCAGCGCGGTGACCAAGCACCTCTTCGACGGGGAGAACCCGCTCGACCTCAACTCGAACGGGAACGGGAACGGCCAGACCCAGCCGCCGACCCAGCCGAAGCCGCAGCAGCGCCCGCTGGAGCCCGGCGAGCGCCCGCCGTACGACTCCGACGCCACCTGATCCCGGCGATCCCCACCGCGACGGCTGCGACCGCGAGCCAGCAGCAGATCAGCGCCGTCATGCCCGACCAGCCCCAGGAGCCGTAGGCCGCGCCGCCGACCACGCCGCCGACGCTGCTGCCGCCGTAGTAGGCCAGCTGGTACAGCGCTGATGCCTGGCCGCGGGCCTGCGGCGAGGCCTGGACGCCGACCCAGCCGCTGGCCACCGAGTGCGCGGCGAAGAACCCGCCGGTGAACACCACCAGTCCGATCACGATGACGCCCAGGCTGTCGGCCAGCATCAGCAGCAGGCCCAGCGCTGTCACGGCGAGTCCGGTGAGCAGGACCTGCGTGCGTCCGAAGCGGTCCGCAGCCCTCCCGGCCAGCGTCGATGTCACGGTGCCCGCGGCGTAGGCGAGGAAGGCGAGCGCGGCCAACGCTGGAGGAACCAGCAGCGGCGGCGCGGCGAGGCGGAAGCCGAGGACGTTGTAGACCGTGACGAACGAACCCATGCCCAGCGCTGCGACCAGGTAGGGCGCGTAGAGCACGGGGTCGCGGAGCGCGGAGCGCAGACCGCCGAGCAGCGGGCCGAGCGACAGCGGCTTGCGGACGTGGTTGCGCTCAGCGGGCAGCAGCACGACGAACAGCGTGGTGCAGACCGCAGCGAGCAGAGCCACTGCGAGCACGCCGCCCTGCCAGCCCGCGAAATCACCGACCACACCGCCGAGCAGCCGGCCGGTCATGCCGCCGATGGTGGTACCCGCGACGTAGAGGCCCATCGTGGCGCCCAGGTTCTTGCCGCCGGTCTCCTCCGCCAGGTACGCGGTCGCGACCGCGGCCAGCCCGGCGATCGCGATGCCCTGGACCAGGCGGATCGCCACGAGCACCGGGAAGATCGGGATCCACGGCAGCAGCAGGCCGAGGACCTCGGCCACCAGCAGCGCCCCGATCATGACGCGACGACGTCCCACCACCTCGGCGAGCGCGCCGAGCGGGATGGCCGCCACCGCGAGTCCCAGCGTCGCCGCCGAGATCAGCAGCGCAACCGTGCCGGGGGCCAGCGCGAAGGCGTCGGCGAACTGCGGCAGCACCGGCTGCGGCGCGTAAAGCAGGGCGAACATCGCGAGCGCGCCGAGCAGCAGGGAGATCCGGATCTTGTTGGTGCGTGCCTCGTCCACGCCCTCGAAATTAAGCAGCCCTAATTAATGCGTCCAATACGCCAATGGTCCATCATCGATGCAATGGCGGATCAATCGTTCCCGCTCGGCGACGCGCCCCAGCTCGCGGCGCACCTGGCTCCCACGCTGGCGATGCTGCGCGCGGTCGCCGCCGAGGGGCATCTCACACGGGCTGCCGAGTCCCTGGGCATCCCGCAGCCGACGGTCAGCCGGGCCCTCGCCAAGCTGGGCGAACAGCTCGGCACCCCGGTCACGGCACGGCAAGGGCGCGGCATCCACCTGACCCGGGCTGGCGCCCTGCTGGCCGAGGCCGCCGAGGAGGCGATGCAGCAGCTGGAGGCCGGGTGCCGCGCGGTGGTCGAAGAGCTCGATCCCGACCGGGGTCAGGTGACGTTCGGGTTCCAGCACACGATGGGCAGCACGCTGGTGCCGCCGCTGCTGCGCGACTTCCGCGCCGAGCACCCGCACGTGCGGTTCTCGCTGGTCCAGGGCCCGCGCGACGCCATGCTCGCGCGCACCTGGGCGGGCGAGATCGACTTCTGCCTGATCGCCCCGCTGCCCGAGGGCGACCCGCGCTGGGCCAGCACCACGATCCGCGAAGAACCGCTGGTCGCGGTCCTGCACGCCCGCCACCGCCTGGCCAAGCGCCGAACCCTGCGGCTGGCCGACCTGGCGGCGGACGACTTCATCGCGATGCGCCCCGGCTACGGCCTGCGCCAGATCTTCATGGGTCTGGCCGCAACCGCCGGTTTCGAACCCCGCCTGGCGTTCGAGAGCGAAGAGGTCGACACGGTCCGAGGCCTGGTCGCGGCCGGTCTGGGCGTGGCCGTCCTACCACCGGCCGACACCGCCCCGGCCCCGGACACCGTCGAAATCCCCCTCAACCCACCGGCCCACCGAACGATCGGCCTGGCCTGGCCGGCCAACCGCCCCCAACCCCCAGCGGTCCGAACCTTCCGAACCTTCGCCGTCAGCCGGGCCTGAAACCGGCCCCCTTTGCCCTGGTCAGGCCCCGTGAGCACTTTGGGTCGCTATAGCAGCCCAAAGTACTCACGGGACCTGACCAGCGGAGACGGAGCGTCAAGCAGTGGGGGCCGCAGTTTCAATTGAAACTGCGGCCCCCGAGCAGCGCCCAGGAACGGGTCAGGGCTTGGTGAGGGTGGCTGCGAGTTCGACGAGGCTTCGGGCTGCGAAGCCGGTGCCGCCGGGCACCACCTCGTTGTAGTCCTTGTCGGAGCGTGCCGGGCCCGCGATGTCCAGGTGGGCCCACGGCAGGCCGCCGGTGAACTCGCGCAGGAACAGGGCCGCTGTGATGCCGCCCGGTCCGGTCGGGGTCTGCTTGACGTCCGCCAGCTCGCCCTTCACGGCCTCCGCGTGGTCCTCGAGCAGCGGCATCCGCCACCACGCCTCGCCGACGCTCTCGCCGGCCGCGCGGACCTTCTCGGCCAGCCCTTCATCGGAGGCGAACAGGCCGCCGGTGCGCAGGCCGAGCGCGACCTTCATCGCGCCGGTCAGCGTCGCGACGTCCACCAGCACGTCGGGTTCGAGCTTGTCGACCGCGTAGGCGATGGCGTCGGCGAGCACCATCCGGCCCTCGGCGTCGGTGTTGCCGACCTCGGTGGTGGTGCCGCCGTAGTGCCGGACCACGTCGCCGGGCCGGTAGGCGCTGCCGGACACGTGGTTCTCCGCCGAGGGCACCAGGCCGGTCACCTTCACCGGCAGGCCCAGGCGCGCGATGGTCAGCAGCGCCGCGATCACCGCGCCGCCGCCGGACATGTCGGTGCGCATCAGGTGCATGCCCTCGGCGGGCTTGATCGAGATACCGCCGGTGTCGAAGGTGATGCCCTTGCCGACCAGCACCAGGTGCGGTCCTTCGGCGTCCTTCGGGCGGTAGGCCAGCTCCAGCAGCCGGGGCGGGCGCGACGAGCCGCCGCCGACGGCGAGGATGCCGCCGAAACCGTTGTCCGCGAGCCACTTCTCGTCGCGCACGGTGGCGGTCAGGCCCGGGATCTCCGCGGCGAGCTCCGCGGCGACACCGGTGAGCCACGCCGGGTCCTTGACGTTCGACGGGGTGTTCGCGAGGTCGCGGGCCAGGGCCGTGGCCGCCGCCAGCTCGCGGGTCCGCCGGACCTGCTCGGCCAGCTCCGCGGTGTCCGCGCCCTCGGGCGCCACCAGCAGGACCTTCCGCAGTCGCGGCGGCACCGGACCGCGCGACACCCGGTACCGGTACCCGCCGAGCGCGAGCCCCAGGGTCAGCGCCGACACGATCTCGCCGTCGACGTCCGCGGGCAGCCGCACCTGGAGGTAGTCCGCGTCGGACGCTTCGCCGAGATCGCCCGTCTCGTCGTCGGATTCGGCCACGTCGTTGAGCCGGGCGCGCACCGCGCGCGCCAGCGCACCACCGGCGCTGCGCCACTTCACCGCTTCGCCGGAGCCCACGCCGACGACCCAGCCGAGGCCGCCGGTGGGCAGCGGCAGCGCGCGGACCGCACCGGCCGAGGCCGTCGCTCCGACGGCGTCCAGGACCGCGGCGTCCACATCGAACTGTTCAGCAGCGGCGGCCAGCTCCGGTCCCGATTCCCCGTCGAAGACCGGGACCGCGCCGGGCAGGCCGTCCCGCCACTGCCGCACGACGTCCACTTCGACCAGAGCGGTCGGGATGGCGGGCAGCGCCGGGTCCGCGTCGCGGACCGACTGGGCTGGGCGGAACACTGATGCACCGGACACGAAAAGACCTTCCTGCACGGGCTGGCCGCGCGCACTCGAAACTACTGTCGTCACCCGCCGGCCGAGGCGCCCGGCCGCGGGGACCTGCCTGTCGGCGACGACGGCCCCGGCGCCGCCCTCGGCACCGGGGCCCGTGGCGAAGAGTGCTCGCCACCCGTCGTCGACGCTGCGTTGTCGCCTCGGCGTCGCGAAGCGCCGCGCGGCTGTCCGCCCGCGGCGCCCCGACATCGCCGGCCGGCGGCCTCAGCCGGTGGCGGACTCCAACGCGTCGCCCAGGTTCTTGGCCTCCTCGACCGACATCTCGACGACGAGCCGCCCACCACCCTCAAGTGGAACGCGCATCACGATGCCGCGTCCCTCCTTAGTCACCTCGAGGGGACCGTCACCGGTCCGGGGCTTCATGGCCGCCATAGCGTGCTCCCTCCGTGAACTCTTACCCCGCTGATCGCCACAACCAGCTCGGGTTCACCCCCATTCTCCCCCATCCCGAGGCTGGGACGAAACCGAACCGATCAACTCGTGTCGCCCGTGCGCTGGTCGAATGCCCGTGGCGGCTGGCAGACTCACCGCCCGTGCGCGCTGTTTCGCGACCTCCGCGGGCCTGCCTGCGGCTGTCCGGAGCAGTCGGCGCACCGCTGGTCGCCGCGGCAGGTGGAGCACCTCCACGATGACCCCGGCTACCTGCGACAACACTGTCCACCTGGGACATCGCGCGACCAGCGGAGTCCACTTCGGACCCCGGTGCGACGTCCCGGCCGACCGCCGCAGCGGACCGCGAGGCAAGGAGTTCGAAGTGACCGACGTGCTGCTGACCGAGGACAACGCGGGTGTGCGCCTGCTCACGTTGAACCGGCCCGAGTCGTTCAACTCGCTCAACGTCGAGCTCAAGCAGGCCCTGATCGGTGCGCTGCGCGAGGCCGCCGCCGACGACGCGGTGCGGGCCGTGGTGATCACCGGCGCGGGCAAGGCGTTCTGCGCCGGGCAGGACCTCAAGGAGCACGTCGCGCTGCTCGAGGCGAACGACCCGAGCCCGCTGAAGACGGTCGAGGAGCACTACAACCCGATCATCCGGGCCGTGACGAGCATGCCGAAGCCGGTCATCGCGGCGGTCAACGGCACCGCCGCGGGTGCGGGCGCGTCGCTGGCCTACGCCTCCGACCTGCGGGTCGCGTCGTCGAACGCGAAGTTCCTGATGGCCTTCGCCAACGTCGGCCTGTCCACCGACTCCGGTGCGTCCTGGACGCTGCCGCGGCTGATCGGGTACGGCCGGGCCATGGAGATGCTGCTGCTGGCCGAGCCGGTTGCGGCGGAGGAAGCCCTGCGCATCGGCATGGTGAACCGGGTCGTCGGCGAGGGCGAAGCCGTCGGCGCCGCCGTGGAGCTCGCGACGCGCATGGCAGCCGGCCCGACCAGCGCCTACGCCCGCATCAAGGAGACGGCGCTGGCCGCGGCGGCCGAAGGCCTCGCGGAGGCGCTCGCGGTGGAGGCCGGAGCCCAGGCGGAAGCCGGCGCGACGTCCGACCACCGCGAAGCGGTGTCGGCCTTCGTCGCCAAGCGCACCCCCAACTTCACCGGCCACTGAGCCGTCGGCCGCAAATTCCATTGAAATCGGAGGTCCGATTTCAATGGAATTTGCGGTCCACCCGGACGGCGGAGGTTCTCAGGTGGCGCGCCAGCAGTCGGTGAGGTGGTCGTCGACCATGCCGGTGGCCTGCATCAGGGCGTAGCAGGTGGTGGGGCCGACGAAGGCGAAGCCGCGGCGCTTGAGCTCCTTGGCCATCGCCTTCGACTCCGGGGTGATCGCCGGGACGTCCTCGAGGGTGGCCGGGCGGTGGTCGCGGCGCTCCGGGGCGAAGGACCAGAGCAGGTCGTCCAGCGGCTGGTCGAGCTCCAGGACGGCCCGCGCGTTGCCGATCGCCGAGTCGATCTTCGCCCGGTTCCGGACGATGCCCGCGTCGGCGAGCAGCCGCTCCCGGTCGGCGTCGTCGAAGGCGGCCACCTTCTCCGGCTCGAACCCGGCGAACGCGCTGCGGAACGCCTCCCGCTTGCGCAGGATCGTCAGCCAGGACAGTCCGGACTGGAACGACTCCAGCGTGATCCGCTCGTAGAGCTCCACGACACCGCGCAGCGGCACGCCCCACTCGCGGTCGTGGTACTCGGTGTAGTCCGCCGGTCCCGCACCCCACGGGCACCGGGCCTTGCCGTCCGCGCCGAGCACGGCGCCGGATCCACTCACGTCGTTCTCCTGTCGTATTCGCGGCAGAACCGCGCGAACGCGGCCAGCGACCGGCGCATCCCCCAGGTGAAGGCCGGCCTGACCAGGGGCCAGACCAGCGCGGCGCCGGTCGGCGGGGTCAGCCGCTCCCACCAGACGAAGGTGGAGGCCGCGTTCCCGCACCGGACGACATCGAACCCGCCATCACCGACAACCAGCTCGCCGAAGTGCCGCACCCGGCAGCTCTGCGGCGGGCGCCACTCCACGATTTCCATCCGGTCCACGAACCCGACGCCGCCGAACCCGGTCACCGCGACCAGCTGCCCACCCGGCCCATCGGCTGCTCCGACCGGGTGCACTTCGGTGCCGAGCATCCACTCGCCCTGCCGAGCCCAGTCGGTCGCGGCGGCCCACACCACCTCCGGGGCGGCCTGCACCGGGATGCTGAACCGCAGCTCGACCGGGCTCAACGCTCAGTCCTCCGAGTCCTCGGCACGCGCCTTGAGCTGCTCGCCCGCGACGTCGAGCTGGCGCTCGAGCACCGCGATGCGGCCGTGCAGCTCGTCGATCTCGCCGGCCAACCGCTCCAGCGCCCAGTCCACCTCGGAGGCTTTGTAGCCGCGCAGGACCTGCTGGAACCGCAGTGCGCGCACGTCCGAGCCCTCGACGTCGGCGGGAGGCAGCCGGGTCGGCGTCGAGCCCGGCGGCAGCGGGGACAGCTCCTCGCCGCGCCCGAAGACCAGCGTTGCGAGCAGGTACACCACCGCAGCGACCGCGAGCACCGCGAAGAGGTAGATGAGCGCACTAGCCACGGTCGCCATCGTGGCACGGACGGCGAACCGCCGCGGCCACGGTCAGGTCTTCGCCGGAGCGGCTTCCAGGACGCCTTCGATGGCGCTGGTGAACTCGCGCCACGCACGCCGCTCGGCCTGCAGGGTCTGCACACCGGCCTGGGTCAACCGGTAGGTGCGCCGCTGGCGACCGCCGACGGTGCTCCAGGTGCTCTGCACGTAACCAGCGCGCTCGAGGCGCCGCAGCGCCGGGTAGACCGTGCCCGTGGGCAGGTCGAGAGCACCACCGCTGCGTTCTTGCAGCGCCTCGATGATCGCGTAACCGTGCAATGCCCTGCCGTCGAGCGTGGCCAGCAAGAGGGCGTCCAGGTGGCCGCGGAGCGCATCAGCCTTCACAGGTAGCGACTCTACGGTCATTTCCGACCACTGTCACCGTGCTTCCACAAGAGGACCTAGGTCCTTTCGCGATACGGGATGACATGACCTGCATCACAGCTGGGCTATTCGGGTGGCGTCCACCCGCAAGGGCGTTGACGGGCGGCCGGTTCGAGCACACTGCGGAGTCGGATGAGCCGCGAGAGCAACCAGGAGGCGTCCGCAGTGCCCGACGACAGCGCCCCGGTCACGACGTCCGGAGCGTCGCGGTTGGACGCCGCGACGACCTACGCACCGCAGGCGGACGCGCGCACCCAGCTCCGCGACTACTTCGAGCAGCTGGTCGAGGTGATCGCCCAGCACCCGGAGCCGGTGATGGCCCGCGACGAGGCGCACTGGCGGCTCCTGGAGCTGGTCGACGAGCTGTCCCGGGACGCCCTCAGCGCGCCCCGGATCCAGTCCCGCTGGCTGCGCCTGGCCCCGCTGCTGCACGAGGTCCGCCCGGACATCCCGGTCCCGGCCCTCACCGATCTCCTCAACCGCGCCGTCGGCACCCCCTGACCGCAGTTTCAATTGAAACTGCAACCCCCGGTGTGTCGGACACCCGACATGCCGGAGGATGTGGATAGGTCCCGGGTCCTGTGGACAACTTCCGCAATTTCGATGGAAATCGGACATCCGATTTCCATCGAAATTGCGTCACCCCGGACGGCGACCGGCCGGTGCGGGCTCAGTTCAGGCGAGGGCACGGAGGACTTGGTCCGGGGGGTGGGTGCCTGCGATGGCCGCGACCATGTCGACGACGCGGCGGGTTTCGCGGACGTGGTGGGCTCGGAAGACCTTCGCCCCTCCCCAGGCCGCGACCGCCGTCGCCGCGAGGGTGCCCTCCAGGCGCTGGTCGACGGGCGCGCCGAGCGTTTCGCCGATGAAGTCCTTGTTGGACAGCGCCATCAGGACCGGCCACCCGGTGCCCACCAGCTCGTCGATCCGGCGCAGCAGCGCCAGGCCGTGCCAGGTGTTCTTGCCGAAGTCGTGCGTCGGGTCGATCAGCACGCCCTCCTTCGGCACGCCCAGGCGCACCATCCGCTCCGCCCGCTCGACCAGCTCGGCGGTCACCTCGGCGACCACGTCGGCGTAGCGGACCCGGTACGGGTCGGTGCGCGGCGGCAGCCCACCGGTGTGCGAGCACACCACCCCGGCGCCGAACTCCGCGGCGACCTCGGCCAGCTTCGGGTCGGCACCGGCCCAGGTGTCGTTGAGCAGGTCGGCACCGGCTTCGCAGACCTGGCGGGCCACCTCGTGCCGCCAGGTGTCCACGCTGATCACCAGCTCCGGGTGCCGTTCGCGGACCGCGGCCACGAACGGCACCACCCGGCGGGCCTCCTCCGCGGCGTCCACGGTTTCGCCCTGCGCGCCGGCGCGGACCCCGCCGATGTCGACGATGTCCGCGCCGTCGGCCACCGCCCGGTCGACCGCCTCGGCGGCGGCGTCGACCTCGAAGGTGCGGCCGCGGTCGAAGAACGAGTCGCGGGTGCGGTTGACGATCGCCATCACCAGCGGGCGGTCCTGGGGGACGTCCTTGTCGCGGAACCGGAGGGGCTGCACGTCTGCAGATCCTGGCACGTCGCCGCGCTCGTCCGGGAGGGTCACGGAGCGCAGGCGTCGAGCGCGGCGTCGACGTCGGTGGTCACGGTGAGCACGTCCATCGAGTACTGCTTGGCGAACCCGCTGTCGACCAGCCCCTGCAGCCAGGCCAGCAGGCCCTCGTAGTGGCCGTACGGGTCGAGCAACACGATCGGCTTGTCGTGCATGCCGATGTAGCGGGAGGTCCAGATCTCGAACAGCTCCTCGCAGGTCCCGATGCCGCCCGGCAGCGCGATGAACGCGGTGGAGTGGGCGTCCATCAGCCCCTTGCGCTCCCGCATGTTGTCCACGACCAGCAGCTCGTCGGCGTCGTCGTCGGCCATCTCCTTGTCGACCAGGGCGTGCGGGATGACCCCGACGGTCCGGCCGCCGTCAGCGCGCGCGGCCCGGGCGACCTCCCCCATCATCGACACGCGGCCGCCACCGGAGACCAGCGTCCAGCCGCGCTTGGCGATCTTGCGCCCGACTTCGGCGGCCAGGTCCAGGTACTGCTGGTCGACGGGTCCGGATGCGCAGTAGACGCAGACCGAGACGTCGGCGGCGGGTGCGGAACTGGTCAATGCGTGGCCTCCCATGCGTCGTACGCCTCCTGCACGATCCCGACGGCGTCGTCGATGTCGTCGGTCAGGTGCAGCAGCGCTAGGTCCTTGTCGCCGATCTTGCCGGACGCCCGCATGCTGTCCCGGATCCAGTCGTACAAGCCCTGCCAGTAGGACTTGCCGAACAGCACCACCGGGAACTTGGTGACCTTCTTGGTCTGCACCAGGGTCAGCGACTCGAACAGCTCGTCCATGGTGCCGAACCCGCCGGGCAGGCAGACGAACGCCTGGGCGTACTTGATGAACATGGTCTTGCGCACGAAGAAGTAGCGGAAGTTCACCCCGAGGTCCACCCACGGGTTGAGCCCCTGCTCGAAGGGCAGCTCGATGCCCAGCCCGATGGACAGCCCGCCGGCCTCCGAGGCACCCCGGTTGACCGCCTCCATCGCGCCCGGACCGCCACCGGTGATCACCGCGCAGCCGGTCTTGGCCAGGGCCGCGCCGAGCTCGACGCCGGTGGCGTACTCCGGGTGCTCCCGCGGCGTGCGGGCCGACCCGAACACGGTGACCGCCCGCGGGACCTCGGCCAGCGCGCCGAAGCCCTCCACGAACTCGGCCTGGATCCGCAGCACCCGCCACGGGTCGGTGTGCACCCAGTCCGAGGGGCCGCGGCTGTCCAGCAGCCGCTGGTCGGTGGTGGTGGGTTCGCGCAGCCGGGACCGACGCAGCACCACCGGTCCGCGTTGCTTCTCCTGGGGCCGCTCGGCACCGTTCGGCTCGCCCACTTGGCCTTCGATCGTCATGGCACGAGCCTACGCAGCCGACGGCCGCGGCCCGAGTGCGCGACGCGCGGTGAAATGCCTGTTCGCAAGGGATTCACAGGCGCGTTTGCGGGCGTACGATACGAAGAAACGATCGAGTGGTGCCGACGGCCCGGCCGGACCACCACGCAGATCCGCCGGGTCGCGGGCACGACCGGATATCGAGCCCGGGAGCCTGCCATGCTCATCGAACTGCTGATCGTGATCATCGCCCTCGGCGTCCTCTACGTCGCCTCCAGCATCAAGGTCATCAAGCAGTACGAACGCGGCGTCGTGTTCCGCTTCGGCAGGGTGCAGGAGCTGACCCGCGGCCCCGGCCTGACCACGATCGTCCCGGTCGTCGACCGGATCCGGAAGGTCAACCTGCAGATCGTCACCATGCCGGTGCCCGCCCAGGAGGGCATCACCCGCGACAACGTGACCGTGCGGGTGGACGCGGTGGTGTACTTCCGCGTCGAGGACCCGGTGCGCGCCATCGTCAACGTCGAGGACTACCTGTTCGCCGTCGGCCAGGTCGCGCAGACCTCGCTGCGCTCGATCATCGGCAAGAGCGACCTGGACGACCTGCTGTCCAACCGCGAACGGCTCAACCAGGGCCTGGAGCTGATGATCGACAGCCCGGCGCTGGGCTGGGGCGTGCACATCGACCGCGTGGAGATCAAGGACGTCTCGCTGCCGGAGTCCATGAAGCGCTCGATCGCCCGCCAGGCCGAAGCCGAACGCGAACGCCGCTCGCGGGTCATCTCCGCCGACGGCGAGTTCCAGGCCTCCCGCCGCCTGGCCGACGCGGCCCACGTCATGTCCGACACCCCGGCCGCCCTGCAGCTCCGCCTGCTGGAGACGGTGGTCGAGGTGGCCGCGGAGAAGAACTCCACCCTGGTCCTGCCGTTCCCGGTGGAGCTCCTCCAGTTCGTCGACACCATCAAGCACGGCGCGAAGAGCGCCGCGGAGGCACCCGCCGAGGCCACGCCGGAGGCGGCCGAAGCCGAGCTCGCGGAAGCGGAGCTCGCGGCGAAGCGCGAAGCGGAGCTGGTCGACGGGGAGCAGGCGGAGCTGCCGCAGCAGCGCTCGGCGACGGCCGACGCCGACGCGGAGAGCTCGGAGAGCTCGGTGCTCGGTATCGCCTGACCCCGCCGCTCAGCGCAGGAAGCGGGTGAGGACGTCCGCGCAGTGGCGGATCTCCGCCGTTGCGACGTGCTCCTGCTTGGTGTGGGCGAGCGTCGGGGAGCCCGGGCCGAAGTTGACCGCCGGGAGGCCGAGGGCCGCGAAGCGGGCCACGTCGGTCCAGCCGAGCTTGGCGACCGGTTCCGCGCCGGAGGCCTCGACGAGCTCCGCGGCGGCGGGAGCGGTCAGGCCGGGGAGGGCGCCGGCCGATTCGTCGGTGACCGTGACGTCGAAGCCGTCGAAGACCTCGCGGAGGTGGGCTTCGGCCTCGGCGACGGACTTGTCCGGGGCGAAGCGGTGGTTGACCGTCACCACGCAGGAGTCCGGGACCACGTTGCCCGCCACGCCGCCCTCGATCCGGACCGCCTGCAGCCCTTCGCGGTACTGGAGGCCGTCGATCACCGGGTTGCGCGGGGTGTAGTCGACCAGGCGCTTCAGGACCGGCTGCGCGGCGTGGATCGCGTTCTCGCCCATCCAGGCGCGGGCGGTGTGCGCGCGGGTGCCGGTGGTGCGGACCTCGACGCGCATGGTGCCCTGGCAGCCGGCTTCGATCGCCGCGTTCGACGGCTCGCAGACCACCGCCAGGTCACCGGCCAGCCAGTCCGGCAGCTCGCGCTCGATGCGGTTGAGGCCGTTGCGCTCGGCTTCGACCTCCTCGCAGTCGTAGAACACGAAGGTCAGGTCGTGGCGGGGCTCGGTCAGCGCCGCGGCCAGGTGCAGCATCACCGCGTCGCCGCTCTTCATGTCCACCGTCCCGCAGCCGTGCAGGACCTCGTCCGCGCCCGAGCCGGTGCGGGTCAGCGGCAGGTTGTCGTTGATCGGCACGGTGTCCAGGTGCCCGGCGAGCACGACCCGCGAGCCGCGGCCGAGGTTGGTGCGCGCCAGCACCGCGTCACCGTTGCGCACCACTTCCAGGTGCGGCGCCTGCGCCCGCAGCGCCTGCTCCACCGCGTCCGCGATGGCTTTCTCCCCGCCCGAGACGGACGGGATGTCCACCAGCGCGGCGGTCAGTTCGACGGGGTCAGCGGTGAGATCCAACGACGCAGTCACGACCGGCAGGCTACCCGGCGGCGACCCGCTCGGCGGTCCGGCGGGAACCGGATCGCGCCGAACGACATCTGAGGTGGTGATCATCGCGCTAGGCTGCGCCGCTGGAGGTGGCATGACGTACACGGCAGACCCGGATTCGCTGCGCGGAGCGGGGGCGAGCTCGAAATCGGCCGGGGAGCAGGCGAGCCAGGTGAAGCTCGGCCCGCCCGCCCAGGACATCGCCGGGGCGATGCCCGGCAGCGAGTCGGCAGCCCTCGCCGAGAAGGTCGCGCAGAGCTGGGCGAAGGCCACCGAGCAGTGGAGCCGGGCGGCCGTGCGCCACGGCGACTCGCTGATCGCCAGCGGTGACGACTACGAGGAATCCGACAGGTCCGGTGCGGAGAGCATTCGCGCTGCGGGTGGGAGGTAGCAGTGGTCTCGTTCGCCGAAGTGCGCCGCTGGAACCCCGGAGCGCTCGAAACCGTCCACGGCGAGCTCGGCAAGCGCCGCGACGACCTGGTGGGCCTGCAGGACGAGCTCGACGGCGCCAAGAACCCGGACAGCTGGACCGGTGAGGCCGCCGACAAGTCCGCGCAGGAGCACCAGAAGCTCGTCGAGGACATGCGCGCGCTGATCGCCGAGGTCTCGACCGTGCGCCTCGCGGTCGCCCGCGCCGCCGACGGCGTCGCCAAGATCAAGCAGCAGATCGACGAGGCCGACCACGAGGCGCAGGCCAACGGCTTCCAGATCACCGAAGAGGGCGGCATCCGGGACGTCGCCCCGCCGCAGGACGTGCCCGAGGACCAGGTGGAGGAGGTCAAGCAGCACCGCCTCCAGATCCGGGACAAGCTCTCGGCGGAGGTCGAGGAGATCCTCGACCGCGCCGAGGACACCGACGAGGAGCTCGCCAAGGCGCTCAACGCCGCCGAGAAGGACGAGGTCGACCCCGGCGAGGGCGATTCGCTGGCCGGGGCAGCGACCCCCGCCGGCGTCCAGGCGATGGCCGCGTCCGCGGGCAAGCCCGCCGAGGACTCCCCCAAGGCCAACGCCGAGTGGTGGAAGTCGCTGTCCGACGAGCAGCGCGCGGCGCTGCGGGAGAACCCGCCCGCCTGGCTGGGCAGCCGCGACGGCATCCCCGCCGAGGTTCGCGACGCGGCCAACCGGGCCAACATCGACGACACCCGCCGCTCGCTCCAGGACGAGAAGGCGAAGCTCGAGCAGGGTGGCGTGTCCGAGGACGAGCAGGAGAAGCTCAAGCAGGTCAACGACAAGCTCAAGGCGGTGGACGCGGTGGAGGAGACCATCGCCCGCGACAAGCCCCCGCGGCAGCTGCTGGTGCTGGACTCCAGCGGTGAACGGCTCAAGGCCGCCGTCGCGGTCGGCAACGTCGACACCGCCGACCACGTCTCGGTGTCCGCCCCCGGCTACACGTCCACTGTGGACGGAAGTCTCAAGGGCATGGACTCCGAGGCGCAGGAACTCGTCGCCAAGTCCGAGGACGAGCTGGCCCGCGGCGGCAAGGACGGCAGCGTCGCCGCGATCGCCTGGATCGGCTACGAACCGCCGCAGAAGGACGAGAACCTCGACGTCTTCGGCGACTCGGTGGTCAGCTCCAACTCCGCGCAGGAGGGCGGCGCGAAGCTGAACGCGTTCTACAAGGGCATCAACGCCTCCCGCGACGACGACCCGCACCTGACCGCGATCGGCCACTCCTACGGGTCGACGACCACCGGCTACGCGCTGCAGGGCGGTGGCCACGGGGTGGACGACGCGGTCATCCTGGGCTCGCCGGGCGTGGGCACCAACGACATCGAGGACCTGAAGGTCCCGGAGGGCCACGCCTACCGGCTGGAGGCCAAGGACGACCCGGTCGCGGACTTCGCCCGCTTCGGCGGCGACCCGTCCCACATGGACGGCTTCAAGGACCTGTCCACCGAGAAGTCCGAGCACGGCTCCGAGGTCACCGGCCACAGCAAGTACTTCAAACCGGACACCACCAGCCAGCACAACCTGGCGGCCGTCGTCGCCGGGGTGCCCGAGCAGGCGGTGACGGGCAAGACCGACGGCGTCGGCGACGCGATCTCCTACGTGCCGCACCAGGTCCAGGAAGGGGCTTCGCAGCTCAAGGACTGGGGCAGCGCCGCAGGCTCGAAGATCAAGGACGTCTTCTCATGAGGCGGCTCGCCCTGCTCGTCCTCGGCGCCGCGCTCCTCACCGGATGCGCGGGCCGGCCCGACACTCCCGACGGGGGAAGCATGCAAGACCAGACCAGCGCCCTGCAGCAGCGGCCCGCGATGGCCGAGATCACCGCTCGCTACGAGGAGATGCAGCAGAAGCTCCGGGACCGGTGGACCGCGGAGCTCGGCCTGTCCACGCCGTGGGTCAACGACGGCAACCCCGGTCAGGCGGGCTGCGCGGAGTTCCCGGACGTGCCGAACGCGGAGCAGCACACCCTGGACCGCTGGCAGAACGAGGGCGCCATCCCCGACGACCGGTGGCCGCGGGCGCTGCAGATCGCCGACGAGGTCGCCGCCGAGTACGGGTTCACCGAGCGCCAGGTGATCCTGGACCGGCCCGGCGACCACAAGGTCGAGATGCGCGACGCCTTCGGCGGTTGGCTGCAGGTCGGTACCAAGGTGAACACCGTCCTGCGGGTCCGCACCGGCTGCCACCTGGTCGAAGGCAGCTGAGCCCGAGCAGTGCTCGCGGTGGGCTTCGCCATCGCAGCGGGCGCGGTCGGACTGGCCATCCCGCGGGTGATCACCCCCGTCGTCGTCCACTTCGCGGCGATCTCGATCGGTTGACCTCCGGCGGTGCGCATCACAACTGAGGGTTCCGCGCAGTCGATCTCCGGCATGATCACTCCGGCATGGCAGTCCGACCCGAGGGAGGAGCCGTGGACGACCCGCGCAACCTGCTGCGACAACGGCCCAGCATCGAGGAGATCAGCGCGCAGTACGGCCAGCTCCAGCAGCGGCTGCGGGACCGGCTCGACCACGAGCTGGGCCCGCTGACCTGGGTGAAGTCCGAGCCGCTCAGCCGGGCGGACTGCGCCGACGTCCCCGAGGCGCAGATCTGGTCGCTGGAGTCCTGGCAGGTGCCCGACAACCTGCCGGACGCGTCCTGGCCGCGCGCGGTCGACATCGTCCGGCAGCTCACCCGCGAGTACGGGTTCGACGAGCCGGAGATCATCGTCAACCGCAGCGGCGACCACGAGATCACCGGCAACGACGAGTACGGCGCGGTCTACCGGTTCAGCACCTCGAACCGGACGGAGCTGTCCATCACCACCGGCTGCCACCTGCTGGCCGTCGCGAAGGGCTGATCGCCCGCGACCCCGTGCGGGCCGCCGCCACCTGCGCCGATTACCGTTCCCGGTATGAGTGCACAGTCTCCCGATCCGCAGACCACGGGCGCCCACGGCGTGGGCCTGGCCACCGTGACCGACGACGGCACGGTGCTCGACACCTGGTTCCCGACCATCCGGCTGGGTGAGCCGGGCCAGTCCGGCACCAAGCGGCTGTCCGCCGACGAGGCGGCCGCGTCCCTCGGCGAGGCCGGTGCGGCGCTGCTCGGGCGCGACGAGGCCCGCGGGGTCGAGGTGATCGCGGTGCGCACCGAGATCGGTCGCCTGGCCGACGCCCCGGTCGACGCGCACGACGTGTACCTGCGGCTGCACCTGCTGTCGCACCGCTTGGTCCGGCCGCATGGGCAGAGCCTCGACGGCATCTTCGGCCTGCTCGCCAACGTCGTGTGGACCAACCACGGCCCCTGCCCGGTGGAGGGCTTCGAGGCGACCCGGCTGCGGCTGCGGGCGCGCGGCGCGGTCACCGTCTACGGCATCGACAAGTTCCCGCGCATGGTCGACTACGTCGTCCCGTCCGGCGTGCGCATCGGCGACGCCGACCGGGCCCGGCTGGGCGCGCACCTGGCCAGCGGCACGACCGTGATGCACGAGGGCTTCGTGAACTACAACGCGGGCACCCTCGGCGCGTCGATGGTCGAGGGCCGGATCTCCGCGGGCGTCGTGGTCGACGACGGCTCGGACGTCGGCGGCGGCGCCTCGATCATGGGCACCCTGTCCGGCGGCGGCAAGGAGGTCATCTCCATCGGCGAGCGCTGCCTGATCGGCGCCAACGGCGGCGTGGGCATCTCGCTGGGCGACGACTGCATCGTCGAGGCGGGCCTGTACATCACCGCAGGCACCAAGGTGACGCTGCCGGACGGCACCATCACCAAGGCCTCGGAGCTGTCCGGTTCGGACAACCTGCTCTTCCGCCGCAACTCCACCACGGGCACCGTCGAGGTGACCGAGCGCGCGGGCGGCAAGGTCGAGCTCAACGCGGCCCTGCACGCCAACGACTGACCGAACGACCCAGCGGGGCCGGCCGACACCACGTCGACCGGCCCCGCTGCCGTTCCGGGCCGGTTGGGCCGATCGGACCAGGCGGGGGTCGGAGCGGGCGTTTTTATCATTGGTGATGGCTAGCAGCTGGCAGCACCGCGACCTGGCGGACGTCGTCGACCTGCCCGCCGAGCCGGTGGCGGCCGATGCGCAGGCCTCCATCGCCGAGCACGTGCGGGCCGGGCTGGACACCCGGCTGCGCGCGCTGATCGCGCACGATCCCGGGACCAGGCTCGGGACCGATCCCGAAGAGCTGCACCAGATGCGGGTCTCGGTGCGTCGGATGCGCGCGATGCTGCGGGCCGCGCGGCCGTTCCTGGACCAGGGCTGGTCGGAGCCGCTGCGCGCGGAGCTCGGCTGGCTGGGGCGCGCGCTGGGCCCGGTCCGCGACCTCGACGTCCTGCTGGACCGGCTGCGCGAGGAGAGCGCCGACCTGCCCGAGGGCGAGCGGGCCGCGGCCGCCCGGCTGATCTCCGGCCTGGAGGCCGAGCACGGAGCCGCCCGCATCGAACTGCTCACGGCCTTGGGCAGCGACCGCTACCTCGACCTGCTGCGCGCCGTGGCCACCGCCGTCCGCAGCACCCCCGAGGAGTCCGATGTGGACAGCGCGCGGGAGCTGCGCGCACTCGTGCTCGGCGAGTTCCGGAAACTCCGAAAAGCGGTGGCACGGCTGCCCGAATCCCCCGCCGACCCCGACCTGCACGCACTGCGCATCCGGGGCAAACGGGTCCGCTACACCGCGGAGCTCGCGCAACCCGCGTTCGGCAAACCGGTGCAGCAGCTGATCAGAGCGACCCGCCGCTTCCAGGACGTGCTCGGCGAGCACCAGGACGCCTGCGTGGCCGAGGAACGCGTGCGCGCCCTGCTCCACGACTTCGGCGACGAGGTCGACGCGGCGGTGGCGTTCGTGGCGGGCCGCCTCGTCGAACGGGAGCAGACCCGCAAGGCCGAACGCCGCGCGCAGTGGTGGGAGACCTGGGAAGCCCTCACCTCAGCGGCGGAAGCCGTCTGACGCAGGAGGGTGCCGGTTCCAGACCGGCACCCCTCCGGTCACTCCGCCAAGCGCTTGGCCGCGGTGGCGATGCGCTCGTCCGTCGCCGTCAGGGCGATGCGGACGTGGTGGCCTCCGGCCGGTCCGTAGAAGGTGCCCGGTGCCGCGAGGATCCCCCGCTGCGCCAACCAGTCCACCGTCTGCCACGAGTCCTCACCGCGCGTCGCCCACAGGTACAGGCCCGCCTGCGAGTGGTCGATCCGGAAGCCCGCCGACTCCAGCGCGGGCCGCAGCACCGCGCGCCGCGCCGCGTACAGCTCGCGCTGCGCGCTCACGTGCGAGTCGTCGCTGAGCGCCGCGGTGATCGCTTGCTGCACCGGGCGCGGGACGATCATCCCGGCGTGCTTGCGCAGTTCCAGCAGGCGCCGCACCAGATCCGGGTCACCGGTGATGAACCCGGCGCGGTACCCGGCCAGGTTCGAGGACTTCGACAGCGAGTGCACGGCGAGCACGCCGCGCCGGTCCGCGCCCACCGAGGGGTGCAGCACCGACACCGGCTCGGTGTCCCAACCCAGCGCCAGGTAGCACTCGTCGGAGGCGATCACCGCGCCGAGCTCCTGCGCGGCCCGCACCTGCTCGCCCAGCTGCTGCGCGTCCAGCACGCGACCCGTCGGGTTCGACGGGGAGTTCAGCCACAGCAAGGTGGTTCCGGCCGGCGGCAGCTCACCGGGCGCGAGGCGCACGACCTCGGCACCGGCGATCTTGGCGCCCACCTCGTAGGTCGGGTACGCCAGCTCCGGGATGGCCACGACGTCGCCGGGCCGCACGCCGACCAGCGTGGGCAACCAGGCGACGAGCTCCTTGGAACCGATGGTCGGCACCACGGCGTCGGGCTCCAGCCCGGTGATCCCGTAGCGGCGCTGCAGCGACGAGATCGCCGCCTCGCGCAGCTCGGGGGTGCCGTGCGTGGCCGGGTAGCCCGGCTCGTCGGCGACCTCGGCCAAGGCGCGCTGCAAGTTCTCCGGCACCGGGTCGACCGGGGTCCCGACGGACAGGTCGACGATGCCGTCCGGGTGGGCCTTCGCCGCGGCGGACTGCCGGGCCAGCGAATCCCACGGGAACTGCGGCAACTGCGGACCGCGGGGCCCGGACGTCGCGTCCGGGCCGGTCGCGGCGCTCATTCGCCCTGCGGGGGCAGGCTCTTGATGGGCTCCACGTCGAAGTCCTTCTTGCCCACCTTCGCCGCACCACCCGGCGAACCGAGTTCGTCGAAGAAGTCGACGTTCGCCTTGGTGTAAGCGGCCCACTCGTCCGGCACGTCGTCCTCGTAGTAGATGGCCTCCACCGGGCAGACCGGCTCGCAGGCACCGCAGTCGACGCACTCATCGGGGTGGATGTAGAGCATCCGCCCGCCCTCGTAGATGCAGTCGACAGGGCACTCCTCGATGCAGGCCTTGTCGAGCACGTCCACGCAGGGCTCGGCGATCACGTAGGTCACGGTTGCACTCCTGCTCGAAGCGTTGTCCTACTCGCGCGCAGGAACCTCCTGCCGCGACTGCTGACAGTATCTCCCCTACCCACCCAGGACGCGTAACCGGTCCACAGCTCGGGAGCGCTGGCAACTCTACGATGCGGGCGTTAACGCCGTAAACCACTTCGGCCCCCGAACGACCCGCTGCGCACGCGTCCGACGTGGTCGATCAACGTCCGAACACCGACGTGCGCTACGCCACATTGGCACCGGGTTCAGTGCCTGCCACGGATCCTGGCTTTTGATCTTTGATTCGTCGTCAGGCGAATAACCCACCCTCGCAACTCGCACCGCCGCGGGTTCTCAGACGTCGCCTGGCGAGGACGGCCCGACTGCCGTGTATTGGCATACATAAAGTTGGGCACCCGCAGTCCAGGCGGCGTCTGAGGTTCCGCTACCGGCACCGCTACGCAAAACGAGTGCTTCAGACAGCTGTTCAGGCGTTCGCGCGCTTGCCCAGGACGATTCCCAGCATCATCGCGCTCGGCAGCGCACCGGCACCGAGCAGCAGCAGGGTCCGCCAGTCGTTGCCGAGCAGGACCATGTCGCCGCCCGGGCCGAGGACTCCGAACACGAGCACGGTCAGGAACCACACCACCAGCGGCGCCCCGGCGACCCGGCGGTGCGGGGAGAACCTCGCGGCCTCCGCCACCAGCAGCGGCGTGGTGACGGCCGCGAGCGCCGCGGTGATCGGGAACTGCACGGCGCCGATGTACGACGGCAGGAAGAGCAGTTCGACCAGCGCCAGGATGACGGCATCGACGAGCAGGAAGCCGAACACCACCCGGTCCAGGGGACTCAACGGTCGCCCACCGGTTCGGTGCCGCTCACCCCGAGGCCACCGAACAGGTCCGACTCGCAGCCCTGCGGATCACCGCTGGCCAGCACGTAGTGCTCGGTCGGGACGATGGGCTGCGCGACACCGTTGGACAGCGCGTAGGCCGCGATGCCCTCGCCGTGGTCCCACCGGTCCAGCCACACCTTGACCTGGGTGCCGTGCGCCCGCAGCGCGCTGATCTTGGCGGGCAGGTGCTCGGACACGTCGATCACGGTGGTGATCTCGTCGTCCTGGACGCTGGCCAGCTCGTGCGGTTCGGGCAGTTCGAAGGGCATGTCCTCGACTTCGGCCAGGGCGGCCAGGCCCTTCTCGATCGTGCCCTGCGACGGCACGGCGTAGAAGACGCGCTGCACGTCGGGCACCTGCGCGGCGGCGGCCACGGTGACCTCGTGCGCGCGGACGTGGTCGGGGTGGCCGTAACCGCCGTCGGCCGCGTAGCTCACGACGACCTGCGGCTTGACCTCGCGCAGCACGTCGGCCAGCGCGCCCGCCTGCTCCTCGCCGTCACCGATCGCGAAGGCCCGGGGGTGCGCGTCCGGCAGCGCACCCGCCTGTCCCGGCTGCTCCCAGAGCATCCCGGAGTCGCGCCAGCGGCCGATGCCGCCGAGGAACCGGTGGTCGGCCACCCGGAGCGCGGCGCACGCCGAGCGCAGCTCGCCGACCCGGTAGCCGCCGAGCTGGTCCGCCTGGTCGGCGGCCAGGCCGCGCAGGCTCTCCGGGATGACCTCGCCTTCCTCACCGAGGGTGCAGGTCACCACGAACACCTGAACGCCGCGGGCGGCGTAGCGGGCGATCGTCCCGCCGGTCCAGAGGCTCTCGTCATCGGGGTGTGCGTGCACCAGCAACAACCGCGGTGGGGCCGTCAGCTTCACCGGTCCAGCCTAATCTGCGGCGCGCACCACACGACGGACGGCATTCGCATTGCTCCGGATGATCTAGTGCCCAACAGCGAACAGCTCAACCCGGACATCAGTAGCCGTCGCTGTCGGCGTAGGTCCCGAGCCAGTCGGCCGCCGTCGAGAACGGACCGGACAAGCCGTTGCCCGGCTGAACGCCCTTGGCCTCCGGGCGCACCGCCAGCACCTGCGCCTGCTGGTACAGCGGCATCGCCACGCCCGACCGCCACAGCACCGGCTCCACGATCGAGGACGCCTCGTTGAACGGGATCTTGCCGGTCATGGCCGCGTCGATGGTCGGCTGCAGCAGCTCGTCGCAGTAACCGGCCGCGTTGTGCGGGAACGGCTGCTCGGTGTCCGAAGCGACGCCGGGGCAGCCGTAGGCCGAAGCCATCGTCGCCGCCGGGTCACCACCGGCCGGACGCGGCGCGATCGCCATGTCCACCGAAGCCACCGCACCGGACGCCCCGGCCTTCGGGTTCGCCGACAGCATCTCGCCGAACAGCTGGTCCCCGGTCGGCGTCACCACAGTCGCCTGGATCCCCTGCTCGCGCAGCTGCCGCGCGGTCTCCTCCGCGACCCGGATGTAGGACTCGTGCTCGAAGGGCGCGGCGATGACCAGGTTCAACGGCCGCCCGTCGCGCAGCCAGGCACCGCCGCTGCGGTGGTAGCCGGCCTCCTCGAGCAGCTTCTGCACCCGCGCCGGGTCGGGCTTCTCCGGGAACGCACCGGCCGGTTCCGTCGGGTTGTAGCCGGGCTCGGACGGCGCGAGGACCTGGGCGTGCGACTGCATCTGATCGGCCGGGCCACCGCCGGTGCCCGACTCGATCAGCGCCGGGCGGTCGAGCGAGGCGAGAACGGCCTGCCGCACCTTGATGTCGGACAGCACGCGGCTGTCCGGGCGCAGCAGCACCTCCACCGTCGCCGGCCGCGGCACGTTGATCAGCTTCACGGAGTCGCCGAGATCGCGCAGCGCCTGCATGGTCCCGCTGTCCGCGCCGAAGACCGCCAGGTGGCTGTCGCCGCTGCGCAGCGCCTCGACCTGGCGTCCCTTGTCCAGCGCGCGCAGCACGACCCGGTCGGACTTCGCGGGCGGACCCCAGTACCGGTCGTTGCGCTCCAGGATGATCTCGCCGCGGTCCAGGTCGATCTGCCGGATCGCGAACGGCCCGCCCGAAGCCGGGTAGCCGTCGTCCAGCACCGTCGACCAGCCGCGCGGCGCGTCCCGCAGCAGGTGCGCGGGGAGCAGGTTGTTGAACAGCGACTGCCAGCCGGGGAACGGCTTGGAGAAGGTCACGTCGACGGTCTTGCCGCCCTGCCGCGACGCCACGTCGTCGATCAGCTGGTAGCCGGCCGCGTCGGACACGCCGGGCTGCGAGCGCAGCTGCTGCCACAGGTAGACGAAGTCCTCGGCGGCGATCGGCGCGCCGTCGGACCAGTTCGCCTCGCGGCGGATCCGGTAGCGGACGGTGAACTTCTCCTGGTCCGGCACCACCTCCACCGACTCCATCAGCGTGGTGTCCAGCTGCAGCCGCCCGTCCGGGCCGGGCCGGTGCACCGACGGCAGCATCAGGCTGGCCAGCGCCGAGCTGGTCGGCGAGAGGTCGGCGAGGGTGTGCGGGTTGAACCCGCCCTCCAGCTCGTCGACCCCGACCACGACCTCCACCGGCATCGGCTGCTTGGACGGCGCGGTGGTCGTCGGGGGCTGCGTCGTCGGGGTTGGCGACACCAGCGGCGGTGGCGGTGCGTTGGTGCAGGCGGCCACCAAGCTCGCGGTTGTCACCAGCAGGGAGACCGCGACCAGTGGGCGGCGTCGACCCTGGGACACGCCGAACCTCCCCTTCACGTCTGATCCCCCGAACGCGCCCCGGTCACCGGGGCGCCTCGCACGTGCTGAAGACGCGCGAAGGCCCTCCATGGTTCCTTCCGCCGACCAGAAGATCGACACCGGGGTAGGTGCCCAGTCTGCTCGCCGCCCGCCCCGCGTGCCCGCGAAACGGAGAAATCCCGGCCCGGAGGCGGGAAAACCCGGCAATCCGACATCGCGGACGTACCGACCACGCCTGGAGCCAGAGGGGCTCCCGTCACCGGGAGCCCCTCTGCACCACTGCTCGAAATTCAGATCCCGTCTTTGATCCTCGTTGTCCTTGATGCGCCGCAGGCGCATAGCCCACCCCCGGCGCTTGCACCGCCGCGGGTTCTCAGCGTTCGCCTGGCGAGGACGGCCCAGCCGCCGTGTATTGGCATACATAAGGCTGGGCACCCGCAGACCAGGCGGGCGCTGAGGTTCCGCCACCCGCACCGCCACGCAAAACGAGCCCGGAGACAGGTTCTCAGGCGCTCAGCCGTTGTCGCGCGCCTTCGCGCGGGAACGCTCGCGGGCGCGGGTGGTGCTGTCCAAGGTGACCTTGCGGACGCGGATCGCTTCCGGGCCGACCTCCACGCACTCGTCCGCGGAGCAGAACTCCAGCGCTTCCTCCAGCGCCAGGGTCCGCGGCTTGGCCAGCCGCTCCAGCTCGTCCGCGGTGGACGACCGCATGTTGGTGAGCTTCTTCTCCTTGGTGATGTTCACGTCGAGGTCCTCGGCGCGCGGGTTCTCCCCGACCACCATGCCCTCGTAGACCTCGTTGCCGGGCTCGGTGAAGAAGCTGCCCCGGTCGGCCAGCTGCAGCAGCGCGTAGGTCGTCGCCGAGCCGGCCCGGTCGGCCACCAGCGAACCGGTGTGCCGGGTGCGCAGCTCGCCCACCCACGGGAAGTAGCCCTCGAAGACGTGGTTGGCGATGCCGGTGCCGCGGGTCTCGGTGAGGAACTCGGTGCGGAAACCGATCAGGCCGCGCGAGGGCACCACGTAGTCGAGCTTGATCCGCCCGGTGCCGTGGCCGTCCATGGTCTCCATCCGGCCCTTGCGACCGGCCAGCAGCTGGGTGATCGCACCCAGGTGCTCCTCCGGGGCGTCGATGGTCAGCCGCTCGAACGGCTCGCACAGCTTGCCGTCGATGGTCTTGGTGACCACCTGCGGCTTGCCGACGGTGAGCTCGAAGCCCTCGCGGCGCATGGTCTCGACCAGGATGGCCAGCGCCAGCTCACCGCGGCCCTGCACCTCCCAGGCGTCCGGCCGCTCGGTCGGCAGCACCTTCACGCTGACGTTGCCGATCAGCTCCGCGTCGAGGCGGTTCTTCACCTGCCGCGCGGTGATCTTGGTGCCGCCGTTGCGGCCGGTCAGCGGCGAGGTGTTGACGCCGATGGTCATCGAGATCGCCGGGTCGTCGACGGTGATCCGGGGCAGCGGCTCCGGGGCGTCCGGGTCGGCCAGCGTGTCACCGATGGTGATGTCCGGGATGCCGGCGATGGCGACCAGGTCGCCCGCGGAGGCCTCGGCGCACGGCACGCGGTCGAGGTTCTCGGTGATCAGCAGCTCGGTCAGCCGGACCTTCTCGACGGTCCCGTCCGCACGGCACCAGCCGACGGTCTGGCCCTTGCGCATGGTCCCGGCGTGGATGCGGCACAGCGCGATCCGGCCGAGGAACGACGAGGCGTCCAGGTTCGTGACCAGCGCGCGCAGCGGGGACTCGACGTCGGCGACCGGCGCCGGGACGTGCTTGAGCAGCACCTCGAACAGCGAGTCCAGGTTCTCCTCGTCGGGCAGCTCGCCGTCGACCGGCTGGGCGATCGACGCGCGACCGGCGCGGGCGGAGGCGTACACGACCGGAAGGTCCAGGATCGCCTCCATGTCGAGATCGGCCTCGCCGTCGAGCTCGCTGGCCAGCTCCAGCAGCAGGTCGTGGGTCTCCTCGACGACCTCGGAGCAGCGGGCGTCCGGGCGGTCGACCTTGTTCACCACGAGGATCACCGGCATCCCGGCGGCCAGCGCCTTGCGCAGCACGAACCGGGTCTGCGGCAGCGGGCCCTCGCTGGCGTCGACCAGCAGCACCACGCCGTCGACCATGGACAGCGCGCGCTCCACCTCACCGCCGAAGTCGGCGTGACCGGGGGTGTCGACGACGTTGATGGTCACCGGACCGGCGTCGGTCTCCCGGCGGATCGCGGTGTTCTTGGCCAGGATGGTGATGCCCTTCTCCCGCTCCAGGTCGTTGGAGTCCATGACCCGGTCGACCAGTTCGGCTCGTTCGGAGAAGGCGCCGGATTGCCGCAGCATGGCGTCCACCAGGGTGGTCTTGCCGTGGTCGACGTGCGCGACGATCGCGACGTTGCGGAGATCGCTGCGAATGGGGGCGGCGACACTGGTGACGGACACGCGTGGGTACTCCTGGCTCGGCGCGGAAATGCGGGCGCGGCTGGGTTCGTCGACTGCGGGCCGGGTGCGGTGCTGTTCCGGCGCACCTCGTGATCGGGCGCGAACACCTGGTCCTGGCACCCCTCGGGGCACCCCGCCGCGGCTCCACTGCGCCGCTGCTGCAGAGCTGTTCCGGACGGCACCCCACCAGCAGCGGGGCGCGTGCGTCGACGCGCGGCTCGTTCCAGGGTAGTGCAACGCGCAGCCGCATCGGCCGCCGCGTGCTCAGCGCAACACCGGGCGGCCGTCGCACAACATCAAGTTCGCCATCCGAGGTTAGGTTCGCCTACCCTGTGCCCATCCCCCGTCGGAGCGCCGGAGAGAAGCATCGTGGGCAAAGGCACCATCAAGGTCAAGAAAAAATGTTGCCGCTCGCAACCTCCCTGCAAGAGCTGCCCGATCGTGGTACTGCGCAACCTGCTCCGCGAAGCCAAAGCGGACGAGGTCAAGAAAGAGCAAAAGAAGGCAAAGAAAGCGGAAAAGAAAAAGAACGCGAAATGATCTCACCGCGGCGCCCGCCGCGGCCTCGGCCGGTGAGCGGTGATTACTTGTGGGCGACCGGGGTCAACGGGTCGGCGTACTTCGCCAGCTCCGGGATGGTGCGCAGCGCCTGGAACTCGATCACCTCGTAGCGAACCAGCTTGTGCAGGGCAAACGGGTCCGTGGCGAGGATCGCGTCGAGGCGGCCGCGGGACATCGCGCGGGCGATGATCACCCCGCCGCTGCGCGGGTGGCGGTGACCGGCCGCGATGAAATCACCGGCGTCGTAATGCTGGGTGACCCATTCGTAGTGATCTACCAACTGGGCGTCGATTTCCGATTCCGGGGCGGTGTATTGCAGCAGCACTACAAACATGCTTCCACGGTAGCTCTTCGACTTGACCGCTGCCGATCACCAAGCGGTAACATTGATTCGTGCGCGCATTGTCGAACAACTGGTGGACCGCCTCCGGGCGGCCCGACGCAGCGCACTGACGCACTCCGAAATCGGCCGCTCGACCGGGCGGCCGAGCAGTGCCAGGTCGATCCCGGTGGCGGTCGCCGACCACAGGAGAGACCCATGACCCGCTTGTCCGGGATCACCCCGTCCGGCCACGTCCAGCTCGGCAACTACCTCGGCGCGGTGCGGCGGTGGGCCGCCGAACGCGAACCCGAGGACCTGTTCTTCGTCTCCGACCTGCACGCCATGACCACGCCGAACCGCCCGCAGCGGCTCCGCGCGCTCACCCGCGAGCAGTTCGCCGTCCTGCTCGCCGCGGGCATAGATCCGGATTCGGTGTTCGTCCAGTCCGACCTGGCCGGCGAGCTGGGCGCGCTGAACTGGATCCTGGAGTGCACCTGCTCGTTCGGCGAGGCCGCCCGGATGGTCGAGTTCAAGGAGCGCGGCGCCGGGCAGGACGGTTCGCGCGTCGGCCTGCTGACCTACCCGGTGCTGATGGCCGCGGACATCCTGCTGCAGGGCGCGAGCCAGGTGCCGGTCGGCAGCGACCAGGACCAGCACGTGGAGCTGGCGCGCACGCTGGCCCGCCGGTTCAACTCGCACTACGGCCAGGTGTTCGTCGTCCCCGAGGCGGTGGTGCCCAAGACCGCGGCCAGGGTGCGGGACCTGGCCGATCCGGGCCGCAAGATGGAGAAGTCCAGCCCCCAGTCCCCCGGCGTGGTCTTCGTGCTCGACGAGCCGGACGTGATCCGCCGGAAGTTCCGCCGCGCCGTCACCGACGGGCTGGACCGGATCCGCTACGACCCGGACGACCAGCCGGGGGTGGCGAACCTGCTGGAGATCCTGGCCGCCTGCACCGGCACGAGCCCCTACACCGCGGCCGGCTCGACCAGCACTTACGCGGAGCTGAAGGACGTGGTCGCCGAAACGGTGATCGAGGAGCTGCGCCCCCTGCGCCGGCGCACCTTGGAGCTGCTGGACGACCCCGCCGAGCTGGATCGCATCCGCTCCCACGGAGCGAAGCGGGCGACCGAACGGGCCCAGCCCCGCCTCCAAGCCGCCTTCCACGTCACCGGCCTGCGCTGATCGGCCCCCGGGGGACGCCTTCAGGTGGACCGACCACCCGAAGGCGTCCCCCATCGTCCATTCGTTCACCAGTTCGAGTGGAGCACCTGGCGAACCGATGATCAGTGCCGACAACCTGGGCTCATGAGTACTGCGACTGAAGGCAACACCGCGTTCTTGGCCGAGAGGAGCTCCACCGTGGCTGCACCGTCGTTCGACCCGCACGCCCCGTTCGACCCGCTGGTCGATCTGGACGGCTTGTGGACGCCTGAACTCGCCGACAGGTACCTGCCGATCCCGGGGATGCCCCCGGCCAAGCACGAGTGCCTGGGCGGAAAGCTGATCACGAGCCCCTACGAAGGTTCAGCGAACATCTACGCGGCTGACGAGCTCTACATCCGCATGCGAGCGCCCGCCCGGCAACTCGGCGGAAACGCCTACACCACGCTGAACCTCGAAATGCCGCAGTTCTCCTCGCTGCGCTGGACCCAGCCGGACTTCGCAGTGCTTCGGGAGCCCGCACGCGGACGTGTCTGGATTCCAGCCCAGGCCTTCCTACTGGTCGGCGAATGCGTGTCACGGTCGACACGCCGAAACGACTACGTCGACAAGCCCGCGGAGTACGCCAAGGCCGGTATCCCGTACTTCATGCGTGTTGAGATCAAGTACGAGCAGGAACGCGCGTCGGTGGAATTGCTGCGGCTCGAAGACGGAACCTATCGCGATCACGCGAAGGCTCTGAGCGGCCAGACCTTCGAGACGGACCTGCCATTCCCGCTGTCGTTCGACCCCATCGAACTGCTGGAGCTCTAAGCCTCGGCCAGGAGGTCTCGGAGGGAGTGGACCAAGACTCGGTCGGCGTCGAGCCAGTCGAGGTCGGTCAGTTCGTCGGGCGCGACCCAGCGGACCTCGTGGTGCTCCACCGCTTCCGGGATCGCCGTCGGGTCGGCCAACTCGGCCACGTGGATGCGCAGCAGCATGCCGTTGTTGAGCGGGACGTCGGTGCCGACCCGGCCGGTGGGGCGCACCTCGACGGCCAGTTCTTCCCGGCATTCCCGGACGACCGCGGCCTGCTCGTCCTCGCCGGGTTCGACCCGACCACCGGGCAGTTCCCAGCGCCCGGCGTCCGGCGCCGGGTAGCTGCGCTGCTGCGCCAGCAAGCGTCCCTTGTGGACGATGGCGGCACCGACGACGACCTCGCGGCTCGCCCAGGACTCGGCGAGTTCGCGCACCGCGTCGATCCGGCGCGCCAGCACGTTCAGCACGAAGCGGCGGCCGATCGCGACGTCGGCCAGCCGTCCCAGCGGCCCGAACGGGGTCGTCCAGTGGACCGAGTCGGTCAGCAGCGTTCGCGGCCCGGCCGCGGCGAGCACCGACTCGTGCCGCAGCTCCGGCAGCAGGCCGGACACCAGCACGGAACTCTGCGCGTCGGCGTCGGCGCGCACGATTCGAGTGGTCAGATCGACCGGGAGGCGGGCGATTTTCGTGTGGAAGACGAGTTCATCACCGGGCACCAGCAGTGCCGCCGGACGGGTCGCGGCGGTGCCGCTGATCCCGATGTCCGCGAGGCCGACCTCCGCCGTTCGCGTGTGCCGCAGCGCGGCCCCCACCGTGGCGACAGGTGCCTCGATCAGTCCCGTGCTCCGCAACACCGACACGTGGAGACATCTTGCCCGACATGGCCCGGCGGGCCGATACCCACCTCCGGGCAGACCCCGACCCCGACCTCGTACTTGTTGCTGAAGCAATCAGTTGGCAGGCCGTTGATCAGGCCGGCTGGGCGCAAACCCGGTAGCCCTGGCCCCGCACGGTTTGCACCATCGCGTCGGCGCCGGCCGCAGCGAGCTTGCGGCGCAGGTAGCCGATGTAGACCTCGACGACGTTCCGGGTGACGAGCTGCTCCTCGCCCCACACCATGCGCAGCAGGTCGTCCTTGGGCACCACCGCATCGGGATGGCTGGCGAGCGCGACCAGCAACCCGTACTCGCGGGGCGAGAGCGAGATCGACTGACCGGCCCACCGCACCTCGCGTCCGGCGCGGTCTATCTCCAGCTCGCCGACCCGCAAGCACATCTGCCTGCCCGCGGTGTCGCGCCGCCGCAGCAGCGCGCGCACCTGCGCGGCCAGCACCAGGAAGGAGAAGGGTTTGACCAGGTAGCCGTCCGCACCGAGGTCCAGTCCGTCGGCCTGGTCGACCTCGCCGTTCTTCTCCGAGATCAGCAGCACCGGGATGGTGACGTCCTGGGCGCGCAGCCTCTCCAGCACCCGGTAGCCGGACAGACCGGGCAGCACGACGTCGAGCACGAGGACGTCGAAGGCGCCGGTGTGAGCCAGGCGCAGGGCCTCGGTGCCGTCGGCCGCGGCGGTGACTTCCATGCCTTCGGCGGACAGCCCTCGCTGCAGGGCTGCTCGGATCCCGGGTTCGTCGTCCACCACCAATACGCGCGGCACCATGCTTTCCAGCATGCCGAGCGGAGGGCGGGTCGGGCGCCGAACTCGCGATCCGTTCTCAGATGGCCACCTGTTTCTCAGGCTGATCTCAGCATCCGGCGACCGTCCGAATTGTCCGCATGACCCGCAGTAGCGGCGGGCTGTGAGATGCCTCGCCGGCTTCGCACGCGGTCGACGTCGCTCGAACGAGCCGCGTCAACCGCCATCGGGACCATCCGGGATCGGTGAAACCCATGGCCAAGCCAGGTGCGCAAACCGGATCAAGCGTTGCGAAAGTAGCAAGGGAACACAACGTTTGATCGTCGCAGCGAAACGAGGGGTTGACACATCGACCCAGCACATGACGTCTTGACAGCCCCCTTCCCGTCCGCGAAGGTCGATGCGATCGATTGACTGATCAATCAGTCGCGCATCGAAACGCAACACCAGCGGGGAGCTGCCGGGGGCCGACCGGACGGGCGGGCCGACCGACTCGAGTCGAGCCGACGCGTGCCCCCGCGAGACACAGGAGGTACCGCCCGGATGGCGAGCAGAGGACAGTCGAACGCCGCCCCGAGTCGTCGCGACTTCCTCCGGTACGTCGCGGCGGGTGCCGGCGCGGTGGGAGCCGGAACGTTGATCACCGGCTGCTCGGGCGGCGCGGTCCGCAAAGCGCCGGTGCCGACCGGCCCGCCGCAGTACGGCGGACGGCTGCGGGTCGGCGTCGTCGGCGGCTCCAGCAAGGACACGCTGGACGCGCACGCCACCGTCACGCACCCGGACCAAGCACGGATCTTCCAGCTCTACGACACCCTGCTGCGCTACGACGACGAGTACCAGGTCCAGCCGGCGCTGGCCGAGTCCGTCGAGTCCGACCCGCAGGCCCTGACCTGGACGATCCGGCTGCGCGACGGCGTGGAGTTCCACAACGGCAAGACCATCACCGCCGACGACGTGATCCACACGCTGCGCCGGATCGCAGACCCGGCCGACCCGAAGAACGGCGCGGTCGGGCTCAGCTCGCTGGACCTCAACGCCATGCAGGCGCTGGACCCGCGCACCGTCCGGCTGACCCTGTCCCGCCCGGACGTCACGCTGCCGGACCAGTTCGCCGAGTACGCCAACGGGATCGTGCCCGCCGACTACGACCCGAAGCGGCCGGTCGGCAGCGGCGCGTTCAAGTTCGACTCCTTCGAACCCGGCCAGCAGAGCCTGTTCACCAAGCACGCCAACTACTGGCGCGAGGGCGAGCCGTACCTGGACGAGCTCGTGATCATCGACTTCCCGGACGACACGGCGCGGATCAACGCGCTGCTCGGCGGCCAGGTCGAGGCCATCGACCAGGTGCCGCTCGGGCTGCTGCGCGTGCTCGACGCGGACCCGAACCTGCGGCTGCTGGAGTCGGAGACCGGCTCGTGGATCCCGTTCACCATGCGGGTGGACCGGCCGCCGTTCGACGACGTGCGGGTCCGGCAGGCGTTCCGGCTGGTCGTGGACCGGGAGCAGATGATCAGGCAGGTGCTCGGCGGCCACGGCACGGTCGGCAACGACCTGTACGCCCCCGCCGATCCGCTGTTCAACTCCGGCCTGCCGCAGCGCAAGCGCGACGTGGCCAAGGCCCGGCAGCTGCTGCGCGAGGCGGGCAAGGAGAACCTGACCGTCGAGCTGGTGACCTCGCCGGTGGCCGCGGGCGTGGTGGAGGCCGCGCAGGTGTTCGCCCAGCAGGCCGCGGAAGCCGGCATCACGATCAACATCCGCCGGGTGGACAGCGGCGAGTTCTTCGGCGACATGTACCTGTCCTGGGACTTCGCCCAGGACTTCTGGTTCACCCGGAACTTCCTGGCGCAAGCCGGCTCCGGAAGCCTGCCGGATGCCCCGTACAACGAAACCCACTGGGACCACCCGGAGTTCAACGACCTGGTGAACCAGGCGCGGGCGACCACCGATGAAGCGCGCCGCAAGGAGCTGATCGCGCGGGCGCAGCAACTCGAGTGGGAGAGCGGCGGCTACATCGTGTGGGGCTTCCCGAACCAGCTCGACGCGCACAGCGTGCGGGTGGTCGGCCTCAACTCGGACAAGAGCGGCATCCCGCTGAACTCCTACGGCTTCCGGCACGCCTGGCTGGCGAAGTGAGGGGACACCAGATGACTCGAATGCTGGTCAAGCGCATCCTGCTCGGCTTGGTGATCCTCTGGGCGGTGTCCGTGGTGGTCTTCCTGGCCACCCAGGCACTCCCGGGCGACGCCGCGCGCGCCATCCTCGGCCGCGAGGCCACCCCCGAGCGGCTGGCCGCGCTGCGCGAGCAGCTGCACCTCGACGAGCCGCTGTGGATGCAGTACTTCTCCTGGCTGGGCAACATCTTCCAGCTCAACCTCGGCGAGTCCTACGCCAACGGCATGCCGGTGACCGAGCTGCTGAGCTCGCGGCTGAACAACTCGCTGGCGCTGATGCTGTGCGCGACGTTGATCAGCGTGCCGCTGTCGATCCTGGTCGGCACCTACAGCGCGCTGCGCCGCGACAAGACCTTCGACCACACCACCTCGGTGGTCAGCCTGGTGCTGGCCGCGCTGCCGGAGTTCGTGGTCGGCATCCTGCTGGTGCTGCTGTTCTCCACCGGCGTGCTGAACCTGCTGCCCGCGGTGTACGTGATGACCGGGTCGGGTTCGGCGTGGAGCGATCCGGTGCAGCTGGTGCTGCCGACGTTGACGATGGTGCTCGCGGTTTCGCCCTACATCGTGCGCATCATGCGCGCCACCATGATCGAGGTGCTGGAGAGCGAGTACGTCCAGCAGGCCCGGTTGAAGGGCATGCCGGAGCGGACCGTGATCCTGCGGCACGCGCTGCCGAACTCGATCGGCCCGGTGGCCCAGGTGATCGCGCTGCAGCTGGCCTGGCTGGCCGGTGGCGTGGTCATCGTCGAATTCCTGTTCCGCTTCCCCGGTATCGGGTTCGCGCTGGTGGACGCGGTGAACAACCGCGACCTGCCGGTGGTGCAGACGCTGACGCTGGCCATCGCGGCCGTCTACATCGTCGTGAACCTGCTGGCCGACGTGGTGAGTCTGGCCGCCAACCCGAAGGTGAGGTCCGCCGCGCGATGACCACGACTGCGCAGAAAACCAACACCTCGACCAGTTCCGCCCCCGCGCCGCGCGCGGTCGGGGTCTGGCGGGCCGCGCTGCGGCTGCCGCGGACGAAGATCGGCCTGGCGCTGTCGGCGCTGGTGGTGCTGACCGCGATCGTCGGTCCGCTGCTGGCCCCGCACGCCGCCACCGAGTTCGTCGACACCCCGTTCTCCGACCCGACCGGGGCGACCTGGTTCGGCACCGACAACCTGGGCCGCGACGTGCTGACCCGGTTCCTGCACGGCGGTCAGACGCTGCTGCTGCTGGCGGCGCTGGCCACCCTGCTGGGCGTCGGGGGCGGCGCGCTGCTGGGCATGTACGCCGGTTACCGCCGCGGCTGGCTGGACGAGCTGCTGATGCGCTTCGGCGACATCGCGCTGGCGTTCCCGCAGGTCGTGCTGGCCCTGCTGTTCGTCAGCGTGGTCGGCCCCGAGCTGTGGCTGCTGGTGCTGGTGGTCGGCGGCAGCCACCTGCCCCGCGTGATGCGCGTGGTGCGGGCGGCCACCCTGTCGGTCGCCGAACGCGACTTCGTCAAGTCCGCCGAGGCGATCGGCCTGTCCAAGTTCCGGATCCTGCTGGGCGAGATCCTGCCGAACGTGACCGGCACCGTGCTGGTCGAGCTCGGCCTGCGGTTGAACTACTCGATCGGCCTGGTCGCGGGCCTGAGCTTCCTCGGTCTCGGCCTGCAGCCGCCGACCGCGGACTGGGGCCTGATGATCAACGAGAACCGGATCGCCCTGACCGTCCAGCCGTGGGCGGTGGCGCTGCCGGTGCTGGCGATCGCGATCCTGACCATCGGCACGAACCTGGTCGCCGACGGCCTCGCCCGCTCCGTCGCAGGTGTCGACCGAGGCATCGAGAAGGCCCGCTGATGCTCACCGATCACGCAAATTCAATGGAAATTGGACACGCGATTTCAACGGAAATCGTGTCGGGTTCCCGCCGATCCCACCTCCGGAGGTGTCGATGACTTCCCCCGCTCTGGACGCCGCCGGCCTGGAAATCCGAGGGGTTCCCTCGGAGGCCGCCATCGTCGCCGACATCTCGTTCACCCTGGCCCCGGGCGAGATCCTGGGCCTGATCGGCGAATCCGGTTCCGGCAAGACCACCCTGGGCCTGGCGATGCTGCGCTACTGCAAGCGCGGCACCCGCATCGCCGACGGCCGGATCCGCGTCGGCGACACCGACCTCATGGACCTCCCGGCCAAGCAGGCGGCCGCGCTGCGCGGTCGCCGGGTCGCCTACATCCCGCAGTCCCCCGCCTCCGCGCTGAACCCGGCGCTGCGGCTGATCACGCAGCTCAGCGAGGCCGTGCACGACGTCTCCGGCGATGCCGCGCGGAAGCGGATCAAGCAAGTGCTCACCGAGGTCGCGCTGCCGGACGACGACGAGTTCCTGCGCCGCTACCCGCACCAGCTCTCGGGTGGCCAGCAGCAGCGGATCGCGATCGCGATGGCGTTCGTCGGCCGCCCCGAGGTGGTGGTGCTGGACGAGCCGACCACGGGTCTGGACGTCACCACGCAGAAGACGGTGCTGGCCACCATCCGCGAGATGTGCGAGCGGCACGGTACGGCCGGCGTGTACATCTCGCACGACATGGCGGTGGTCGCCGAGCTGGCCGACCGGATCGCGGTGATGTACTCCGGGCGCATCGTGGAGACCGGCCCGACCGAGCAGGTGCTCAACGAGCCGCGCCACCACTACACCGCCGGTCTGGTGCTCGCGGTGCCGGACCTGGACGGCAAGCGGGCGATGCAGGCCATCGACGGCCAGGCCCCGTCGCCGCTGAGCCGTCCGGGCGGCTGCGCGTTCGCGCCCCGCTGCGCGGCGGCGACCGACGAGTGCCGCAGCGAGGTCCCGCAGGTCGAAGAGGTCTCGCCCGGGCACGAGATCCGCTGCCTGCACCCGCGTTCCGGACGGCTCGTGGCCGAGCCGCGTCCGCAGGGCACTTCGCCGGAAGCTGCCGAACCGGTGCTCGAGGTGCGCAACATCCGCGCCTGGTACACGGATTCGCCGGTGCTGCACGACGTTTCGCTGTCCGTCGAGCCGGGCACCTGCCTGGCGCTGCTGGGCGAGTCCGGCAGCGGCAAGACCACGCTGTCGCGCTGCCTGGCCGGTCTGCACGCCAAGCACGAGGGCTCGGTGCTGCTGCGCGGCGCCGAACTCGCGCCCAGCAGCGCGAAGCGCACCCGGGACCAGCGGCGCCAGGTGCAGTACGTGTTCCAGAACCCGTACGAGTCGCTGAACCCGCGCCGCCGCGTGCGCGACCTGGTGGCCCAGCCGATCTCGGTGCTCGGCGGTGGTTCCGGCGGCAAGAGCACCGAGGAGCGGGTGATCGAGGCGCTGGAGCTGGCCGCGCTGCGCCCGGACATCGCCGAGCGCTACCCGGACCAGCTCAGCGGTGGTGAGCGGCAGCGGGTGGCGATCGCCCGCGCCCTGGTCACCCGGCCCGACGTGCTGATCTGCGACGAGATCACCTCGGCGCTGGACGTGTCGGTGCAGTCGGCGATCGTCGACCTGCTGCAGGACCTGCGCGAGCGGATGGGCCTGGCGCTGGTGTTCGTCACGCACAACATCGCGCTGGTGCGCAACATCGCGCAGCAGGTGGCGGTGCTGCAGGGCGGGCGGATCGTGGAGCACTCCTCGGCCGACGAGCTGTTCGCCGCGCCGCAGCACGAGTACACGCAGTCGTTGCTGGCCGATGCTCCCAACTTCGAGCTGGAGGCGAGCAGCTGATGGGTGGTTTCGACCAGGTCGGCGAGGAGTTCGCCGCGATCGTCGCAGAGGACGACGCCGGGGCGGCGTTCGCGGTGTTCCGCGACGGCGAGCAGGTCCTCGACCTGCAGGCCGGGCACCGCGATCCCGAGGGCGCCGAGCCGATGACGACGGACACCCTGATGCCGATCTTCTCCGGCACCAAGGGAATCGTGGCCACCGGCGTGGCGCTGCTGATCGACCGCGGCGCGATCGATCCCGAGGCACCGGTGACCCGGTACTGGCCGGAGTTCGGCGCGGCGGGCAAGCAGGACGTCGCGGTGCGGCAGCTGCTCTCGCACTCCGCCGGCCTGCCCTACCCGGAACGCCCGGTGACCAGGGAAGACGCGGCGGACGACCAGGCGATGGCCGCGCTGCTGGCCGCGCAGGCACCGCTGTGGCCGGTCGGCTCGACCACCGCGTACCACGCGCTGACCTTCGGTTGGCTGGCCGGCGAGCTGATCCGCCGCGTGGACGGCCGTGCGGTCGGCGAGTTCCTGCGCACCGAGATCGCCGAACCGCTCGGCGCGGATTTCTGGCTCGGACTCCCGGAATCGGAGTGGCCGCGCACCGGTCGGCGCTGGCGCGCCGCCGACTACCAGGTGGCCAACCGGCTGAACACCCCGGAAGCCCTGGCCTACCGCGACAAGGTGTACGGCAACCCGCCCTCGCTGCTGGGCGACGGCGCCCCGTGGAACACCCCGGACTGGTGGACCAGCGGCCTGCCAGGTGGCGGCGCGATGGCGTCCGCCCGCGGCATGGCGGCGGTGTATTCGGCGCTGGTGAGCGGAAAACTGGTCGCCGAGTCCACAGTGGAGCGGATCAGCCGCGAGGAGAGCCGGGGAACCGACCCCGGCACCGGGCGTCCGCTGGTCTTCGGCCTCGGCTACGAGCTCCAGGACGCGCTGGAGACCTACGGCCCGTCGACCGACGGCTTCGGGCACAGCGGAGCGGGCGGTTCCCTCTTCGGCTGCTGGCCGAGCGCAGGTGTCTCGTTCGCCTTCAGCCCGTGCCTGATGCGCACCGAAGGCTTCGACGACCGAGCGCACCGCCTCCTCACCGCCCTGCACACCTGCCTCTGAGCCAATCCGATGTGGGGTGCCCGAACAGAACCGGCACCCCACATCGTGGTTTCGCGGCCGCGCTGAGCGCCGAAAATCCGTGTCGCGGAAGGCGTGCTCGGCAGTAGCCTGGCGCGCATGGAATTCGAGGTGGACGACTCCCGGGACCGGGTGGATCGCGACGTGGTCTGGAACTTCCTGTCCACGCAGGCGTACTGGGGCGGGTGGCGCCGGCGCGAGCACGTCGAGCGCCAGATCGACCTGGCGTGGCGGGTGGTCGGCGCCTACCGGAAGTCCGACGGCCGGCAGATCGGCTTCGCGCGGGCGTTCTCCGACGGGGTGGCCGGCGCCTACCTGGCCGACGTGTTCGTCCTCCCGGAGGCCCGCGGCCACGGCGTCGGCAAGGCCGTGGTCCGCACCATGATCGAGGACGGTCCGGGCCGCGACTTCCGCTGGATGCTGCACACCGACGACGCCCACGGCCTCTACCGGGCCTTCGGCTTCACCGAACCCGACACCACCTACCTGGAACGCCCCCGACCCGCCTGACCAACGCCGAGCCGTTCGCACGAAATTGACCACTCCTGGGGTGACAGCGCACCGGAACGTCCGGTGGAGTTCGGCGGGCGGAGCCCCCACCATGTCCTCATGACCGAACTACTCACCGACACCCAGGTCGCCGCGGCGCTCGAACACCTCCCGGAATGGCGGCAGGACGGGGCCCAGCTGTCCCGCACCGTCGAGTTCGCCAGCTTCCCGCAGGCGATCCAGGCGGTCACCCGGATCGCCGAGATCGCGGAGAGCGAGAACCACCACCCGGACATGGACATCCGCTGGCGCACCGTGGCGTTCCACTGCAGCACGCACTCCAAGGGCGGGATCACGGCCAACGACACCTCGCTGGCCCAGGAAATCGACAACGTGGTCGAGCAGCTGAAGTCCTGACGCAGCGCCGGTGGCGGGTCAGCCCTCCGCCAGATCCGCCACCTCGAAGGCGCAACCCCAGGACAGCGCCACCCCGCAGCCGCCGTGCCCGTAGTTGTGGATGATCCGCGCCCCCTCGTAGTGCTCGACCTCCACCCGCACCGACTCCCGCCCGGGCCGCAGCCCGACCAGCTCCTCGAGCACCTCGGCCTCGCCGAGCCGCGGCTCGATCGCGGCGCACCGCCGCCGGATCCCGGCGCTCACCGCTGGCCGGACCACCCGGTTCCACTCCTGGGCCTCCGCCACGCCGCCGAGCACGACGCGGTCGCCGTGCGGCATGTACGAGGTGAACTCACCCGAGTCGGTCAGCTCGACGAAGTACTCGTCGATGCCGGGGTTGCGCACCACGACGTGCTGGCCGCGCACCGGGTGCACCCCGGGATCGCCGACCAGCTCGCGCGCACCCACACCGGTGCAGTTGACCACCGTGCTCGCTTCGGCAGCCGCGTCGGCCAGCGTCGGGACCGGGCTGAGCTGCAGGTCTCCCCCGGCGTCCCGGAACCGCGCGACCAGGTGGTCGAGGTAGCGCGGCATGTCGATCAGCGGCACCGTCCCCCGGTATCCACTGGTGAAGCCCTCGGGCAGGTCGTCCGGGGTGCAGCGCCGCAGATCGGGGATCAGCCGGGCTTCGGTCGGGACCGCGTCGCCGAGGTCGAAGCGGGCGGCCATCCGACCGGCGCACAGGTGCACCCCGGAGGTGTCATCGCGGGCGAGCGCGGTGAACTCCGCGTGCGAGCGGGTCACCCAGTACAGCACCGGCTCGGCCGGCCTGAGCTGCGCCGGACCCCACATCGCACCGGCCACCGCTGAGGTGGTCGCGCGCGGCCGGTCCTCGGTCCGGATCCGAACCGGCCAGCCCGCCTCGGCGAGCACGACGCCGCAGGTCAGCCCCTGCACCCCCGCGCCGATCACCAGCACCTGTTCACCGGTCATCCTCGAAACGCTATCAGCGATCAGCCCTCCCCGACGAGCTGAAGTTCTGCCTGGTCAGGGGCCGTGAGTCTTTTGCGTCGCTATAGCACCACAAAAGACTCACGGCCCCTGACCAGCAGAAACGCCGGCTCCTCAGCCCAGGAAGTCCTGGATCTCCGCGAGCCAGGCGCCGGGGTTCTGGGCGCCGATGAGATGCCCGGACTCGACCTCCACGAGCTTCGCACCGGGGATCGCCGCCGCCAGTTCGCGCGAGTGGTGCGGTGGCACCAGCGTGTCCTGGGTCGTCGCGACGACCAGCGTCGGCACGGAGATCCCGGGCAGGTCGGCGCGGACGTCGATGGTGCGCAGCAGGTCGATGTGGTCGCCTGTTCCGGCCGGCACCCCGTCCGCCGTCCCGCGCAGCACCTCGTCCCAGCCGTCGAGCGAGTTCAGCGCCTCCGGCCCGAAGCAGTTCAGCAGCAAGAACCGCGCGAGCGCTTCCCGGTCGTCCAGGAGGTGCTGCCAGACGTCGAGGTTGAGGTGGAAGTGCCGGTCACCTCGGGCGAGTCCGGCAGTGAGCACCAGCGCGCTCACCCGTTCCGGATACCGCGCGGCGGCTCGAACCGCGACCGCCGTGCCCATCGAATACCCGAGCACCGCAAAGGTTTCCACCCCCGAGTCGACGGCAGCAGCGACGACGTCGTCGACCAGCCGGTCCAGTTCCAACGGCCGCTCGGCCTTCGGCGTCCCGCCCGATCCCGGGTAGTCCGGCGCGACGACGGTTCGCTCCTTCGCCAGTTCGTCGATGAACGGGAAGTTCGCCGCGACCGACCCGCCCGCGCCGTGCGCGAGCAGCAACCCGGGACCCGATCCGCGGACCTCAAACGACAGCGACATCAGTTCTTCCTTCCACTCCAACATTTCGCCGCACAGCAGCCGTCGCCACCCAGGCGAGGACAGCGGCGAGAATCCCGATTCCGATCAACCAGTGCGGCGACGCACCGCCGTCGAGCACCCGGCCACCGATCCACGCGCCGCCCGCGTTCCCGAGGTTGAACGCCGAGGTGTTCACCGCGACCGTCAACGTCGGCGCCGCCGCAGCCGCCGCGAACGCCCGCGCCTGCAACGCCGGGATGAGCGCACAACTCACCACGCCGAGCACCAGAACACCTGCGGCAGCAGCACCGCCGTGTTGCACGATGAGCGCGAAAACCCCTAGCACGAAAGCCATTCCGGCCAGCAGGCCGCGGACCGATCCCCACGGCCACCGGTCGGCCAACCGGCCACCGATCACGTTCCCCACCAGTCCGCCGCCCCCGAACGCCATCAACAACCAGCCGACGGCCCCGGCGGCGAACCCCGACACCTCGGTGAGGATGGTGGCGATGTAGGTGTACGGCGTGAACAGCGCGATCTGCGTGAGCACCGTGATCACGACGACCACGAACACCTCGCGGCTGACCAGCGCCCTGATCTCGGCCCACACCGAATCGGGACCGGTCGCGCTCGACGCGGGCACCGCGACGGCGATGAGCCCCATCGCGGCCAGGCTCACCACCGCGATCGCCCAGAACGTGGCCCGCCAACCGAACTCGTGCCCGATGAAGGTGCCCAGCGGCGCACCGAGCACGGTCGCCAGGTTCAACCCGGCGCTGACCACCGCGATCGCCCGACCCCGGCGCTCGGCCCCGACGACCGACACGGCCTGCACCAGCCCCACCGCGAAGAACGTCGAGTGCACCAGCGCCGCGAGGATCCGGGCGACCAGCACCAGCCCGAAAGCACCGGCGAGCGCCGCCAGCACGTTGCCCGCGGTGAAGATCGCGATCATGCCGATGAGCAGCGCTTTCCGCGGCACCCGCGTGGTCAGCGCGGTGACCGCGGGCCCGGCGACAGCGACGGTCAGCGCGTAGCCGGTGACGAGCAGGCCGGTGGTCCCGACCGAAACCCGGAGATCTCCGGCGATGTCGGGGAGCACCCCGAGGACTGCGTACTCCGCGGACTCGATGGCGAACACGCAGGCCAGCAAGGCCGCCAGGGTCCAACCGCTGCTTCTCATGCCGCAGACGCTAAAGTCTGACATCGATGGCAGAGTCAACGTCGCGTGAGCCGGATCTCATGAAGATCGGAGAGCTGTCCCGCCGAACCGGGGTCAGCCAACGCCTCCTGCGCTACTACGAACAGCAGGGCCTGCTCACCACGCGGCGAGCGCCGAGCGGCTACCGCTACTACGAGCCCGACGCGGTCACCGTCGTCGCCCAGATCCGGAACCTGCTGGCAGCGGGCCTGAACACGGAAACGATCCGCACGGTCCTCCCCTGCGCCCGCGGGGAACTCCCGGTCCTCGAACCGTGCCCGAACCTCCTGGCCACCCTCCGCGCGGAGCTGACAGCCCTCGACGACCGCCTGACCTGCCTCCAAGAAACCAGAACAGCCCTCGCCACCTACCTCGCGGCCACGGAGTCCTGACGCGCCGTGCCACTAGGATTTCCAGGCGGGCATCGGTGATTACCGGGAGGTTTCCTTGCCAGCGAAGGACGTCGGCCGAACCGAGGTCGAGCGCATCGCATCGTCGCTCGTCCGCGTCGAGGACGAGCACGTCGCGGGGCTGACCGCGTTCCTCCAGGACGTCGACCTGACGCTGAGCGCACTCGACTCCCCCGATGTCTTCCTGTGGATCGACCGGGATGGAGCCGGGCGCATCACCGGGAGCACCGGGTTCGAGCTGAGCGCGGACCGCCGCCACGCGCTCATCCGAAGCGTCGCGGTTCACCCGAGCGCGAGACGCGCCGGATACGGCTCGGCGCTCGCCAGGTTCGCGCTCGACGCAGCAGCACGAGAAGGTGCGCAATCGGCATGGCTGTTCAGCCGTCGCTCCGGACCGTTCTGGCAGAAGCTCGGTTTCGAGCACGCGAACCGGGACGAACTCGCCGCGGTGCTGCCCGACGCCCACCAGGTCCGGTTGTTCGTCGAATCAGGACAGCTGCAACGCGAAGTGGCCTGGTCCCGCCGACTCGATCACGCCTCTCCCCATGAGCGGACCGGCCCTCGGCAGCCGTTTGCTTGATGCGGTGCCCCACACGGGGACCACGGGGACGGACCATCGGAAAGGTTCCCAGTCCATCCCCGCGATCACCTGCTTCAGCTACGTTCGACGGGGAGCCACAGCTCGCACGTCGCGGTGCTGAAGTCGTCGGCCCGGTCGAGCACCGAGACGATCGACGGTCCTGCGCGCAGCCGCCAGGGGTTGGACGGGAACCACTCGGTCGCGGTCGCCGCCCACGCGTCCTGGAGCGCCTTCGGGTGCTCGCCCGAGGTGCGGAACACCGCCCACTGGCCGGTCGGCACCTCGATCGCATCGAGGTCGTCCGGGACCGGCGTGTCCGCACTCACCGCCACACCGTGCAGGTAGGTCAGCTCGCTGCCCTCCGCGTAGTCGGGGTCGACGTCGGCGCTGACCTGCAGCAGTCCGCCCGGATCGGTGTTGCCCAACTGCTTCAGCCGTTCGTGTTCGTTCGCGGGTAGTGAAGCGATGTGCTCCTGGATGTGCGGATTCACGCCCTCGTAGATGAGCGGCACGCGTGCCGCGTGTCCGATGAGGCGGAAGTCCGGCTGTTCGACGATTCGTGCGTCCATGGAGGTGCTCCCTTCGACGGTCAGGCGGAACCTGAGTTGCGGTTGGCTTCGAAGGGGGCCACCGTCGCGACGAACGTCGGCGGGCCGCGTGCCGTGCACAGCTCGGAAGGCCCGGCCGAACGCCTCCGTCGAGCCGTACCCGTACCGGACGGCGATCGTCAGGAGATCGTCACCACCGATCACATCGGCGGCGGCGACCGTCATGCGACGCCGGCGGACGTACTCGGACACCGGCATCCCGGCCAGGGACGAGAACATGCGGCGCACGTGGTACTCGGTCGTCCCGGACCGGCTGGCGAGCTCGGCGACGTCGAGCTCCTCGCTGAGGCGCTCCTCCACCTCGGACACGAGGTGGTTCAGGATCTCGATCACGTTTGCTCCCTTCGCCATCGATTCTCACGAGGGGAGGACCGGGCACGCCCGATCTTTCCTGCCCGATCCGATCGAGCGCCACGCACCGGAGGGTCAGAGCTTGTCCGCGAAGAAGGGGATGACCGCCTTCAGCGCCTCTCCCGCCCCGTTGGGGCGGTCGTACAGGTCGTAGTGCGAAGCACCGTCGATCTCGAGGAGCTCCTTGTCGGTGGATGCAGCCCGCTCGTAGATCTCGTGGCCGTCGCGGTAGGCGCCGAACGCGCCCTGCTTGGCCTCGTCACCGATCACGATCAGCAGGGGCTGGTCGAGGAGTTCCTCGGCCAGGTGGAACGCATCCCATCCCAGCGCTGCCGTGCCGTGCGCGACCTCGAAGAGGACGCAGCCGTGCTCCGCCTGGCCGCGATCGGTGCGGTAGTACTCGAAGGCCTCGATGATGTCGATGTCCCCGGTCTGCTGCGCGGCCTCGGCCGTCTCCGGCAGGAACCCGTTGACCGCGCTCTGCTCCCCGCGCGCCTCCGCAGTGCGCTGCTGGGCGATCGCGCCGAGCGCCTGGAGCACGCCGCCGTTCTGGCCCGCGATCTCCCGCTGGAGCCGTCCGAAGTTCGCTCCGGTGATGGAAACGACCGCCTTGAAGCGCTTCTCGGTCTTCGCTGCCGCGAGCGTGTACCCGCCACCGCCGCAGATGCCGAGCACGCCGATCCGGTCGGCATCGACGTGGGGAAGGGTGACGAGGTGGTCGACGACGCGGCTGAAGTCCTGGACCCGCTGGGCGGGGTCCTCGAGGAACCGCGGCTCGCCGCCGCTCGCGCCCTGGAAGCTGGCGTCGAACGCGATGACCACGTACCCGGCCTCCGCGAGGGCGGGGGCGTAGATGCTTCCGGAGGTCTGCTCCTTGCAGCTGCCGATCGGGTGGGCCGCGACGATCGCGGGGTAGGTCTTCGACTCGTCGAAGTCCGGCGGGAAGTGGAGATCCGCTGCGATGTCCCAGTGCATGTCGGGATTGCGGAACGTGATGTGCTCGATGGTGCCGGTGACCACGGTGCCTCCTCAGTGATTCCGGGGCAGCTCCCCGTCGTGGCATCCACACTCACTCGCGGCGCGGGACCGAACCAGCCCACGTTCTTTCCTGGGAAGAATCTGTCCCAGGACACCAGCACGGGGCCGCTTTACGCTCGCCCCATGCCGTCCTCACCCCAGCTCAAGGCCCTGGGCGACTTCTTCCGCGTCAGACGCGGCGAGGTCTCCCCGGACGCGATCCCCGCCAACGTGGTGAGCACCTCCACGCGGCGGCGCGTCGCGGGGCTGCGGCGCGAAGAGGTCGCGCAGCTCGCCGCGGTCAGCACCGACTACTACACGCGTGTCGAGCAGGGCCGCCTGGCACCGTCGGACCAGGTCTTCGAGACGCTGTGCCGGACCTTCGCCCTGTCCTCGGAGCAGAGGGCCTACGCCGAGGACCTCCTCAACCACGCCCGCGGCTACCTGATGTCCGCCCCCGGCCGCGAGGCCGCGCACGACCGGCTCCAGCTGCTGCTGGACCAGCTCACCGACCTCCCTGCTCTCGTCCTCGGCCCCAGGATGGACGTCCTCGCCTGGAACGCCCCCGCAGCGGCCTTGATCACCGACTTCGCACGGATCCCCGCCGCCGACCGCAACTACGTCTCCATCACGTTCACCGCACCCGAGGTGAAGGACCTGTACGAGGACTGGGCGTCCGTCGCCCGCACCTGCGTCGGCATCCTCCGGCGCGAGGCCGCGGAGAACCCCGACGATCCGGAACTGGCCGCGCTCGTCGGCCGGCTCTCCATCGCCAGCGACGACTTCCGCCGCTGGTGGGCCGAGCACCGAGTCGCCGAGCAGGACTTCGGAGCCAAGGTCATGATCCACCCCACGGCCGGCCGGATGCGCCTGAACTGGGACTCCTTCACCTACGCGGGCGCGGCGAGGCAGCAGCTCATCCTGTGGTCGGCCGACCCCGGAACCCCGGACGCCCAAGCCCTGTCAACCCTCGTCACCTGAGAGTCGGCAACCTCGTCGACAAGCGCGGAATGCTGGCGGGGAGGGGAAGATCGTCGACAGGACCTGAGCACGGACACCGCTCGATGCAGAAAGCCCCGATCCGGCAAGTGCCGGACCGGGGCTTTCTGCTCGTTCGCCTCGAAGATCAGACGTTGAACCTGAACTCGACGACGTCGCCGTCGATCATCACGTAGTCCTTGCCCTCCATGCGGACCTTGCCCGCGGACTTGGCGTCCGCCATCGAGCCCGAGGCGACCAGGTCCTCGAAGGAGACGATCTCGGCCTTGATGAAGCCGCGCTCGAAGTCGGTGTGGATCACGCCGGCCGCCTGGGGGGCCGTCCAGCCCTGGTGGATCGTCCAGGCGCGGGCTTCCTTCGGGCCGGCCGTCAAGTAGGTCTGCAGGCCCAGGGTGTGGAAGCCGGCGCGGGCCATCGCGTTCAGGCCCGGCTCCGACTGGCCGATCGACTCCAGCAGCTCGCGCTGGGACTCCTCGTCCAGCTCCTTGAGCTCCTCCTCGACCTTGGCGTCCAGGAACACCGCGTCGCCGGGCGCGACCAGTTCGCGCAGCTCGGCCTGCTTCGACTCGTCGCTCAGCACGCCCTCGTCTGCGTTGAACACGTAGAGGAACGGCTTGGTGGTCAGCAGGTTCAGCTCGCGCAGCTCCGGGCTATCCGCCATGCCCGCCGCGAACAGCGTCTTGCCGGAGTCGAGGATCTCCTTGGCCTGCTGCGCGATCTCCAGCGCCGGGCGCTTGTCCTTGTGGGTGCGGGCTTCCTTCTCCAGCCGCGGCAGCGCCTTCTCCAGGGTCTGCAGGTCGGCGAGGATCAGCTCGGTGTTGATCGTCTCGATGTCGCTGGACGGGTCCACCCGGCCGTCGACGTGCACCACGTCGGGGTCGTCGAAGACGCGGATGACCTGGCAGATCGCGTCCGCCTCGCGGATGTTGGCGAGGAACTTGTTGCCCAGGCCCTGCCCCTCGGAGGCGCCCTTGACCAGGCCCGCGATGTCGACGAACGACACCGTGGCGGGCACCGTCTTGGCCGAGCCGAAGATCTCCGCCAGCTTGTCCAGCCGCTCGTCCGGCAACGGCACGACGCCCACGTTCGGCTCGATGGTGGCGAACGGGTAGTTCGCCGCCAGAGCGTCGTTGCTGGTCAGCGCGTTGAACAGGGTGGACTTGCCGACGTTGGGCAGCCCGACGATTCCGAGGGTGAGGCTCACGCCCTGGAGTCTAGGTGCTGCATCAGAGCGGCATCGGCCCCGGTGGGCAGGTCGTGAGGTGGATCCCGGCCGACGCGGGCGCAGGAGCACTGCTGCGCCCGCGTCGGGCGGGTCAGTTGTCGTCCTCGTCCTCGCCCTGCTCGTCGTCCTGACCGCCCTGCTGGTCGTCCTGCTGGCCGTCCTGGCCGCCCTCCTCCTGCTCCTGCTGTTGCTGCGGGGCGGGGGCCGAACCGTCGCAGCCGGCCGTGACCATCAGCGCGAACGCGGCCCCGGCTGCGGCGGTGACGAGCTTGATCTTCGAATTCGCCATGATGCGACGATAGGGATCAAACGCCCATTTGCCCACCCGGATGGCCGTGTCTTTTTTCCGCTAGTAGCGGGTGCTGGGCGCTGGCACGATCGAAGGCATGTTGGTGGGAACCGAAGAAGCCTTCCGGGCCGTGGCCTCGCGTGATGCGCGGTTCGACGGCTGCTTCATCCACGCGGTCCGCTCGACGGGCATCTACTGCCGCCCCTCCTGCCCGGCCCGGACCCCGAAGCGCAGCAACAGCATGTTCTTCGCGACGGCCGCCGCCGCGCAGGCCGCCGGGTTCCGCGCGTGCCGGAGGTGCCTGCCGGACGCCGTGCCGGGCTCGCCGGAGTGGAACCTGCGCGCCGACCTCGCCGGACGGGCCATGCGGCTGATCACCGACGGCGTGGTGGACCGCTGCGGGGTCCGCGGGCTGGCCGACCAGCTCGGCTACTCGGAACGGCACCTGACCAGGGTGCTCACCGCCGAGCTCGGTGCCGGACCGCTCGGCCTCGCCCGCGCGCACCGCGCGCATTCGGCGCGGATCCTGATCGAGACGACCGCGATCTCGTTCAGCGATGTCGCCTTCGCTGCCGGGTTCTCCAGCCTTCGGCAGTTCAACGACACCATGCGCGAGGTCTTCGGCACCACGCCGACGGAGATGCGCAGCCGAGCGCACCGCCGCAACGACGCACCGAGCGGTGCCGGCACCGTGCAGCTGCGACTGCCGTTCCGCGCACCGTGCGATGCGTCCGGGGTGCTGCGGTTCCTGAGCCAGCGCGCGCTGGCCGGTCTGGAGGACACCGGGCCGGACCACTACACGCGCTCGCTGCGGCTGCCGTACGGGACGGGTGTCGCGACGCTGCGACCGCAGGAGAAGTACGTCGCCTGCACCCTGCAGCTGACCGACCTGCGCGACCTCGGCAGCGCGGTGTCCCGGCTGCGCCGCCTGCTCGACCTCGACGCGGACCCGATCGCGGTGCGCGAAGTGCTCGGCGCCGACCCGCTGCTGAGCAGCTCCATCGCCCGCTCGCCGGGGGTTCGAGTGCCCGGCAGCGTGGACAGCCTGGAGATCATCGTCCGGGCGGTGATCGGCCAGCAGATCTCGGTCGCGGCCGCCCGCAAGACCACCGAACGACTGGTCGCCGACCTCGGCGAGCCGCTGCCGCACCCGGATGCGGTGACCACGTTGTTCCCCACCGCTGAAGTGCTCGCCGAACGAGTCGTGGATGCCCTGCCCGGTCCGCGTCGGCGTGCGGAGACCGTCCGCGACGTGGCGGCGGCCGTCGCCGAGGGGCGGCTGGCCCTGCACCCCGGCCGGGACGAGGGGGAACTGCGGCACGACCTGGAGCGGATCCGCGGGATCGGCCCGTGGACGTCGAGCTACGTCGCCATGCGCGTGCTCGGCGCACCGGACGTGCTGCTCATCGGAGACCTCGCGCTGCGCCGCGGCGCCGAGGCGCTCGGACTGTCCGAAGACCCCGCGGTGATCCAGGAACACTCCCGCCGGTGGAGCCCGTGGAGCTCCTACGCCGGAGTGCTGCTGTGGGAGGCTGCGGCCACGTCACCGCAGCTGCAGCAGGCTTCGTGAATCCCCGCTCGAGAAGAACCCAGGAGTAATCGTGATCAAGTGGTCCACTGTGGATACTCCGACCGGGCCGTTCACGGCCGTGGTCGATGCTGATGGTGCCGTGCTCGCGTCCGGCTGGACCGCCCAGCTCGACGAACTGCTCCCCCAGGTCTCGCCTTCGCTGCTGCCCGAAGCCCCGGTCGCGGCCTCCGACCTCGGCGACGTGACCCGCGCGATCCGCTCCTACCACGACGGCGACCTGCACGCCGTGGACGGAATCCCGGTGCGGCAGCGCTCGGGCCCGTTCCTGGAGCACGCCTGGGAAGTCCTGCGCAAGGTCCCGGCCGGAGAGCCGGTGAGCTACACCGAGTACGCTGCGCTCGCCGGCCGCCCCCAAGCGGTCCGCGCCGCGGCCTCGGCCTGCGCCCGCAACGCCGCAGCGCTCTTCGTGCCGTGCCACCGAGTCCTCCGCAGCGACGGCTCCCTGGGCGGCTTCCGCTGGGGCCTCCCCGTCAAGCGCTGGCTCCTCGACCACGAAGCCGCGGCCTGAGCCAGAAAGCTCGTGAGTACTTCGGGGTGCTCTGGCACCCCGAAGTACTCACGATCAGGTCTGGAGCTCGAGGGTGGAGCCTTCTCGGGACTTCCGGACGCGGAGGCGGACGCCGATTCGTTGGCGCATCTCCTCGACGTGCGAGACCAGGCCGACCACTCGGCCTCCCGCGCGCAGGTCGTCGAGGGTGTCCATGACCAGGTCGAGGGTGTCCGCGTCAAGGGTGCCGAAGCCTTCGTCGATGAACAGCGTGTCCAGCAGCGCACCACCGGTCTCCGCCGCCACCACGTCCGCCAGGCCGAGCGCCAGCGAGAGCGAGGCAAGGAACGATTCTCCGCCGGAGAGGGTCTTGGCCGGACGTATCTTGCCCGAGTAGTCGTCGAGCACGTCGAGCCCGAGCCCACCGCGAGTACCGCGCGCCCCGGCCGCATCGGAGTGCACGAACGAGTACCGCCCGCCGCTCATCCGCTGCAACCGCCGGGTCGCCGCGACGGCGACCTCCTCCAACCGAGCGGCCAGCACGTACGCGCGCAACGACATCTTCCGCGCGTTCTGCCCGCGGCCGTTGACCACGTCCGCCAACGCCTCCAGCTCGGCGTGCTCCGCCAACGCCGGCCCGAGCTCCGCCCACGCTCCGCGCAAGCGCTCCGCGAGCTGCGCGATGTCGCGCTGCCGCTGCTCGGCGCGATGCGCCAACGCAGCTGCGCGCTCCGCCGCTTCGCGCGCGACGGTCGCCGCCTCGGTGGCCTCTTCGAGGCCGACCTCGGCGGTTCCGTCGACTCCGACCAGCTCCGCGCTCGCCAGCGCTGCGCGGGCGCCTGCGGCGCGCTCTTCGACCTCGGCTAGCGCCTCGGTGAGCTGGGTGAGCCGTTCCTCGCTGCGCTCGGCGGCCAGGGCAGCGGCCGGGTCGTCGAATCCTGCTGAGGTTGCGGCTTCGGCGAGGACCTCCTGCTGTTCGGCCAGGCGGCGTGCGGCGTCGTCGCGGGCGGTTCGGGCCGCTACCAGCTGTTCGAGCTGGGCTGCGACGTCGAGCAGATGTGCGCGGCGGTCGGCGATGCTGGGGAAGTCGCCGCGCGCTTCTCGCAACCGCAGCTCCCGTTCTTCCACTGTGGACAGCAGAGCGGTGTGCTCACTACGCGCGGTCACGAGGCCGGTGCGCAGTTGCGACAGCTGCTCGGCCAAGCGTTCCGTGGAGGCTTCCAGCTCTGCCAGGCCATTGGTGCGCTGCGGAAGTTGTTCCGCCGCGCTCCGCAACGCGGCGCGCTCCGCTCGCAGTTCTTCCAGTTCGGCCGCGAGCTCCGACTCGGTGCGGTCGCCGAGCCGTTCCACCAGGCCGTCGACCTTCTGCTGCGCCCGTTGCACTTCCACCGCCGCTTTCTCGCGGCGTGCGTGGGCCTGCTGCTCGTCGAGCTGGGCCTTCTCCTCGTCCTCCGCGCGCACCGGGTCGTCGATCGGCTCGGCTGGTGCGGGGTGTTCGGCCGAGCCGCACACCGGGCAGGGATCACCGGCGGCGAGCCGGGTCGCGAGTTCGGCTGCCATGCCGGCGAGACGACGGGCTCGGAGGTCTTGGAGCAGGTCGCGGGCCTGCTGGTGCGCATCGACCGCCTGCTGGGCGCTGGACGTCGCCGTCGAGAGCGCCTGCTGCGCAGCCGGAAGTTCGCGCGCGGCGTTCAGCAGCGCTGCGACCTCAGTTCCCCTGGACTGCACGCTCTCCAGGCGGAGTTCCGCGTGCTTGGCCTCTTCGACCTGTTCGCGGGCAGTGGTGATGCGTTCCGGAAGAGCCGTCTGCTGTTCGAGCAGCTTCGCCTCGCGCTGCTCGTCCCGGGTGATCTGCTCCGCGAGCTCGGTCGCCCGGCGGCGGTCGGTTTCCTGTTGCTGCGCCTCGGGAACCAGGTGCGCCAGGGCACCGGCTTCCTCTCGTCGCGCCCCGGCTCGGGTACGCAGGTCTTCCAGCGGCGTTTCCGCATCCAGCTCGCACCGCGTCGCCGCGGCGACGACCTCGGCGCTCGCCTTCTCCCGTTCCTGCTCGGCACGGCGGACCGCACGGTGCGCGGCCAGGACCGGGACTGCGCGGTGCGCTGCCTCCCGCTCCGCGCGCCAGGCGTCGTGCTCGGCCTGCTTCTCCCCGATCTCGGCGAGCGTGGCGTTCGCCTGACGAACCCGGCGCACCTTGTCGGCCAGCTCCCGGCGTTCCGCCAGCGCTGCTTCGGCGGACTCCCGGTCGCGGCGCAGCCGGGACTGCTCGGCCTGCGCGCCTTCCAGCTCGCGGACCGCGGTCTTCTCGATGTCCTCCAACCAGCTCTGATCGTCCACATCGGACTCGTGTGCGACACCGGAGACCTGCGAGACCCGCGCCAGCAGCTCGCGCACCTGCTGGGTCTGCGCCTCGACCTCCCGGCCGCGCTCCCGGCGGCGCTCCACGAACCAGCGCTCGACCTCGCCGAAGCGCTGGGTGCCGAACAGCTTCTCCAGCAGCTGCTCGCGCTCGGCGGTGTCCGAGCGCAAGAACCGGGCGAACTCGCCCTGCGGCAGCATCACGACCTGGAAGAACTGCTCGACCGTCATGCCCAGCAGCCGCTGGACCGTGCGCGCGACCTCGTCGATCCGGGTCAGGCCCTCCGGCGGGTACTCGGTCGGGGCGCCGTCCACCCAGGTCAGCGAGGCCTTCGCCTGCTGCGTGGTGAACCCGTCGCCGCGCTTCTTCGGCCGCTCGTACTCGGGGCTGCGCTCCAGCCGCAGGCGCTGGCCCTGCACGGTGAGCTCCAGCACCACCGTGGTCGCCACGTCGGCCGCGGCGGTGTCGCAGCGCAGCCGCTTGACCTGACCGCGGGCGCCCGGAACCGAGCCGTAGAGGGCGAAGGCGACCGCGTCCAGCAGGGTCGTCTTGCCCGCGCCGGTGTCGCCGTGCAGCAGGAACAGGCCGTCGGCGCCCAACTCGTCGAAGTCGACCACCTGGTGGTCCCGGTACGGGCCGAAGGCGGTGACTTCCAGGCTGTGCAGTCTCATCGCGTCCCCTCCGCGGCAGCGACCGCGCGCAACGCCTCGCCGATCAGCGCGCGTTCGGATTCGCTGGGATCCGAGCCCCGGCAGTCCGCCACGAACTGGTCGGCCAGCGCGTGGTCGTCGCGGCCCCGCACGATCTCGGCGTAGCGCAGCGGGGCGGTCGCGCGGCCGGTCGCAGGCTTCCACTCCAGGTGGACTGCGTGCGGGAACCGCTGCTGGAGCTGGCGCATCGGCTCCAGCGGGCGGACCTCGTCGGTCAGCGTCACCGACAGGTAGCAGTCCTCCAGCTCGGCGTGCTCGGGCTCGTTGAGCAGGTCCGCCAGCTCGCCCTGCGCGGTGGCCAGGCGGCGCGGGACCGGTAGCTCACGGCGCTCGACGCCGGCGAGGCCGTCGGCGTCCAGGTCGACCAGCCACACCGACTTGCGCTGCTTGGCCTCGGAGAACGAGTACGCCAGCGGGCTGCCGGAATAGCGCAGGTGCTCGTCGATCCGCTGCGGACCGTGCAGGTGGCCCAGCGCGACGTAGTCCACGCCGTCGAAGACCGAGCCCGGCACCTGCTCGACGCCGCCGACCGCGATGGTGCGCTCCGACTCGCTGCTGTCACCGCCGGTGACGAACGCGTGCGCCAGCACCACCGAACGCGTTCCTGCGGGGCGCCCGGCCAGATCGGCGCGGATCCGGTTCATCGCCTCGGTGAGCACTGCGGTGTGACCGCGGGACTCGATCTCCGCGCTGGCCCCCGGCACGTCCGAGCAGATCTGCAGCGCGCGGCGCGCCGGATCCGGCTCCAGGTACGGGATGCCGTAGACGGCGACCGGGCCGTGCTCGTCGGCGAACTCGACCGGCACGTGCAACCCGGCGACCTGGGTGCGCAGGTGCAGGCCACCGGCCGCGGCGAACTCGGCGAACGCGCCCACCCGCGCGGCCGAGTCGTGGTTGCCGGAGGTCACCACCAGCTGGGCGCCCGCCTCGCGGATCCGCGCGAGGACGCGCACGCAGGTCTGCACGGCCTCGCCCGATGGCACGGCGCGGTCGTAGAGGTCCCCGGCGACCACGACGACGTCGACCTGCTCCTCGACGACCAGATCGGCCAGCCCGCCCAGGACGGCCTCCTGATCTCCGAGCAGGTCGCGCCCGTGGAACGTCCGGCCCACGTGCCAGTCGGAGGTGTGCAGTACCCGCATGGACCTCAAGCTATCGACGTCCCACCGGATCCCCGTCGACCCCCCACATCGCTTCGGCGTGTCGGACACCCCCACCCCATCGCGTGACAGCCCGATCACGTGCTGTCGAGCTGGGTCGATTCCGTGACCGGCCTGCGGGTGACGCGGGGCTCGCGCCGGGGTGCGTGATCTTGTCGGGTCGGTCGGCCATCATTTGGGCTGGAAGCGGCCACTACCGGACGGAGCTCATGTGGGTACCGGCGTCCTGATCACCATCGTCGTCGTGCTGACGCTGTTGTTCGCCGCGGCGCTGGTGCTGATCTGGCGGCTGTACACCGACAGCGCGCACCGCGCCGACGAGGCGCTGCGCATGGTCGAGGCCGAACGCGCCCGCAGCACCGAGCAGCAGGCCGCGCTGCGCCGGTACGAGGTGGCCTTCGCCTCGATCACCGGCCGCGGCGAGCTCGGCGAGCAGGTCCTGGTCGAGACAGCGCGGTCGCTGGGCCTGCGCGAAGGCATCCACTTCACGCTGCAGACCGACCTCGCAGGCGGCGGCGCGGCCCGGCCGGACATGGTGCTCGAGGTCGGCGGTGGCCGACAGGTCCCGGTCGACGCGAAGGCGAGCCTGGCGGTGTGGGCCGAGGCGATGGAGACCGACGACGCCGAGGAGCGCCGCGACGCGCTGCGGGTGCACGTGCGCAACATCCGGTCCCGCGCCACCGAGCTCGCGGGCAAGGGCTACCAGAAGTGGGCCGATGCGATCTACGGCTCGATCATGTTCGTGCCGTCCGACGCGGCGGTGGTCGCCGCCCTGGACACCGACCCGCAGCTGCTGACCTGGCTGCTGGACAAGCGCGTCTTCCTGTGCGGACCAACGGGTTTCGCGGTGCTGGCCTCGGCGGCGATGTTCGCGGGCACGGAACGCACCATCGCCGAGGACATCGAGCAGGTGCGCGGCCAAGCGGTCCGGGCCCAGCGGGCCGCGAACGGCGCGGTGGAAGCGGTGAACCTCTCCAGCACCCACCTCCAGCGCTTCGTCTCGGCCCGGCGCCGCGAGCTCGACGCCCTCGAATCCTTCCGCAGCGCGGTCCAGCCCCTGGCCGAAGCAGCCGGTTCCGGCACGGTCGACTCGGTCCGCCGCAACGAAGACGCCCTGGTCAACGGCACTTCAACGCCGCTCCCGGACGACGACGCACCCCAACTCGTCCAGAGCGCGGAGAACGAACCCCGCTGACAGGTCGTCCACTGAGGACGGTGCAACTCGGGTCGTGAGCACTTTGGGTTGCTATAACGCCCCAAAGTACTCACGACCACCTACCAGGCCAAACGGCCGGAGGTACCAGTGCAGGACGAGGGTGGAAAACCCTCAGTCAGACGTAGGTCTCGACGAAGGCCGTGACGGTGTCCGCGATCAGGGCCGTGTGGGGGCCCTTGCCGAAGCCGTGGTCCAGGCCCTCGTACGGGTGCATCTCCACCGTCACGCCGCGGCGGCGCAGGTCGGCCGCGAAGTCCAGGCTCTGCTCCAGCGGGACCAGGGAATCCGCCGTGCCCTGCTGGATCAGGAACGGCGGCTCGTCGCCGGAGAGGTTGCGGACCGGGCTGATCGCCGCCGCCTTCTCCGGGCAGTCCACCGGCATGCACCCGAGCAGCTGCTCGACCACCCGGCGCGCGTACTCCTGCATGTGCGGCTGCGCGCGCTGCGCCTCCGCGCTCATGTCCGTCGGGCCGAACCAGTCCACGACCGCGCGGATCCCGGTCAGCCCGCCGCCCGGCTTGTCCGGGTCGCCGGCGATCGCACCGAGCTGAGACACCAGGTGCCCGCCCGCGGACGCGCCCCAGAGCGCGACCCGATCGCCGTCGAGGCCCCACTGACCGGAACGCTGCTGCAACCAGCGCACCGCGTCGGCGACGTCGATGATCTGCGCCGGAGCCTGGGCCACCCCGGTCAGCCGGTAGTCCACCGTCGCGACCGCGTAGCCGCGTTCCAGCAGGCGCTGCGTGGTCAAGGCCTCGGTGGCGCTGAGGTCCGCGTCGATCGTGCGCTTGCCGGCGTCCCAGCCGCCACCGTGGACGTAGACCACCAGCGGAGCCGGGGTCTGCTGCCGAGCGGGCAGGAACAGGTCCAGCTTCAGCGCACCGGTGTCGTGCTCGGCGTAAACCTGGTCGCGCACCACCTCGGCCGCGCCCAGGTCGCGCGTCGCCACCTCGACCTGCGGAGCTTCGTCGGCACCCGAGACGCGCGAGCACCCGGCGGTGAGCAGAGCGATCAGGGCGAAGCAGGCCGCCAGGACACGTCGCGTCACCGACATCCGCCCCGAGCCCTCCCCGATCTAGCTAAAGCTCACTCGAATGCATGAGCTTAACAAGATCAGTGGAGCGTCATCGGCGAATCAGCCGCGCTCATCCGCCGCACGCTGCTCACCAGCCAAGAAGTGCGCGATCCGCACCGTCGAGTCGTAGAGGTCGCGGTAGTGGCGGAAGTAGGTGTCGTAACGCTCGGTGTGCTCAGGGTTCGGTCGGACGGTGCGAGCCACCGGGTTCCAGCTGTCCGGCTCGACGGCCGTGCTCGTGCCCACCCCGGCGAGCAGCGCATCGCCATAGGCCGCACCGATCGTCTCGCCCGGCACCTGCTGCTCCTGGCCGGTGATGTCGGAGACGATCTGCGTCCACAACCCGCCCTGGGTGCCGCCGCCGACCGCGACCAGCCGCCCGGCCGTGCCGCCGGCCTCCCCCATCGCCTCCAGGTTGTGGCGGACGCCGAACCCGATGCCCTCCAGCGCCGCCCGGTACAGCTCGGCCCTGCCGTGCTCGAGGGTCAGCCCGGCGAGCATCCCCCGCGCGTCCGGGTCGAAGATCGGCGTCCGCTCCCCCGCGAAGTACGGCAGCAGCAGGAGACCGCGGCTGCCCGCGGGAACCGCCGAGGCCTGCTCGACCAGGTCGGCGAACTCGCCGTCGACCAGGTTCCGCAGCCACTGCGTGACCGCGCCCGAAGTCGCCATGCCCGCCGCCAGCGTGTACGTGCCGGGGAACGCACCGCAGGTGCCCCACAGCGCCGGGTGCGGCCGCACCTCGTCGAGGACCTGGACGAAGAACATCGTGGTGCCGTACATCAGCATCACGTCGCCCGGCTGCCGCACGCCGACGCTGGTGGCTTCCGCCCAGGCGTCCACGGTTCCGGCGGTGACCGGAAGTCCTTCCGGCAGACCGGTTTCGGCCGCCGCCCGCGCGCTGACGTGCCCGACGACCTCGGTCGGCCAGGCCAGCTCCGGCAGCGCCCACCCGGGCGCCACGCGCTGCGCCCAGTCCTCCGCCCAGCTGCGGGACTGCAGGTCGTAGAGCGGGTCGCACTGGCTGGCCGAGTGGTGGTCGAGCACGTAGCGCCCGGTGAGCCGGTGCACCAGGTACGAGCTGCACATCAGGAGCATCTCGGTGCGCTCGTAGACCTCCGGTTCGTGCTTGGCCAGCCAGCGGATCTTCGGCCCGACGGCCTGGCTGGACAGCGCCGAGCCGCCCCGGCGCAGGATCTCGTCGGCACCGAACTCCTCGGTCAGCTCGGCGATCTCCTCGGTCGCGCGGGTGTCGACGCCGTAGAGGATCGCCGGGCGCAGGGGTTTGCCGTCGCCGTCGGCGGGCAGCAGCACCGGGCCGATGCCGCTGACGCCGAGCCCGGCGATCTCGCGCCCTTCGGCGGCCGGGACGAGTTCCCGCGCCAGCGCCAGGAAGTCCTCCCACCACACCGATTCGGGATCGTGCTCGACCCACCCCGGGTGCGGGTAGGACGTCTCGTGCTGCCGACTCGCCCGGGCCAGGATCCGCCCGTCGGTGCTGACCAGCACGCCCTTCGAACTAGCCGTCCCGATGTCGATCCCGAGCAGAACCTTCTCGGCCACCACGCCTCCTCAACTCGCACCTTCGGTCCCCCACCGCGCCCCAGTCTCCCCGACGCGCGGAACGCAAATTCAATGGAAATCGGACGTCCAATTTCCATTGAATTTGCGTCCGTCGTCCACAGCGGTCAGCCGCGGGTCCACTCGTCGAGGCGGACGTCGAGCTGGGACGCCACTGCTCGGAGGGTTTCGCGGTGGTCGCCGGGGATGGCGTGGATGTGGTTGGCGCCGAACTTCGACAGGAACAGCTCGCCCGGCGCGTCCAGGCGTGCGAAGGCGTGCGGCCACTCCGGCGTCGACTGGTCCACCAGCGCCTTGTTGGTGGCGTCGTCGTAGCTCTCGAACTCGCCGAGCATCAGCTGCAGCCGGTACTCGCCGTCCTCGCGGGTCAACCGGCCCAGCGTCATCTCGCCCGGCGCCGCGATGTGCTGGACGGACGCGCCACCGGCCGGGAAGAAGAACACCTCCGGGTAGAAGTTGACCTTGGCCAGGTTCTCCGCCGGGTCGTCGCTGCGCGCGGCGTACCAGGTGGCGTGCTGACCGGAGTTGCACAGGTCCCAGATGTCGCGGTCGGCGTGGTAGTGGCGGACGTCGGCGAACAGCACCGGCTTGCCGGAGATGGCCTTGAACAGCTGCATGGTCAGCGCGCCGTCCATGTCCGCCTCGGTGGCACAGACGTGAGTTTCCTTCGGACCGTTCCAGTCGTAGGGGTCGTTGAGGAACGCCTCGGTGACGTCCATGGTCGCGAAGTTCTCGGTCAGCTCCGGCTGCGCCTTGATCCCGGAGAAGTCCAGGTTGCGCTCGGCGATGATGTCCCGGATCGCCAGGTAGGAGCGCAGCTGCCGCTCCAGCAGATCCGGGGTCAGCTTCTTGCCGTCGTAGTGCACCCCGGCCGCGTGCTGCTCGATCCACTCGCGGGCCTTGCGGGCTTCCCCGGCGTCCGCCTTGTCCGCGCGCAACACCAGCTCGTACTGGTCGATCTCCTCGACGTCGATGCCGAACTTGCGCATCCACTGGTCGGTGTTGGCCACCGCGGTGTTCATGCCCATCGGCCGCCCGCCGAACCGGCCGAAGGTCGAACCGCGCAGCGACTTCACCGCGGCCGACGCCGTGGCCTGCACGCCGATCTTCTCGACCAGCGCGGCGTCGTCCGGCGCGCCCCACGCGCGGGTGTGCCGGCGACCGATCTGGTCCAGCGCACCACCGGCGGCGAGCATGCCGACCAGTCCCGGCTCGGTCGGGTCGGTGCTGGCCACCAGCACCAGCGGACTGCGGGTCGCGTCCGCGGCGAGCATCGTGAAGTGCGGGAAGGACCAGACCGCGTAGTAGAAGACGGTCACGTCCACGTCGGCTGCGGCGACCTCGCGGGCCACCGAGGTGGCCAGCGCGTTGGTGGCCACCAGGTCGTCGCCGACCACCACTTCGTGCCCGGCGTCGCGCAGCGCCCGAACCAGACCGTCCTGTTTGGACTGGATGAAGTCGGCGTTGCGGGCGTGGACGTGGTGACGACCGTCGGAAATGCTGACGACACCGATGCGGGCCACAGTTCCTCCAAATTGAGCGACAGGCGGCGTTGACTGCGCAGGAGCGGCGGCGAGGAGGCGCCACCAGCACCACCCGGCGGGCTCCCCCGCGGGGTCGCCCGACCGGAACAACTCGTGTCCGAAAAGCCGATATCACCGGCGAGCAATCGTTTACTCGGACGCTATTCTGGCAGGACACGGGCTGTCAAGGCAGGTGGCCCGCCATCACTCGGGAAGAGGTCACGAGGAGGAACCGTGGCGACGATCAGTGACGTGGCGACCCGCGCCGGGGTGTCCACCGCGACGGTTTCCCGCGCGCTCAACGGCAAGAGCTCCGTCGACCCCGCGCTGGCCGCCAGGGTGCTCACCGCGGCTGCCGAACTCGGCTACCGGCCCAACGGCCCGGCCCGCAACCTGCGCAAGCAGGAGACCGCGGTGCTGGCGTTGATCATCGCGGACGTGGAGAACCCGTTCTTCACCGCGATCGCGCGCGGTGTCGAGGACGTGGCGCACGCGGCGGGCTACTCGGTGGTGCTGTGCAACTCCGACGACGAGCCGGAGAAGGAGCGCGAGTACATCGACGTCGCGCTGCAGGAGCGGGTCGCCGGGGTGCTGCTGTCCCCCACCGGGCACGGCGAGAGCGCCGAGCTGCTCGGCCGGCACACCACGCCGGTCGTGGCGGTGGACCGGCCGCTGCCGAACTCGCCGAGCGACACCGTGCTCGTGGACAGCCGGCTCGCCGCAGCCGAGGCGGTCCAGCACCTCGCCGACCAGGGGTACCGCCGGATCGCCTGCCTGACCGGCCCGAGCGGCGTGCTCACCGCCGACGACCGGCTCGCGGGCTACCGCGACGGCCTCCGCACCGCGGGGCTGCCGGAGAGCGACGAGCTGGTGCGGCGGTCGGAGTTCAAGGCGGCCGGCGCCAAGCAGGCCGCGCATTCGCTGCTGACCCAGCCGGACCGCCCGGACGCGGTGCTGGTGGGCAACAACATGATGGCGGTCGGCGTGCTGGAGACCTGCGCCGAGCTCGGCATGCGCCCCGGTCGCGATATCGGCGTGGTGGCCTTCGACGACGCACCGTGGGCAACCCTGCTCGACCCACCCCTGACGGTCGTCGCCCAGCCCGCCTACGACGTCGGGGCGGTAGCGGCCCAGCTCCTCCTCGGCCGGATCGCCGGTGAACGGGGCGAGGTGACCACGACGACCCTCTCCGCGCACCTGGTCGCCCGCGCCAGCAGCACCCGGCCCCAGCAGGGCTGAAGCGAACGGACCGCCCACCTCTCCTTTCGAGGTGAACGGTCCGTTCGCTCTGCTCCGACCTGGTGGTCAGCCGTTGGACTGGTGCTCTTCGACGGCGTCCTGGACCGCTTGTTCGACGTCGGACGGCCGGGTTCCGTCGTTCTGGCCCGTGGTGTGCGGCGCCGTCGTCTCCGGGGTCGACGGCCGGGCCGGAGTCGCCGACGGGGCCGGCGACGCCGGGGTCGACGGAGGTCCGGTCGGGGCTTCCGACGGAGGCGCCGACGGGGCCGGGGCGCTCGGCGACTGGGTCGGCACCGACGGGAGGCCGGGCAGCGCTCGGCCCGATGCGTTCCCGCCGTACCAGTAGGCCGTCGAGCCGTAGTCGCCCGGCTCGTCGTTGACCGGGCCGTGCTCGATGCCCGCCACGATGCCGGTGCGGAACGGCACCGCGTCGTTCACGAACAGCCGGTAGGCGCCCGTGCAGTCGTACTGGCAGCCGTCGCCGTTGATCTCGTGCGACGGGTTGCCCGCCAACGGCATCGAGTAGGTGGTGCCGAACCGGAAGTACCAGCCGGACTCGTAGAAGTCCTCGGTGCCGGTCCCGTGCCAGGCCGGGTCGCGGTTGCCGTCGACGAAGAACCGCTCGTCGCCTTCCAGGTAGTTGCGCTGGTTGACCTCGCGGGTGTTGACATCGCGGGTGCCGGCGCGCGTGTCGGAGAGCGGCTGGTCGGAACGCGTCCTGGCACCCGGCGGGATCAACCCGCGCATGCTGTGCGTGACGCCGTAGAAGGTGCCCGATCCGCTGGCGGTCAGGAAGTTCCAGTCCTGGCCCGGCACCGTCTGGCCGCGGTGGTGGGTGGCGTGGAAGTAGCCCGCGCCGGGGACCGGTGCGGTCGGCGCGCTGGTCACCTCGGCGGTCGCGCCGGTCACCGGCACCCCGCCGGTGTTGACCAGCTCCACCTTGGCGTTCTGGCCGAACGGCATCGGCCACCAGGACGTGTACCAGCCGTCCAGACCCGGGTCGATCGAGCTCATCATGTTGCGCACGTCGTACTCGCCGAGGCCGCTGCCGAAGAACTCGCCGATCGGCGCGTCGACCGTGGTCTGGCCGTCGAAGCTGATGCGCAGGCGCATCTTGTCCAGCACCTCGTCGGAAGCGGCGACGTCCTCCGGCCTCGTCGGGTAGCGGCCGACCAGCTTCTCGCGGGCGAAGACCGGGTTGTCGATGCGGTATCCGTGCGCGGCTTCTTCGCCGGGGTGGCCCGGTCCGAGGTCGAGGACGTCGGTGCGGACCCAGTCGCCGCCGACCTTGCTCTGCACGTCGTAGCGGAACTCGTTGAAGTCCAGCGACGAGGAGATGAACTTGTTCTCGACGTCCACCGTGGACTTGCCGGAGGTCACCGTCGGCGGCACCTCGATGACCTGCACGCCCCACGAACCCGGTGCGGCGCCGCCGCTGCGCCACTCGCCGACCTGCTGCCCGTCGACGCTGAGGCTGCCGACCTGGTCGGCGATCTGCGGGTCGTACCGCCTGATCACCCGGATGCCGTCGTTGTTCGGCGCCACCCGCATCGTGAACCGGCTGCGCCCGGCCGCGCCGAACGCCCGCCCGTCGTCGACGACCTGCGGTGCGGCCACCACCTGCGGCACCTTCAGCCGCAGCTGGTTGATCTGGCCGGCACCGGACAGGTCGGCGACGGGGGTGACTGCGCCGGGCGCCAGGTCGAAGTCGCGGCGCACCGGGGTGCCGCTGGGGCTGCCCTTCGGGTCGGCGACGCCGAACTGGCGCAGCTTCTCGACGACGTCGGTCGCCTGCTCGTTGGGGTTGAAGGTCTGCACCCCGTCCGCGTCGGGGAAGGCGCGGTAGGACAGGTGGTAGAAGTACGGGTTGTGCTCGACGGTGACCCGCATCGACTTGCGGTACGGCATCGGCACCTTGATCACCACGCCGCCCGCGGTGTCGTTGTCGTCGCCGACCAGCGGCCACACGAACGGGGCGCCCAGCTTGCCGCGCACCACGTCGATGAACGGGGCGTCCACCACCGTCCGGCCGTCGAGCTCGATCACGATGTTGCCGGTCGCGGTGACGTCGCCGAGGGGTTCCCGGGTGCTCCAGATCGAGGTGATCTCACCGGGGCCGTCGTGCTCGCCGATCACGCAACCGCGGTCGGAGATGCGCAGGCAGGAGTAGGTGCCCTGGAACCCGTCGTTGTTCCCGCCGGTGCGGTCGTAGCTGGAGAACTGCAGGGACTGCTCGGCGCCGCGGGACTGCGACATCGAGTCGAGGTTGCGGTAGGTGTCCCAACCGACCGGCCCCTTGGTCGGCGCTGCGGGCTGCGCCTGCGATTGACCGGAGCCGAACCCGACGCCGGCGTTGGCGACCACTCCGGCCGCTGCGAGCGCCACGACTCCCAGGTAGGCACCGACTCCGCGGGCACGGCGTCTCCCGCTCGACCGCGGCGTTGCTGAGCGGACTCTCATCGTGCTCGGCCTCCCCACGCATCACTGTCCTCAGTGGACTGTGGTGCAGCTGTTCCGATGATGGTGCGCGGCTACTGGATCGAGTTCTCGTTCTGCTCCGCAGCGGAAGATCACTCGCGCATTCCGCGAAAGCGTAGGGAAGAGATCTCCGGGAAGGAAGTGATAGTGCTGCGGTGTCGGGGAATCAAGAACGCTAATTCACCCGATCTGATGGTCACCGGGCGCGATCTCGCCGACAACCACCATCCAGGTGTATTGCCCGATTCCAGCAAAAGGCCGTGCCACCAAATAAATCGGTTCGGCACGGCAAGTATCCACATCGGACGGCGTGAGCCGCGGTTCACCCGACTTCGGGTGCGTGGGCGCGAATCCGGCCGCCGCGCCGGAGCGCGGCGACCGGATCGGCGGGTCAGCTCTGGTTCAGCCGGGCGTAGACCTCGGCGGCGTTGTCCTTGGTGACCAGTTCGGTCGGCAGGGTCTGCGTCTTCGGCACCTGCTGGCAGTCGACCAGCAGCTTCTTGGCCGCCTCCACGGCTTCAGCACCGCCGGTCGGGTACAGGTTGGTGGCCTGCAGACGACCCTCCTCGACGGCCTTGATGCCGCCGGAGGGGATCGGCAGCCCGTCGATGCCGACGAACTTCAGGTCGTTGCGACCGGCGGCCTGCGCGGCCAGGTACGCGCCTTCGGCCATCGGGTCGTTCTGCGAGTACACCGCCTGGATGTCCGGGTGCGCCTTGAGCAGCGCGTCCATCTTCTCCTGGCCGACCGAGCGCTCCCACTCGCCGTCCGCGGTGTCCACGATCTCGATCTTCGAGCCCGCGATGCCCTCCTTGAAGCCCTTTTCGCGCTCCGCGGCCGGGGTCGAGCCGGACAGGCCCTTGATCTGCACGATCTTGCCGCCCTGCGGCAGCAGCGTGTTCTTGAAGTACTCGCCCGCCTGGCGCCCGATCTGCACGTTGTCCGCGCCGATGTAGGTGGTGAAGGCCTCGCCGTCGACCTTGCGGTCCAGCACCACGACCGGAATTCCCTTGTTGTAGGCCTTCTTCACCACGTCGGTCAGCGGCGTGGCCTCGTTCGGCGAGATCATCAGCAGGTCGACCTGCTTGGTCACGAAGTTCTCGACGTCGCTGATCTGCTTGGAGTTGTCCTTGGCCGCGTCGGAGAACTGCACGTCGAACTGCGGCACCTTGCCCGCCGCGTTGCGGATGTCGTCGTCCATCCGGACCCGGTAGGGCTCGGCGAGGTTGGCCTGGCTCATCCCGATCGTGTACTTGCCACCCGGGCCCTTGCAGTTCTTGGTGGGATCCTGCTGCTGCACCTGCCCGCTGTTCTCGCTGGTGGTGCCGCAACCGGCGGCAGCGAGCGCGAATGCGGCGCAGGTGGCTGCGACCAACGACCTCGTTGTCTTGCGCATCGTGCTTCCTCCCGGATGTTGGTTCACGACGTGGGGCGCAGCCGCTGCAGCGCCGCCGCCGCGACGATCACCAGACCCTTGATGAGCAGTTGCAGATCGGTGTTGACGCTGTTCAGGCTCAGGATGTTGTTCAGGATGCCGAGCAGCAGCGCACCGGCGATGGTGCCGATGACCGAGCCGCGGCCACCGGCGAGGCTGGTGCCGCCGACGACCACCGCGGCGATCCCGTCCAGCTCGTAGGCGATGCCGTCGTTCGGGCTGCCCGCGTTGAGCTGTCCGGCGTGCACGATCCCGGCCAGCGCGGCGCAGAACCCGGAGATGGCGAACGCGACGATCTTGACCCGGTTCACCGGCACACCGGACAACCGCGCGGCCTTCTCGTTGCCGCCGATGGCGTAGAGGTGCCGCGAGTACGCGCTGCTCCGCAGGAACAGGATCGCGGCCACCGCCACCACGGCGAAGATCAGCACCGGGATCGGCACCACACCGCCGAACGTGCGCTCGCCGAGCAGCGAGAACAGCATCGGCGCCTGCCCCGGCCCGTCCCCGTAGGAGATCTGCACGGTCTCGCCGCCGGACCACATGCGCGCCAGTCCGCGCGCGATCTGCAACCCGGCCAGCGTGACGATGAACGCCTGCACCCCCAGCAGCGCGACCGCGGTCCCCTGCAGCGCGCCGAAGACGATGCCGGCGATCAGCACCAGCACGACGGCCGCCCACACCCCGAGGCCGTCCTCCACCATCAGCACGGCCGAGCCGACCGCGGCCAGGCCGAGCACCGACCCCACGGACAGGTCGATGCCGCCGATCAGGATCACGAAGGTCAAGCCGACCGCGATGATCCCGATCTCCGACACCGCGCGCACGATGTTGAACAGGTTGTCGCTGGTCAGGAAGAGGATCTGCCCCTCGTCGTTGCGGGGCGAGAAGATCACCGCGGCGAGGAACACCGCGACCAGTCCGAAGAAGCTCTGGAACCGGAACAGCGTCTCGACGGTGCTCGTCCGCTTCTGCGGCGCGGCCGCCGAAGGCCGCTCCGCCGTCTGGTTGCTCACCTCGCGCCTCCCCCGGTGCTCTGCGGCCCGGTGCCGACCACCGGGTCGGACCCATCACCCGACCGCTCGCCCATCGCGGCAGCCAGCAGTTCGGCCTCGCCGGCCTGCGCGGTGTCGAACTCGGCGACGCTGCGGCCACCGCGCAGCACCACCACCCGGTGGCAGACGCCGACGAGCTCCGGTAGCTCCGAGGACGCCAGCAGCACCCCGATGCCGCGTTCGGCGATCTCGCCGAGCAGCTGGTAGATCTCCGCCTTCGCGCCGATGTCCACCCCGCGGGTGGGATCGTCCAGCAGCAGCAGCCGGGGTTCGGTCAGCAACATCCGGCCGAACACGACCTTCTGCTGATTGCCACCCGACAGGGTGCCGACCGGGTCGAGGATCCGGCCGAGCTTGACCTTGAGCTGCTGCACGCTGCCCTCGGTCGTTGCCACCTCCTTGCGGCGGCGGACCAGCCCCAGCGGCCCCAGCTTGTCGAGCACCGACAGCACCGTGTTGGCCAGCACCGAGTGCTCCAGCACCAGCCCGGAACTCCTGCGGTCCTCCGGCACGAAGGCGATGCCCTCGCGCAGCGCACGGCGCGGACCCCTCGGCCGCACCGGGCGCCCGTCGAGGGTCACCTCCCCCTCCCACGTGCCGGAGGACCCCGCCCCGAACAGCGTTTCCAGCAGTTCGGTGCGTCCTGCGCCGAGCAACCCGCAGAGCCCGACGATCTCCCCGCGGCGCACGGTCAGATCGATGCCCGCGGGTTCCCGGCGGCCCACCTTCGGTCGGCGCGGGCGCACGGCGAAGCCCGACACCGCCAGCAGCTCCTCGCCCACCTCGTGCTGCTCGGTCTGGAACCTGGTCTTCACCGAGCGGCCCACCATCGCCTCGGCGGCCTGCTCGGCGGTCAGCTCCCGGGCGTCGAACTCGGCGACCTTGCGGCCGTTGCGCAGCACGGTGGCACGGTCGGCCACCCGGCCGATCTCGTCCATCCGGTGCGAGATGTAGACGATGCCGGTGCCGCTGCGGCGCAGCTCGGCGATCACCGCGAACAGCCGCTCCACCTCGGTGCTGGACAGCGCCGAGGTCGGCTCGTCCATGATCAGCACCTTCGCGTCCAGCAGCAGCGCGCGGGCGATGGTGACCAGCTGCTGCTCGCCGACGCGCAGTTCGCCGACCGGGCGCTGCGGGTCCAGCTCCATGCCGGTGCGGCGCAGCAGCTCCCGGGTGCGGTCGGCCATCTTCCGGCGGTCGACCGCGCCGAAGCGGTTGCGCGGCTCGCGCCCGAGGTGGAGGTTCTCCGCGACGCTGAGCGCCGGGACCAGGTCGAGCTCCTGGTGGATCATCGCGACCCCGGCGTGCTGGGCGTCGGCCGGTTTGCCGAACTGGACCTGCCGGCCCTCGATCGAAATCGATCCAGCGTGATCGGTGACGTCACCGGACAGCACCTTCATCAGCGTGCTCTTGCCGGCGCCGTTCTCCCCCAGCAGCGCGTGCACCTCACCGGCGAGGACCGACAGGTCCACGTCGTCGCACGCCAGCACACCCCCGTAGCGCTTGCTGATGCCGGCCATTTCGACCAGCGGTGGCGCTGTGCCCATGAGCCTCCCGTCACGCCGTTCGCGGAACGCGAGAAAACGATTGCTCGGACGCTAAAATGCTCACGCTACTTGTGTCAAGGTTCACACACCCGGCCAAGCGACAGCTCGCCCGATGATCGGCACGAACATCGCATTCCGGTCATCGCGGGGCCGGAATCGCCGGAACCGAACGTGGGGTAATCCGCAAGTTCTGGAAGAGGGCTCTACGCCCGGCGTACTGGACCGTTACCGTTGTGACTCGTGACCGCGATCCGCGAGAGCCAGAGCTCCTCCCCCGGCAACGGCTTGCCTCCCTGGTCGGCGCGCTCGGCCTTCCGCTCGGCCGGAGTGCCGCTGTGGGTTGCCGTGCTGCTGGCCGCAGTGCCCACCGCGATCGGCACCGTGCTGGACATCCTGATCTGGAGCCAACCCGGCATCCTGTTCAAGGCGTGCTTCTTCGTCGGGAGCGTGCTGGGTGTGCTGCTGGTCAAGCGGCGCAACGTCTTCGGTCCGATGGTGCAGCCGCCGCTGGTCCTGGTCATCGTGATGCCGCTGCTGGTGCTGTTGACCGGGTCCGGTGCCGCCGCGGGTGCGGGCTTCACCGGCAAGGCGCTCGCGGTAGCGCGCCCGTTGATCAGCAGCTTCCCGATCATGGCCGGGGCCACGATCGTCGCTCTGGGTATCGGGCTCGTCCGCATGTTCGTTACGGAGAAGCCCGGCAAGCGCCCCGAGGACGCCGACCCCGATGCGGCCACCAAGAAGCGCCGGCTGCCCAACCCGCCCCGCAAGCCCGCAGGTGAAGAGCGCAAGCGGCGCCCCGAGGAGCGCAAGCCCCGTGGTGAGGACGGACGTCCGAAACGCGGTGAGCGGCGCGAGCGGCCTGAACGAGGTGAACGGCCCGAGCGCGCGGAGCGCGGTGAGCGCGGACGCGCGCAGGCGCCAGGACGGCCGCGGCGGGAGGAGCCGCCGCGACGCAGCGAAGCGCCCCGGCGAGGCGAAGCCGCGCCCGGGCGACCGCGCGGAGCGGAAGGCCGGCCGGCGGAGCGGGCCGTGCCGCCGCGGCGGGGCGCAGCCCCGCGGCAGGCGCCGGGACGGCCGCGGCCGGCGGAGCCGCCGCAGGGCGAGCCGCCGAGGCGAGCCCGGAGGCCGCGACGCGACGAGCGGTACGGATGAGGACTTCAGCAGACGCGAAAAAGGCACCCGGCGGATCGGCCGGGTGCCTTTTTTCAGGTCTGGTTCGTCACCGGATCCGGGTCAGCGGACGCCCCGGGGCTTGTCCGGGTTGCTGTCCAGGTCCTTGCGGAGCTCCCGCGGCAGGGCGAAGGTGACCTTCTCGTTGGCCGTGGTGACCTCGTCGACCTGGTTCCAGCCGCGCTCCGCCAGGTGGTCCAGGACCTGCATGACCAGCACGTCCGGCACCGAGGCACCGCTGGTCACGCCGACCGTGGTGACGCCCTCCAACCAGGCCTCGTCGATCTGCGAGGCGAAGTCCACCAGGTGCGAGTCCGACGCGCCGGCCTGCAGGGCGACCTCGACCAGGCGCTTGGAGTTCGAGGAGTTCTGCGAGCCGACCACGATCACCAGGTCGCACTCCGGCGCCATCGCCTTCACCGCGTGCTGGCGGTTGGAGGTGGCGTAGCAGATGTCGTCGCTCGGCGGCGCCTGCAGGTCCGGGAACCGCTCCTTGAGCTGGTCCACCCGCTCCATCGTCTCGTCCACGCTGAGCGTGGTCTGCGACAGCCACACGACCTTGTTCGGGTCGCGGACCTCCACCTTGTCGACGTCCTCCGGCTTGTCGACCAGCTGCACGCGGTCCGGGTCCTCACCGGCGGTGCCCTCGACCTCCTCGTGGCCCTCGTGGCCGATCAGCAGGATGTCGTAGTCCTCGCGGGCGAACCGGTGGACCTCCTTGTGCACCTTGGTGACCAGCGGGCAGGTCGCGTCGATGGTGCGGAGGTTGCGCTTGGCCGCCTCCTCGTGCACCGCCGGGGACACGCCGTGCGCCGAGAACACCACGAGCGCGCCCTCGGGCACCTCGTCGGTCTCGTCCACGAAGATCACGCCGCGCTCGGACAGCGTGTCCACCACGTGCCGGTTGTGCACGATCTCCTTGCGCACGTAGATCGGTGCGCCGTAGGTCTCGAGCGCTTTCTCGACGGTGACCACCGCGCGGTCGACACCTGCGCAGTACCCACGCGGCTTGGCCAGCAGAACGCGCTTGGTCGGCCCGGCGTCCTGGTCAACGAGGTCAGTGGCCTCGGGCGAGGTCGTCATGCCCCCAAGGGTACGGACCTACCCCGCAACGCTCAGAACCTGTCTTCACTCATTTTGCGTAGCGGTGCAGGTAGCGGAACCTCAGACGCCGTCTGATCTCCGGGATCCCCGACTCATGTATGACCAATACACAGCACTGGGGCTGTCCTCGTCAGACGACGCCTGAGAACCCGCGGCGGTGCAAGCTGCGAGGGTGGGCTAAACGCCTCCGGCGTTTCAAGACCAAGGACGAGCGTTCAGCCTCGCGCCCGGCCTGGCGGACGCAGATCACGTCGCCGGGCCGCGGGGCTGATCACAGTAGTGCGGTGAGGTGATGGCTTCCCGGGGTCAAGTGCGGCAGGCTGGGCACATGTCTTCGTTTCCGCTGCCGGTGCGAGTCGCCGCGGGGCTGGCGGCCACCGCCGTCGAACAGGCCCGTCACCTGCCGACCACGCTGCTCGGGCTGCCGGTCACCGTGGCCAGCCAGGCGCTGCAGGCGTCGATGCGGGTCCAGCAGCAGATCACCGAGCTGGCGATCAAGGGCGACGAGGCGCTCGCCGTGCTGCGCACCCCGGAGGAGCAGCCCGCCTGGGCGACCTTCGACGAGGACGAACCGGAGGCCCCCGCGGCGGAGTCCTCGCTGATCGCCGAGTACGACGAGCTGACGCTGCCCCAGCTGCGCGGCAGGCTCCGCTCGTTCGGCGAAGCGGAACTGGCCGAGCTGCTCGCCCACGAGCAGCAGCACGAGCAGCGCCCCGAGTTCCTCCGCATGCTGAAGAACCGCTTGGAACGCCTCCGCGACGAATGAGCCACGACTTCCCGACGAGATCTGAGGAGTGCAGCTGACTTCCCCGACGAGCCCTGAGGAGCCTTGGCCGGTACGGACCGTCGCGCGCAAGATCGCCGAGTGGATCAACCGCCTCGGCTCGATCTGGGTCGAGGGCCAGATCACCCAGATCTCGATGCGCCCCGGCGCCGCCACCGCGTTCCTGCAGCTGCGCGACCCGTCCGCCGACGTGTCGCTGACGCTGACCTGCTCCTCCGCGATGCTCCGCAAGATGGATCCGCCGCTGACCGACGGCAGCCGGGTCGTGGTGCACGGCAAGCCGACGTTCTTCGTCGGGCGCGGCACACTGAGCCTGCGGGTCGACGAGATCCGCGCGGTCGGCATCGGTGAGCTGCTGGCCCGCATCGAACGGCTGCGCCAGCTGCTCAAGGCGGAGGGCCTGTTCGACCCGGCCCGCAAGCGGCCGCTGCCGTTCCTGCCGAACCGGGTCGGGCTGATCACCGGCCGCGCCTCCGCCGCCGAGCACGACGTGCTGACCAACGCGGAGCTGCGCTGGCCCGCCGTGCAGTTCGAGATCCGCAACGTCGCCGTGCAGGGCTCGAGCGCGGTGCCGCAGATCCTCGAGGCGCTGCAGGAGCTCGACAAGATGCCCGAGGTCGACGTGATCGTGCTGGCCCGCGGCGGCGGCAGCGTCGAGGACCTGCTGCCGTTCTCCGACGAAGCACTGTGCCGCGCGGTGTCGGCCTGCCGCACGCCGGTGGTCAGCGCCATCGGGCACGAACCTGACTCGCCGCTGCTGGACCACGTCGCCGACGTGCGCTGCTCGACGCCGACCGGCGCGGGCAAGCGCGTGGTGCCCGACGTGGCCGAGGAGACCCAGCGCATCCACCAGCTGCGCGACCGCGCCCGCCGCGCGTTGCACGGATGGGTGGACCGGGAGCGGCGGCTGCTCGATGCGCTGCGCAGCCGTCCGGTGCTGGCCGATCCGCTCGGGCCGCTGGCGCAGCGCGCTGAGCAGGTGGGCATGCTGCGCGACCGCGCCCGGCGGGCGATGACCACCGCGCTCAACACCGAGCAGCACGCGCTGACCGCCACCCGATCTCGCTTGACGACCCTCGGTCCTGCGGCCACGCTGGCTCGTGGATACGCGATCGTGCAGCGCATCGAGGACGGCGCGGACGGCGTGCTCCGATCGGTCGACGAAGCCCCGCCGGGAACTCGATTGCGGGTGCGGGTCGTTGACGGTGCGATCCAGGCCGTCGTGCCGGATCGAGCAGGCTGAACAGGACGGAAGAACCGTGCACCCCGAGCTGGACCCCTCGTTCCTCCCCCTGACCGTCGGTGTCGCGCGTTCCGCGGCGACCGGTTCGCGTCAGGCCGGTGAGGTGCAGCGCCGCGCCGAAGCAGCGGACACCGCTGCGGCCGGGTGCTGGGCCGCGCTGCTCGGCGGCTGCCAGTCCGCCGATCGCCGGGACCTGCCGTCGCAGCTGCGCGCGCTGGTCGAGGCCACTTCCGGGTACGTGGGGGCCGGGTGGTGGGCGGTGTCGGCGCACCGACGTAGGGTCGCGGAGGCGCAGTTGCGCATCAACGACGCGGTGCGCGAAGGCGACGGTGCCGAGTTCGCCGAGGCGTTCGTCGGCTACGACCAGGCGATCGCCACCGCGGTGGTGTCCGTGCAGAAGAACGTGGAGAGTCCGACCCCGTGACCGCGAACGAGCAGCAGGACGAGCACTTCGACCCGGTGGCCGACTACCCGGAGATCGCTGAGCTCGGCTACGAGCAGGCCCGCGACCAGCTGGCCGATGTGGTCAAGCAGCTGGAGGCCGGCGGCCTGTCCCTCGAGGACTCCCTAGCGCTCTGGGAGCGCGGCGAAGCCCTCGCGGCGGTGTGCGAACGCCACCTCGCGGGCGCCCGCGAGCGCGTGGAACGCGCCCTCGCCGCCGTCGAACAGGAGTAACCCTCCCCCTGCCTGGCTGCCGGGTCCCGCAATTTCAATGGAAATCGAAGGTCCGATTTCCATTGAAGTTGCGGATCATCGGCGTGTCCGCATCTGACACGCCGACACCTGTGCACCGCATCGCTCCGACCAACCGACGACGCACGGCCCACCTTGAACCACAGTTTCAATTGAAACTGCGCTCGGCCGTGCCTGGGTTTTGCAGTTTCAATTGAAACTGTGGTCTCGACTTGACAACCCGCACCTTCCGGGTATAGGCGCAGCCCAGGACGGGACGTATCGGCGTGTTGGGACCCGACACACCGACGCTTGTGGACAGGTCGTCCTGCCTGTGGAGAACTTCCGCAATTTCAATGGAAATTGGACGTCTGATTTCCATTGAAATTGCGGAACCCCCGGACCACGGAGCACGGGTGTGGAGCGTGAGGGACCGGGGGTCAGGGTTTGGTGGGGGCTTTGAGGGCTGCTTCGGCGAGGGTTCGGAACTCGGGTTCCGCTGCGTCTCCTGCGATCAGGAGGCGGACGCCGTTGTGGTCGGTCGCCCAGGCCTGCTCCTCGCCGACGCTCTGGTAGCGGACCCACTGCTGGCCGCCGGCTTCGACCGTGCCCAGCGCCTGCGGCGGCTGGCGGGTGTCGGCGGTGACCAGCTCTTCCTCGACGGCCGTCGACTGGGAGAAGCGCAGGTAGTGGCCGCCGCCGGTCAGCCAGCCGACGCGCACGACCTCGGCGTGCGAGCGCAGCGTCAGCACGTTCACCGAGTTGGAGCGCCAGTTCGCCGGCAGTTCGGGGTCGAGGAGCGGGAAGTGCACGCGCGCGGACGCCCGGTCCAGCTCGGCGGGCACGTTGACGGTCGGGACCTCGACCGAGGGGCTGCCGGGGTTGAACGAGCACCGGCCCAGCAGGCCCGCCATCCCGAAGGCGATCAGGACCAGCGAGAGGATCGCGAACACCATCGCCGAAACGGTCCGGGGCGGACGCGACGGCGCCGGTTGCTGGTTGCTGGGTTCGGCCACGACCACCATGCTCTCACCAGCGGCCTTCCTGCCGGTCGGGCAGGCGCGGCCGGAGTGGGCTGGCCCACGCGATGCCTCCGACCAGGCCGCCGATCTGCGAAGATCGGAGCCAGCGAGCCTGAGCGCGGGCCTGGTCCCGTCGTGCTCGGGCAGTAGAACCCGAAGATTGATCACGACCGGGAGGCGCGATGAGCTCCAGCACCGAACGACACCGGGAAGCCCCGGACCGCAACCTCGCCATGGAACTCGTCCGCGTGACCGAAGCGGCCGCGATGGCCGCCGGACGGTGGGTCGGCCGCGGTGACAAGAACTCCGGTGACGGCGCCGCGGTGGACGCGATGCGCAAGCTCATCGGCACCGTGTCGATGCAGGGCGTCGTGGTGATCGGCGAGGGCGAGAAGGACGAAGCCCCGATGCTGTTCAACGGCGAGGAGGTCGGCAACGGCGAGGGCCCGGCGTGCGACGTCGCCGTCGACCCGATCGACGGGACCACGCTGCTCAGCAAGGGCATGCCGAACGCGCTGGCGGTGCTCGCGGTTTCCGAGCGGGGCACCATGTTCGACCCGTCCGCGGTGTTCTACATGGAGAAGATGGCCGTCGGTCCGGAGGCCGCCGGGTCCATCGACATCAGCGCACCGATCGCGGAGAACGTGCGCCGGGTCGCCAAGGCCAAGCACATCGACGTCTCGGACGTGACGGTGTGCATCCTGGACCGCCCGCGCCACGAGCAGATCGTCAAGGAGGTCCGCGAGGCGGGCGCGCGCATCCAGTTCATCTCCGACGGCGACGTGGCCGGTGCGATCGCGGCGGCGCGCCCGGGCAGCGGCGTGGACATGCTGCTGGGCATCGGCGGCACCCCGGAGGGCATCATCTCGGCCTGCGCGCTGAAGTGCCTCGACGGCGAGATCCAGACCCGCCTGTGGCCGCGCGACGACGCCGAGCGCGCGAAGCTGCGCGAGGCCGGGCACGACGTGAACCAGGTGCTGACCACTTCGGACCTGGTGCGCGGCGACAACATGTTCTTCTGCGCCACCGGCATCACCGACGGCGCGCTGCTCAAGGGCGTGCACTACCGCGCGAACCGGTGCACCACGCAGTCGATCGTGATGCGCTCCAAGTCCGGCACCGTGCGCGTCATCGAGGGCCAGCACCGGCTGACCAAGCTGCGCGAGTACGCCGATGTGGACTACGGCGACGACTCCGCTCGCCACGGCTTGCTGCCCTGACCGGCGCTTCCGGGAAACTGGTAAATATCCCCGGGCATCGGAGCCTGCTCGGTTCTTGAAGCGGTGACCTGCTGTTTCGCAGCGGGTCACCGCTTCTCCATTTCCGGTCTCATCCCTTAGTGGGTACGTCGATGGAGCGAATCCCCTTACTGTCCGTACCCAGCCGGCCAGCGGAGCCGGGACCTCGGGAGGATTCGACGGAAATGCGGAAGCGTTCGGTTCTCATCGCCGCCCTCGCGGCCGTCGGCGCATTAGGCGCACTGGGCATGCCCGCGACTGCCCAGCCCGACGACGTCAACCCGTACATCGTCGGCGGCCACGACGCCACCGAGGAGTACTCGTTCATGGTGTCCCTGCAGCAGCAGGGTTCGCACATCTGCGGTGGCTCGCTGATCAAGCCCGACTGGGTCGTGACGGCGGCGCACTGCGTGCAGGGCGGCGGCGACTTCACCGTGCGGGTCGGCAGCAACGACCACACCACCGGTGGCGAAGAGGCCAAGGTCACCAACGTGCAGACGCACCCCTCCGGTGACATCGCGGTGTTCCAGCTGGACCACCCGCTGCAGGCGGCCCCGATCAACATCGCCTCCGCCTCCGGTGACCCGGGCACCGCCACCCGGATCATCGGCTGGGGCCAGACCTGCGGCGAGCCCGGCTGCGGCCCGGCCCCGCAGAACCTGCAGGAGCTCGACACCCAGATCGTCGACGACAACACCTGCCAGGGCATCGACGGCCAGGGCGAGATCTGCACGGACAACCCGAACGGCAACTCCGGCGCCTGCTACGGCGACTCGGGCGGCCCGCAGATCAAGGGCACCCAGGGCAACTGGGAGCTGATCGGTGCGACGAGCCGCGCCGGCAACAACGACTCGACCTGCGCCACCGGTCCGTCGATCTACACCGACGTGACCGCCTACGCGGACTGGGTCAACCAGAACACCGGCGGCTGACCAGCCCCGATCGACACGAACGCGCAACCGGGCCCCACACCGGTTGCGCGTTCGCCTTTCTCCGCCGGTCAGGGCTCCCGTGATCGAATCGGCGGAGGTCAGGTCAGGTTGGAGGAGTGGCCCGGGAAGAGGTGGGCTTCCGGGTTGAGTTCGACGGCGATGTTGTTGACCGCCGTGGCCGCTTCGCCGAATCCCGTTGCGATCAGCTTGACCTTGCCCGGGTACGCCGCGACATCGCCTGCCGCGTAGACCCGCGGCCGGTTGGTGCGCATCGTCGTGTCGACCAGGATCGCCCGCTTGTCCAGCTCCAGGCCCCACTCCTCGATGGGGCCCAGGTCGGCGGTGAAGCCCAGCGCGGCGACCACGGTCTGCGCGGGCAGCACCCGGCGCTCCGATCCGCCCACCTCGATCTCGACCTCGCGGACTCCGCTGTCGTCGCCGCGGATCTCCACCACCTCGGCCGGGGTGATCAGCGGGACGCCCAGGTCCTCGACCTTGCTGACCAGGCCCGGGTGCGCGCGGAACCGCGACCGGCGGTGCACCAGCGCGACGCTGCGCGCCACCGGGTGCAGCGCCAGGGCCCAGTCGAACGCGGAGTCCCCGCCGCCGACCACCACCACGTCGCGTCCACTGTGGATGGACAGCTCGGGGATGAAGTGCACCACGCCGCGGCCGACCCAGTCGCCACCGACGGGCAGCGGACGCGGGCTGAACTCGCCGATCCCGGCGGTGACCAGGACCGCACCCGCCCGCACCGACTCGTCGCCGACGCCGACCAGCAGTCCACCATCCACATCGGACAGCTCAACGGCGTGCTCGCCGAGCAGGTAGCGCGGGGCGTACTGATCGGCCTGCTCCACCAGCGCGGCGACCAGATCCCGGCCGCGCACCTCGGGGAACCCGGCCACATCGAAGATCATCTTCTCCGGGTACATCGCGGTCACCTGACCGCCGGGCTCGGGCAGCGCGTCCACCAGCGCCACCGACATCCCGCGAAAACCCGCGTAGTAGGCGGCGAACAGCCCCGTCGGACCCGCTCCGACGATCAGCAGATCGACCTCGTGCGACACCCCGGTCATGCCCACCACCTCGTCATCGATCGCGTGGACGAACCCAGGCTAGCCCGATCCGTCCGCGATGTCCGCGCCAGCGGCGAGATGCTGGGCCACTCCGGCGAAAGCGCTGCGGCAGTCGGCGGTACCCGCCCCGATCCCCCGCCCATACGTTCACCGGGAACGGGGATCTCGTCGGGGAGGAATTTCGTGAAGAAGAGGTCAATGCTGCTCGCGGGCATCGCCGCGCTCGCGCTGGGCGCGGGTGTCGCACCGGCCGCGACCGCAGCCGACGACCCAGGCGCGCTGATCGTCGGGGGCCACGACGCCACCGAGCAGTACGACTGGATGGCTTCGCTGCAGCGGGGCGGCAAGCACAGCTGCGGCGCGTCGCTGATCGACGAGCAGTGGGTGGTCACCGCCGCGCACTGCGTCCAGGACGTCACGCCGGCCGACCTCGGCCTGCGCATCGGCAGCCCGAACCAGACCACCGGCGGCACCGAGGTCGGCGTGTCCGAGATCGTGGTGCACCCGGACTACGCGACCAAGAACCCCAACGGGGACATCGCGCTGCTGAAGCTGGACCAGGCGGTGCCGGAGAAGCCGATCCAGATCGCCGACTCCTCCGGTGACGCGGGCACGCCCTCGCGCATCATCGGCTGGGGCGTGACCTGCCCGGTGCGCGGTTGCGGCCAGCCGCCGGAGCAGCTGCAGGAGCTGGACACCCAGGTCGTCCCCGACGCGCAGTGCTCGCTGAGCGGCGTCGACGCCGACACCGAGATCTGCACCGGCAGCTCGGAGCTGCTGGCCAACGCCTGCTTCGGCGACTCGGGCGGCCCGCAGCTGGAGGGCCAGCCGGGCGACTGGAAGCTCACCGGCGTCACCAGCCGCCTGGGCAGCCTGGTCCCGGTCTGCGGCACGGCGCCGTCCATCTACACGGACGCGACGGCCTACAAGTCCTGGATCAGCGACACCATCGGCTGATCCGAGCGCACCCGAAGGGCGTCTCCCCTCGTGGGAGGCGCCCTTCGCGCTGTGCGAGATGCGGCACCTTCATCGTTCCAGAAAGGGCTTTTCGGCTGGTCGCGGGCGATGAGTGGGGCGGCCCACGCTGCCCCGGTGGTCATCGCGGCGGGACACTTCTGTCATGGGTGAACAGGAGTACCGGATCGAACACGACACGATGGGCGAGGTGCGGGTGCCCGCCGACGCCCTGTACCGCGCGCAGACGCAGCGGGCCGTGGAGAACTTCCCGATCTCCGGGCGCGGCCTGGAACGCGCCCAGATCCGCGCGCTCGGCCTGCTCAAGGCCGCCGCCGCCCGGGTCAACGCTCGGCTCGGAGTGCTCGACGCCGACGTCGCCGAGGCGATCGCCGCTGCGGCCGACGAGGTCGCCGAAGGCGCGCACGACGCGCACTTCCCGATCGACGTGTTCCAGACCGGCTCCGGCACGTCGTCGAACATGAACGCCAACGAGGTCATCGCGACCCTGGCCTCGCGCCGGCTGGGCCGCGACGTGCACCCCAACGACCACGTCAACGCCTCGCAGTCGTCCAACGACACCTTCCCGACGACCATCCACGTCGCCGCCACCGAAGCCGTGCTCACCGACGTCATCCCGGCGCTCGAGCACCTCGCGGCCACCGTCGAGGCCCGCGCTGCCGAGTGGACCGAGGTGGTCAAGTCCGGCCGCACGCACCTGATGGACGCGGTGCCGATCACGCTGGCCCAGGAGGCCGGTGCGTGGGCGTCGCAGGTCCGCTACGGCGTCGAGCGGCTGCGCAGCGGCCTGCCGCGGCTGGGCGAGCTGCCGATCGGCGGCACCGCCGTGGGCTCCGGCCTCAACGCACCGGACGGCTTCGGCGAGGCGGTGTCCGCCGAGCTCGCCTCGGTCACCGGCCTGCCGCTGACCGAGGCGCGCGACCACTTCGAGGCGCAGGCCGCGCAGGACTCGGTGGTGGAGACCTCCGGTCACCTGCGCACCGTCGCGGTCAGCCTGACCAAGATCGCCAACGACCTGCGGTGGCTGGGTTCCGGCCCGCGCACCGGCCTGGCCGAGCTGGCGCTGCCGGACCTGCAGCCCGGTTCGTCGATCATGCCGGGCAAGGTCAACCCGGTGATCCCGGAGGCGACCCTCCAGGTCGTCGCGCAGGTGATCGGCAACGACGCGGCGGTGGCCTTCGCCGGATCGCAGGGCAACTTCCAGCTCAACGTGATGCTGCCGGTGATCGCCCGCAACGTCCTCGAGTCGGCCCGGCTGCTGGCCGCGGTGTCCCGCCTGCTGGCCGACAAGGTCTTCGCCGACGTGCAGGTCAACGTCGAGCAGGCCCGCGCCTACGCCGAGGGCTCGCCGTCGATCGTCACGCCGCTGAACCGCTACATCGGCTACGAGGAAGCGGCGGCGGTCGCCAAGCAGGCCCTCAAGGAGCGCAAGACGATCCGCGAGGTCGTCCTGGAGCGCGGCCACGTCGACTCCGGCAAGCTCACCGTCGAGCAGCTCGACGAAGCCCTCGACGTCCTCCGCATGGCGACCGGCAAGTGAGCATCCGTGAGCACTTTGGGTCGCTCTAGCAGCCCAAAGTGCTCACGGCCTCTCGGTGTCGTCGCCGTTGTCGGTGGATGCGCGCACCATGAGCGCATGGTGCTGCTCGCGGACGTGGTGACGACCTCGCGCGAAGTCGCGGCTACTCGCTCCCGCAAGGCGAAGACCGCCTCGATCGCCGGGCTGCTCGGCCGCCTGGATCCCGAGGAGGTCCGCCCGGCGACGGCCCTGCTGGCCGGTGAGCTGCCCGGCGGACGAGCCGGTGTGGGCTGGTCGACGCTGGCCGCGCTGGACGTCGAACCGGCGCCCGAGCCGACGCTGACCATCGGCGACGTGGACTCCGCGATCGACGGAGTGCGGCTGATCAGCGGTTCCGGCTCGGGACAGCGCCGCGCGGAGGCGTTGACCGGGCTGCTCGGCAAGGCGACCGCTGCCGAGCAGGAGTTCCTGGTGCGGCTGTTCGGCGGCGAGCTCCGCCAGGGCGCGCTGGAAGGCGTGATGATCGAGGCCATCGCCGCGGCCGCCCGCGTGCCGACCGAAGGGGTGCGGCGCGCGTTCATGCTCTCCGGCCGGTTGCCCGCGACCGCCGAGGCAGCTCTGCGCGGCGGCGAACCGGCGCTCGGCGAGTTCCGCCTGGAGGTGGGGCGCCCGGTCCGGCCGATGCTGGCTTCGCCCGCCGAGTCCCTGGACGCCGCGCTCGCCGAGCTGGGCGAAGCGACCGTCGAGTACAAATTGGACGGTGCGCGCATCCAGGTGCACCGCGACGGCGACGAGGTGCGCGTCTACACCCGCACGCTGCGCGAGATCACCCGCAGCGTCCCGGAACTCGTCGACCTGGTGCGCGGTCTGGACTGCCGGTCGGTGGTCCTCGACGGCGAAACCCTCGCCCTCGACGACGGCGGCCGACCACGCCCGTTCCAGGAGACGATGAGCCGCTTCGGCGCGCAGAGCTCGCGAGAACTCCTGCTGCACCCGTACTTCTTCGACTGCCTGCACCTCGACGGCACTGACCTGGTCGACCTGCCGCTGCGCGACCGGCTCGACGCACTCTCGAAAGTCGCCCCGCAGCACCGGATTCCGGCCACAGCGACCGCTGAGCGCGCAGCCGCGCTCTTCGAGGAGGCGCTGGCCGACGGGCACGAAGGCGTCGTGGTCAAGGACCTCGACTCCCCCTACGCCGCCGGACGCCGCGGCCGCGCGTGGCGGAAGGTCAAACCCGAGCACACCCTCGACCTGATCGTGCTGGCCGCCGAGTGGGGTCACGGCCGGCGCCGCGGCCACCTGTCCAACCTGCACCTCGGCGCCCGCGACCCGGACGGCGGACCGCCGATCATGGTCGGCAAGACCTTCAAGGGCCTGACCGACGAACTGCTGGCCTGGCAGACCGCGGAGTTCCAGCGCCGGGAGACCCACCGCGACGACTGGACCGTGCACATCGCGCCCGATCTCGTGGTGGAGATCGAGCTGGACGGCGTGCAGACCAGCCCCCGCTACCCCGGCGGTGTCGCGCTGCGCTTCGCCCGCGTCCTGCGCTACCGGCCGGACAAGGACGCGGCATCGGCCGACAGCATCGAGGCGGTGCGCGCCCTGCTCCCCGGCGGGTGAGATCCTGGGGGCATGAGCAGTGACGACTTCGACGCGATCGGTTCGATCAACATCGGCCCCCTCGACCCGCGAGAGCTCCTGCAGGACGAGCGCGCCGTCGAGCTGGACTACTACGTCGCGGTCCTGCTCCTGGAGGCCACCTCGGACGCCGCCGACCACCAGCCGCTGTACGAGGAATCGTTCGTCCTGCTGAAGGCCGAATCGGAAGAAGAAGCCGCGGAGAAGGCCGCCGACCACGGAAAGCAGCAGGAAACCAGCTACCAGAACGAGAACCACGAACTCATCACCTGGAAGCTGAAGCAGGTGGTCGAGGTGAAACCCCTCGAAGACGCCACCTTCGACGACGGCACGGAAATCTACAGCCGCTTCTTCCGCAACTACCAGGCCTACAGCTCCTTCGAACCATTGACGGAAGAAGAAGCGTAAAAACGCAGAGGCCGGGGTCCCGCCTCCGGCGGGGGTCCCGGCGTACTTCCACGCACCTCGGTGCGCAGCCACCGGCGAAACTATCAGCACCGAAATCGAATCCCCTTCGGGTGTAAGGATTTGATCTCGAACTGAAGTTCCCGATTCACTGCACCCGTGTTCGTCCACCCATATGTCGATGAGTCCTACGACCTCGCCGTCGGCGTCTACATTCTCACCGCCAGCGTCGTTGACCTTATAGACGCCGAAGACATCCGCTGCACGATGCGCGGACTGCGCCGAGGAGGCGAGAAACTCCATTGGAGCAAAGAGCCCCCGCATCGCCGTGTGGAGCTCACCAAGGCTTTTAGCTCCCTAATGGTGCACAACGTAGTCGTCATCGGAAGCTCGACGCCACTGTTTCCAGAGCGCGCAAGGCGAAAGTGTCTCGAAGTCTTACTTCCTGATCTCGAAGTCCACGGTGCCGAGATCGTGACGTTTGAAACCCGCCAGAAGCACAGCAACAAGCTTGATGCAGACATGGTCGACGTTGCCGACAGAAGCGACTTATTACTCCGCATATCCGAATAACCTTCGCACCAGGAATCAGCGAACCTCTGCTGTGGATTCCGGACATCGCATGCGGCATTGCACTCGCCGCCGAGCGCGGCGATGAAAGCTACCTGCACCAAGCGGGCGACCGCATTCGAATCATCCGCATCAACGCACGGTGAATATGAGGACCCAGAAACGCAGAGGCCGGGGTCCCGCCTCCGGCGGGTACACCCGGCGTACTTCCACGCCCCAACAGAGCATGGCTGACGCAAGTATAACAACCAGAACCACGCGGGAATCAACTTATAACCGTCAACCGTTTAGGTGATCTTGATTTGGAGGACCCCAGAAACGCAGAGGCTGCGGTCTCAGCGTACTTCCACACCCCAGCAGAGCATGACCGTGATCAACTCAGCCCGGCTGGGGTTTGCTGGCGACTCGGGGGCGTTGAGGCCGTATGGTGGGCAGACGTGCAGTTCTTGAACGGGCAGCAGCCCACCACTGACCTGACCTACGACGACGTCTTCCTGGCGCCGCGGCGCTCCGGGGTCGAGTCCCGCTTCGACGTGGACCTGGCCACCAGCGATGGCACCGGGGCCACCCTGCCGATCGTCGTCGCGAACATGACCGCCGTGGCCGGCCGCCGGATGGCCGAGACCGTCGCACGGCGCGGCGGGCTCGTCGTGCTGCCGCAGGACGTCGATCCGTCCGCGGTCGCCGAGATCGTCTCCTGGGTCAAGGCCCGGCATCCGGTTTGGGACACCCCGCTGGTGGTGCACGCCGATGACGCCGTGGCCGACGCGCTCAACCTCCTGCCCAAGCGCGCGCACGGCGCCGTGGTCGTCGTGGACGACGACAACCGGCCGGTCGGCGTCGTCGACGAGGCCGCGTGCACGGGCGTCGACCGGTTCGCGCGCGTCGGGGAGGTCGCCGACGAGCACCCCGTCGTGCTGCCGCTGGAGACCAAGCCGCGCGAGGTGTTCGACCAGCTGGACAAGCAGGCCCGCAACGTCGCGATCGCGGTCGACGCCGACGGCCGGCTGGCCGGGATCCTGACCCACCGCGGTGCGCTGCGCGCCGAGATCTACTCCCCCGCGCTCGACGGCGAGGGCCGGCTGCGGGTCGCCGCGGCGGTCGGCGTCAACGGCGACGTCGCGGCGAAGGCCGCCGCGCTGCTGGAGTCCGGGGTGGACGCGCTGGTCGTGGACACCGCGCACGGCCACCAGGAGAAGATGATCAGCGCGCTCAAGGCGGTCCGCTCGGTGTCGCCGCAGGTGCCGGTGGTGGCCGGGAACGTGGTGACCGCCGAAGGCGTGCGCGACCTCGTCGAAGCCGGTGCCGACGTGATCAAGGTCGGCGTCGGCCCGGGCGCGATGTGCACGACGCGGATGATGACCGGCGTCGGCCGGCCGCAGTTCTCCGCCGTCGCCGAGTGCGCGGCCGAGGCCCGCAAGCTCGGCAAGCACGTCTGGGCCGACGGCGGTGTCCGGCACCCGCGCGACGTCGCGCTGGCGCTGGCCGCGGGCGCGGCGTCGGTGATGGTCGGCTCGTGGTTCGCAGGCACCTACGAATCCCCCGGTGACCTGCAGCGCGACGAGCACGGCCGGGCCTACAAGGAGTCCTTCGGCATGGCGTCCAAGCGCGCGGTGTCGGCCCGGACGCGCACCGACAACGCCTACGACCAGGCTCGCAAGGCGCTGTTCGAAGAGGGCATCTCCAGCTCCCGGATGCGCCTGGACCCGCAGCGCCCCGGCGTCGAGGACCTCTTGGACCAGATCACCTCGGGCCTGCGCTCGTCCTGCACCTACGCGGGCGCGCGCACCCTCGAGGAGTTCTACGACCAGGCGCTGGTCGGCATCCAGTCCGCAGCCGGCTTCGCGGAGGGCCGTCCCCTCCCCACCGGCTGGTGACGAGCGGAGGGCGCCTCGGGCCGAGGCGCCCTCCACCACTTCGTCAGGGGGTGAAGTCGCCCTCCAGGAGTTCGGTGACCAGGGCTGCGATCGGGGAGCGTTCCGAGCGCGTCAGGGTGACGTGCGCGAACAGGGGATGCCCCTTGAGCTTCTCGATCACCGCGGCGACGCCGTCGTGGCGGCCGACGCGGAGGTTGTCGCGCTGGGCGACGTCGTGGGTCAGGACGACGCGGGAGTTCGCGCCGAGCCTGGAGAGCACGGTCAGCAGGACGTTGCGCTCCAGGGACTGGGCCTCGTCGACGATGACGAAGGCGTCGTGCAGCGAGCGGCCCCGGATGTGGGTGAGGGGCAGGACCTCGAGCATGCCCCGGTCCATGACCTCGTCCAGGACGTTCTCGCTGGCCAGAGCACCGAGGGTGTCGAAGACCGCTTGGGCCCACGGGGCCATCTTCTCGTTCTCGGTTCCCGGCAGGTAGCCGAGTTCTTGGCCGCCGACGGCGTAGACCGGGCGGAACACCACGACCTTCCGGTGCTGCTGGCGCTCCAGCACCGACTCCAGGCCCGCGCACAGCGCGAGCGCGGACTTACCGGTGCCCGCTCGGCCGCCCAGCGAGACGATGCCGACCTCGGGGTCGAGCAGCAGCTCCAAGGCGATCCGCTGCTCCGCGGAGCGGCCGTGCAGGCCGAACGCCTCCCGGTCGCCGCGCACCAGCTTGACCTGCTTGTCCGCGGTCACCCGGCCCAGCGCGCTCTGCGACCCGGCCAGCAGCCGGATGCCGGTGTTCGGCGGCAGGTCCCGCGCTTCGTCGAGATCGGCGACGCCCTCCTTGAACAGCGCGTCCACCGAACCGCCCGGCACTTCGACGTCGGCCATGCCGGTCCAGCCCGACGGGACCACGTCCTGCGCCCGGTACTCCTCGGCGTCCAGCGCCACCGACGCGGCCTTGACCCGCAGCGGCATGTCCTTGGTGACCAGCGTGACCTGGTGCCCTTCGGCGGCCAGGTTCAGCGCGCAGGCCAGGATGCGGGCGTCGTTGGAGTCGGTGCGGAATCCGGGCGGAAGCACCTGCGGGTCCGAGTGGTTGAGCTCGACGTGCAGGCGTCCACCTGATGTTCCGACCGGAACCGGATGGTCCAGCCGTCCGTGCCGTATCCGGAGCTCGTCGAGCCCGCGGAGGCTCTCCCGGGCGAACCACCCCAGTTCCGGGTGGTGGCGCTTGGCCTCGAGCTCGCTGATCACCACCACCGGGAGCACCACGTCGTGCTCGGCGAAGCGGGACAACGCCCACGGATCGGACAGCAGCACCGAGGTGTCGAGCACGTACGTGCGGACCTCGGTTCTACCGGATGGCACGGTGCGCGCGGAATCGCCGCTGAGGGCTCGGGTTTCTTCCGCTTCTGGCTGGGAACGTCGTGCGGTCACGGCTACTCCCTCGCGGGCGTGGCGTGCACACCCGCTCGTCGGCGGGCCGGGCCTGGCCCCGTCGCGCCCCGGCCGGACCGCCTCGTCCGCCGTGGCCGCAGGGCCGTGCACCGGCCCATCGCGACCAAGGTGGACGGGGTAACCGTCCGCTCCAGCCAACAGCCACGATCAGGGCCTCCCGGACGGGCCGCGTACGGACTTGCAGAAGAGAACGGCCCGTCAACAGCGCACGCTACCTGCGTGATCGCTTCTCGGCAGGCAGCCACACAGGTGATTCAGCGAATCGTCGTTTTCCCTTCATCTGCATGGGAAAACGGTGCTGGTCACGGCCCGTTCCAACGCCGCGGAGAAGCCGACCGCAGCAGGTCAGGCCGGTGCTCCACCCCGGCACCGTCCCGACACGGCCGGTGAGCGCGGCTGGTCCGTTCGCGTGAAGCCCGGCCTCACACCTGCGTGACGAGCTCGGCGCGGACGGATTCGGGCACCAGCGGCTCGTCAAGCAACCGCCGGTAACGATCGATGCGCGATGTGCTCACGGGACGCTCGTCCAGCCACCGCCGAAGCAGGCGGTAACCCTCGACGTAGGTCGTGGTGTAAGCCCGCCAGAGCGGGTCGCGCATGAACCGCACCAGGTGCCGGGCGCGCTGCTCCGGCATCAGCAGCCACCGCTGCAGGTGCGCGACGACGTCGGCCTCGTCCGCACCGCCGTGCAGCATCAGCAGCGCGTCCTGGCGGACCGGCAGCAGGTCGAGCAGCACCGCGTCGATCCGCTCCGCCAGCTCGCCGTCCAGCCGGATGCCCAGGTCGGCGAAGATCTCGGCCGCCCACGGCCCCCAACCCGGCCCGACCACGGCGTGCAACCCCAGGTCGGCGAGGCCTTCGGCGAGCACGCACTGCGGGGTGTTGATCAGGAAGATGGTGTGCTCGACCTGTCCGTCCCGCAGCACGAGCCCCGCCTCCTTGCGGCAGTGCTCGGTGTGGTGCCCCGGGTAGGCCTCGTGCGCGACGAGCTGCGGCAGGGTGGACGCGCGGTGCCCGATATCGGCGTTGATCGCGACCTTCGAGCGGAATCCGCCCGCGTAGTGGTTGAACCCGACCCACGGCTTGTCCGACACGATCCGGTACTCGACGGTCTCGCCGACCGGCAGCTCGAACCGGGCCCGCACCCGATCCCGCAGAGCGCTCGAGACCGCTTCGACCGCCACGCCGAGCCGGTCCGCCGGCACCGGGTCGCGACGGCGGACCGCCCGCAACCGCTCGGCCAGCGAGCCGCGTCCGGGCAGCAGCGCGCCGAGCTCGCGGTGCGCCTTCCGGTACTCGTCGGGATCCCCCGTCGTCGGCGTCACCTGGAAGCACGCCTCGACCTCGGCGGCGAACGGCAGTTCCGCCCCGGCCAGCTTGCGCCCGGAGCACTCCAGCGCGGTCAGCTGCGCGGCGAGGAAGCGGCGGCGCGGTTCGGCGAGATCAGCGGTGACGACGTCGGCGCGCAGGCGGTTCGCATCGGCGGCGAGCCGCGCCGGGTCCGGCGGTGGTTCGGCGGCGACTTCGCGCTGCAGCGCCGGATCACCGGTGTAGGAGTCCGCGAAGCCCCGGACCAGCCGGTCGAACCTGAGCCCGAGCAGGACGTATTCGGCCGCGAGCGCTTCGGAGTCCACATCGGGACACTACGCCTGCTCGAAGCGGGGTCGGATCGCTGCTCGAGTTCTCGATGAATTTGCCCCGGCAACGAAAAGCCCGATGACGTCGAACAAATAAATCACACAATGGTGGTAACGAGGTAGGTTTTGGCCGATTCGATGTATATGTTTCACGCCGAGTGTTCTCCCGTCGGCTAAGTATGGGGTGCGTAGCCGAGGGAACAAGGGGGCGCTCGCGTCATCCCATCCAACAAGGAGCAACGAAGTGCTGAAGAAAGCTGCGATTGTTGCCGGTGCCGCTGCCGGTCTGCTCGCCCTGGCTCCCGTCGCCAACGCCGACAGCGCGGACAACGACGGCATCAACATCCTGAACGACAACAACCTGAGCGTCCTGCCGGTCCAGGCGTGCGGCAACAACGTCGCCGTGCTCGGTGCGGTCGTGCCGCTCCTGTCCCCGCAGCTCAACGACTGCGTGAACGCTCCGGTCATCGACCACCCCAAGGGCTGATCGAGGCGAGCGGATCGCCGGAGCTGCTGCGTGGAATCCGGTGGCGAAAAGGGCGTCGGGCCTTCCCCGACGCTTCTTTTTGCGCGCCCGTCTACCGGAGCGCCGAATGCCACCAATTCATCCGTCACGCGTCGATCCGCCGCCTCACACAATTGGGTTAAAAGTTTTGGTGTTCGGCATGCCGAGATGTGTTTCCGGCGAGTCGACACCACACTCGGTAGCCGCCTCCGGGTTCTTAGTCGAGCCCGATGGTGTGTGCTCCGAATCCCGCGGTATTCGAAGGAGAGTATTCACATGCTGAAGAAGGCTGCCATTGTCGCCGGTGCCGCCGCCGGTCTGCTGGCCCTCGCCCCCGTTGCCAACGCCGACAGCGCGGACAACGACGGCATCAACCTGCTGAACGACAACAACGCCAGCGTGCTGCCGATCCAGGCCTGCGGCAACAACGTCGCGGTCCTCGGCGCGGTCGTGCCGGTGCTGTCCCCGCAGCTGAACAACTGCGTGAACGCCCCGGTCGTCGACCACCCCAAGGGCTGAGCAGCAGTCCCACGTGGAAAGGCCAGGTCGCTCCCGACCTGGCCTTTCCGCTTGCTCGGGGTCAGCCTCCGAAGCGGCGGTGGCGTACTGCGTAGTCGCGGAGCGCGCGGAGGAAGTCGACTCGGCGGAAGGCCGGCCAGTAGGCCTCGGTGAACCAGAACTCGGAGTGCGCGGACTGCCACAGCATGAAGCCGGACAACCGCTGCTCGCCCGAGGTGCGGATCAGCAGGTCGGGGTCGGGTTGGCCGGAGGTGTAGAGGTGCTCGGCGATGTGGTCGACCGTCAGGACCTCGGCGAGTTCCTCGATGGTGGTGCCCGCCTCGGCGTGCCACTGCAGCAGCTTGCGCACCGCGTCCGCGATCTCCCGGCGGCCGCCGTAGCCGACCGCCACGTTGACCTGCATGCCGGTGCGGCCCTTGGTGCGCAGCGCGGCGGCGGACAGGCGCGCCGCGGTCTCCGTCGGCAGCACGTCCAGCGCACCGACGATCCGCACCCGCCAGGGCGTGTCCGGGTGGGTCAGCTCGTCGACGACTCCGGCGATGATCTCCATCAGCGCGTTGAGCTCGTCGGAGGTGCGGTTGAGGTTGTCGGTGGACAGCAGCCACAGCGTGACCACCTCGACCTCGGCCTCTTCGCACCAGCCCAGCAGCTCGGCGATCTTGCGGGCCCCGGCCTGGTGGCCGTGCGCGGCGTCGAGCCCGGCTTCCTTCGCCCACCTGCGGTTTCCGTCCAGGATGACGCCGACGTGCCGAGGATGCTGCACGCCGTCCAGCTTCCGGCGGAGTCGTCGCTCGTAGACGCCGTAGATGAGTTCTTTCAACCGGACCTTGAACGCCACGCCAGCTGAGCCTACGCGGATCCGGTGAGCCCCGGTGCTCGGGTGGCCCGGAGCGCTCGGGCGGATGCAGTGCGGATCACGCTCGGCGAAAACTTACGGTCCCGTAACCTCGAGGTGTGACTAGCGCCCTCTCCGCCCGCCGCCCGACCGCGTTCGTCAAACCGCGGATGCGCGGCTGGATCCACTTCTGGTCGCTGGTGGTGTCGATCGCCGCCGGTGCCACGCTGATCACGCTCGCCGCCGCGACCGTGTCCGCGCGCGCGGCGGTGGGCACCTCGATCTACGTGGCGACCGTGCTCGGCCTGTTCGGCGTCAGCGCCCTCTACCACCGCAAGACGTGGAAGACCGTCGGTGCCCGGACCTGGATGCGCCGGCTCGACCACTCGATGATCTTCCTGTTCATCGCGGGCACGTACACCCCGTTCGCGATGGTCGCGATGCAGCCGACCACGGGTGCCGTGGTGCTGGCGATCGTCTGGGGTGGCGCGCTGGGCGGCGTGATCCTGAAGCTCGCCTGGCCGAACGCGCCGCGCTGGGTCGGCGTGCCGGTGTACATCGCGTTGGGCTGGGTCGCCGTGTTCGTGCTGCCCGACCTGCTGCACAGCTCCGGGGTCGCCGCACTGGTGCTGCTGGTGGTCGGCGGTCTGCTCTACACCGCAGGTGCGATCTTCTACGCGTGCCGCTGGCCGGACCCGTGGCCCAAGACCTTCGGGTACCACGAGTTCTTCCACGCAGCGGTTTCGGCGGCCGCGATCTGCCACCACATCGCCATCTGGCTCGCCCTCTACGCCTGACCCGGTCGTGAGCGGCGGTGGTGGCTCTGACC
>NZ_JAQGLA010000150.1 GCF_027853915.1 Saccharopolyspora oryzae
CGGCTACTCCGTCCGGCTGCGCAGCATCGGCTGGTTCGCCGTGACCGCGCTGAGCGCGGTGACCGTGCTGGCGGCCGTGTTCAAATCGTTGCCCACGGGTCCGCCGTGGACCCCGCTGGAGCACTTCTTCGGCAATCCGTACCTGTTGTGCGGATTGCTGCTGCTGGGACTGCTCGGTCTGTTCGTCCGGAATCGCACGATCGCGAGCGCTCCCGAGGATCCCTCGGCGCTCGTCGGCGACGAGGTCCGGCCGGAGCCCCGCTGAGGTCTTGAGCTTCCGGGAAGCGGTCGGATCACCAGCCGCTTTCCGGAATGCGAAGCCATTGGGCAATCGGGTGATTCGCCTCGGTGACCCGTGAAAATGCCCGTTCTGGAACGAATCCGAGGTCGCTGCGCGACGCTTCGCCGCTGCCGCAAGAAGATCGTGAACAACGCCACTCGTGGCGCTCGGCAGTCGCGTATGGACAGTGTTGTGGTGCAGAATCCCCTGCACTCGCAGGGATGTGACAGCGGCGTCCCAGTCCCTGGGAGTCGCGAAACTTTCGCTTAATTTCGCGTTACTTGACGGTAGCCTTCAGCGCACTCGAAATGTAGAGTGCCTCAAACTGACCAAGAGTGCAACGGCGCATCCTTTTGTCAGTGCCCCCAAAGGTTCTTGCGGCTCCGCCGCGGGTCAGTCGTGCCCGGATGCGGATCGCGGCCTGACGACGGGAGGTACGATGCCCCTTTCCCACCATGCAAGAAGCTTGGCGCAACGCAGCGCCGCCGCCGATGGTCTTTACGACCCGGCCAACGAACACGACGCGTGCGGTGTCGCTTTCGTCGCCGACCTGCAGGGTCGGCAGAGCCACGAACTCGTGGAAAAAGCCCTGACCGCGCTGCGCAACCTGGAGCACCGCGGCGCCAAGGGCGCCGACCCGGACACCGGTGACGGCGTCGGTCTGCTGACGCAGGTCCCGGACGCGTTCTTCCGCGCCGAAGTGCCCTTCGACCTACCCGAACGCGGCGGTTACGCGGTCGGTACCGCGTTCCTGCCCGCCGATCCCGAAGCCGCGGCGCAGGCCGCGGAGACCGTCGAGCGGATCGTGGCCGAAGAGGGCCTGCGGCTGCTCGGCTGGCGCGACCTGCCGGTCGCACCCGACTGCGCGGGCACCTCGGCGCGCGAGACGATGCCGAGCTTCCGGCAGCTGTTCATCGCGCCGGTTTCGCTCGTGGACGGCGCCGATGATCCACTCCGCCTGGAACGGCTCGCGTTCTGCGTGCGCAAGCGGGCCGAGCACGAAGTCGACGTGTACTTCCCGAGCTTGTCGGCGCGCACCATCGTCTACAAGGGGATGCTGACCGAGGCCCAGCTCGGCGCGTTCTACCCGGACCTCGGCGACGAGCGGTTCGCCAGCGCGATCGGCCTGGTGCACAGCCGGTTCTCCACGAACACGTTCCCGTCGTGGCCGCTGGCGCACCCGTACCGGTTCATCGCGCACAACGGCGAGATCAACACGCTCAAGGGGAACCGCAACTGGATGCGGACCCGCGAGAGCATGCTGGCCACCGACCTGATCCCCGGTGACCTGCAGCGGCTGTACCCGATCGCCACCCCGGACGGCAGCGACTCGGCGACCTTCGACGAGGTGCTGGAACTGCTGCACCTGGGCGGGCGGAGCCTGCCGCACGCGGTGCTGATGATGATCCCGGAGGCGTGGGAGAACCACGCCGAGATGGACCCGGCCCGCCGCGCGTTCTACGAGTTCCACAACTACCTGATGGAACCGTGGGACGGCCCGGCGCTGGTCGCCTTCACCGACGGAACGCAGATCGGTGCGGTGCTCGACCGCAACGGCCTCCGCCCCGGCCGGTACTGGGTGACCGAGGACGGGCTGGTCGTGCTGGCCAGCGAGGTCGGCGTGCTGGAGGTCGAGCCGGACAAGGTCGTCCGCAAGGGCCGCCTGCAGCCGGGCCGGATGTTCCTGGTCGACACCGGGGCCGGCCGCATCATCGACGACGACGAGATCAAGGGCGAGCTCGCCGCCGAGTACCCGTACCAGCAGTGGCTGGACGAGGGCGTGGTGCGCCTGGCCGACCTGCCGGACCGCGAGCGGGAACTGCCCTCGCACGACTCGCTGGTGCACCGGCAGCAGGTCTTCGGCTACACGCAGGAAGAACTCGGCGTGCTGCTCAAGCCGATGGCCACCACCGGGGCCGAGCCCATCGGTTCGATGGGCAACGACGTGCCCTTCGCCGCGTTCTCCGAACGCCCGCGGCAGCTGTTCGACTACTTCACCCAGCTGTTCGCGCAGGTCACCAACCCGCCGCTGGACGCGATCCGGGAAGAGCTGGTCACCTCGCTGGGCACCCACGTCGGGCCGGAGCACAACCTGCTCGACCACGACCCGGCCGCGTGCCGGAACCTGGCGCTGCCGTTCCCGGTGCTGGACAACGACCAGCTCGCCAAGATCGTGCACCTCGACGACGACGGTGACCGGCCGGGCCTCAAGCCCGCCGTGGTGTCGATGACCTACCACGTCGCGGGTGGTGGCGAAGCGCTGCGCAACCGGCTCGACGAGATCTGCGAGGAGGTCTCGGCCGCCGTCGCGGACGGCGCGCACGTCCTGGTGCTCTCCGACCGCACCGCGGACGCCGAGCACGCGCCGATCCCGTCGTTGCTGGCCACGGGTGCGGTGCACCACCACTTGGTGCGGGAGAAGAACCGCACCCAGGTGGGCTTGATCGTCGAAGCCGGTGACGTCCGCGAAGTGCACCATGTCGCTCTTCTCATCGGTTACGGAGCGGCTGCCGTTAACCCCTATGTGGCGATGGCCACCGTCGAAGATCTCGTCGCCACCGGCGTGATCCGCGGGGTGGACGCCAAGCAGGCCACCGACAACCTGATCAAGGCGCTGGGCAAGGGCGTTCGCAAGACGATGTCCAAGATGGGAGTGTCCACTGTGGCCTCCTACACCGGTGCGCAGATCTTCGAGGCGATCGGGCTCGGCGAAGAGGTCGTGCAGCAGTGCTTCACCGGCACCACTTCCCGTCTCGGCGGCGTCGGATTCGACGTGCTGGCGCAGGAAGTCGCCGACCGGCACCAGCGGGCGTACCCCATCGACGGGGTCCAGGCGCCGCACCGGACGCTGCAGGTCGGCGGCGAGTACCAGTGGCGGCGCGAAGGTGAGCCGCACCTGTTCAACCCGACCACGGTGTTCAAGCTCCAGCACTCCACCCGCAGCGGTCGCTACGAGGTGTTCAAGGAGTACACCAAGGCGGTCGACGACCAGTCCCGCGAGCTGATGACCCTGCGCGGGTTGTTCAAGTTCCGCGAGGGCGAGCGCAAGCCGGTGCCGATCGAGCAGGTCGAGCCGGTGTCGTCCATCGTCAAGCGGTTCGCCACCGGCGCCATCTCCTACGGGTCGATCTCGCAGGAGATGCACGAGGTGCTGGCGATCGCGATGAACCGGTTGGGCGGCAAGTCCAACACCGGCGAGGGCGGCGAGGACGCCGACCGGTTCACCCCGGACGCCAACGGCGATTCGCGGCGCTCGGCGATCAAGCAGGTCGCCTCCGGCCGGTTCGGCGTGACCAGCGAATACCTGGTCAACTCCGACGACGTCCAGATCAAGATGGCGCAGGGCGCCAAGCCGGGCGAGGGCGGTCAGCTGCCGGGGCACAAGGTGTACCCGTGGGTGGCCAAGACGCGGCACTCGACGCCGGGCGTGGGGCTGATCTCGCCGCCGCCGCACCACGACATCTATTCGATCGAGGACCTGGCGCAGCTGATCCACGATCTGAAGAACGCCAACCCCAGGGCGCGGATCCACGTCAAGCTGGTGTCCGAAGTGGGCGTCGGCACGGTCGCGGCGGGTGTGTCCAAGGCGCACGCGGACGTGGTGCTGATCTCCGGCCACGACGGCGGCACCGGTGCTTCGCCGCTGTCGTCGATCAAGCACGCCGGCGGTCCCTGGGAGCTCGGGCTGGCCGAGACGCAGCAGACGCTGCTGGCCAACGACCTGCGCGACCGGATCGTGGTGCAGACCGACGGGCAGCTCAAGACCGGGCGCGACGTGGTGATCGCGGCGCTGCTCGGCGCCGAGGAGTACGGCTTCGCCACCGCTCCGCTGGTGGTCTCGGGATGCATCATGATGCGGGTCTGCCACCTCGACACTTGCCCGGTGGGCGTGGCCACGCAGAACCCGCAGCTGCGCGCGAAGTTCACCGGCAAGGCCGAGCACGTGGTGAACTTCTTCGAGTTCATCGCGCAGGAAGTCCGGGAATACCTGGCAGCACTGGGTTTCCGGAGCCTCGACGAGGCGATCGGGCAGGCCGACCTGCTCGACACCTCGGAGGCGGTGCGGCACTGGAAGACCCAGGGCCTGGACCTCACGCCGATCACGCACGTGCCGGAACTGCCGAAGGGCACCGCGCGGCACCAGGTCGTCGAGCAGGACCACGGGCTGGAGAAGGCGTTGGACAACACGCTGATCCAGCTGTGCGAAGGCGCGCTGAAGGAAGGCCGGCCGGTCCGGCTGGACATCCCGGTGCGCAACGTCAACCGCACCGTCGGCACCATGCTCGGCTCCGAGGTGACCCGGCGGTGGGGCGGCGAGGGCCTGCCGGACGACACCATCGACGTGACGTTCACCGGCTCGGCCGGGCAGTCCTTCGGGGCGTTCGTGCCGCGCGGCATCACCATGCGATTGCTGGGCGATGCCAACGACTACGTCGGCAAGGGCCTCTCCGGTGGCCGGATCGTGGTCCGGCCGGACACCTCGGCGCCGTTCGCGGCCGAGCAGAACATCATCGCGGGCAACGTGCTGCTCTACGGCGCGACCAGCGGTGAGCTGTTCGTGCGCGGTGTGGTCGGGGAGCGGTTCGCGGTGCGCAACTCCGGTGCGGTCGCGGTCGTGGAAGGCATCGGCGACCACGGGTGCGAGTACATGACCGGTGGTCGAGTGGTGGTCCTCGGGCGGACCGGGCGCAACTTCGCGGCCGGCATGTCCGGCGGCATCGCCTACCTGCTCGACCTCGATCCCGCGCGGATCAACCCGGAGATGGTCGACCTGGACCCGCTGGACGACGCCGACCGCGAGTTCCTGCACGACCGGATCCGGCGGCACTACGAGCAGACCGAATCGGCGGTGGCCCGCGAGCTGCTGGCCGACTGGGACACCGCGGTCGAGCGGTTCGGCAAGGTCATGCCGCGCGACTTCAAGCGGGTGCTGGCGGCGCGCAGCGCTGCCGAGCGCGACGGTCGCGACGTCAACGAGGCGATCATGGAGGCGGCTCATGGCTGATCCCAAGGGATTCATGACGACGCCGCGGGAAACGCCGCAGCGTCGCCCGGTGGACGTGCGCATCAAGGACTGGCGCGAGGTCTACCTGGAGTTCGAGCAGCCGAAGTTGCAGAAGCAGGCCGGTCGCTGCATGGACTGCGGCATCCCGTTCTGCCACCAGGGCTGTCCGCTGGGCAACCTGATCCCGGAGTGGAACGACCTGGTCTGGCGCGACGACTGGCAGGAAGCGGCGGAGCGCCTGCACGCCACCAACAACTTCCCGGAGTTCACCGGGACGTTGTGCCCCGCCCCGTGCGAGGCGGCGTGCGTGGTCGGCATCAACAGCGATCCGGTGAGCATCAAGCAGGTCGAGATCAGCATCGTCGACAAGGCCTGGGACGAGGGCTGGATCCGTCCGCAGCTGCCGCGCGCGGCGACTGGCAAGAAGGTCGCCGTGATCGGTTCCGGTCCGGCCGGGCTCGCCGCGGCCCAGCAGCTGACCCGGGTGGGCCACAGCGTGGTGGTCTACGAGCGGGCCGACCGCGTCGGCGGTCTGCTGCGCTACGGCATCCCCGAGTTCAAGATGGAGAAGCAGCGGCTGGACCGCCGCCTCGGCCAAATGCGCGCTGAGGGAACGGAATTCCGCACCGGTGTGAACGTCGGTGTGGACGTCACGGTGGAGCAGCTGCGCGCCGACTACGACGCGGTGGTGCTGGCGGGCGGCTCGACCCAGGCCCGCGACCTGCCGGTCCCGGGGCGTTCCCTGGGCGGCGTGCACCAGGCGATGGAGTACCTGCCGCTGGCCAACAAGGTGCAGGAGGGCGACCTCCAGCGTTCGCCGATCCACGCCGAGGGCAAGCACGTGGTGGTCATCGGCGGCGGTGACACCGGAGCGGACTGCGTCGGCACGGCGCACCGGCAGGGCGCGGCGTCGGTGACGCAGCTGGAGATCATGCCGGTCCCGCCGAACTCGCGTCCCGACGCGAACCCGTGGCCGACCTACCCGATGATCTACCGGGTCTCCTCGGCTCACGAGGAGGGCGGCGAACGCCTCTACTCGGTGAGCACCCAGGAGATGCTCGGCGACGATTCGGGGCACGTCCGGGCCCTCCGGCTGGTGGAGGTCAGCCGCACGGACACCGGCTTCGAACCGGTTCCGGGCACGGAACGCGAGATCCCGGCCGAGTTGGTCCTGCTCGCGATGGGCTTCGTCGGCCCGGAACGGGAAGGCCTCCTGGCGGACCTGGGCGTGGAGCTCGACCCGCGTGGCAACGTCGCCCGCGACGAGAACTTCATGACCACGGTGGACGGCGTCTTCACCGCGGGAGACATGGGTCGGGGGCAGTCCCTGATCGTCTGGGCGATCGCCGAAGGCCGCTCGGCGGCCGCCGGAGTGGACAGCTACCTGTCGAACAGGAGCGTCCTCCCGACGCCGATCGCTCCCACGGATCGCCCGTTGGTGTAGTCAGCCGAACTGCTCCCCGGGAGCTGGACTGAGAAGTTCAGCACCCGGGGAGCAGTGGCATGCTTGGGCCAAGCTGGACGGCAGAAGGCGGGCCCGTCAGGACGACGGGCCCGCCCATGCGGTCAGGCAGGTCACCACGGCACGTTGATGATGACATCGCCACCGATGCCGTTACCGCCGATGCCGTCACCGCCGATGCCGTTCCCGCCGATACCGGAGCCGCTACCGGAGCCGCCGCCGGCACCGCCGCCTGCACCGCCACCGTTACCGGCACCGCCACCGTTGATCACGATGGGGTCCCAGCCGCCGTGGAGCGGGAACGTCGACATGACCGTGCGCGCGGGCAGGAACTCAATGCGCTGGTCCTGGAGCTCGGCAGAGCTCAGCGGTTGAGTCTTCTCGAACACGTGACCGATCCTCCTTCGCTCGAATGGGCTCGGATGCCGCGCGGAGATCGATGCCTAACGAGGTCGCAATTTTCCCCAGATCCCCATTCCAACGCCCCCAGATTCGTTGGCATCAGCCCGAAGGCTAGAGGAACCCGCGACCCGGCGCAGTCTGGATGTTTCCGGCACCCCGGCGCGGGAGACCCGGCCGCGGCGAACTGGTGATCGCCTCCACCGGACGAGGCGATCGCGGACCGGGTGCCGCAGGACGGCAAGAGCTGGCGGCCCCGCAAGGGCGACGGACCGCCAGCTCAGCTGAGAAAGATCACTTCGGCCCGACGAAGACGTTGCCGCCGACGCCGTTGCCGCCGATGCCGTTGCCGCCGGTGCCGCTACCGCCGGGGCCGCCGTCAACGCCGACGCCACCGTTGCCGCCGGACCCGCCGCCTTGGCCGCCGCCTTGGCCGCCACCGTTGCCGGCGCCGCCACTGTTGATCAACATCGGGTCCCAGCCGCCGTGGAGCGGGAACGTCGACATGACCGTGCGCGGGGGCAGGAACTCGATGCGCTGGTCCTGGAGCTCGGCAGAGCTCAGCGGTTGAGTCTTCTCAAACACTTGACCGGTCCTCCTCTGTTCGAATGCTCTCGGATGCCCGGGCCGCGAGTCCCCCAGATTCCCGATCCAGCGTCCCTAGATCCGTTCGCGCCAGCTCGGAGGCTATGGGAACCGGCGCCTCTGCGCAGTCCGATGACTCCCCCTCCCGGCGTGATGCGCGTGCACACCTGCGAGCGGCGAGAAGTTGATTGCACGTCAGAGTGAATCAAGGTGCACCGGGCGTTCGGTGCTCCTAAGTTCTGCCCCGTGTGCCAGGCACGTGCCGCTGCGGCGCATCCAGCGGGTGGCCGAGTCCCGGTTCTCCCGGTGAATCCCCTCGGATTGCGAAGGAGCACCAGATGCGACAGACCTCTCGGGCGATGAGCGCTGCCGAACTGGATGACCAGCGCGTCGAGTTCCTCCCGGCGCGCACGGTCATGTCGACGTTGCCGCTCCACGGCGGCTGGGACCCCATCTCGATCGACGTCGGCGGCGGGGGTACCGGCGGCGGCAACGGCGGCGGCCAGGGTGGCGGCAACGGTGGCAACGGCGGCATCAACGGCGACGGCGGCGATGGTGGCGACGGCATCGGTGGCAACGGCATCGGTGGCAACGGCATCGGCGGCAACGTCATCACCGGTGGCTGACGCCGAAAGCTCCGCGCAGTGCGGCGTTCCAGGCGCAGCAACGCACCGCTGAACGTTCGAAAGCAGCAGCGGCCGACGGGCGCGACTTCCCCCGCCAGGGGCGATGTCGCGCCCGTCGGCCGTTTTCAGG
>NZ_JAQGLA010000151.1 GCF_027853915.1 Saccharopolyspora oryzae
GGTGCAGGTGCGGCCGGGGCTGGTGCGGCAGGTGCTGCTGGAGCAGCTGGTGCCGCAGGCGGTGCGGCTGGTGCTGCCGCTGGTGCCGCGATGGGTGCCGCCGGTGGTGCCGGGAATTCCCGCGAGCCGCAGCTGCTCACGCACCAGGACCAGGGCACCTACAACTACTACGCCTCCGAACCCGACGACGACCCGTACGACAACTACGACGACGGGCGCGCCGACGCCCCGCACGGGAATGATCGAGATGGCGACGACGGATTCGACGACTTCGGCCCGTCCGGCGACGACCCGGACGACGAGATGAGCGCCCGCCGGGCCAAGCGCGCCACGCTCTGGCGGCGGGTGCGGCGCACCTGCTACGTCGGCATCGCCGCGGCCGTCCTGCTACCGGTCGCCGTGTTCATCTACGGCTACATCATGTGGCAGCCGCCGGACCAGGCGAAGGTCATGGGCATGAACCGGCCCGTCGACCTGCTCTACGCCAACGGCGAGCCGATGGCGCGCGTCACCAACGAGAACACCCGCGAGGTGCTGCACAACATCAGCGAGGTCTCGCCGGCGATGCAGAACGCCACCATCGCCGCGGAGGACGCGTCGTTCCGCGACAACCCCGGCTTCAGCTTCCAGGGCATCGCGCGGTCGGTCTACTTCATGCTGACCGGCTCCGGTGTCGGCGGCGGTTCCACCATCACCCAGCAGTTCCTCAAGCTCGACGGGGAGATGGAGAAGGACCCGGTCTACGTCCGCAAGGTCAAGGAGATCGTGCTGGCGTACAAGCTGACCAACAGCAAGTCCAAGGACGAGATCATGCTGGCGTACATGAACACCGCCAGCTACGGGCGCAGCACGCACGGCCTCAAGGCCGCGGCGAAGGCGTACTTCGGCAAGGACCCGAAGGATCTCAACGACGCCGAGTCGGCCATCCTCGCCGGTGTCGTGCAGGCCCCCTACGGCGGGAAGGGCGGCGTCGGAAGCAACGACCCCGGCCTCGACCCGGAGAAGGGCCGCAAGCGCTGGGAGTACGTCATGGACCGGATGGAGGACAACGGTTTCCTCCAGCCCGGTGAGCGGCAGAGCATCCAGTACCCGGAAACGCTCCCGCGCGAGAACGGGCGCAAGGAGTCCCGGCTGACCCCAGAGCAGGACGCCATCTGGGAAGCCGTCCGGGCGGAGCTGGGAGAGCAGGGGTTGTCCGAGGACGACCTGTACCGCGGCGGCTACCGGATCAAGACCACCATCGATCCGGACGCGCAGAGCAAGGCCGAGGAAGCCGTCCACTCCGAGATGGACGGCCAGCCGGAGTCGCTGCGGACCTCGCTGGTCGCGGTCGACCCGGAGAGCGGCGGGATCCTGGCCTACTACGGTTCGAAGCGCAACAACGGTGACCTGGACTGGGCCAGCAAGCCGCAGGAACCGGGCTCCTCGTTCAAGCCGTTCGTGGTGGCGGCCGGACTGGAGCAGGGCATCGGCATCGGTGAGTTCTACGACGGCAGCGACAAGCAGGACATCGCGGGCACGACGTTCGGCAACGCACCCGGCGTCAAGTGCGACATCCCGGATCGCTGCGGCGTCCGCGAGGCGATGACCAAGTCGGTCAACACGGTGTTCGTCAACCTGGCCAACAAGGTCGGGCCGCCCAAGGTCGCCGACGTCGCGCACCAAGCGGGCATCTCGGATTCGACCGTGCTGAACCGCGACGGCGTCGTCGAACTGGGCATCGCGCTGGGCATGTACCCGGTGCAGCCGGCGGACATGGCCGCGTCGTACGGAACGTTCGTCAACGGCGGTCAGCGGGTCAAGCCGCACTTCGTGACCGAGGCGGTCGGCTCCGAGACCGGTCCGCGCGAGCTGGACATCCCGAAGCCGAAGCCGGCCTACGGCGACGACGCGAAGAAGAGCCGGGACATCGCCTACAACGTCGCCCAGACGATGAAGGACGTCGCGACGAGCAGCAAGGTCCCGCTGGACGGCGGCCGACCGGTGTGGTCGAAGACCGGTACCCACCAGTGGGGTTCGACGGACCTGAACCGCAACGCCTGGATGGTCGGCGGGACGCCGCAGGTCTCCGCTGCGGTGGGCATGCTCAACGACGAAGGCGGCCCGAAGCCGCTGCGCGACGCCTCGGGCAAGAGCTTCTACGGCAGCTCGCACCCGGCCAAGGTGTGGCAGACCTTCATGAACTCCTACCTGAAGGGCAAGAAGCAGGAGCAGATCCCGAAGGGCGACGCGATCGGGCAGTTCGAGGACATCCCGCTGCCGCCTCCGCCGCCGTCGGAGACCGCTCCGCCGAGCGAGTCGCAGAACCCGAGCGAATCGCAGAACCCGAGCGAGTCCCAGGACCCGAGCGAGTCCCAGCGCCCGACGACCAGCAAGGAGAAGCCGGGCAAGAACTGCGGTGGCCTGTTCGAGCCGCCGTGCCCGCCGGACAGCGGCGGTGACAGCGGAACCGGTGACGGCAACAACGTCGCACCGACGTACGGGCCGGGCAGCTCCGGCTGACGGTCGGTTCACGCACGAGGGGCATCCGCGGTGGCGGGTGCCCCTCCCGCGTTTTCGGGCCAAGTAGCATCCGGGCGTGTCCACCTCGACCGAGCCCGCCAGCACTGATCCGCCGATCCCCGGTCGGCGCCCGGACTCGGCGGTGGACAGCGATTCGCTCGGCCCCGCCGACCGCGTCGCGCCGACCTGGTCGGAGCCGCTGGCGCAGCGGATCAGCCGCCCCTTCGGCGGTCGGCTGGGGCGGCACGCGCAGCTCGGCAGGCAGTGGTTCTGGACGCCGCTGCGGGTGGTCCTGCTGTTCGCGGTCCTGGTGCTGGCCGCCGCGTGGCTGTTCAAGGCGCCCTGCCAGATGACTTACGACTCGAGTGCCGGACCGCAGCTGGACTGGCGGAACAACAAGCAGTACACCGCCATGTGCTACACCGACATCATCCCGCGCTACGGGATGGGCGACCTGGCGCCCGACGACGCGTTCCCGTACAAGACGGCGTGGTTGGAGAAGCCGGGCACGCCGCAGGAGAAGGTCCGGTACATGGAGTACCCGGTGCTGACCGGGGTCTTCCAGTGGATCAACGCGCGGGCCGCCGACGGGTGGGCGACGCTGGCCGGGCTCGGTCTGCTGCCCGGCGGTCTGACCAGCGTCCTGTACTTCAACCTCACCGCGTTCTGGCTGGCCGCGGGCTGGCTGGTGACGATCTGGGCGCTGGTCCTGCTGTGCCGCAGGCGGGTGTGGGACGTCGCGATCGCCGCGCTGTCACCGCTCGTCCTGGTGCACGCCTTCACCAACTTCGACGCGCTCGCCACCGCGCTGGGCACCGCGGGCCTGCTCGCCTGGTCGCGGCGCCGACCGGTGCTGGCCGGGGTGCTGATCGGCCTCGGCGGGGCGGCCAAGCTCTACCCGCTGTTCTTCCTCGGACCGCTGCTGGTCCTGGCGTGGCGGGCCGGGAAGGTCTCGGAGGCGATGCGCGCGGTGCTGGCCGCGGCGCTGGCCTGGCTGGCGGTGAACGTGCCGGTCCTGGTGCTCTACCCCGACGGCTGGAGCGAGTTCTTCCGGCTCAACAACGAGCGCCCGGCCGACCCGGACTCGCTGTACAACGCGCTGATGTACTTCACCGGCTGGGACGGTTTCGACGGCGTGCTGCAGAACGGAGCGACGCCGGCGGTGCTCAACGCGGTGAGCCTCGCGCTGTTCCTGCTGGCCTGCGCGGCGATCGGCTGGCTGGCGCTGGCCGCCCCGACCCGGCCGCGGCTGGCGCAGCTGTGCTTCCTGGTGGTGGCGGCGTTCCTGCTGACCAACAAGGTGTGGAGCCCGCAGTACTCGCTGTGGCTGGTGCCGCTGGCGGTGCTGGCGATCCCGCGCTGGCGGTTGCTGCTGGCGTGGATGGCCGTCGACGCGGCGGTGTGGGCGCCGCGGATGTACTACTACCTCGGCACGGCCAACAAGGGCCTGCCGGAAGGCTGGTTCCTGGGCGCGGTGCTGATCCGGGACGCGGTGGTGGTGGCGCTGTGCGTGCTGGTCGTCCGCGAGATCCTGAACCCGGCCCTCGACAAGGTCCGCGCAACCCTGGCGGTCCGCCCGGAGCGGGTGCATGACGCCCTGGACGACCCGTGCGGCGGATTCCTCGACGGAGCCAAGGACCGCTTCGTCCTCCCCAACCCCGCGGACCTGGCCCTCCGCCGGAGAACGGGCTGAGCCTCCGGGAGAACTCGGGGTTCTTCCCTGACGCCGGAGCGGGCCCCGGTGCGGATGCTGGAGGCATGACGACCTATCGGATGTCCCTGGCCCGGCCGCAGGAGGGCGCGATGATCGCCGGCGTGTGCGCCGGGCTCGCCGAGCGGTTCGGCATGAAGCCGTTCACCGTCCGGCTCCTGTTCCTGCTGTCCTGCCTGCTCCCCGGACCGCAGTTCCTGATCTACCTGGCCCTCTGGGTGCTCATCCCGAAGCGCTAGTCAGGAGCGGCGGACCACCCAGGCGCTGACGCCGAGCGTGCTGGCGACCAGCGCGACCAGCGCGGTGAGCGTCGACTGGACCAGCAGTGCCGGCGGCACCGTCCCGGCGCTCAGCGCGAACACCACCGGGTGGGCGAGCGGGAGCTGTTCGACCAGCAGCACGACCGCGAACAGCGCCGCCGCGGCGATCGCGGTGTAGCCGATCCGGCGGACGACCAGGCCCGAGCACGGCAGCGCGATCGCGATGCCGAACGCCGCGCACACCAGGTTCCCGAGCAGCCCGGTGCCGAGATCTGCTGCGGAGTAGGCGAATCCGGACGACACCTGCGACCAGGCGACGGTCAGCGCGGAGAGCCCGGCTGCGCAGCACAGCACGGTCAGCACCGTGCCGACCAGCACCCGGTGCACCGAGCCGGCGTGCGCGCGGGTGATCGTGCGCTGCACGACGTCCTCCACGTCGACCAGCGCGATCGTCAGCCAGCCCGACACCACCAGCAGCGCGGCAGCGGTCACCGCGAAACCGGGCAGCGCCGGCCCGGTGTTGTCGCTGTAGAGGACCGCGATCAGTCCTATGTGGAGCAGAACCGGCGGCAGGTAGCGCTGCGAATGCCCGAGCTCGGCGAGCCGGTAACCGATCAGCGCGATCATCGGCTCCCCACCTCCGAGTCCACCGCGATCACCGCGCAGCAGCGCTGGACCGCCTCGAACAGGACCGATTCCCGTTCCGCCACGGCCACTTCCAGCTCCAGGTCGTCGCCGTGCCGCACCGACAGCACACCGCGCCGACCGGCCCAGTCCGCGTCCTCCCCACCGCGCAACAGGATTCGGCAGGTCGCCGCCTCGGCGTCGAGCGGTTGGAGCCGCCCGTCGACGAGCAGGTGCGATCGGACGGACTCGCCGCGCGCGAAGTCCGGCCGGTGGTCGGTGAACACCACGGCGGTGCCGTCGAGCGCCAACTCGTCGATGACGTCGTTGAGCACCGAGCGGGTGCCGGCGTCCAGCCCGGACCACGGTTCGTCCAGCACCAGCAGCTCAGGTCCGCATAACAGCGCCTGCGCCAGGCCGACCTTCTGCGCGTTGCCCTTCGACAGGTCGCGCAGCGGCGTGTCCGGTCCCCCGGTCAGCGCGAACCGCTCCAGCCACTCCCCGGCCCGGCGCCGGGAGTCCGCTTTGGACAGTCCGCTGATCCGGCCGAGCCGGGAGAGGTAGGAGAGCGCGCTCATCCGCTGCCGCGCGGGGAACCGGTCCGGCACGTACCCGGTGCGCGGCTTCCCGGAAGTCGTTCCGCCGGACGGCCTGGACAGCCCGGCGAGGATCCGCAGCAGCGTGGACTTCCCGGAACCGTTGGTGCCCGCGATCCCGACGACCTCGCCCGCGGTCACCGACAGATCGACACCCCGGAGCACCGGTCGCGCCCGGTAGCTCTTGGCCACCCCGACGAGTTCTCGGACCACCACCCGAAACCCCCTGTCCACCAGCGCTCACCCGGTTCCCGAGCGCACCTTGCAGGTATACCCCGTGCCGCTCCGCCGGAGCGTTCCGACCCGACGCGGAGAGGGCGTGGTTCCACGTGGAACCACGCCCTCCCCGGGATCGGGATCAGCGGTTGGCGTGCGCGTCCAGGACGTAGGAGATCGCCGAGGTGATCTTCGCGGCGAACGGCAGGTTCAGGCTCTCGTCCGGCACGTGCGCGTTGCTGTCCGGGCCGAGCGCGCCGGTCACCACGAACTGCGCCTCCGGGTAGGCGTCCTGCAGCAGGCCCATGAACGGGATCGAGCCGCCGAGGCCCATCGTCCGCCACTCGGCGCCGAACACCTCGTCAGCGGCCTGGTCCAGCGCGGTCGACAGCCACGGCGCGAGCTCGGGGGCGTTCCAGCCCAGCCCGGCCTCGGTGTGCCCGAAGGTCACCTTCGCGCCGTAGGGCACGTCGGTGGACAGCTTCTCCTGCACCGCGCGCAGCGCAGCGGCCGGATCGGCGGTCGGCGGCAGGCGGAAGCTGAGCACCGCGGTCGTGTAGGGCCGCAGGACGTTGCCCGCGTCGGCCGGTTCCGGCAGACCGGAAGCGCCGGTGATCGACAGCGTCGGGCGCCAGGTGCTGTTCAGCGCCAGCTCGACCTCGTCCTCGACGACCGGGCGCAGCCCCTCCGGCCACGGCACCGAGTTGCGGATCAGGCCCGGCGCGGCCTCGACCGCGGAGCGCGCCTCGGCGATCCGGTTCTCCGGGATCGCCACGTTCAGCTCGGGCACCAGGACCTCGCCCGTCGCGGAGTCCTCGAGCCGGTCCAGCAGCTGCCGCAGCACGCGGAACGAGCTGGGCACGATGCCGCTGGCCATGCCGGAGTGCAGACCGCTGTCCAGCACCTGCACGGTGACCTCCACCGTCGCCATGCCGCGCAGCGAGGTCGTCAGCCACATCCGGTCGTAGTCGCCGGCGCCGGAGTCCAGGCACACCACCAGCGACACGTCGCCGAGCCGCTCGGACAGGTGCGCCAGGTAGGCGGGCAGGTCCGGGCTGCCGGACTCCTCGCCGGTCTCGAGCATCACGACGCAGCGCGCGTGCGAGCCGCCGTGCGCGCGAACCGCCTCGATGGCGGTGATCGCCGCGTACCCGGCGTACCCGTCGTCGGCCGCGCCGCGGCCGAACAGCCGGTCGTCGCGGACCACCGGCGTCCACGGCCCCAGCCCTTCGGACCAGCCGCCCACCGGCGGCTGCTTGTCGAGGTGCCCGTAGAGCAGCACGGTTCCCTCGGCCGCGCCTTCGGTGGCCGGGATGTCCACCAGCAGCAGCGGGGTGCGCTCGGGCAGTCGGACGACCTCGATCTCGGCGCCTTCGATGCCGCGCGCGGTGATCCACCGGCGCACGTGCTCGACGGCGGCGTCGAGATGCCCGGACTCGACCCAGTCGGCGTCGAAGGCGGGGGAGACTGCTGGGATCTCCACCAGCTCCGACAGGCTCGGCAGGACGGATTCGTCCCACACCCGGTCAACGGTCTTCGAAACGGCAACACGATCCACGCCGAGATCCTATGCCCGTCCGGCCTGCCGACGCCGCTCCCCGACGGCTAGCCCGCGGCGGCGCTGCTGCTCGCGAGGATGCGCAGGTGCGCGGTTCAGCTGCTCCCGGCGGAAATGGTCGTGGTGACGGCGGCGGTGGTGATCACCGCGGTCGCCGCCGCGATCACCTGCTCGACCGCTTTGCCGAGGGCTTCGCCCTTGCTGATCTCCTTCAGCCTCTTGCGCTCGGCGCGTTCGAAACCGAAGCGGTGGACCAGGCCGGTGGCGTGCACCAGCGCCGCGAGCAGCGCCGACCGGTTGTCCAGTTCGCGTTCGTCGCGGGCGATCGAGCGCAGCTCGCCGATCAGCGCGTTGCGCGTCTCCTCGTGCGGGAAGTACTTGTCGTACGGGATGAACAGCGCGGTCCGCTGCTCGTGCCGCATCAGCCCGCGCTCCGCCAGGGCGGCGCAGTGCCGCTTGCGTGCGCCGCGCCGGCTCTGGATGAAGGTCGGCGCCGCGACCGGTTTGCCCCGCGGCCCGGCCTTGCGCTGCAGGTGGGCGATGGCCTCGTCGATCCAGTCGACACCGCTGGGGCTCGGATCGTCCACCTGGATCTTCTTGCCGGTGAACGAAACCCGGCGCTGCAGCACCAGCTCACCGAGCTCGGCGGCACCGGTGTGATCGCACGTCGAGTAGTACGAGCCGTTCTCCCGCTGCAGCAGGACGACGAACGCCTCCGGCAAGGTCAACGAATCCATGCACCTCAGTCTCGCACCGCTCCGCCCACCCCACCCCGCAAATTCAATGGAAATCGGAGGTCCGATTTCCATTGACTT
>NZ_JAQGLA010000152.1 GCF_027853915.1 Saccharopolyspora oryzae
ATCAGGCTCAGGGCTTGGTCGGCGGTGCGCTGGCCGGGGTTGAGGACCGAGATCCAGCCTTGGGTGGCGTAGGCGGGGTGGGGGAGGAGCCGGTCCAGCTCGGTGTAGTCGAAGTCGGCGTGGTGGGTCGAGTGGGCGGCGGGGGCGTGGCCGACGAGTCGTTCGAACTCCGCTCTGCCGACGTTGATGTTGAGGCGGTAGACGCCGGGCCGGTCGACGTTCGATTCGGTGTCGAAGCCGGTGTAGTCCTTGGTGACGATCGTGGCGAAGGGGAACGGCCGGTCGGCGGGGGCGAGGCCGTCCGGGTCGTAGGAGAAGAAGGTGTCGCCCCACGCGATCTCCGGGGCTCCGGTGACTTCGCCTGCCGTTTCCGCCACGACGCCGGGCAGACCGCGGGCGTGCTCGATGATCTCGTCCTGGGTCAGCTCTCGGCGGGTGTTCTCGCTGGTGTTCACTCCTTCAACCGTATCGTTGAAGGACCCTGTGAGACTTTTTCCGCGAAAGTGGGGCAGTGGCCCAGTTCGCGGACCACCAGCCTTCAAACAGCAGGTCAGTCGTAGCCGCGGATCAGGTGGCTCTCGTCCAGTTCGTCGAGCTCGGTGCGGTCCTGGGCGGGGAGGAGCAGTTCGTCGCGGTCCGCGTCGAAGGAGTCGAAGCGCTGCTGAGTGGTGAGAGGGTCGGAGAGAGTCATGACCGGCTCCTTTCGACGCGGAAGTGACTGTCCGATGGTGCTTCTCGTCACCGGGGATCGCATCGCGGCGCGCTCGAGCGCTGATCGGAATCGCTCGGTCGGGCAAGCGGAGATCGTCGATCAGCAACAAATATTGACTTTAATAACTTCAGTGTTGACTGAAATTAATCAGGACATCTGAACGTCACCAAACCACGACTCGAAAAGATCGCCTCGACGGCGATCAGGTTCGCGGGGTGAGGCGGATTCCGCTGCGGGGGCCGAGGTATCGGCCTTCGTCGACGACGGTGCGGCCGCTCTGGCAGACCCACGGGATGCCGGCGGGTTGCTGCATCGGGTCCTGGTAGTCGCCTTGGTCGTGGACGGTCCGCGGGTCGAAGGCGACGAGGTCGGCGATCTTGCCGGGGGCGATCAGGCCGCGGTCCGGGATGCCGAAGATCTGCGCGGGCAGCCAGGTCATCCGGTGCACGGCTTCGGGCAGGGTGAGCACGGCGCGTTCGCGGGTGTAGCGGCCGAGGACGCGGGGGAAGGTGCCGGTCAGGCGCGGGTGCGGTTTGCCGCCGGTGCCGGGCGGGAGGCCGTCGGAGCCGATCGCGGTGTGCGGGTCGGACAGGGCGAGTTCGAGGTCGTCCTCGTGCATGCTGAAGTGGATCATCGCCGCGCGCAGGCGTTCGCCGACCAGGACGTCGATGAGCGCGTCGACGGGTTCGACGCCGGTGGTGTCGGCGATGTCGGCGAGGGTGCGGCCTTCGTGGCGGTGGCTGGCGGTGGTGGCGATGAGGATGCGGTCCCACTGGGTGCTGGTGGTGACCGCGGTGGCGATTTCGGCGCGGTTGGCGGGATTGGTCAGGCGGGTGAGGATGTCGTCGGGGCTGCCGACGAGGTAGTAGGCGGGCAGTACGGCGGTGAGCATCGTGGAGGACGCTGTGTAGGGGTAGATGTCCTGGTGGACGTGCTGGCCGTGGTGCCGGGCGTCGTCGAGCCGGTCGAGGGCGGCTTGCATGGTGCCCCAGTTGCGGGCTCCGGTGACCTTGAGGTGGGAGATGTGGGTTCTCCCGGCGGTGGCTCCGATGCGCAGGGCTTCGTCGAGGGAGTCGATCAGGGCGTCGCCTTCGTTGCGCATGTGGGTGACGTAGTGGCCGTTGCCGCCGAGGACGGTGGCGAGGTCGGTGAGCTCGTCGGTGGTGGCGAAGACGGCGGGTGGGTAGATCAGGCCGCTGGAGAGGCCGAAGGCGCCGGCGGTCATGCCTTCTTCGAGGGCGGTGCGCATGGTGCGGCGGGCGTCGTCGTCGGGGGCTGCGTCGGTCATGCCGGTGGCGGCGATGCGGAGGGTGCCGTGGCCGATGAGGGGGCAGTAGTTGGTGACGTAGCCGGCGGCGTCGGTGGTGGCGAACAGGTCGTGGAAGCCGGTCCAGGTCAGGTCCAGGGGTGGGAAGAGGCGTTGCAGGAAGGTGGCGAGGGTGTCGTGGTGGGTGCTGCTGCGCGGGGCGAGGCTGAAGCCGCAGTTGCCGACGATTTCGGTGGTGATGCCTTGGTGGATCTTGGTGGTGTCGTCGGTGGGGAGCAGGGGTGCGTTGTCGGAGTGGGAGTGGACGTCGATGAAGCCGGGGGCCAGTACCAGGCCGGTGAGGTCTCGTCGGGGTGTGCCGGGTGGGAAGGTGCCGGGTGCTTCGACGGCGGTGATGCGGTCGTCGTGGAGGAGGACGTCGGCGGGGCGCAGCGGGGTGCCGGTGCCGTCGGCGAGTTGGGCGCCGGTCAGCAGCAGTTCGGTGCGGGTCACGTGGTGGCCTCCGGGTGGGGTGGAATATCGCGGTTCGTGCGATGTTGTCCGGTGTAGGTGTCGATGTTCAGGGGTGTTCGCGGTGCACGGTGAGTACAAGGTTCCCGGTGGGAAGTTGGTCGTGGTCGATCTGGACGTGGTGGACGGCCGGTTGTCCGGGGTGCGGTTGAGCGGCGATTTCTTCCTGGAACCGGATGAGGCGTTGGAGGCGATCAACGGTGCGTTGACGGGGGCGCCGGTGGATGCGGATGGGGAGGAGTTGGCGCGTCGGGTCCGGAGCGGGTTGCCGGAGGGGGCGCGGTTGGGTGGGTTCGACGCGGATGCGGTGGCGGTGGCGGTGCGTCGGGCGTTGTCGCGGGCGTCGGATTGGTCTGATCACGAGTGGTGGTTGGTGCACGACGGGCCGCAGACCCCGTTGATGCACATGGCGTTGGACCAGGTGTTGGCGGAGGAGGTGGGTGCGGGTCGTCGGGCGCCGACGTTGCGGTTCTGGGAGTGGGCGGCGCCGTCGGTGATCATCGGGAGTTTCCAGTCGGTGCGCAACGAGGTGGATCTGGAGGGGGCGCAGCGGCACGGGATCGAGGTGGTGCGGCGGATCACCGGTGGTGGGGCGATGTTCGTGGAGCCGGGGAACACGGTGACGTATTCGCTGTACGTGCCGGCGTCGTTGGTGGCGGGGATGAGTTTCGGGGAGTCGTACGCGTTCTTGGACGACTGGGTGCTGGGTGTGTTGCGGGAGTTGGGGTTGAACGTGTGGTACCAGCCGTTGAACGACATCGCTTCGGATGCGGGCAAGATCGGTGGTGCGGCGCAGAAGCGGTTGGCGTCGGGGGCGGTGCTGCACCACGTGACGATGTCCTACAGCATCGATGCGGACAAGATGGGTGAGGTGCTGCGGGTCGGCAAGGAGAAGTTGTCCGACAAGGGTGTGGCGAGCGCGAAGAAGCGGGTGGATCCGTTGCGGCGGCAGACGGGGTTGGCTCGCGAGGTCGTCATCGATCGGTTGATCGGTGGTTTTCGGGATCGGTTCGGGTTGGTTGAGGGGCCGGTGACCGATGCCGAGCGCGTGCGGGCGCAGGAGTTGATCGAGTCGAAGTTCGCGACTCGTGAGTGGTTGTTGCGGGTCCCGTGATGCTCAGGTGAGGAGTTCGGGGACGCCGGGTGTTGATCTTTTGCGGCGGAGCCAGACCTTGCGGGTTCCGTCGGCGTAGAGCAGGACGCGGGAGAGTTCCCAGCCGGAGAACTCGGCGTGGATGCTCAGTTGCACCGCTGCGCTCAAGCGGGTGACGCCTGGGGGGAGGCGCAGCGGTCGGTACTCCCAGTCGGGGTCGTTCCCTTCGGGGGGTGGGGTCATGGCTTCACCACCTGGTATCCGGCGCCGTTGGCGGAGGCGACGTAGATCGTTCCGGTGTGGGGGTCGACTGCGACGCTGTTGGGTTGGGTGATGGTGGGCAGTCGGTGGCGTTCGGTGGGTTCGCCGCCGGCGATGTCGTAGCCGACGAGTTCGTTGGTCGCGGTCAGTGTGACCCAGGCTAGGTCGCGGGTGGGGTCGTAGGCGAGGCCGTAGGGGGAGCCGGGGACGGGGTAGCGCTGTTTCATCACCAGGGGGTCGGTGCTGAAGGCGAGGAGTTCTTGGCCTCGGGTGTCGATGGTGATGATGCGTCCGTAGCGGTCGCTGATGGCGTTGGTGGCGCCTTGTCCGGCGCGCAGGCCTGCGCCTTTTTCGCCGTTGGTGGGGTTGATGGGGGTGATGGCGGTGGTGAGGCGGTCCAGGACGTAGACGTCGTTGGGGGTGGGCAGCAGTTGTGCTGGGCCGGAGAGGTTGTCGGCGGTGGCGGTGGGTGTGCCGTTGCGCAGGATGGTGACGGTGGCGGGGTTGCGCAGGGCGACTGCGGTGCGTTCGGCGTCGAGGTCGACGGCGTAGACGGGGCCGCCGGGGACGGTGGTGCTGCTGGGGTGGGCGGTGCGCAGGTCGACGCGGGTGATCTGGCCGCTGTCGGGGAGCGCGGCGAGGAGCTGGCCGTTCTGGGTGTGCAGTCCGGCCGGCGGGCTGGCCAGGGTGACCTGCTGCTGGGCTCCGGTGCTGGTGTTGATCAGGGTGAGGGTGGGGCCGCTGGCCAGCACGAGGGTGGTGGTCTCGGGGTCGAAGGCGCTGAGCTGCACCGGTGGTGCGGGGTGGACCTGACCTGCTGGTGGGGTTGTTGCGGCTGGTGAGGTGGCGGGCGTTGCTGCGGTCAGGTTGTCGGTGACCTGGAGGGGGTCACTGGGCCTGTCGGTCCCGCAGCTGGTGAGCAGGGTGGCGATCAGGCACGTGATGACCAGACGGCGCAACGAGGCCCTCCTTGGGGGTGCTGGCCCGCGTGGTGTGCGGGGTGGTTCGTCTCCAGCATCCCTGATGGGCTGTTGGGGGGTGTGGCGTGGTCAGGGTTGGGTGGTGGGTTGGTCGGGGGCGCTGATGTCGTCGAGTGCGGCGCGGATGGCGGGGGGCAGGGTGAGGTCGTCGGAGTCGAGGGCGGTTTTGAGCTGTGCGGTGGTGCGGGTGCCCAGGACGGGGGCGGTGACGCCGGGGCGGTCGCGGACCCAGGCGAGGGCGACGTGGGCGGGTGGGGTGCCGAGTCCTTCGGCGGCGGTGAGCACGGCGTGCACGATGCGGGCGGCGCGTTCGGTGCGGTGGTGTTCGACGTAGCTGGCCAGGGGGCCGGCGCCGCGGGAGTCGGCGGGGGTGGAGTTGCGGTACTTGCCGGTGAGCACGCCGCGGCCGAGGGGTGCCCAGGCGAGCAGGCCGAGGCCGTGGTGGGTGGTGGCGGGGATGACTTCGCGTTCGGCGCTGCGGTCGAGCAGGGAGTATTCGTGCTGGGTGGAGATCAGGGGGGTGCGGGTGGGGTGGGCGCGTTGGTGGGTGGCGGCGGTGGCCAGTTGCCATCCGGCGTAGTTGGCGATGCCGGCGTAGCGGACGCGTCCGGTGGTGGTGGCGGTGTCGAGGGCGGCGAGGGTTTCCTCGAGGGGGACGGCGGGGTCCCAGGCGTGGAGTTGCCAGAGGTCGATGTGGTCGGTTTGCAGGCGGCGCAGCGAGTCGTCGAGGGCGGCGAGCAGGGAGCCGCGGGAGGCGCCGCCGCCGAAGGGGCCGGGTTTGCGGCGGGCGGCGGCGGTGGTGGCGAGCACGATTTCGTCGCGGGGGACGTGGTGGGTGAGCAGGTCGCCGAGGATTTGTTCGGCTTGGCCGTCCTGGTAGACGTCAGCGGTGTCGATGAGGGTGCCGCCGGCGTCGTGGAAGGTCGTCAGCTGTTCGGCGGCGCCGTCGGCGTCGGTGTCGAGTCCCCAGGTCATGGTGCCGAGGGCGAGGCGGGAGACGCGGAGGCCGCTGCGGCCGAGCTGTCGGTGTTCCACGGTGGGGAGGGTATTCGGTGCGGGGGCTTGTGTTGGTGAGGTTGGGACGGCGGGTCTGAACGCCGGTGTTCCGGATCACAGGTGGGGTTGGTGGTTGTTCGCCGGGTGTTCGCCCGGGGTGCGTGCGGCGGTCGCGGGGGATGCTGCAAGATTTGGGGCGGTCTTCTCGGCTGCCCGCGGGTGCGGGTTCGTGCCGGTTTTTCGTCGCGACTTTTCTGGAGTGGGTTTCGTTGTCGTGGTTGCAGGCCATGGTGTTGGCCGTGGTCCAGGGGCTGACCGAGTTCCTGCCGATTTCCTCGTCGGGCCATTTGCGGATCGTGTCGGAGTTGTTCTTCGGTGATGATGCGGGTGCGTCGTTCACCGCGGTGACGCAGATCGGCACCGAGCTGGCGGTGGTGATCTACTTCGCCAAGGACATCGCCCGGTTGGTGGTGGTGTGGTTCCGGGGGTTGTTCAACGCGGAGGTGCGGGGGACGCAGGACTACCGGTTGTCGTGGTACGTGATCGTGGGCAGCATCCCGATCGGGGTGCTGGGGGTGTTGTTCCAGGACTACATCCGGTCGTCGTTGCGGAGCTTGTGGGTCACCGGTGCGATGTTGATCGTGTTCGGTGTGCTGCTGGGGTTGGCCGAGCGGTTCGGGCAGCAGCGTCGCGGTCAGGGGCAGCTCAAGCTCAGCGATGGTGTGGTGATGGGTTTTGCGCAGTCGTTGGCGTTGATCCCGGGTGTGTCGCGGTCGGGTGGCACGATCACGGCGGGTTTGTCGTTGGGGTTGGATCGGCCGACGGCGGTGCGGTTCTCGTTCTTGCTGGCGATTCCGGCGGTGTTCGCGGCGGGGTTGTCGGAGATCCCGCACGTGTTCGAGCCCAGTTCGCACGGTTTGCAGCCGTCGGGGGCGCAGATGATCGTGGCGACGGTGGTGGCCGGTGTGGTCGGGTACGCGGTGATCGCGTGGCTGCTGCGGTTCGTGGAGCGCCACAGCGTGTACTTGTTCGTGTGGTACCGGATCGCGTTGGGTCTGCTGGTGTTCGCGCTGCTGGGCTTCGGTGTCATGCAGCCGTGAGGTGATGTGCGGTGGGAAGCGCGGTCCGTGCCGGGTGGGTGCGGGCCGCGTTTTTCTCGGGTGGCCTACCCTCGGCGGACGTGGCGACTCTCATCTTGTTGCGGCATGCGCGTTCGGCGGCCAACGGTTCGGGGATTCTGGCGGGCCGGGCGGCTGGTGTGGGGTTGGACGAGGTCGGGGCGGGCCAGGCCGCGGGTGTGGTGGGCCGGTTGGCCGGTGTTGCGTTGAGCGAGGTGGTGGTTTCGCCGATGCAGCGGTGCCAGGAGACCGTGGCGGGGCTGGTGGCCGAGCGGGGCTTGTCGCCGGTGGTGGAGCCGGAGTTGGCGGAGGTCGATTACGGCGAGTGGACCGGTCGCAAGATCAGCGAGTTGACGCAGGAGCCGTTGTGGAAGGTGGTGCAGCAGCACCCGTCGGCGGCGGTGTTCCCTGGTGGTGAGGGTTTGGCGCAGGTGCAGGCCCGGGCGGTGGCCGCGGTGCGGGCGCGGGATCGCGAGTGGGGGGCTGATGCGGTGTGGTTGGCCTGCACGCACGGTGATGTGATCAAGGCAGTGCTGGCCGATGCGCTGGGCATGCACTTGGATGCGTTTCAGCGGCTGGTGGTGGATCCGTGTTCGATCAGCGTCGTGCGCTACACCGAGACCCGGCCGTTCGTGCTGAAGGTCAACGACACCGGTGGTGATGTGTCGGCGTTGTTGCCGCCGAAGGAGTCCGGTGGATCGTCGGATGCCGTGGTGGGCGGTTCGACGGGCACTCCAGCGTGAAGAGGGGGCGTGCGCGCCTCCCGTGCGCACGCCCCCTCTTCGTTGCCCGCCTTCCCAGGGGGTTTCAGGCGAGCAGGTGCACGATGCGGCAGCGCGTGTCGGTGGGCAGGGTGCGTTGCGTGCCGCCGACGAAGCGGACGAGGACCTTCTCGTCGGTGGTCGGGGTGACCTGCTCGACGATGCCGACCGGTCCGATGGGGCCGTAGATGCGGATCGGGTCTCCTGGCAGGAGTTCGTCGGCGTGGACGCGTTCGCGGTTGAGCGCCGGGGATGCCGGGCGCAGCCAGCGGACGGTGGTGAACCATCCGGTCCAGGTCACGGCGGGTAGTGCGGCGGGGAGCCAGGTGGCGAGA
>NZ_JAQGLA010000153.1 GCF_027853915.1 Saccharopolyspora oryzae
GATGAACGCGCTGTCCGTGCCGCCGATGATCAGCGCCAACCGGTGTCCGGCGGGCAGCACGTGATCGGTGGTGGCCAGCCGGAACGTCATGGTCACCGGCTTGCCCGGCTCCAGCGGCTTCTCCTGCGACAGCGACTCGTGGTTGGCCAGGTCGGCCCAACCGCGCGAGATGATCTCGAAGTCCACGTCGCGCGTGGTCGCCTCGGTGTCGCGGTAGCAGGCGTCGTCGCCGGGGCGGTTCTCTCCCCAGCACGACTCGGTCTCCAGCGTGCGGATGCCCTCGCCGCGCCCGAGGTAGTCGCGGGTGGTGGCCGGTCCGTAGTCGACGAGCATCGCGGACAGGTGGGCTGTCGGCGTGCTCGGCGTGGCGGTGACCGTGACCGACCCGGTCCCGGCGACTCGAACGTCACGGCTCAGGGGAGCGGTGCTGAACAGCGCGCGGGCGGGCGAGGGCTGATCGGGAGCGGCGGCCCAGTCGTACTCGTCCAGCGATGGATCATCGGTGAACGAGGCGGTGCCGCCCGGTTGGGGCTGCGGTCCGAGCCCGTCTTCGCGGGGGTGGAGCACGGTGTTCTCGGCCAGCTCGCCGGACCAGGTCGGCTCGTCGGCCCAGACGTCGGGAGCGCGCTCGACGCTGGCGGCGGGCTCCTCGTCGATCCCGTTGTCCACGTCCAGCAGCCAGCGGTCGAACCAGCGGTGCAGGGTGTCGACCCACTCGGTGCGGCGGAAGTCGAACGGGTCGACGTGCCCGGTCTGGCTCAACCACAGCTTGCGCGGCACGTCGTGCGCGGCCAGCGCGTCCCACCACTGCCCGAGCTGGACGGTCTTGACGTTGAGGTCGCCGAGGCCGTGCACCGCGAACACGCTGGCGGTGGTCTTGTCCGCGTCCGGCACGTAGTCCCGTTCGGTCCACAGTGGAGTCACATCGCCGTTGGCCGGGGCGCCGTCGGTGAGCTCCTGCTTGGTCGGGCCGCAGTCCGGGCGGCCGCCCTCCTCGACGGTGCGGGCCAGCCCGGCCGGGTCGAAGCCGAAGGACACGCCGTCCGAGCGGTAGTAGTCGTACCAGGAGCTGATCGCCCCGATCGGCACGATGGTGCGCAGCCCTTCCACCCCGGTGGCGGCCACGCCGTTGGCGATCGTGCCGTCGTAGGACTTGCCGATCATGCCGACGTTCCCGGTGGACCAGCCCGCATCGACCTGGCCACCGCCCGACGGCGCGTCGAAACCGGGCGCGCGGCCGTTCAACCAGTCGACGACAGCCTTGGCCGAGGTGATGTCCGACGGGCCGCCGACGTCCACGCACCCCTCGGAGCGGTTGGTGCCGGCCAGATCGACCAGCACCGTCGCGTACCCGCGCGGCACGAAGTAGTTGTCGTAGAACAGCGGGAAGCCGACCGGGCGGCCCTGCTCGTCGTAGGTCTTCAGCTCGCTCTCGTTGCCGCGCCCGCAGCACGAGTAGTACGGGCTGGCGTCCATGATCACCGGAACCGGCTGGTCGGTGCCCGACGGCCGGACGACGTCCGCGGCGACCCGGTCGACGACGCCGTCGCCGTCCCCGTCCAGCCCGGTCTCCACCCACACCGTCTCGCGCACCGGTTCGGCGGTGAAGACGGGCTGGCTGCGCCCGTCCCGAACCTGCTCCGCGGCCGGCCCGGCGGCCGCGGCGGGCGCGACCCCGGACAGCACCAGCGCCGCGCACGGCAGCGCCCACCAGCGACTTCTCCGCAAAGTGCCCACCTCCGAGAAGATCTCGGAGGCAGCCTACGACCCAAGATCACCAACCGGCACAGCCGAAAGTGTGCCGGGCGCTACTCGCCCTCGACGGAGGCCAGGATCGCTCGGATCTGCGGGAGGAGCTTCGGGATTTCGCGATCGACGACGTTCCACACGGTGTTCAGGTCCAGGTCGAAGTACCCGTGCGTGATCCGATTGCGCATGGCGATCATCTGCCGCCACGGCACTCCTGGGTGTTTTCGCTGGATCTCGCGGTCAACACCGTTGGCCGCCTCGCCGAGGTTCTCGATCCAGTGCAGCAATGCAGTTTGGAGGACCTCGTCAGCCTCGAACGCCTTCCGGTCTCGCGGCGTTCGGTGTTGGATCTTCTCTGCGAAGTCGAGCATGTCCTGCAGGCGTTCCGGCGTCTGCCGCTTCAAATCGGCACCGCCTCGGCGAGCACGTTGTCCCGGATCCGCTCTTTCAGGCCGTTCGGAGTCGCGACCTGCGTGAAGACGTTGAGCAGCTCCTCGACGTCGAGCGCGAATCCGGACATGTCCCACAGGCTGCTGCCGCGCGCGACGTCGATCAGCAGGTCCAGGTCGCTGTCGTCGTCGGCTTCACCGCGGGCGACGGAGCCGAACACCCGGATGTTGCTGATGCCGTACTGCTCCGCGATCCGGTAGATCTCATCGCGGTGCGCGCGAACCTCGTCGAGGGTGATCCGGCGGTGCGGCGCGTCGACGACCGAGGTCATGGCTCCTCCCTCCTGCTGGAACGCATCATCCCAGCTCCTGGGGAGGGCGGTCCAGTCGCGGAATACGCTGGGGGTGTGACTCCTGTGCTGCTGGATGGTGGGCGGTTGCGGGCCCGGTTGGTCGACGGCGGGCCCTACAACGCGCTCGACGTGGTGACCGTGACCGGTTCGACCAACACCGACCTCGCGGCCGCCGCCGCTCGCGGCGCTGCCGACCGGACCGTGCTGATCGCCGAGGAGCAGCAGGCCGGGCGCGGCCGGATGCAGCGCCAGTGGACCTCGCCGCGCGGTCGCGGGTTGTTCGTGAGCGTCCTGCTGCGCCCCGACGTGCCGCACTCCGCAGTGGCCTGGCTGCCGCTGATCGCCGGTGTCGCCCTCGCCGAGACCGTCCAGCGCACCACCGGCGTGCCCGCCTCGATGAAGTGGCCGAACGACCTCCTGCTCGGCGGTGACGGGGAGTGGCTGAAGGCGGCCGGGATCCTCGGCGAAGCGGTGACCGGGCCGGACGGGCTGGCGCTCGTCCTGGGCATGGGCATCAACGTGCTGCAGCAGCGCGACGAACTTCCCCGCGGCGCGGGCGGGCTCCCGGCGACCTCGCTGGCCGCCGAAGGCGCGGAGGTCGACCGCGAAGCGTTCGCAGTGGCATTGCTCACGGCGTTCGCCGAGGCGGACGACCTCTGGCGGGCCGCATCCGGCGACGTGGTGGGCAACGGACTGCTCGACCGGTACCGGCGGCTGTGCAGCACCCTGGGCCAGCAGGTGCGCGTCGAGCTCGGGCCCGCTGAGCAGCTGCAGGGCGTCGCGACCGACATCGACGACCAAGGTCGGCTCGTGGTGCGCACCGACAGCGGCCGGACGACCGCCGTCTCGGCGGGTGATGTCGTTCACGTGCGGCGAGCTTGATCGACGACTGCCGCATCCGGACGACTGCGGGCGGTAACGTGACCGGGGATCCGCGATGCGGCTAGAGGAGGGGACCCGGTGGCCTACCCAGACGACCTGCTCGGCGAGGACGAGTTCGTGGTCGTGCACAAGCACCCGCACTGGAAGATGCTGATCGTCCCGGTGCTGATCCTCTTCGTCGTGGTGGGCGGCGGGTCGTACGCGGCGGCGCTGCTCGCGCCCATGTCCTGGCACCTGCCTGCGTGGATCGCGCTGGCGGTGGTCGGCGCGGTCCTGGTCATCTGGTTCACCCTCGCGCCGCTGGTGCGCTGGCGGACCACCCACTTCGTGGTCACCACGCACCGGCTGATGGTCCGCGAGGGCGTCTTCACCCGCACCGGCATCGACATCCCGATGTCCCGGATCAACTCGGTGCGCTTCCGGCACGGTCTGGTCGACCGGATGCTGGGCTGCGGCACGCTCGTCGTCGAGTCCGCCTCGGACGAGCCGCTGGAGTTCGACGACATCCCGCAGGTCGAGAAGGTCCACACCTTGCTCTACCGCGAGGTCAACGACGACCCTCGGGATGACTGGGACTACCGCAGGGAGAGCTGAATGGACGCGCGTGAACTGGGTCTGCCGATGCAGGTGGCCGCTCCGGAGCCGGTCGAGCTGCCGGATGCGGTGACGATCTGGGAGGTCGGACCGCGCGACGGGCTGCAGAACGAGAAGCAGGCCGTCCCGGTGGAGGTGAAGCTGGAGTTCCTGGACCGCCTGGCCGACGCCGGGCTGTCGGTGCTGGAGGCGACCAGCTTCGTGCGGCCGGAGTGGGTCCCGCAGCTGGCCGACGCCGCCGAGCTGCTGGCCGGCCTGCAGCGGGTGCCCGGCGTCCGTTACCCGGTGCTGGTGCCGAACGCGCGAGGCCTGGACCGCGCGCGGGAATCGCAGGTCCGCGACATCGCGATCTTCGCGTCGGCCACCGAGACCTTCACCCGGCGCAACCTCAACCGCGGCCTGGACGAGCAGTTCGGCATGTTCGAGCCGGTGGTGCAGCGCGCGGTCGGCGAGGGCCTGTCGGTGCGCGGCTACGTCTCGATGTGCTTCGGCGACCCGTGGGAGGGCGCCGTTCCGGTCGAGCAGGTCGTCTCGGTCGGCAAGCGGCTGCTGGAGATGGGCTGCGACCAGCTGTCGCTGGGCGACACCATCGGCGTGGCCACGCCGGGTCACGTGTCGGCGCTGCTGCGCGGGTTCGTCGCGGCCGGCATCGGGGTGGACCGCCTGGCGGTGCACTTCCACGACACCTACGGCCAGGCGCTGTCCAACACCTACGCGGCCCTCCAGCTCGGCGTGTCCACTGTGGACTCCTCGGCGGGCGGTCTGGGCGGCTGCCCGTACGCGAAGTCGGCGACCGGCAACCTCGCGACCGAGGACCTGGTCTGGATGCTCGACGGCCTGGGCATCAAGCACGGCGTCGACCTCGGCAAGCTCGTCGCGACCAGCGCTTGGATGGCCGAGCAGCTGGGGCGTCCGAGCCCGTCGCGCGTGGTCAAGGCGCTCAGCTCGTGACGGCACCGAGTCCGGTCCTGCACACCGTGCAGGACCGGCCGGTGCTGGTCTGGCGTTGCGCCCGGCCGTGGCTGGCGATCTCCTCGGCGCCCCGCGGCGGTGGCATCGGCTTGCGGAACTGGGTGCTCAACGCCACCGTGGTGACCGACTACGCCCACCCCGACCCGACGGCCCACGCCGGTGAGATGGCCGCCGAACTGGGGCTTCCCGGCGACGGCATCGGCCTGATGACCGCGGTCGACGTGCGCCACGAGGTCACCGCGGTGGACGGCGGAGTGCAGGCGAGCGTGACCACCGGCGCCAACGCGCCGGTCTGGGCGGCGGCGCCGGAAGAAGCCCGGACCTGGAAGCCGGGCACGATCAACGCGGTCTGCTGGTCACCGGTGCGCCTCACCGAAGCCGCGCTGGTCAACGCGGTGGCCACGGTGGCGGAGGCCAAGGCCCAAGCGTTGGTGGAATCGGGCGTCGCGGGCACCGGAACGGTCACCGACGCGACGGCGATCCTCTGCCCCCGGGACGGCGAACCGGAGCTCTACGGCGGCCCCCGCTCCCGCATCGGTGCGTCCCTGGCCCGCGCGGTCCACGCAGCGGTGACGGCGGGTCTCCGGATCGAAAACCCGCGCCACGGCCGGACCTGACCGGTTCGCGCTCCGTCAGTCGCGGGTGCCGAACATCGCGACGAAGGTGAAGCGCAGCACGCGCTCGCCGTCGCGGTCGGCGGTGCCGGTGATCTCCACCAGGCCCAGGTTCGGCTTGCTCTGCGACCGCCGCTGGCTGTTGACCTCCATGCCCAGCTGCAGCACGTCACCGGGGAACACCGGCGCCAGCCAGGCCAGCTCGTTGCCGCCCGGTGAGCCCTGCGACGTCGAGTCGGCCAGCACGTGGTCCACGTAACCGCGCATCCACAGCGACGCGGTGAACCACCCGGAGGCGCACAGCCCGCCGAGCACGGAGTTCCGCCCGGCCTCCTCGTCGAGGTGGAACGGCTGCGGGTCGAAGCGCTCGGCGAAGGCGAGCATCTCCGCCCGGTCCACCTTCACCTCGCCCAAGTCGAAAGTCCGGCCTGGGGTCAGGTCTTCGTACGCGATCCTCGCCATGCCCCCATGCTCTCAGGGCCGGTCGCCGTCATCGTGCGAGACGGTGCTCACAGGCCGTATCGGGGGTTTCGGACATTACGGTGTCTTGCCCGGCTCGGCGGGAAAAAGGTGAAGGCGACGTGGAACCATCTGCGCTGCGGGGCACGTCCAAGCCACGACGTGCGGTCTGCGGTTCACGGGCCGCCGACGTCCGCTTTGCCGTGTCGAGCCGGGCTTCGCCGCGCCAGCTGCGAGGTCCGACGGGCGAACAGGCCCGACCACCGGACAGGGGAGGGGAGCGGCCGTGCCGAGCGATCACCAGGCCCAGGTGGCCGAGTTGATGGCGGACTACCAGCGCAGTCGGGAACGCCTTGCCGAAACGCACCGCGAGCTGGCCGCCATCGCCGAGACCGCCAGCTCCGGCGACGGTCGCGTGCAGGTCGCGGTCGGCGCGCGGGGAGAGCTCCGCGAGGTGCTGCTGGCCAACGACGTCTGCGACAAGCTGCGCCCCGCCCAGCTCGCCGCGACCATCGCCGAGCTGAGCGCGAAGGCGGCGCAGGCCGCGGCCCGGCGCGCCGCGGACGTGCTCGCCGCGGTCCTGCCCGCGGACACCGATCCGGAACTGCTGCTGGGCGGACACGCCGACGGCGAGTCGGAATCGGTGCTGCGCAACGAATCGCGGCCCATCGACGATGATGTTGCCGAGGAGGAGGACTTCTCGGAGGCGAGCTGGTTGCAGCACAGCCCGACGAAACGGACGTGATGGTCATGAGCGGATTCCGCAGCGACCTCGGGCAGCTGAGCAAGCACGCCGGCGAGTTCGAAGACCTCGCCGGCCAGGCGCAGAAGATCGCCGACGCGCTGCGCGAGGCGGTCGAGTCGGCCGGCGATTGCTGGGGCGGTGACGAGATCGGCGCGAGCTTCGCGAAGGCCCACTGCGGCCCGGCGGAGCAGGCGCTGTCCGACCTCGGCGGGATGTCGGAGCGGCTGCGCGGCATGGGATCGAAGTTCGCGGCCGCCGCGGACACCACGAAGCAGGTCGACGCGGCCAACGCCGAAGAACTCAGGCGTATCGCCGGAGGGGGGTGAGCGCGGTGGGCATCGAACTTCCCGCCGAACTCCGGGACGTGGCCGCGCGCGCGGGCGCCCAGTGGCCGGAGGCCGACGAGGACAAGATGCGCGAGTCCGCGATGGCGTGGCGCGACGCCGCGAAGTCGATGGACGGCTTGGCCGGCAACGCGGACAGCGTCGCGCAGGGCGCGTTGCGGGCCTTCGACGGTGAAGCCGCGCAGGCGGCGAGCCGGGAGTGGGACGGATTCGTGGCCGACGGCGGTGCGCTGCCGGCGTCGGTGAAGCAGTGCAACGCGGCAGCGGACCGCCTGGACCACGCGGCCGAGCAGGTCGGCGCGGCGAAGGTCCAGATGGTGCGCGAGTTGGTGGCGCTGGCGAAGCAGACCGACGCGG
>NZ_JAQGLA010000154.1 GCF_027853915.1 Saccharopolyspora oryzae
GGCAGCAGCTGCTGCCCGCCGATCGGCCGGTTTCCCTGCCCGGGCGCTGGATCCTCGCGGCGGCGGCCGACGATGCGCTGGCCACCGCCGTCCGGCGCGAGCTGGCGGCGCTGGGCGCGGATTGCATCCCCGTCGAGGACATCGACGACCCGACCGCGACCTTCGCCGGGGTGCTCGTGCTCGCGGCCGACGCGGCCGCGGAGGTGACCACCGAGATCATCCGGCACACCGAGCTGGCGCGTGCGCTCGCCGGACTGGAGTCGATCCCGCCGCTGCTGCTCCAGGTGACCAGAGGAGCAGAGCAGATCGGTGGGCAGGACCGGCTCGAGCCCGGCCAAGGCGCGCTCCGCGTGCTGCCTAGAGTGCTCGCCCAGGAGCTCCGCGGACTGCGGTGGCGGACCGTGGACCTGCCGATCGGCTCGTGCGACGCGGCGGCGATCCTGGCCGAACTCGCCGACTTCAGCGCCTCCGAATCCTCGGGTTGGGAGCTCGCGGTGCGCGGGGGTTCCCGGTGGCGGCGGACCGTCGTGCCGTGGCGGCCGAGCAGGCCCGAACTCCCGCCGCGCTCCGACGCCATCGCGCTGATCACCGGCGGACTGGGCGACGTCGGACTCACGACCGCTGAACACCTCGCCCGCCAGGGGTACCGGGTCGTGCTCACCTCGCGCTCCGGCCTGTCCGCCCAGCCCGAACCGGGCAGCGCTGCCGAGCAGCGGCTGACGGCCGTGCATCGACTCGTCGAAACCGGCGCCGAGGTGGAGGTCCGCACCCTCGACGCGGCGGATGTGCCTGGGACCACGGCACTTCTGCAGGAGCTGACCGAGCAAGGGCGCCTCGACGTCGTGATCCACGCGGCAGGTGTCGTGGCGACGACGGCCGCTGCAACGCTTCGGGAGGCCACCGCCGATCACGTCTCGGCGCACCTCACCGCGAAGGCGGGCGGAGCGCTTGCTCTGCGCACCGCGATCGACGAGCTCCCCCGCCGGCTGCGACCGCGGGCGGTGGTGCTGATGTCGTCGGTGACCACGCTGGTCGGCGGCATCGGCATGGGGCCGTACGCGGCGGCCAACGGGTTCCTCGACGCGCTCGCGACGTCCGCGTCCGACGACTCGACCCGGTGGATCAGCGCGGTGTGGGACGGCTGGCGGGTCGGGCCGCTGGGTTCCGAGCGCACCGTGGTGCTGGACCACGCGTTGGACGCTGAGACCGGCATGGCTGCGCTGGACCGGTTGCTGCACGGCACGCCACCACCTGTGGTGGCGATCGCAGCCACCGGGCTGGCCGACCGCATGGCGCAGGCCGCCCGCACCGAACGAGCCGAGGCACAAGGAAATTTGGCCGATCCGGTCGAGCAGGCCGTCGCCGAGCTGTGGACCGAACTTTTCGGCTCGCCGGTGACCTCCGGCGACGCGGACTTCTTCCTTCTCGGCGGGCATTCGCTGCTGGCGACCCGGATGCTGGCAGCGGTGCGCGAGCGCTTCGGAGTCGATGTGCGGTTGCGCGATATGCTCGCCCAGCCGACGGTCGTCGCACTCGCCGCCCGCATCACCGCAGCCGAACCCGCACCGCCCGAACCAGCCGCAGCAGTGGCGCCGACGGCCATGGACGGGACGTTCCCGCTGACCCGGGTGCAGCACGCCTACTGGGTCGGCCGCGACGGCGGCTACCAGTGGGGTGACGTGCCCTGCCACTTCTACCTGGAGTACGACTGCGAGCAGCTCGACGTCGACCGGTACGAACGGGCCTGGAACCAGGTTTTGGACCGCCACCCCATGCTGCGGACCATCATCACCCCGCAGGGGCGGGCGAAGGTGCTCGACGACGTGCCCGCCTACCGCATCCGGGTGCACGACCTGACGTCGCTGCCGGAGGAGCGCCGGGCAGCGCGGCTGGAGCGGCTGCGCGAACGGATCAGCCGGCAGCCCGGCCCCCCGGACCGGTGGCCCTTGGTGCAGATCCAGGCGGCGCGGCTGCCCGGCGGTCGGGTCCGGTTGTTCCTCGGCGTCGACGTGCTGATCTGCGACGCGGCGAGCTGGTGGATCATCGACCGCGAGCTGCAGCACCTCTACCAGCAACCGGACGAGCCGTTGCCGGACATCGGCATCGACTTCGCCACCTGCGTCGCGGCGCTGGAGCAGCGTCGGCACAGCGAGCGCGGCCAGCGGGCGGCTTCCTACTGGCGCGACAAGCTGGACTCGCTGCCGGGCGGCCCCGCGCTGCCGGTGCGCGAATCCGAGGGGCCGACCAGGTTCGTCCGGCGGGCCGCGGCTCTGGAGGCCGGCACCTGGGCCGCGTTGCAGGAAGTAGCTGCCCGGCAGCGGGTCACCCCGACAGCCGTGCTGCTCACCGCCTACGCCGAAACGCTCGCGGCGTGGTCCGGCAGCGACCGGTTCTCGATCATGCTGACGTTGTTCGACCGCCCCGACATCCACCCGCAGGTGTCCGATGTGGTCGGTGACTTCACCTCGCTGGTGCTGCACGCGGTGGACCACTCCCGGCCGGCGTCCTTCCTGGACCGGGCCCGTGCCGCGCAGGAGTTGCTGTTCGCCGACTTGGACCACCGGGACTTCTCCGGCCTGGAGGTGCTCGCCGAGCAGTCCTCACGGCTCGGCCAGCGCGTCTCGGTTCCCGTGGTGTTCACCAGCGCGCTGGGCATCACCGATGTCATCGGCGCGGAGCACGACCCGGAATGGGCCGGCACGCAGGTGGCCGCGCTCAGCCAGACGCCGCAGACGCTTCTGGACCACCAAGCGCTGGAGCAGGGGGGTCGGCTGCTGCTGCAGTGGGATGCCCTGGAACCCGTGCTGCCCGCGGAGCAGCTCGACCGGGCCTTCGCCGACTACGTGCAGCGCGTCGAGCGACTCGCCACCGAATCGTCCACATGGGACAGTTCTGGCGCGGGCGACGAGGACATCGCGTTGCCGGTCCGCCCTAGCGGCGGAGGACGCACGCTGTTCCTGATGCACCCCTCCGGCGGCGACGTCGTCTGCTACGCCGAACTGGCCAGGCTGCTCGACGATCGCGTGGACGTCGTCGCGCTGACCGATCCCGAATTGGTCGACGGCATCGGCGCGACCGACATCCCCGGGATGGCCGGGCGCTTCCTCGACGTGGTCCGCCGCTCGCAGGAGCGCGGCCCGTACCTGCTCGGCGGCTGGTCCATGGGCGGCGATCTGGCGCAGGAGATGGCACGCCAGCTCCATGCGCTCGGAGAGCGGACCGAATTGCTGGTGCTGCTCGACTCCAACGATCCCAGCTACATCACGCACATCGACGGCACACCGGACGAGGTCGAACTGGGTGTCGTGTGGCGATTCCTCGGTGCGTTGGAGGGCTTCGTCGACACCGACCTCGGTGCCGGACCGGACCTGGAAACCTCAGCGGTCATCGACGCGATCCGGCAGCTCCCAGCCGAGCAGCGCTGGGACGAGATCGACCGGCGGCTGCGGTCCGCTCGGCTGCTCGGGCGCCGCGACAGCGCCCGACGGCGCGTCTCGGTGTTCGCCCGGCACCTGCGGGCGCTGGCCGACCACGAACCCGGGCAGCTCGACGACGAGCGCACCCCCACGCTGCTGGTGCGGGCCGATCGTCCGGCACCGCGCAACTCCGGTGTCGGCATGGGCGTCGACGACACCCCACCCGACCTGGCTGATCTGGGGTGGGGCCGCCACCTGACCGGGCCGCTGGAGGTGGTCGGCGTCGACGCCCACCACTACTCGCTGCTGCACCAACCCGCGATCGAGCAGGTCGCCGCAGCCATCAACGAAGCGCTGAAAACCGCGCTGGATCACTAGTGCGCGCCCGATGACAGGGACGCGTGCGAACACGAACCGACGAAGGACCTAGATGCAACGGCGACAGTTCGTCCTCGCCGCAGCCCTGACCACCGCCCTGGTGGCCACCGGCTGCAGCAACAGCACGGCCGGCACCAGCACCGACACGCTCCGCTACGCGGCCGTCGGCGCTCCCGCAGCCGCTAGCAACGACCCGCACGGAGGCCTCGGCAACGAGTCGGATGCCATGCGCTTCGCACTGCTCTACGACGTGCTGACCGTGCCCGGCTCCGACGGCAGCACCCAGCCGCGGCTGGCGACCTCCTGGACCCCGGACCCGACCCTGACCCGCTGGACGGTCGCGCTGCGGCCGGAGGCCACCTTCACCGACGGGCGGCCGGTCCGCGCCGCGGACGTGCTGTTCTCGCTGCGCCGCATGCAGGACAAGGCAGCCGAGAACTACGGCCGGATGGCCATGTTCGACCTCACCGCCTCCACCGCGATCGACGAGCACACCCTGGACCTGGTGACGCGCAAGCCCTTCGCCGAGGTCGGCAGAGCGCTGGAGTCTGCGACCTTCGTCGTCCCGGAGGGCAGCAACGACTTCAGCAAGCCCGTCACCGGATCCGGCCCGTTCCGGATGACCGACGGCGACGCCGCCAGTGCAGTGCTGGAGCGCAACGACCGGTGGTGGGGGCCGCGTCCGCCGCTGCGGCGCATCGAGATCCGCGCGATCGCTGATCCGCAGGCGCGGGCCGACGCGGTGACCTCCGGGCAGGCCGACGTCGCCGGGAGCGTGAACCCGGCCACCGCCCGGCAGTCCGAACAGGACGGTCTGCAGGTCGTGCACCGGCCCGCGGTCACGGTCTACCCGGTCGTCATGCGCCTGGACCGGGCACCGTTCGACGACCCCCGGGTGCGCGAGGCGATCAAGCTCGCGGTGGACCGAAAGCAGTTGCTGGACACCGTCTTCCTCGGCCAGGGCGTGGTGGGCAACGACCTGCTCACCCCGGCCGACCCGACCGCGCCGACCCCGCCGCAGCGCCAGCGCGACCTCGACCGGGCCAGGCAGCTGCTGGCCGAGGCCGGGCACACCGGCGGCCTGGACCTCACGCTGCGCACCACGACCGCCTACCCGGGCATGGACACCACCGCGACGCTGCTCGCCGACCAGCTCAAGGCCGTGGGCATCCGGGTCGGCGTGCAGGTGGAACCGCAGGACACCTACTGGACTCAGGTGTACTCGCAGTCCGACTTCTACGTCAGCTACCTCGGCGGGATCCCGTTCCTCGACGTCGCGCGCGTGGCGCTGCTGTCGACCTCGCCGACGAACGAGACCGCGTGGCACCGGCCCGACTGGGACCTCGGCTTCGACGCGGCACTGGCCACCCGTGACGAGGCCGCCCGCAGCGCCCAGCTCGGCCGGTTGCAGCAGCAGGTGCGTGACGAGGGCGGCTACCTGGTGTGGGGCGCCGGTGACGGCCTCGACCTGGCACGACCGCGGGTGGCGGGTTTGCCCACCGGGCCGGGTTTCCAGCGGTTGTTCATCGACCAGGTCCAGGTCAACGCGACGTGATCCCGGTGTTGCTCCGCTCGACCGCGCGCAGCGGGTTGCTGCTGTTCGCGGTCGCCGTGCTGGTCTTCGCCGCCACCGAGCTGCTGCCCGGGGATGCGGTGCAGGCCAGGACCCGCGGCCGGGCCGGCGATGCGGAGCTGGCCCGGCTGCGCGAGCAGGCCGGACTCGACGCCCCGGCCTGGCTGCGCTTCGCCCGCTGGCTCGGCGGTTTCCTGCACGGTGATGCCGGTCGGTCGCTGATCAGCGACCGACCGGTGTCGGTCCTGGTCGCCGAACGACTGCCCGCGACCCTCGCGCTGACCGTCCTCGCGTTGCTCGTCGCCGTGCCGCTGATGCTGCTGGCGGCGTGGGTGGGCAGCTCGGCGCGCCTGCGCCCGCCGGTCGGTGGTGTGATCGCGGCGGCCGCCGCTGTCCCGCAGGTCGTGGTCGCCGGAGCGCTGGTCGCGCTGTTCTCCGGTCTCCTGCACTGGCTGCCGCGGGTTTCCCTGCTCCCCATCGGGCAGTCGCCGTGGCAGCGCCCGGAGCTGCTCGTGCTCCCAGCGCTGTCACTGGCTCTGCCCGCGGCGGCGTTCGGCGCCGGCCTGCTCGCCGGTGCGGTGGGCGACGTGCGGCGACTCCCGCACGTCGAGGACGCTGTCCTGCGCGGGGTCCCCCGCTGGCGCGTCGCGGTCCGGCACGTCTTCCCACTCCTGTTCGCGCCGCTGCTGCGGGTGCTCGCGGTCATCTGCGGTGGTCTGGTCGCGGCCACCACGGTGGTGGAGACCGTGTTCGGCTACAACGGCCTGGGTGAGCTGCTCGTCAGCTCGGTCGCCAGCCGCGATGTACCGACGGTGCAGGCCGTGGCGCTGCTCGGCGCGGTGGTCGTGCTCGCCGGGTTGTGGCTGGCCGACGTGGTGCGGGGTGGCGCCCCATGACACGCACCATCACGGCCTGCGGCCTCGCCATCACCGCGGTGTGCGCGGCCGTCCTGGGCTGGTTGCTCGCCCCGCACCTGCCGACCGAGGTCATCGGTATGCCGCACGCATCCCCGGACGGCAGGGCGCTGCTGGGCACCGACGCACTCGGCCGGGACGTGCTGTCCCGGGTGCTAGCGGGTGGCCGTGGCCTCGTCCTGACCTCGCTGCTCGCCGCGCTGTTGGCCGCATCGCTCGGTGCGGCCGGCGGTCTGCTCGCCGGCTGGTCGGATGCCTGGCCCTCGCGGCTGCTGACCGCGCTCGCCGACGTGCTGCTGGCAATGCCCCTGCTGCTCGTCGCCCTGGTGCTGGCGGTGTCGCTGCCCGGTGACGCGGCGGTCGTGGCCGCAACGGTCTGCGGCGGCACCCCGCTGACCCTGCGAGTGGTCCGGGACGCCACCCGGTCCGCCCGCGGCTCCGGGTACGTCGAGGCGGCGCGCTGCCGCGGCGAACGCGGCGCGGTGCTGCTGGTCCGGGAAGTCCTGCCCTCGATGGCCGGTCTGATCTCGGCCGATCTGGGGATGCGGTTCGTGGTCGCCGTGCAGATCGCGGCCGCGTTGAGCCTGCTCGGTTTCGGCGCCCAACCACCGGCGGCTGACTGGGCGTTGATGATCCGCGAGAACTTGCCCGGCTCCGGCCTCAACCCCGCCGGAGTGATCGCCCCTGCCCTCGCCTTGGCCGTGCTGACGGCCGGTGTCGCTGCTGCGGCGGCTTTGCTGGACAGGAGGTCGGCGTGAACGGCCTGGAAGTGAACGCCATGACAGTGCTCGACCGGCGTGGGCGCGCCGTGCTCTCGAACGTCTCGCTGCACGCGGAAGCCGGTGAGGTCCTTGCCGTGGTCGGCCCGTCGGGCAGCGGGAAGTCCACCCTCCTGCGCGCACTGCTCGACGCCCTGCCGACCGGACTGCGCCGGGTCGGCGGGACGGTGCGCTGGGCGGGGTCGACGAGTCGGGCCGGGCGGGCCGCCCGGGCCTGGGGCT
>NZ_JAQGLA010000155.1 GCF_027853915.1 Saccharopolyspora oryzae
TTAACAGTTTCAATTGAAACTGCACACCCGGGCGTGTCGGGACCCCGGCGTGTCGGGACCTCCGAACCCCGACACGCCGACACCTGTGGACAAGTCGTCTCGGCTGTGGAGAACTCCCGCAAATTCAATGGAAATCGGACCTCTGATTTCCATTGAATTTGCGTCCGACCGGCCCCGGAGCCGGGTGGGGGTCACTTCGTGGAGAGCTTGGGCTTGTGCTCGAGGTGGGACAGGCCGTTCCAGGCGAGGTTGACCAGGTGTGCGGCCACCTCTTCCTTCTTCGGCTTGTGCGCCTCCAGCCACCACTGGCCGGTCAGCGCGACCATGCCCACCAGGGCCTGGCTGTAGAGCGGGGCCAGCTTCGCGTCGTAGCCGCGGGCGGTGAACTGCAGCCCGAGGATGTGCTCGACCTGGCTGGCGATGTCGTTGAGCAGGCTGGAGAAGGTGCCGCTGTGGCTGGCCACCGGCGAGTCCCGGACCAGCACGCGGAAGCCGTCGGTGTTGTTGTCGATGTAGTCCAGCAGCGCCCGCGCCGCCTGTTCCAGCAGGTCCCGCGGGTGCCCGGCCGACAGCGCCGAGACGATCAGGTCCAGCAGGTTGCGCATCTCGCGGTCCACCACGACCGCGTACACGCCTTCCTTGCCGCCGAAGTGCTCGTACACCACGGGCTTGGACACCCCGGCGCGGTGCGCTATCTCCTCGATGGAGGTGCCGTCGAAGCCCTTCTCCGCGAACAACGCCCGGGCCACGTCGAGCAGCTGCTGCCGACGTTCCTTCCCCGTCATCCGGACTCGTGCGGTGCGCCCCGAAGTCTGCGCTCCCGATTCGGACGTGCTGCGCCCGCGTCGCCGTGAAACCACTCGCACCACCCTAGGCGGCAGAACCGGCACCTGTGTGCCGACCCGCGTGAAAAGTGCCCGCACGGCAACCGCCGCACGGGCACTCCTGGAACCGGAACGTCAGCCCTTGTACTCGGTGACCGCGATCCGCGCGAGGCGCTTCTCGTTGGGCCAGCGGACCTTCCAGGCCCAGCCGACCTTCTCGAAGAACCAGATCACCCGCGCCGAGATGTCCAGCTGGCCGCGCAGCACGCCGTGGCGGGCGCAGGTCGGGTCGGCGTGGTGGGAGTTGTGCCAGGACTCGCCGAAGGACAGGATCGCCAGCGGCCAGAAGTTCGCCGCCTTGTCGCGGCTCTTGAACGGGCGCTCGCCGATCATGTGGCAGATCGAGTTCACCGACCACGTGATGTGGTGCAGGAACGACACCCGGACCAGGCCGGCCCAGAAGAAGGCGGTCACCGCGCCCCACCAGGACCAGGTGATCAGGCCGCCCAGCAGGGCGGGCAGCAGGAAGCTGAGCGCCGTCCACAGCGGGAACAGCTTGTTGAGCACGACGAGCTCGCGGTCCTTGAGGAGGTCGGGGGCGAACCGGTCCTCGTTGGTCATCTCCCGCTTGAACATCCAGCCCATGTGGGAGTGCCAGAAGCCCTTGGTCAGCGCGACCGCCGAGGTGCCGAACAGCCACGGCGAGTGCGGGTCGCCCTCGCGGTCGGAGAAGGCGTGGTGGCGGCGGTGGTCGGCGACCCAGGTGATGACCGGGCCCTGGACCGCCATCATCCCGGCGATGGCCAGGGCGTACTTCACGCCGCGGTTGGCCTTGAACGCCCCGTGCGTGAAGTAGCGGTGGAAGCCGACCGTGACGCCGAGCCCGCTGATCACCCAGAAGGCCACGGCCAAGCCGATGTCGACCGGCCCGATGCCCCAGCCCCAGAGCGCGGGGACCGAAGCGATGAGCGCAGCCATCGGAATCAGGAGGAACGCGTACACGAGGGACGAACGCCCAGCGGACTGCGGCCCCGTGGTCAGCGGTTTGGGCCCGGATTCGGCCTTCGGAGGAGCAACACCCTCGGCTGCTGCGGTCATACTCAATACCTCGAATGGCGTTGGGGAGGTGGGAAAACTGCGGTCGGCGCCGGGAAGCACGGACCCGCAACACCTCCAGCCTACGGGACCGTAACCTACGCCAGCGTAAGTTGTCCGATGCCAAATCGTCACCCCCGGGCGGCAAAAATGCGGCGTGTCGCACGCCCTCGGGCGTGTCCGGTTCGCCCGCGTTCACCCGAACAGACCGATCAACTGCGCAACCTGATGGCGTTCCACCACGTCCCACCTACGTGCAAGCACGCCCCGAACCCCGCCGCTCGGCAAGCCCGACGCCACCCCGCCCCGGCCCTCGTGTCACGATGTCGGCCGGGCAACACCGCCTGTCGCCCCGGGCCGGTAAGCTCGGGCAGCGGTGCCGGGCGTCACAGATCGGCACCGAGGGGCGACGACGCCCGATCCGCCGTGGTGTAAAGGCAGCACCTCGGATTTTGGTTCCGATGGTCCAGGTTCGAATCCTGGCGGCGGAGCGAGCGGTCCTCCCGGATCCGGCGCGGCGCGTGACGACGCGTTCCGCCCGGGAGGCAGGGTGAACAGGGGGTGTGCGCCGCTGCGCGACGACACGACCACCGTGCGCGATGACCCGGTGACCACGCTGAGCGAGGTGTCCGACGCGTGGTTGGTGGGACGCGCTCGCGAACTCAACGCAGTCGGCCAGCACAGCGACCCGGCCGGCCAGCGCAGCACGATCCGCGAGGCGGACAACCTGCTCGCCGAGGCCCAGCGCCGCGGCGAGCCCCGGATCGTCGCCCAGCTCCTCCGGCACTGCGCCTCGATGCGGATGGCCTCGCCCGGTCTGGTCGCCAGCGCCGATCCGCTGCTCGACGAGCTGCTCCTGCACACCCGCCGGCACGGCCTCGACGTGCTGCAGGCCGATGCCCGCGCCCTGCGCGGTCGCCGCGCGCTGCTGGGCGGCAGCGAGGACATCGCGCTGACCGAGATCGCCTACGGACTGGCGATGCTCGACGACGAACTGGTGCCCGACCGCACGCTGGGCCGTCGTTCGTGGGAGCGCCTGCTGGCGACCGCGCTGATCGACATCGGCCTGGTGCTCACCCAGCTCGGCGTCTACGAGATGGCCGACGAGGTGATGACCCGCGCCCACCAGCGGATCCGGGAGAGCGGCGGACCGCACGAGATCGCGGTGCACATGATCAACCGGTGCCGGATGCTGCTCGGCTGGGGGCTGCGGCTGGAGCGCATAGGGCAGCAGACCGAGGCCACCGGCCGCTTCGCCACCGCGTCTGCCATCGCCGTGGCGGTCGAGGGACCGTGGCGCGAGTCGCTGTTCCCCCGCGTGTCCGACCGCCCGGCCGCCGAGCAGATGCCGGTGCTCGGCGCCGCGCACGCGCTCGCGAAGCCGCACGCCGAGCACATCGAGCGCCTGGAGGTGCTGCGCGATCTCGACCGCGCGATCCACCCGCGCGAGAAGATCATCGTGGCGATCGCGCTGTCCCGCTGCCTGACCCAGGCCGATCAGGGCGAGCGCGCGGTGCAGGTGCTGTCGGAGACCAGGGCCGAGCTGGACTCGGACACCTCGGAGCCGACGCTGCGCATCTCGCTGGCCCGCGAGTACGCGCAGCTGACCGAGCTGGACAGCGCCGACGTGCACGAGGCGCTGCGCGAGTACGCGCTGGAGCTGGAGACCGAGCTGTGGACCATGCGCCAGGCGCGGCTGTCCACTTTGGTCACCCGGCTGGAGAACTCGCGGCTGAACCACAAGCACGACGCGATCACCCGGCAGGCCCTGCAGGACCCGCTGACCGGCCTGTCCAACCGGCGAGCCCTCGACGACCGGCTGGAAGCGCTGCTCACCGAACCCGACGCCGCCCCGCTGGCGGTGGCGCTGGTCGACCTCGACGGCTTCAAGGGCGTCAACGACCGCTGCTCGCACGCCGAGGGCGACGACGTGCTGCGCATGGTCGCGGTGACCTTGCGCGACACGCTGCGCACCGACGACTTCGTCGCGCGCTACGGCGGTGACGAGTTCGTCGTGCTGCTGCCGGGCGCGACGCTCGGCGCCGCGGAAGCCGCGCTGCAGCGCACGGTCGAGGCGGTCGACCGGTTGCCCGCCGAGGAGATCCACGGGGTGACGCTGTCGATCGGCGTCGTCGCGATGCGGCCGCAGGAATCGGCGGCGCAGGTGCTCGCCCGCGCGGACGCCGCGATGTACCAGGCCAAGCGCGGCGGCGGGAACCGCGTGGCAGCGCTCGCGGGCGGCGCGATCCCGCCGCCGAACCACCAACCGGTCGAAGATCACTCCGTGTGGGTCCCGCCGGACGCCCTCTAACCCGATCGAGTTTTAGACGGGGATCACCCCCGACCGCCGCGATCACTCGGCGGTGGCCCCCACCAAGCTCGCCGAGGGTGCGATCGGTCACCCCTCCGTCGCCCGACCGCTGCATCGAAGATCACATCTGCCCAGCTCGCGGCGTATGTCGAGGACTCATCGCTGGACCGTTCGGCGGTACCATCACTCGCGCCGGAAGTCCTGCAGGGGCGCTGGACCAGACGCCGAACCGGTCCGGTTACCCTTCACCCGCTTGGACGCAACAGGCACTTCCGGCCACCACGCCGCACAGAGATCAAGGGAGAGCGCAGATGCTCCAGGGCGACACCGCCCCGGCCCCCTCCCACCGCGCTGCCGCACACCCGGAACCGGTCAGCACCGTCGTGCTCGCCGCCGGCGAGGGAACCAGGATGCGGTCGGCCACCCCGAAGGTGCTGCACCGGCTCGCGGGCAGACCGCTCGTCGAGCACGCGGTGCGAGCGGCGGCCGGAGTCGAGCCCGATTCGCTGGTGGTCGTGCTGGGGCACGGTCGCGAAGCCGTCGCCGAGCACCTCGACGGCGTGGCCAAGGCGCTCGACATGCCGATCAGCACCGCCGTCCAGGAGCAGCAGCTGGGCACCGGGCACGCGGTGTCCTGCGGGCTCAGCGCCCTGCCGTCCGAACTCACCGGCACGGTCCTGGTCAGCTACGGCGACGTGCCGCTGCTCGACGCCGAAACGCTGCGCGGACTGCTCGCCGAGCACACCGGTTCCGGCAACGCGGTCACCGTGCTGACCGCCGTGGTCGACGAGCCCACCGGCTACGGCCGGATGCTGCGCGACGCCGACGGCAACGTCACCGGGATCGTCGAGCAGAAGGACGCCACCCCGGAGCAGGCGGAGATCACCGAGATCAACTCCGGGGTCTACGCCTTCGACGCGGAAGTCCTCACCGACGCGCTCGAGCGGCTGTCCACCGACAACGCCCAGGGCGAGCTCTACCTGACCGACGTGCTGTCCATCGCGCGCGCCGACGGCCGCCCGGTGGGCGCGCTGGTCTGCGCCGACCCGTGGCTGGTCGAGGGCATCAACGACCGGGTGCAGCTGGCCCGGCTCGGTGCCGAGCTGAACCGCCGCCTGCTGCTGAAGTGGATGCGCGCGGGCGTCACCATCACCGACCCGAACTCGGTGCAGCTGGACTGCGACGTGGAGCTGGACCGCGACGTGCTGGTCGAGCCGGGCGTGCAGCTGCGCGCCGGGACCACCGTCGGCGAAGGCGCCACCATCGGTCCGGACACCACGCTGACCGCCTGCACCGTGCACCCCGGCGCGTCGGTGGTGCGCACCCACGGCGAAGGCGCCGAGGTCGGCGCGAACGCCAGCGTCGGTCCGTTCGCGTTCCTGCGCCCCGGCACCCGGCTCTCCGCGAAGGGCAAGGTCGGCACCTTCGTCGAGACCAAGAACGCCGAGATCGGCGAGGGCACCAAGGTGCCGCACCTGACCTACGTGGGCGACGCGACGATCGGTGCGCACACCAACATCGGCGCGGCCACGATCTTCGTCAACTACGACGGGGTGAACAAGCACCGCACCGTGATCGGGTCGCACGCCCGGACCGGTGCGGACAACACCTTCGTCGCACCGGTCGAGATCGGCGACGGTGCCTACACCGCCGCCGGATCGACGATCACCCAGGATGTCCCGCCGGGGGCGATGGCAGTCGCCCGCGGCAGGCAACGCAACGTCGAGGGCTGGGTGGCCAAGCGCCGCTCCGGCACCCCGGCGGACGAGGCCGCACAACAGGCCTTGGCGAAGGAACCGACCACCAATCCGACGGAAGACGCCCAACGACGGACGTCGAACGGGGAGGGACGATGACCGTGAGTGCCATGTCTGCGACCCCGAAGAAGAGCCTCAAGCTCTTCTCCGGTAGCAGCCACCCGGAACTTGCCGAGGAGGTGGCCAAGCAGCTCGACGTAACGGTCACGCCCCAGGCTGCCTACAAGTTCGCCAACGGCGAGATCTTCGTGCGCTACGACGAGTCGGTGCGCGGCTGCGACGCCTTCGTCATCCAGTCGCACTGCAACCCGCTCAACGACGCCATCATGGAACAGCTGATCATGGTGGACGCGCTCAAGCGGGCCAGCGCCAAGCGGATCACCGTGGTCATGCCGTTCTACGGCTACGCCCGGCAGGACAAGAAGCACAAGGGCCGCGAGCCGATCTCGGCGCGGCTGATCGCTGATCTGTTCAAGACCGCGGGTGCCGATCGCATCATGGCGATCGACCTGCACACCGACCAGATCCAGGGCTTCTTCGACGGTCCGGTGGACCACCTGATGGCGCAGAAGCTGCTGGCCAGCTACATCCGCGACACCTACGCGGACGAGCAGATCACCGTGGTCTCCCCCGACTCCGGCCGCGTCCGGGTGGCGGAGAAGTGGGCGGACGACCTGGGCGGCACCCCGCTGGCGTTCATCCACAAGACCCGCGACCCCAGCAAGCCGAACCAGGTGGTCGCCAACCGCGTCGTCGGTGACGTCGAGGGCCGGCTGTGCGTGCTGGTCGACGACATGATCGACACCGGCGGCACGATCACCAAGGCCACCGAGCAGCTGCTGGCCGCGGGCGCCAAGGACGTCATCATCGCGGCGACGCACGCGGTGCTGTCCGGCCCGGCGGTGGAGCGCCTGTCCTCCTGCGGCGCGAAGGAGGTCGTCCTGACCAACACGCTGCCGATCCCGGAGGAGCGCCGCTTCGACAACCTCACGGTCCTGTCGATCGCGCCGCTCGTGGCGGAAGCGATCCACCAGGTCTTCGAGGACGGCTCGGTCACCAGCCTCTTCGACGGCCGCGCCTGATCACCTCGAGCGCACAACGGCCCCGGTCCGCTGCGGACCGGGGCCGTTCGCCGTTCCGACGCAAATTCAATGGAAATCGGACCTCCGATTTCCATTGAATTTGCGGAAGTTCTCCACA
>NZ_JAQGLA010000156.1 GCF_027853915.1 Saccharopolyspora oryzae
AATCGGACCTCCGATTTCCATTGAATTTGCGGAAGTTCTCCACAGGACCCGGAACCTGTCCACAGGTGTCGGCGTGTCGGGGTCCGCAGGTCCCGACACGCCGGGGTCCCGACACGCCCGGGTGTGCAGTTTCAATTGAAACTGCAAAACCCAGGCACGGCGGATCACAGTTTCAATTGAAACTGCGGACATGGCGCGCGGAACGAGGCCGGGGAACCTCGGTGGAGGTCGGGTCAGACGGTGGTGACGACCTCGTCGTAGTCGAGGCGGGGGAGGCGGTCGAACCAGGCGTCGTCGGCCGGCTTGCCGATGTTCACCGCGACCAGGACCTGCTGCTTGCCGCCGGGGAAGAACTCCTCGTTGATGCCCGCCGCGTCGAAGCCGGTCATCGGGCCCGCCGCCAGGCCGGCCGCACGGACGCCCAGGATGAAGTAGGCGACCTGCAGGGACGCGTTGAGCTTCGCGTTCTGCTCGCGGAAGGTGTCGTCGGCGAAGATGTCCTTCGCGTTCGGGGCGTGCGGGAACACCCGCGGCAGGTTCTCGTGGAAGTCGGTGTCGGCGGCCAGCAGCGCGACCAGCGGGGCCTTCTCGGTCTTGCCCCGGTTGCCCTCCATCAGGTGCGGCAGCAGGCGCTGCTTGCCCTCCTCGGAGCGCACCAGCACGATCCGCAGCGGCTGCTGGTTCATCGACGTCGGAGCCCACTTGACCAGGTCGTAGATGGCCTGGACCTGCTCGTCGGACACCGGTTCGTCGGTGAACGCGTTCGCGGTGCGGGCCTCGCGGAACAGCAGGTCCTGCGCTTCAGCGCCGAGCACGAGCTGCGCCTGGTCGACAGCGGTCATGGTGGTCCTCCCAAATGAGTTCGCGGTGGACCCGCCCCCGCTCGGGCGGATCCACCCACCACAACCTCGTTGAACCTTCAAGAATTCCCGGTCACTCGAAGATTCCGATGATTTCGTTGAACGCCACACCGACGAACAGGGCCAGGCACAGCACCATCATCGTGTTCGACAGCCACCGGGACCGGTGCTCGGCGGGCATCATCGTCTTCGAGTTCAGCAGCACCAGCAAGGTCCCCGCCAGGAACGGCATGAACAGCGCGCCCAGCACGCCGTACACCACGGTCAGCTGGAACGGCTTGCCCAGGAACAGCAGCAGCATCGGCGGGAAGGTCAACCACAGCAGGTAGACGCGGTAGGCGGTGCTGTTCATGCCCGCCTTGTGGTCGTAGTCGCCCGCGCTCTCCGGCGGTGCGTCCTTCGGCAGCCGCCAGGTGCGCCACCAGTCGGCGAACAGCAGGCTGACGCCGTTCCACACACCGATCACCGAGCTGAACGCGACCGCGAAGAAGCCCACCAGGAACGGGATCCGAGCCCACTGCCCGTAGTCGGCGGCCAGCGTGTCGCTGAGCTGGAGCAGCCCCTTGTCGCCGCTGGTCAGGTCGTGCCCGAGCAGGATCTCCGCGCCGACCACCAGCATCGCGACCACGAAGATCCCGGTGGTGAGGTAGCCGACGGCGTTGTCCGCGCGCATGAACGGCATCCAGCGCGGGGTCCGCCAGCCCTTGGCGAAGGTCCAGTAGCCGTAGGCGGCCATGGTGATCGTGCCGCCGACGCCGCCCATCAGCCCGAGGACGTAGGCGACCGACCCGTCCGGCAGCGTCGGCACCAGCCCCTCGCCCAGTTCCAGCAGGTTCGGGCCGACCAGCACCGCGGTGCCGACCACGGTCACGAACATGACGCCGACCAGGACGGTCATGACCTTCTCGAGCAGCGCGTACCGGCCGAACCACACCAGCGCCAGCCCGAGCAGACCGCAGATGATCGCCCAGCCGCTGACCGGAAGCACCGGGAACAGCGCGTTCAGCGGCAGCGCCGAGGCCGACATCGCGGTCGCGCCGTAGATGAAACCCCAGACCACCGCGTAGGCGCCGAAGTAGCCGACCGCCCAGCGGCCCATCGTGCGCCAGCCGGCAAGCATGGTCCGCCCGGAGGCCAGGTGCCAGCGCCCCACGGCTTCGCCGAGCGCCAGCTTGAAGATCGTGCCCAGCACCACCGCCCAGAACAGGGCGTAGCCGAAGCGGGACCCGGCGACGAGGGTGGCGACCAGATCACCCGCGCCGACACCGGTCGCCGCGGCCATGATGCCGGGACCGACTTGCTTGATCTTGGCCCGCCAAGTCGGTTCGGGCGCGGTGGCGTCCGAGGTGTTCGCGTCTGCAGCAGCCATGCCGGGGAAGCTAACCCGAAATTTCGGACGAAATCGATCACGGCGACCGAACCGTGACTTCACCGCGCACGTCGAACACGATCAGGTGGCCGGCGCCACCGCGCCGGAGCATCCCCGCGATCCCTGGTCAGCGACGTCGACCAGCCGCCACCAGTGCCTTCTGCGCGTTCCCGGGGCCCGGATCGATCATCGAGTTGATCAACCGCAGCGCAGCGTCCCGTGCGAGGGGTCACCCGCGCGAAAACATCTATGCGAGCACCGTTTAGACTATTCAGGTTGCCTCGGCGAGGTCGGGACGTTCGCCCGGCGTGATCGGCGCGGTGGCACGGTGACCGCCGACTCATTCGGTTGGTGCACTGATGTCGCTCATACCCCGGGTGCCCGTTTGCGGCACCGCGTCGATTCGCTCCAGCAGCGCGTCCCACCGCCGCGAGGCCAGCGACCAATTCACGTTCGCCCGACGTCATGAGGAGTGCACCACCGTGTCCGAGGTTCGTATCGCCGTCGAACAGCGCACCGAGTTCGGCAAGGGTGCGGCCCGCCGCACCCGTCGTGCCGGCAAGATCCCCGCGGTCCTCTACGGCCACGGCTCCGACCCGAAGCACCTGTCGCTGCCGTCCGTCGAGTTCGCCCGCGCCATCCGCGAGAACGGTCACAACGCGGTCCTGACCCTCGAGGTGGCCGGCAGCGGCAGCGAGCTCGCGCTGACCAAGACCATCACCAGCCACTCGATCAAGGGCTACATCGAGCACGTCGACCTGCTGCTGGTCAAGCGCGGCGAGAAGGTCACCGTCGCGGTTCCGGTCGTGCTCGCCGGCGAGGCGGGCCCGGGCGCCCTGGTCAGCCAGGCCACCACCGAGATCGAGATCGAGGCCGAGGCCCTGCACATCCCGGAGCAGCTCGAGCTGTCCATCGCGGGCGCCGAGGTCGGCACCCAGTTCCACGCCTCCGACATCGAGCTGCCGAAGGGCGTCACCCTGCAGTCCGACCCGGAGCTGCTGATCGTCAACGTCACCGAGGCCGCGGCCGCGATGGCCGAGGAAGCCGCCGAGGGCGAGGCCGCCGAAGGCGAGTCCGAGGAGGCCTGACCCTCCCCCGACGTCTGGCGCACCGCGCGCTGTCCCACTTCAGGGTGGGGCAGCGCGCGACGTGCCATCTGACGGGTGCGCAGAATGGGGATGCATCCCCGCGCACCCAGCTAGAGCAGGAGACTTCCCACCGTGACTTCCCCGGACGCGGTTTCGCTGATCGTCGGGCTCGGCAACCCGGGCCCGCGCTACGCCGGCAACCGGCACAACATCGGTTTCCTGGTCGCCGACGAGCTCGCGGATCGGGTCGGCGGGAAGTTCAAGGCGCACAAGTCCGGCGCCGAGGTCGTCGAAGGACGGCTGTCCGGGGCCCGCGCGGTGCTGGTGAAGCCGCGCTCGTTCATGAACCTCTCCGGTGGCCCGGTGGCCGGCGCGGTGAAGTTCTACAAGACCCCGCCGGAATCCCTCATCGTGATCCACGACGAGCTGGACCTGCCGTTCGGCACCATCCGGCTCAAGCGCGGCGGTGGCGAGAACGGCCACAACGGCCTGCGCTCGATCAGCAAGTCCGTCGGCACCCGCGACTACATCCGGGTCCGCTTCGGCATCGGCCGGCCGCCTGGCCGGATGGACCCGGCCGACTACGTCCTCAAGGACTTCTCCACCGTCGAGCGCAAGGAACTGGCGTACTTCATCGACGTCTGCGCCGACGCGGTCGAGGCCGTCGCCACCAAGGGCCTCGAAGCCGCCCAGAACCAGTTCCACTGACCCCGGCCCGGCCCACGCCGCCGGAACTTCCGCAACTTCAATGGAAATCGGACGTCCAATTTCCATTGAAGTTGCGTGCGGTCACTCGGCTGGGACCAGGGAGGCCGTGGCGGCTCGTTGGAGCTTGCCGGACGGGGTTTTCGGCAGAGCGCCCGGCGCGAGCACCACGATCGCGGACGGGCGGACGCCGACCGCGTCGACGACTCGGGCCGCGACCTGCTTGCGCAGCTGCTTCTCCGCTTCCGCGTCGCCCGCGAAGCGGGACTCCAGGACCACGGCGAAGCGCTCGCGGCGGCTTCCGGCCTCCTGCCGGACCGCGGCGGCGTTGCCCGCCCGCACCCCGTCGACCTCGCAGACCGCCCGCTCGATGTCGACCGGGTAGATGTTGCGGCCACCCATGATGATCACGTCCTTGCGGCGGCCGCAGATCACCACCTGCCCGTCGATCAGGTAGCCCTCGTCCCCGGTGTCCAGCCAACCCTCGCTGTCCTGAGTGGACAAGGGACCGTCAACGGTCAGGTAGCCCGGCGTCACCGCGGCACCGCGGATGCGCAGGCGTCCGACCTGGCGCTCCCCCAGCTGCCGCCCGCCGTCGTCGACCACGTCGACCTCCAGCCCCGGCAGCGGACGGCCGAGCAGCGCGAACTGCCGCGCTCGCGGGGCGTCCGCCGACACCGGCTCGGCCCGCCGCCGCTGCTCCAGCGCGTCGGCGTCGACGACGTCGACCTCCAGCCCGCGCCCGAGCTCCGCGAAGGAGACCGCGAGCGTCGCCTCCGCCATCCCGAACGCGCACACCACGGTCGTCGGGCTGAGCCCGAACCGGGCGCCGGCGTCGGTGAAGGTCCGCACCGCCGCGGGATCGATGGGTTCCGCGCCGTTGAGCGCGAAGCGGAGGCTGGACAGGTCGAAGTCGCCGTCGTCGGCGCGCGCCATCCGGCGGCCGACGATCGCGTAGGCGAAGTTCGGCGCCGCCGTCACGGTGCCGCGGTACTTGCTGATCAGCTCCGGCCACAGCAGCGGTCGGGTCAGGAAGTCCGCCGGGGTCGCCTTGACCGCCGACATGCCGATGGCCATCGGCACCGTCAGGCAGCCGACCATCCCCATGTCGTGGAACAGCGGCAGCCACGACACCGCGACGTCCCGCTCGGCGTCCAGACCGGCGGCCTCGACCATCGCCAGCACGTTGGCGTGCAGGTTGCCGTAGGTGATCCGCACGCCCTTCGGGATGGCGGTGGAACCGCTGGTCAGCTGCAGCAGCGCAGTGGCGTCCTCCGCCACCTCCACCGGTTCGGCCAGCGGTTCGGCGTCGGCCGAGGCGAGCGCGGCCAGATCCCGGTACGGGATCGAGTTCTCCTCCAGCAGACCGGAGAGCTCCTCGAACGGAGGCCCCAGCAGCACCAGGCGCGCGTCGATCATCTTCAGCACGCGCAGCGTGTCCTCGGCCCAGTGCGCGAGATCCGTCCGCGGAGTCGGCTGGTGCAGCATGGTCACGCTGCCGCCGCCGAGCCACACCGCCTGCACCGCGGGCGCGATCAGCCCCGGATCCGCCGCCAGGATCGCGACGGCGGTGCCGGGCTCGAGCTCGAGCGCCCCGGCGATCCGCCGCGCGTCGTCGTGCACCTGGCCCCACGTGCGGAACCAGGGCTTCCCGGGCACGCCGGTGGTGAGCCCCCGCCCGTTCTCCCCGGAGTTGCGCTGCGCGGACGCCACGAGCGTCTCCACGAACCGACTCATGTGACGCAGCTTACGATCCGCGCGATCACCTGCACAAAAAGACGGGCGCAACCCCCAGGACTCCGACGGCATGGGCGCGCCCCCACACGGTCCACTCGGCGCTCTCGCACGAAATCGCCACGCAGGGCAGGGTCCCGAGCCCCACCCAACCGCACCTCAGGGGACCGTGACGCAACCCAGCCACAAGAAACCCCGAAAACGCGAGCCCACCCCCGATCGCAACCACCACTGAAAATCGCGGAGAGGCGGTACAGCGGGACAGCTCAGCCGAGCTGGTCGGCGAGCTCCATCCAACGGGCTTCGACGTCGTCCTTCTCCTGGTGCAGCGCGCGCAGCTCCACGTTCAGCTCCGCCAACCGCTCCGGTTCCGTCGCGGCCTCCGCGAGCTTCTCGTGCAGCTTCTGCTCCTTGTCCGCGAGCTTGTCGAGCTGCCGCTCGCACCGCGCGAGCTCCTTGCGCGCCGCGTGCTCCTCCGCGCCCGAGAGCCCGCTCGGCTTCGCCGCGTCGGTGGCCTGCTTGCCGATGCTGCTGTCCTCCGCCTCCAGCAGCGACTCGCGGCGCTTCAGGTACTCGTCGATGCCGCCGGGCAGGTGCGTCAGCCGGCCGTCGCCGAACAGCGCGTGCACGCTGTCGCACACCCGCTCCACCAGGTACCGGTCGTGCGAGACGACCACCAGCGTGCCCGGCCAGGTGTCGAGCAGGTCCTCCAGCTGCTGGAGGGTGTCGATGTCCAGGTCGTTGGTCGGCTCGTCCAGGACCAGCACGTTCGGCTCGGCCATCAGCAACCGCGCCAGCTGCAGCCGGCGGCGCTCACCACCGGAGAGGTCCCCGACCGGCGTCCACTGGCGGCCCTTGCCGAACCCGAACCGCTCGCCCAGCTGGGAGGCGGACAGCTCGTACTTGCCGAGGGTGACCCGCTCGGCGACGTCCTCGATCGCCTCCAGCACGCGCCAGTCGCCGGGAAGGTCGTGCAGCTCCTGGGTGAGGTGGGCCAGGCGGACGGTCTTGCCCTCGATGCGCTTGCCCGCGTCCGGCTCGCGCTCACCGGCGAGCAGCTTGAGCAGCGTCGTCTTGCCGGAGCCGTTGACGCCGACCAGGCCGATCCGGTCGCCGGGGCCGATCCGCCAGGTCACGCCGTCCAGCAGGGCCCGGTCGGCGATCCGCAGGTCGACGTCCTCCAGCTCCAGCACGGTCTTGCCCAGGCGCCGCTTGGCGAAGGCGAGCAGCTCGACGGAGTCGCGCGGTTCCGGCACGTCGGAGATCAG
>NZ_JAQGLA010000157.1 GCF_027853915.1 Saccharopolyspora oryzae
CCTCGGCCAGCACGGCGCACGCGCCCGGTGCTCAGCACGCTGCCGACGACACCCACCCCACCATGCAGCTGTACCACGCCTACAACCGGCTCTACGACCTGGTGGATTCGCTGCAACCAGCGCAGCTCCAGGTCTCGCTTTCCGCGCTGGCCGAGGCGCTGCGCGGACGCGGTGAACAGCTGGGCGAGCTGATCGACGACTCCGCTCAGCTGACCGCCGATCCGCCGCTGACCGGTGACGACTTGGCCGACCTCGCCGCACTCGCCGACGACATCGCAGCTGCGGCACCGGATGCGGTGCGAGCGTTGGACGACGCCGTCGCACTGTCCGGCACCGTAGTGCAGCGACGGCAGGACATCGGTGATCTGCTCGGGGCGGGGTTGGCGTTCACCTCCCAGTCGCAGCGGTTCGTCGACGAGAACTCCGAGCGGATCATCCAGCTCGTGCGGTCCGGTGAGCCGGTCGCCGACGTGCTCGGGCGCCATCCCGGAGCGATTCGCGAGGGCGTGAACGGCCTGGACACCTTCCTCGACGGTGCGAACCGCTCGTTGTCCACCGGATTCTTCAAGATCCGCCTGTCCGGGACGTTGCACCGGCCGTACCCCTACGGCCCCGAGGACTGCCCGCGCTATCCCGGCATGGACGGGCCGAACTGCCACGACGCGCGGCTGCGCGGACCGATCGGCCCCGTGGGCGGTCAGCAGGAACGCGACGTGCTGCGCGAGCTCGCGCCGCTGCTTCCCGGGAGTCCGCCCGCTCCCGATGCGCTGGGCCTGCTGCTGGGCCCGGTAGTGCGCGGAACGGAGGTCGTCACTCCGTGAAACCTACTCTCCGGTTCGCCGTCTTCGTCGTCGTGTCGCTGTTCTGCGGTGTCCTCGTGGTGAACACGCTGACGGATCCGATGACCGGTCGATCGGTGCCCTACCGCGCGGTGTTCACCGACGTCGCGGGCCTGCAGCCGGGGAGCGAGGTGACGGTGGCCGGGGTGCGGGTCGGCACGGTCACCGAGGTCGCCGCGCGCGGTGGTCTCGCCGAAGTGGACTTCGAAGTCGTCGCTGAGCAGCCCGTCCCCGCCACCGGTCTCGCCGTCATCCGCTACGCCGACCTCACCGGTGCCCGCGCGCTCGCGCTGACCCCGGGACAGGGCGGCCCGCCACTGGCGCCGGGCGCCACCATCCCGGTCGAACGAACCCGCCCGGCCCTCGACCTCACCGCACTGCTCAACGGGTTCAAACCGCTCTTCGACACGCTGGAGCCCGCGCAGGTCAACCAGTTGGCGGGCGAGATCGTCGCGGTGTTCCAGGGCGAAGGCGGGACGGTGTCCGCGCTGCTGACGCGGATCGTGTCGCTGACCGATGCCCTGGCGTCCCGCGACGAGGTGATCGGCGAGGTGATCGACAACCTCAACTCAGTGCTGGGCACGGTGCAGCAGCGGCGCGAGGACCTGCGCGGTCTGGTGGACGGGCTCGGGAGGCTGGCTGCGGAGACCGCGGCCAGCCGTCAGGAGATCGCCGCCGCCATCGACAGCGGTTCCGAAGTCGCCGGCTCGCTCGCACGACTGCTCGACGGCCTAGGACCCCAGCTGTCCCGCGACGTGCGCTCGGTGCAGGACGTCACGTCGATGCTGGTGCGCAATCAAAGCCAGATCGACGGTGCTGTCCAGGACATGCCCGCGTTCCTGAACGCCTTGGACCGGGCGACGAGCTACGGGTCCTGGGCGAACGTCTACCTGTGCAACCTAGGTGTTGCCGTCGACGGCGTCCAGGCAGACCTCGGGGCCGGCCCGCACACGGAGGTCTGCCGATGAGGAAGGTGCTGGTAAACGGAGCGATCGGGGCGATCGTGCTGCTCCTCCTGCTGACCGCGTCCGCGACCGTGCCCCGGGTGGTGTTCCTGCTGCGCACCGACGAGTACCACGCCGAGTTCGCCAACGCCGCCGGCCTCACCGAAGGAACCCAGGTCATGCTCGCCGGGGTGCCGTCGGGCCGGGTGACCGACGTGGCGTTGGCCGGGGATCGGGTGCGCGTCTCGTTCCGGCTCGACAGCGCGCACAGCCTCGGCTCGACGACCACCGCGGCGATCAAGCTGCGCACGGTCCTCGGAACCCGTTACCTGAGCGTGGATTCCACCGGCCCGGGCCAGCTCTCCCCCGGCGAAACGATCCCGCTGGACCGGACTTCGGTGCCCTACAGCCTCGACGAGCTCCAAACCGACGCGAAGTCCACCGCCGAAGGCCTCGACCTGCCTCAGCTGCGCACCATGATCGCCACCTTGGAGGACGTGACGCCGCAGGACCCGAAGCTACTCGGCGACGCGCTCAACGGAGTCGCGACGGCGTCGGCGATCATCGGTGAACGGGGGCAACAGCTGCAGGAACTGCTGCGCAGCACCCAGACCTTGACCTCGACCCTGGTCGAGCAGCAGGACACCCTGGTGACGCTGCTGGGCGATGCGCAGCTTGTGGTCGACACCCTGCAGCAGCGCCGGATGGTCGTCCGCCAGCTCATCACCGATGTGGACACCGTCGTCGACCACCTGCACCGGCTGGTCTCGGACAACCGGGACGTCCTGGATCCGCTGCTGAACGATCTGCACGCGCTCACCGACTCCCTCGCACGCAATGACAGAGCCATCGACGAGAGCCTGCAACGGCTCGGTCCGACGGGCCGGTACCTGGCCAACGCAACGGGGAACGGCCCCTGGGCCGATGTCTCGGCGCCGCTGGGGCCGGTCCCGGACAACGTGCTGTGCGCCGCCGGGCTGTTCAAGGGGTGCCGATGAGCCGGAAGCTGCTGATCGTCTGCTGCGTGCTGGCCGCGCTGATCACCGGTGCCTGGTTCACCGTGCTGTCGCCGCGACCGGCGCTGCGCGTGGCAGCCGATTTCAGCTTCGCCGACGGCATCTTCCCCGGGAGCCGGGTGGCGATCCTCGGTGTCCCGGTGGGCCGGGTCGAGTCCGTGGAGCCGCAGGGCTCGACCGTGCGAGTGCGGATGTCCATGCCTGCCGACATCGCACTCCCCTCGGGCGCACAGGCCTACATCATGAGCCCTGCGATCATCAGCGACCGATACGTCGAGCTGGGGCCTGCCTACACCGGCGGCCCGCGGCTGGCCGACGACGCGCTGATCCCGGTGCAGCGCACCCATTCCCCGATCCGGTTCGACCAGTTGGCCGCGTCTTTGGACACGCTGATGGCGGCCTTCGGACCTTCCGGCGGCGATCCGGGCGTGCTCGACCGGCTGCTCCGCAGCAGCGCGGCCTCGCTGGACGGGCGGGGGCCGCAGATCCGGGATGCGATCACCAATCTGTCGCGCGCCAGCGAAGTGCTGGCCACGAACAGCGGCGACATCGGGTCGGTGGTGGACAACCTCGACCAGCTGGTCCAGCTGCTGGTCCGCCACCGCGACACCGTGGACTCGCTGGCCGCTTCCACAGCGCAGGCAGGAGCGGATTTCCAGGCCCAGCAAGCGGAGATCAGCGATGCGCTCACGAAGCTGTCCGACGTTCTGGTGACCGTCGACGACCTCGTGCGGCGCCACGGCGAGCAACTCGGCGGTGACATCGGCCAGCTGTCCCAGTTCGCCGGCACCCTGGCCGCTCGGCAGCAGGAACTGGCCGAGACGCTGGACACGACGCCGCTGGCGATGGACAACTTCAGCCGGGCCGTCACCCCGGACCAACGCCTGCGGTTGCGGCTGACGATCTCCACGAACCTCAGCCAGACCGACACCACTGCCCGGTTGTGCCGGCAGTTGCCGCTGCCGCTGTGCACCGGTGCGGGCATCACCAACCCGGTCCCGTTCCCACCGGACATCGAACCGCTGCGTGCCGTGCTGGGAGGTGGCCGGTGAAACGCCTCGTGTTCGCTGCGGTGCTCCTGACCACGTCGTGCGGGCTGAGCCTGCAGAACGCACCGATCGGCACAGGTGGTTCCGGATACCAGGTCACCGCGGTGTTCGCCGATGTCGGACGTCTGCCGAAGGGCGGTGCGGTGCGGCTGGGCCAAGGTGTGGTGGGTCGGGTGTCGAAGATCGGCACCGCGGACTTCCGCGCGATCGTCGAGCTCGACATCGACCAGGAGGTGCGGTTACCGGTGGGCACCACGGCACGCCTGGAACTCGCCTCACCGCTGGGCGAGGAGTTCGTGGTCCTGCAACCACCGCCCGCACCTGGCGGAGAGGTGCTGATCGACGGCTCGGTGATCCCGCTCGAGCAGACCTCCCGCGGCCCGGACGTGGAGAACGCGCTGGCTGCCGCCAGCACCCTGCTCAACGGCGCGGGCATCGACCAGGCGCGTACCGTCGTCACCGAGCTCAACACCGCGCTCACCGGCCGCGAGCAGCAGGTGCGCGACTTGCTGGGGCAGCTGGAACGGACCCTGACCTCGCTGGACCAGCACCGCGCCGAACTCACCCATCTCATCGGCTCGGTGCACGCGACCTCGCAACACCTGGCCGATGACCAGGCCTCGCTGGACGCCGCGCTGACCGAGGTGCGGCCCGCGATCGACGTGCTGCTCGCCGAACGCGAGCGCTTCACCGCGCTGCTGGACAGCACCGCTTCGCTGAGCACTGCGACTGCTGCGCTCGTGGAGCGGACCGACGAGTCGCTGACCCGGCAGGTCGAGAAGTTCCGGCCGGTGCTGGCCGACTTGCGTTCCCTCGACAGCGGACTGGCCACCACGGTGGGTTCGCTGCGCCGGTTCTTCGACCTGATCCAGCAGGCAACGCCCGGTGATTACGTACTGTTCAACGGCACGCTCGACGTTCCGGGAACCGTGGTGCAGCTGCTCGCCCCCGGAAAGCCGATGCCGCCGCCGGCTTCGGGTGATGTCAGATCGGTCCTGCGCGGAGGTACTCGATGAACCGCCGCCTGGTCCTGGCCCAGCTCGCGCTGTTCCTGGCGATCAGCATCGCCTGCACCTATTACGTGATCACCAACGTCGCCGGGCCGAGTGCGCTGCGCGATCCGATCCGGGTGACCGCACGCATGCCCGACGCGGCATCGGTGACCCCGAGTTCCCAGGTCACCTACCGGGGAGTGGTCATCGGCACGGTGTCCGATGTCCGCATCGACCCCGGCGGGGACGGGGTTTCGGTCCAGCTCGCGCTGCACCCTGACGCGCAGGTTCCGGCGGACAGCGACGCCGTAATCAGCATGGCCACGCCTCTGGCGGTGCAGACGGTGGACCTGCAACCCGCCACCAGCTCCGGGCCCTACCTCCACGACGGCAGCACCATCGATGCAGAGCACACGCGACGACCGGTCCCGCTGGACACCTTGCTGGTGCACTTCACGGAGCTCAGCGAGCAGTTGCGGCCGGAAGACGTTTCCGCGGTCACCGAAGCACTCTCCACTGGGCTCGCGGGCAAAGGCCCGGAGCTGACGCGCATCCTCGACAACTCAGCGACGCTGCTCAAAGCCACCCGCGAGCACCAACCCCAGCTGGACCGGCTGATCAACAACGCGCGTCCCCTGACCGGTCCCGAAGGCGACCGGATCCGCGACCTGACGGCGGGCCTGCGCTCGCTGTCCGGCGAGATCCGCGAGCACCAACCGGAGCTCGACCGAATCCTGGACACCGCCCCCAGCGCCACCCAACGCCTCACCGAATTGTTCGCGCGCAACGACCCGGCCACGACGGCGCTCCTGGGCAACCTGGTCACCACGGGCCAGATCGTCATGGTCCGCACCCCGGCCTTGGACCAGCTGCTCATCTCACTACCGGAAGCCCTGTCCGGCCTGGGCGGAGTGGTCCACGGTGACACGGCCGACCTGTACTTGATCGGCACCCAAGGCCCGATCTGCGCCACGGGGACAGAACGCCGCTCCCCCACGGAGGTGGAACCCCGCGAGGCCAATCTGAGCGGCCACTGCCCACCGGATCAACCCAACGTCGGCCAGCGCGGCGCGGCCAACGCCCCACGCCCGGCAATGACCACCTACGACCCGACTACTGGCCGAACCCGGGCCGGCGTCCAACTCGGTGCCGCGGGTGGCCAAGCGACGATCCTCGGCCCACGGTCCTGGTATTCCGTACCGCTGCAAGGAGTCCGCTGATGACCGACACCGAAGAAACCGAACCCGAGCGCAAGTCCCTGCTCCAGCGGGTGTGGCAGCCGAAGAGCCTGCTCGTGCTCGCCCTGCTGATCGCTGTCTTCGGAATGCTGGGCGCTATGGGCTCGCAGCTGCAGCAGGCGCAAGCTGTCGAAGACGCTCGGCGCAGTGCGCTGGATGCGGCACGCACTTATGCGACTGATCTGTCCACTTACGACTTCAACAGCTTGGAGCGGAACTTCTCGGCCGTCACCGCCAACTCTCACGGGCAGTTCGCTGAGCAGTACAAGGAGATCAGCGGTAGTCTGACCGAGTTGATCAGGCAGAACCGTGCCGTTTCGAAGGGCACCGTCGTGTCCGCTGGGGTTGCTGAGGCCGATGAGCAACGGGCTGTTGTGACGTTGTTCGTTGATCAGGAGATCACCAACGTCAACAGTCCTCAGCCTCGTATTGATCGGAATCGGATGCAGATGACGCTTGTTCGGTCTGATTCTCGTTGGCTTATCGAGGACATCAAGTTGCTCTAGGGTGGCTTGGCTTCTTGTTTTCGCTGTTGAGTTTTCAAGGTGCTTTCTACCTGTGTCTGTTCAGTTGTTGGTGGGGGTCATCCCCGTGGTTGGTGGATTGTGGGGGCTGTGCTCCGGATGTCAAGCCCGGCCTTTGGCCGCCCCTGCGGGGTTTCAGGCTTGACATCCGGACCCCAGCCCCGTTTTGGCT
>NZ_JAQGLA010000158.1 GCF_027853915.1 Saccharopolyspora oryzae
GGTCGTCATCGGCGAGGCCGAGAACTTCCACGGGGGTCACGACTGGCTCGCCGAGCACGGCGTCGAGGTCGTGCTCCTCGACGACCCGCACTGCACCCGGATGTCGGCCGCAGTGCCGCTGGCCGGGTCGGTGTTCGCCTACGCCTCCGCCGGGCTGGGGCGCGCTCCGGGCTTCATCGCCGGCTGGATGATCATGCTGGACTACCTGTTCATCCCGAGCGTCGCTTCGCTGTTCGTCGGCATCGCGACCAACTCGCTGGTGCCGCAGATCCCGGTGTGGCTGGCCACCGGCGTGGCGATCGCGGTGGTCACCGCGCTGAACCTGACCGGGGTCAAGGTCGCGGCGATCGTCGGCACGGTGGTGCTGGCGGTGGAGATCGTGCTGCTCGCGGTGTTCGTGGTCGCCGCTCTCGTGGTGCTGGCCGGCGAGGGCCCGGCGCGGCCGTGGCTGTCCCCGCTGACCGGGTTCGGCGAGTTCGCCCCGCTGGCGGTGCTGGGCGCGGTGTCGGTGGCGGTGCTGTCGTTCCTGGGCTTCGACGCGATCGCCTCGTTCGCCGAGGAGAACACCGGCTCGTCGCGCCAGGTCGGCCGGGCGCTGCTGTTCTGCCTGGCGCTGAGCGGCGTGCTGTTCTTCGTGCAGACCTACCTGGCGTCGCTGCTGAACCCGCTGACCCCGCAGGAGTTGGCGGCGGATCCGAGTGCGCAGGACTCGGCGTTCTACGACATGCTCCGGGCCGCGCTGGGCAGCTGGCTGGCGGTGGCGGTCACGTCGGTGAAGGCGATCGCCCCGGCGTTCTCGGCGATGATCGCGCAGGCGGCGGTGAGCCGGCTGCTGTTCGGCATGGCCCGCGACGGCCAGCTGCCCGCTGCGCTGGCCCGGATCGACCGCCGGAGCCACGTCCCGCGCAACGCGACCCTGCTGGCGGCGGTGGTGACGCTGCTGGTGTCGGTGTGGGCTGCCTCGGCGGAGGACGGCCTGGAGGTCCTGTCGTCGATGGTGACGGTCGGCGCGCTGACCGCGTTCGTCCTGCTGCACGCCTCGGTGATCGGCTACTTCGCCGTCCCCGGCCGGGAACAGCGGGTGTCCACTGTGGTCGTCCCGGTGATCGGCGGTCTGATCTCGCTGGTCGTCCTGGTCACGGCCAGCCGGCTGGCTCTGGTGGTGGCGGCGGTCTGGCTGGTGATCGGCCTGCTGGTGCACTTCCTCCGCCGCCGGACCGCGGCCCAGGGCTGACCGCCGTCAGCGCGCGTCTTCGCCGATGTCCTCGTACCAGAGCTCGGGGTGTTCGGTGATGAAGTCGGCCATCATCCGGGTGCAGTGCGGGTCGTCGAGGAGCACGACCTCGACGCCGTGCTCGGCGAGCCAGTCGTGACCCCCGTGGAAGTTCTCGGCCTCGCCGATGACGACCCGGCTGATCCCGAACTGCCGCACCAGCCCGCTGCAGTACCAGCACGGCGACAACGTCGTCACCATCGTCGTCCCGGCGTAGGACCGCTGCCGCCCGGCGTTCCGGAAGGCCGCGGTCTCCCCGTGCACCGAAGGATCGTCGTCCTGCACGCGCCGGTTGTGCCCCTTGCCGAGCACCTCGCCGTCGCGACCGATCAACGCCGCACCGATGGGAATCCCGCCCTCGGCCAACCCGGCCTCGGCCTCCCCCACCGCCACGGCCAACCACCGCTGGAAGTCCACTCCCGACGCACCTCACCTCTCACCCGAGGGACCGCAGTTTCAATTGAAACTGTAAATCCCACCCACGGCGAATCACAGTTTCCATTGAAACTGTGGTCCCACCGCGCGCACGGAGTCGGCACTCCGCACCGGCGGCGGATCCAGGGCGACCGGACATTCGTCGGTGTGTCGGGTCCCGACACACCGACGGATGTGGACAACTCCCCCGGCCTGTGGAGTTCTTCCGCAATTTCAATGGAAATCGGAGGTCCGATTTCCAGTGAATTTGCGCGGGTCTCCGGCTCGGAGCCGGTCAGGCCGGGACTTGGAGGAGGGCGCAGAACATCGCGTCGGTGCCGTGGCGGTGGGGCCAGAGCTGGACCGACGGGCCTTCGCCCAGGTCCGGGACGTCCGGGAAGTACGGGCGGGCGTCGAGCTGGGTCACGCCGGTGCGGCGGATCGCGTCGGCGACCACCCCTTCGGTCTCCGGCAGGTGCGGCGAGCACACCACGTAGGCCACCAGACCGCCGGGGCGGGTCAGGCCGATCGCCGAGAGCAGCAGTTCCCGCTGCAACTTCGTCAGGTCGCCGACGTCCGAGGGCTTGCGCCGCCAGCGCGCCTCGGGCCGCCGCCGCAGCGCGCCCAGCCCGGTGCACGGCGCGTCGACCAGCACCCGGTCGAAGCCCGGCTCCAGGCCCGGGTCGCGACCGTCGCCGACGTGCACGTTCACCGACAGCCCCTCGGTCGCCTGCCGGATCAGGTCCGCGCGGTGCGGGGCCTGCTCGACCGCGTCGAGGGTGCCGCCGTCCATGGTGATCAGGGAACCGAGCAGGTTCGCCTTGCCGCCCGGGCCCGCGCACAGGTCGAGCCAGCGCAGGTCGGGGCCGGTCAGCTCCGGTCGGGTCAGCGCGAGCGCGACCAGCTGGCTGCCCTCGTCCTGCACCGCCGCGAAGCCTTCGCGCACCGGTTCCAGGTCGCCCGGATCGCCCGCGCCCGCTTCGAGCCGCACCCCGTACGGCGAGTACGGCGCCGGGTCGCCGCCGGTGATCGCGGCGAGCTCGTCGGCGCTGATCTCGCCCGGGCGGGCGGTGAGGTGCACCGCCGGCCGGGCGTCGTCGGCGGCCAGCGCCGCTTCCAGCTCGTCGATGCCGAGCGCGTCGGCGAAGGCCTGCGCGATCCACTTCGGGTGCGCGTAGCGCATCGCGAGGTGGCCGACCGGGTCTTCGGAGCGCGCCGGGGCCAGCTTGTCGACCCAGCCCTGCTCGTCCAGCTCGGTGACGCTTCGCAGCACCGCGTTGGCGAAACCGGCCAGCTTCGAACCGGATTCGTACCGCACGATGTCCACAGTGGATGCAACGGCGGCGTGCGCCGGGATGCGGGTGCGCAGCAGCTGGTAGACGCCGATGCGCAGCGCGTCGAGCAGCTTCGGGTCCATTTCGGACAGCGGCCGGTTGCTGCAGTCGTCGATCACGGCGTCCAGCAGGCCCTGCGCCCGGCACGCCCCGTAGGTCAGCTCGGTGGCCAGCGCGGCGTCGCGTCCGGTGATCCGGCGCTGCTTGAGCAGCGGCGGCAGCGCGAGGTTGGCGTAGGCGTCGCGTTCCCGGACCGCGCGCAGCGTTTCGACCGCGACCAGGCGCACCGGGTCGACCTCCACCGGTCGCGGCGGGCCGGACTTGCGTCGCGGTGGGCGGGCCTGGCCCGGCCGGTTCGGCCGACGGCGGCGTTCGTTCACTTGAGCCGTTCTCCTTGCTCGATGCGTGTTCCGCGGGCCCAGTCGGTGGCCGCCATCCGCTTCTTGCCCGCCGCCTGCACCTCGCCCAGCGCGACCGCCGAGGTCCCGGTGCCGACCAGCACGCGGCGCTTCTCCACCCGGATCTCGCCCGGCGGCAGTTCTTGATCGTCCACGATGGACACCGGGCCGAGCTTGAACCGCTCGTCGCCCAGCAGCGCCCAGGCCCCTGGGTCGGGCGTGACCGCCCGGACCAGGCGGTCCACCGCGGTCGCGGGCGCGGTGAAGTCCACCTTCGCGTCCTCGACGGTGACCTTCGGCGCGTAGCTCTGGCCGTCGGCGGGCTGCTCCTCCGCCCGCAGCGTGCCGTCCTCGACGCCGTCGAGGGTCGCCGCCAGCAGTCCGGCACCGGACACCGCCAACCGGTCCAGCAGTTCACCGGAGGTGTCGGTGGGGCGCACCTGCTCGGTCACCACGCCGAAGACCGGTCCGGCGTCCAGCTCCCGGACGATGCGGAAGGTGCTGGCCCCGGTGATCTCGTCGCCGTGCCGGATCGCGGCCTGCACCGGAGCGGCGCCGCGCCACGCGGGCAGCAGCGAGAAGTGCAGGTTGATCCACCCGAACTTCGGGATGGCCAGCGCCTCCTCCTTCAGCAGCGCGCCGTAGGCCACCACCGGGCAGCAGTCGGGTTCGAGTTCCCGCAGCCGCGCCAGGAAGTCCGGTTCCGAAGCACGAGCGGGCGTGAGCACCTCGATGCCGTGCTCGTCGGCGAGCGCGCCGACGGGCGAGCGCACCAGCTTGCGACCGCGCCCGGCGGGCGCGTCCGGGCGGGTGACCACGGCGACGACCTCGTGCCGGTCGGATTCCAGCAGGGCGCGCAGCGCCGGGACGGCAGGCGCCGGGGTTCCGGCGAAGACCACTCGCATCAGCGGCCTCCGAACAGGGGGTGCGGGCTTTCCTTGATCACCGGGACGTCGCCGTTGAACCACTCCGCGCGGCGGATCTCGCGCAGCGCCTCCTTGCGGGTCTGCTCGTCGAGCCGGTCGACGAACAGCACGCCGTCCAGGTGGTCGGACTCGTGCTGGATGCAGCGCGCCAGCAGGTCGGTGCCCTCCACCTCGACCGGCTCGCCGTGCATGTTCCAGCCGCGCGCCACCACGTGCTTGGCGCGCACGCACTCCCAGAACATCTCCGGGATGGACAGGCACCCTTCCGGGCCGAACTGCTCGTCGCCGCCGACAGCCGTCCAGGTCGGGTTGACCAAGTGCCCCGCGAAGCCGTCGCAGTGGTAGGTGAACACCCGTAGGCCGACGCCCAGCTGCGGCGCCGCCAGCCCGGCACCGCCCTGCGACTCCATGGTGTCCCACAGGTCCTGCACGAGGGTGCGCAGCTCCTTGTCGAAGTCGACCACCTCGTCGGCCCTGGTGCGCAGCACTGGGTCGCCGAAGAGTCTGATCGGCTGGACGGTCACATGGGCCCCCTGGGAGTTCGGCGGTGGTGGTTGGCGACCCGACGAGTCTAGTCGTCGGCCGCGCTGAGCCGCGTGGTGGCAGTTGTGCCGAATCGGCCGATTCGGATCACCCGGCGGACGCGATTCACTAGGGGCCCCGAGTCACGGAGTGGCCATGTCGAGCACCGAACAGCTGCCAGCGCTGACCCCCGACGACTACCCCGGTCTGTTCCAGGCGGCGGACGCCGCCGCGACCCGCCAGCAGCACGTCTACATCCGGGCCGCGCGATCGCGGTTGGTGCTGGTCGTCGCCGCGGCCGCGTTCGCCGCGATGACCTTGCCCGTCGACGGCACCGACCTGTTCGCGGTGGGCGCCGCGCTGGCGTTCGTCGGAGCGCTGGTGGTGGAGCTGGCCGTGATCAGCACCCGCCCGGACCGGCTGTGGGCGGAGAGCCGCACCCTCGCGACGTCGGTCAAGACGCTGTCCTGGCGCTACGCCGTGGGCGCGGCACCGTTCCCGGCCGGCTCCGCGCGGGCCGACGAGCGGTTCGCCGAACGCCTGCGCACCCTGCAGCAGGAACTCCCCGACGTCCCGCTGTCGCAGCACACCGCCGAGACGATCACCGCGCGGATGCGGGCTCTGCGCGCCGCGTCGCTGGCCGAGCGCAAGGAGGCGTACCTGATCGGCCGGATGCTCGACCAGCAGGACTGGTACCAGACCCGCGCGCTGCACCACCAGCGGCGAGCCCGGTCCTTCCGCACCGCGATGCTGGTAGCGGAGGTAGTGGGCGTGGCCGGAGCGCTGAGCGAGGCGCTCGGCATCACCGGGCTGACCAAGGCCGGAGCCACCGCGGCAGCAGTGGCGGCGGCCTTGGTCGCCGCGCTCGCGGCGTGGGCCGCGACCCGCCGGCACGCGGCGAAGGCCGCGACCTACCACCGGGTCACCCGCGAACTGGGCGCGATCCGGGACGGCCTGGACACCGACCTCGACGAGCAGCAGTGGTCGGCGGCGGTCACCGACGCGGAAGCGGCGATCACCCGGGAGCACGCCATCTGGCACGCCACCCGAACCACCTGACGGAACGACGGAGGGCTCCGTTCGCCGTGCTGGCGAGCGGAGCCCTCCGGTGTTCGGGTCAGCGGGTCGGGTCCACGACCGCTGCCGCGCCGCCACCTCGGCGTTCGCGCTCGGCCGCGGCGATCCAGCGGCCGTCCGGGAGGCGTTCCACCCCGGTCGCCGCACCGATCTCCTCGACCTGCTTGAACTCGTGGCCGATGGCCTTCAGCTTCTCCGCCTCCGGCTGCGCCAGGAAGGCCGGTTCCGCCTCGGTCTGCTTGCCGTTGCGCTCGGACGCGCGGGGTTCGGCGATGGCGTCGACCAGCGACATGCCGCGGTCCAGGCGCCCGGTCAGGCTCTGCAGCACGGTGGTGATGATCGTCGCGCCACCGGGGCTGCCGACCGCCAGGTACGGCTGGCCGTCCTTGAGCACGATCGTCGGGCTCATCGAGCTGCGCGGCCGCTTGCTCGGGCCCGGCAGGTTCGGGTCCGGCTCACCCGGCGTGACCGGGGTGAAGTTGAAGTCGGTCAGCTCGTTGTTGAGCAGGAAACCGCGCCCCGGCACGACGATGCCGCTGCCGCCGGTCTGCTCGATGGTGAGCGTGTAGGAGACGATGTCGCCCTCGGCGTCGGCGACCGTCAGGTGCGTGGTGTTCGGGCCCTCGTAGGGCTCGGCGCCGTCGGTGGTGCGGGTCTGGCAGTCCTGCGGCTGGTTCGGGTCG
>NZ_JAQGLA010000159.1 GCF_027853915.1 Saccharopolyspora oryzae
GGCTGGTGGGCGGCGAGCAGTTCGACGTGGTCGACGACTTCGCCTATCCGCTGCCGGTGGCGGTGATCTGCCAGCTGCTGGGCGTGCCGAGGGAGGACGAGCCGCGGTTCCGCGTGATGGTCGACGGCGTGATCGCCGGGCTGAACCCGGCGCTGCCGGTGGAGGATCGGCGCGCGGCGCAGCACAGCCGCTTCGAGCTCGGGCAGTACCTGGCCGAGCTGGTCGAGCACCACCGCCGCCATCCCGGCGAGGACATGCTCTCCGCGTGGGCCACCGACGAAGGCCCGGAAGGGCGGATGTCGCTGGTGGAGATGATCACGAACGCGGTGCTGCTGCTGATCGCCGGGCACGAGACCACCGTCAACCTGATCACCAACGGCATGCTCACCCTGCTGCGCCAGCCGGAGGAGCTGCGGCGGCTGCGCGACGATCCGTCGATCGCGCCGGCGCTGGTGGAGGAGCTGCTGCGCTACGAGCCGCCGGTGCACATGCTGCCGCAGCGCACCACGTTGATCGACCTGGAGGTCGCGGGCGCGGTGATCCCGAAAGGGGCGCCGGTGTGGTTGATGCTGGCCTCGGGCAACCGGGATCCGAAGCGCTTCGCCGATCCGGACCGCTTCGACCCGGCCCGCGCGGACAACCAGCACCTCGGTTTCGGCTTCGGTGTGCACGCCTGCTTCGGAGCGCCGCTGGCGCGCCTGGAAACCCAGGTCGCGCTGACCGAACTCGCCCGCAGGCTGGGTGATCCCGAGCTGGTGCAGGACCCGCCGCCGTACCGGGCCAGCCCGGTGCTGCGGGGGCCCCGGCACCTGAACATCCGCGGTGGAGTACTCGCGTCTACTTAGGACTAATGCCCGATCAGCCAGTCGGCGTCCTCGGTGGTTTCCAGCACGCGGGCGAACTTCCGCTGCAGCGACGGGTCGGTCGCCGCGGATTGCAGGATGTCGAGCAGGTGCGGTGGCGGGTTCAGCAGCGCGTTGGCGACCGTGGTGGTGTCGCGGCCGCCGCCCGGTGCGTGCCACCACGCGTCGTGGGTTCGCTGCATCCAGTCGGCGCCGAACGGGCCGGTGTGCGCGTCGATGGCTTCGGCGTGCATGGCAGCGGCGGTCACCGCGGAGTTCGCGCCCGGCGCCGTCAGCGGGTCGTTGACCACGACCGCGTCGCCCAGACCCAGCACCGCGCGCCCCGACGGCAGCACCGCGACGGGGTGGTGAACGGTTGGGGTGATGGCGCCCGTCAGCGTTGCGCGTTCGTCGGTGAGCGTCGTAGCGGCCAGTTCGTCGTGCTCGCGCGGGATGTCGCGCAGCAGCAGGCGGATTCGCCGCCAGAGCTCGTCGGGACCCGGGCGGTCCCGCCAGACGTCCCACGGCCCGTCCGGCAGCGCTTCGATGAGCAGCGCGTAGCAGGGGCCGGTGAAGGTCAGCGCGGGGAGCACGAGCAGCTCGCCGACGCCCGGGACCATCGACCAGCGGATCGACGTGGTGTCGCTGGTGGAATTCGGGATGCGGAGGTAGACCGCCGCGATCTGGCGCTGCGGCTCGGTGTGCGGGGACAGGTCCGCGTTCCGCGCGAAGAACCCGCCTCCGCGACCGGTCGCCACGAGCACCAGGTCGTGGTCGGCGGCGAGGTGGTCCAGCTCGTCCTCGCCGACGGTCCGGTACGCCACGTCGTCGAGCATTTCCAGCCAGGCGGCCAGTTTCAGGCGGTGGTCGACCGATTGCGCCGGGCCGCCGACCAGATCGGCGAACCAGTCCAGGACGCAGTCGCGGTCCAGCCACAGCGACAGGCGGCCCTTCGTGATCGCCGGGGCCTCGTCGTCCCACAGCGCCAGCCCGGCATCGCGCTCCGGGCGCAGCCTGGCGCCGAAAACGCACTGGGTGGACAAGATCCGGCCACCGCGGAGATCGTTCGGCCGCTGCCCGGAGAGCACCGTCACCCGATGTCCGCTGCGCTGCAGCAGATGCGCGGTCAGCAGCCCGGCGACGCCACCGCCGACGATCGCGATACGCCTGGTCATGGTGCCTCCTCCGTGCCTGCGGCAGGTGGCGACGGGCCAGCTCGGGTGCGCGCGCGGGGGTCCCCGTCGTCCGTGCTCCACGTCCCGGCCCGCTGTCGCGATCGCCGGGTTCTGAGGTGGTTGCCCACTTCCCACCTGTAGGACGCCGGCGATCGCTCCGGGGTTGGCTGCCGTTCGGGTGACGGAAGCACCGGAGGCGGTGCGTCAGGCCCTGTCGAAGTCGGGGAGCACGAGGGATCCGTCCTCGGCGAGGGTGAATCCCGGGTTGTAGGCGATCTCCCAGAAGTGGCCGTCGGGGTCGGCGAAGACGCCCGAGTAACCGCCGTAGAAGGTCCTCGCGGCGGGCTTGGTGATGGTCGCGCCCGCTTCGGCGGCCGCGGTCATGATGTCGTCGACCTCGTCCTCGCTCCTGGTGTTGTGGGCGAGGGTGATGCCGCTGAATCCGTCGCGGGTCGCGTCCGGCAGACCGCAGTCCTCGGCGAGCTTCTCCCTGCTCCACAAGACGAACGCGCTGCCGCCGGTCTGGAAGAAGACGGTCTCCTCGATCTCCTGGCCCTGCCAGCCCAGCGCTGCGTAGAACGCGCGTGCGCGCTGGAGGTCATCGACGCCGAGGGTGATGAGGCTGATCCGCTGCTCCATGCCGAAGCACTCTAGGTCCTCGGGCGTTCGGCGCGGGGCAGGCGCACGCGACGGCAGCGCTGGGGCTGCCACTGCCTGCGGCAGATGCGCGGTGCCGGTGCGCCCGCCGCCGGATCGCGAGCGGTGTTGGCGCGGGTGAACGCGCCCTCGATGACCGCTTCCGCCTCGGCGCGGCTCTGCCAGCCCCGGATCTCACCGCTCTTGCGCGGCTCCAAGTCCTTGTAGGTGGCGAAGAAGTGGCCGATCTCCTCGCGGTCGTGCAGCGGGACGTCGGTGAGGTCCCGGACGTGGTCGGCGCGCGGGTCGTCGGCCTGCACGCACAGGACCTTGGCGTCCGGGCCGTGCTCGTCGTGCATCCAGAACACCGCGACCGGCCGGACGCGGATGGTGCAGCCGGGGAACGTCGGGGCGACCACCTGCACGAGCGCGTCGAGCGGGTCGCCGTCCTCGGCGAGGGTGCCGGGGAAGTAGCCGTAGTCGGCCGGGTACTGGGTGGCGGTGAACAGGGTGCGGTCCAGCCGGATCCGCCCGAGCCGGTGGTCCATCTCGTACTTGTTGCGGGATCCGCGCGGGATCTCGACGACCATCTCCAGTTCCACGGTGCTCTCCCCTCACCGCCGGATCTGGTACCGCCCCCCAGTGTCCCGCAGTCCGCGCGGGGACACTGGCCGACCGATCCGATCGGTTCACCGACCGAATCGGTCGGGTAGGGTCGGGGCATGGCACGAGCGCTGCGGCAGCACGTGGACGAGGAGATCCTCGACCGCGCGGCTGCGCTGTTCGCCCAGCACGGCTTCGAACAGACGTCGCTGAAAGCGCTGGCGGACGCCGTCGGGCTGTCCAAGGCCGGATTGCTGCACCACTACCCGAGCAAGGAAGCGCTCCACGCCGCGGCGCAGAACTTCGCCGCGGTGCGGTGCAAGCAGGTGTTCGACCAGGTGGCGTCGCTGCCGCTGGGTCCGGCGCGGGACCGGCGGGTGCTGGAGCTGCTGACCGACACGGCGCTGGACCGGCCGGGCCTGGTGGCGCTGCTGTTCCGGCCGGTCACCACGCCGGAGGCGCACCACCACGACGAACTGCTGTCCGAACTGTTCGCGATCGCCCCGTCCGATGCGGAACGGCTGATCCGCGTGACGGGCGCGCTGGGCGCTCTGGCGGTGCTGAGCCTGGCCGCCCACTACCGGGGCGACAAGACCTCGTGGCGACCGCGCATCGTCGAGACCTGCTTCAACGCGCTCGGACACGCGTCCTATGTGGACGAACATCGTCGAGGGGACTGACATGGCACCGGAATCCAAGCCGCTGACCGCGAACAGCCCGGTCGGTGAGTGGCTCGCACACCCGGAGGGCGCGGTGCTGCTGCGCGAGCTGTTGGCGCAGGCCGGTACGGACGAGCAGGCGCTCGCACCGGTGCGGCAGCTGCCGCTGCAGCAGCTGGCCGACCTGAGCCAGGGCGCGTTGTCGCAGGACGTGGTCGACGACCTGGTCCTGCGCGCCAACGGCGGCACGATGCCCGAGACGTCCACCGACGACGCGGTCTGGCGGGAGCGCATCACGCCGGGGCGGTTCGACGGCAAGACCGTGGTCGTCACCGGCGCCGCCTCCGGCATCGGCCGGGCCACCGCCTCCCGGATCGCGCGGGAAGGCGGCCGGGTCGTCGCGGTGGACATCTCCGCGGAACGGCTGGAGGCCCTGGCCTCGGAACTGCCGGACTCCGAGGTCGTCACCGTCGTCGCGGACCTGACCGACGCCGACCACGTCCAGCGGATCCTCGACGCCGCCGGACCGCGCATCGACGGGCTGGCCAACGTGGCGGGCATCAGCGACGACTTCTCGCCGATCCACGAGGTCACCGACGACGTCTGGGAGCGGGTTTTCGCGATCAACGTCGACGGGCTGTTCCGGCTGACCCGCGCGGTCGTCCCGGTGATGCTGGCGGCCGAACGGGGCTCGATCGTCAACGTGGCCTCCGAAGCGGCGCTGCGCGGATCCGCCGCGGGAGTCGCCTACACCGCCTCCAAGCACGCCGTCGTCGGCATCACGCGCAGCACGGCGTTCATGTACGGCCCGCGGGGAATCCGGGTCAACGCGGTCGCACCCGGCGGTGTGGCCACGGGAATCGCCAGCGCAGGCACCACCTCGGAGTTCGGCGGCGGACGCCTCCGCGAATTCCTGGCCCTGATCCCGCCGATCGCCGCCGCCGAACACCTCGCGGCCTCCATCACCTTCCTGCTCAGCGACGACGGAGTGAACATCTCCGGAGCGATCCTCCCCTCCGACAACGCCTGGTCGGTGCAGTAGCGACCACCGCAGTCCCCACCTCGCCGCCCCGATGCCCCCGGTCCACTCCGACCCGACGACCTCGAACACCCCCGGACGAGTGGTCTGCTCGCGTCGGGGAACCGCAGTTTCAATGGAAACTGTGATCCGCCGTGGGTGGGTTGTGCAGTTTCAATTGAAACTGCGGTCCTCGGCGAGGTTCCGGTGGTATCGGACGGGTGATTCCGGGATCGGTGCGGAAGTGGGAAGGGGTTCACCAGGCGACGGGGAGGTTTTCGAGGCCGTAGATGGCTTGGTGGGTGGCGAAGGGGACCTGCACGTCCGGGATCGCCAGGTGGAGGTTTGGGAACCTCTGCAGCAGGGCGGGGAAGGCGATGCGCATCTCCATGCGGGCCAGCGGTGCACCGAGGCAGTGGTGGATGCCGTGGCCGAAGCCGAGGTGCGGGGTCGTCTCGCGGGTGATGTCGAGCCGGTCCGGATCGTCGATCAGCGCCGGATCCCGGTTCGCCGCGGGGAGGTTGAACATCACGAGGTCGCCGCGGCGGATGGTGCAGCCCTCGAACTCGACGTCCCGGGTCGCCATGCGCGGCGAGCCGCCGTTGACGACGCTGAGCCAGCGCAGCAGCTCCTCGACGGCCTTGGGCACGCTTTCGGGATCGTCGCGCACGAGCGCCAGCTGGTCCGGGTGGCGCAGCAGCGCGAGAGTGCCCAGACCGAGCATGTTCGAGGTCGTCTCGTGGCCGGCGACGAGCAGCAGGTTGGCGATGCCGACCAGTTCGGCGTTGGTGAGCTCGTCGTCGTGGTCGCGGATCAGCATGCCGATCAGGTCCTCGCCGGGCTCGCGGCGGGCCCGCGCGACGAGTTCGTTCATGTATGCCAGCGATCGCCGGGCGAGCTCGACCTTCTCGTCCTGCGGCAGCGTGGTGTCGAGCTGGCGGTTGGTGCGCTCCTGGAACTCGGCCTGGTCGTCGGCGGGAACCCCGAGCAGCTCGCAGATGACCAGCGACGGGATCGGCAGCGCGAAATCGGCGACCAGATCGGACGGTGCGCCGCGCCGCGCCATCGCGTCGAGGTGCTGGTCGACGATCTCGACGATGCGCGGTTCGAGCCGGCGCATGCGCCGGACGGTGAACTCCGGCGTGAGCATCCGGCGCAGCCTGGTGTGGTCCGGCGGGTCCAGCGAGAGCAGGTTCCCGCTGCGGTCACCGGAGAGCTGGCGCGGGTCCGGGGTCAGCCCGTCGAGGTCCTCGGGACCCCAGCCGTTGCGGAAGGTCTCGGCGTCGCCGAGCATCCGCCGCACGTCGG
>NZ_JAQGLA010000015.1 GCF_027853915.1 Saccharopolyspora oryzae
GACCACCATCGCCGCTGACGACCCCCGACACCTCTCACTCCGAACCGAAACGCCGGTGCCGCTCCGAGGCCTCGGCGGACCGCGGCACGCATCAAGCAGGCAACGCGGAAGGCAGGAGATCCAACCCCGAACTTCCTTTCACCAGAAGGAGAGCCGCAATGCTGCGCAGCACCTTGCTGGCCGCCGCCCGTTCCCAGGGCGTGCGCCACCTCGTCGAGGCCAACCCGCTGACCAAGCCGGTCGTCAAGCGGTTCGTCGCCGGGACCACCCCCGAGGACGCGGTCACCGCCACCCGCGCGCTCCGCGACCAGGGCATGCACGTCACCCTCGACCACCTCGGTGAGGACACCCTCGACGCGCAGCAGGCCAACGACACCGTCCGCGCCTACGAGCGGATGCTCTCGGTGCTCAAGGCCGAGGGCCTGGCCGACCGGGCCGAGGTGTCGGTGAAGCTCTCCGCCGTGGGCCAGTTCCTGCCCAGCGACGGCGAGAAGATCGCGCTGGACAACGCGCGGCTGATCTGCGAGGCAGCGGCCGACGCGGGCACCACGGTCACCCTGGACATGGAGGACCACACCACCACCGACTCCACCCTGGGCATCCTCCGCGACCTGCGGGTGGACTTCCCGTGGGTCGGCGCGGTGCTGCAGGCCTACCTGCACCGCACCGAGCAGGACTGCCGCGACCTGGCGACCGAGGGTTCGCGGGTGCGCCTGTGCAAGGGCGCCTACTCCGAGCCGGCTTCGGTGGCCTACCAGGACAAGGGCGAGGTCGACCGCTCCTACGTGCGCTGCCTGAAGATCCTGATGAACGGCGAGGGCTACCCGATGGTGGCCAGCCACGACCCGCGGATGGTCTCGATCGCCACCGACCTGGCGGCCCGGGCCGGGCGCGACGCGGACAGCTTCGAGTACCAGATGCTGTACGGCATCCGCACCGAGGAGCAGCGGCGGATCGCGGCCGAGGGCGGCAAGCTGCGGGTCTACGTGGCCTACGGCGACGAGTGGTACGGCTACTTCATGCGCCGTCTCGCCGAGCGCCCGGCGAACCTGGCGTTCTTCCTGCGCTCCCTGATCACCCAGAGCTGACGCACCCCCGACGAGCAGGCCCGGCCCGATCCCCCTTCCGGGCCGGGCCTGTTCACGTGGGGATCGACACTTCCCGTTCGGCCGGGCCTTCCCCGCAAATACCCTGGAACGGCACGACCACGAGCGGGAAGAGGGATTTCGTTGAAGCCCAGCTACTTCGAACGGCTCGACGCGAACCGGTTCAAGCCGACCGCCCACGCCAGCGGCGCGTGGCGCAGCGACGAGCAGCACTTCAGCCCGCTGGGCGGACTGCTGGTCCACGCCATCGAGCGCTCGGTCGGACCGCGTCCGGGCCTGCTGATCAGCCGGATCAGCTTCGACATCCTGGGCAAGATCGACCTCGACGAGTTCGAGGTGCAGGTGGAGACGCTGCGCCCGGGCCGCACCATCGAGCTGGTGGAGGCCACCGCGATCATCGGCGGGCGCCCCGTGGTCCGCGCCCGCGCCTGGTACCTCTCCGCGCAGGACACCAGCTCCGTCTCCGGTGGCCAGCCCGAACCGCTGCCGCACCCGGACGCGCTGGAGCCCTGGCCGATGAGCTCGGTGTGGGACGGCGGGTTCATCGCGTCGCTGGAGGCCCGCACGGTCGGGGAACCGCAGCCCGGGCGCACCACGGCGTGGGTGTCGACCTCCTACGACCTGGTCGCCGGTGAGCAGGCCGGCCCGGTGGCGTCGTACGTCGCGCTCGTCGACACCGCCAACGGCATCGCCGTCCGCCAGCACCCGACGGAGTGGATGTTCCCCAACGTCGACCTGACGATCCACTTCCACCGCCAGCCGGAGGGCGACTGGACCGGCCTGGACACCGCGGTCATCTTCGGCGCCGACGGTCGCGGCATCACCAGCACAGTCCTGCACGACACCCGGGGCCCGGTCGGCCGCGCCGAGCAGATGCTCACCGTCCGATCCCTGAGCCAGTAACTCCGCCGCCGCAGGGGCTTCCGGAAGCCCCTTCAGGTGGTGCGGTGCCGGGCTCGGTGGTTGGCGACGTTGATCCTGTTCCCGCAGAGGTCCGGGGTGCAGTAGCGGCGGCGGCCCGCCTTGCTGGTGTCGACGAACGCACCTTCGCAGTCCGGCGAGGCGCAGTGGCGGAAGCGGTTGTGCCCCAACGCGCGCAGCGCTCCGAGCAGGCCGAGGCCGGCGAGTGCCGCGAGTTCGTCGACCAGGGGTGAATCCGGGGCTGTTTCCACCTGCCACTTCCACCGGCCGTCGGCGTCCCGGCCGAGGAGCGGGCCGATGCCTGCCCGTCGCACCAGGTCCGCTGCGCCTTCGGCAACCTGGTCTTCGTCCTCCGCGTCGAGGAGGACGCGCAGTTCCCGGCGGAGTTCGTGCACCTCGGCGAGGTCGTCCGCCGTCAGCTCCGCATCGACTCCGCGCTCGTCCAGGAATCTTCGCAGGTCAGGAAGCGCCGCCAGGGCTTCGCCCGCGATGCGGCGGACCTCCGGTGCGGTGTTGACCAGGTCGGTCGCGAGACCAGCACCCCTTGCGTAATCGTTGAAATCTATTTTCAAAGCTTACCTCGCCCGCTACGGTAACCGGTGAAACTCACTTTCACACCTTAGCTTGGAGGTTCGATGGGATCCACGACCTGGCGGCTCGACGGGCGGGTCCGGGTGTCCGGCGGCGAGGTCGCCACCGGCGTGTTCGGCGATGGGCCGCCCGTGGTCCTCGTGCACGGCACGCCCGCGTGGTCGTACCTGTGGCGCGACGTCGTCCCGGTGCTGGCCGAGCGGTTCACCGTGCACGTGTGGGACCTGCTCGGGTTCGGCGACTCGCGCCCGGACCCGGGCATCGCGCCGTCCATCGCGCGGCAGGCCCGGACGCTGGCCGAGCTCGTCGAGCACTGGCGCCTGGAGTCGCCCGGCCTCGTCGGCCACGACATCGGCGGCGGCACCGTGATGCGGGCCCACCTGGTCGAACAGGTCCCGGCCAGCCACCTCGCGCTGCTCGACGCGGCGGTGATCGGGCCGTGGAACACGCCGTTCACCGAGCACATGCAGCGCTACGCGGAGGCCTACCGGACGATGCCGCCGCGCGTGTTCGCCGACATCATCGCCCCGCGCATGCGCACCGCCGCGCACCGCATGTCCGACGCCTCCGCGGCGGCCTACCTCGAGCCGTGGACGGGCAGCGACGGGCAGCAGCGGTGGGTCGACCAGGTTGCGGCGATCAGCTTCGAGGACACCTGCGAAGCCGTCGCCCGCCTCGACGAGGTCACCGCGCCGACGCTGGTGCTGTGGGGTGAACACGACGAATGGCTCGTCCCATCGGTCGGAGATCGGCTCGCCGCGGCCATTCCCGGCGCCCGTCGAGCAACCGTTCCCGGTGCCGGGCACTTCGTTGCCGAAGACAACCCGCGGGATACCGCCGCTGAGCTGATCCGGTTCTTCGAGAGCCGTTCCTAACTCGTGAACGGCGATGGTCGCAAGAACCGCCACCGCCACTCACGACTCCACGAAACACCAGGTCAGGCCACCTGATAGCGAAAAAGTCAAGTCGCGACTGACACTGGTACCGGCAATTTGTCAAATTGCTTCGGTGAACTGCGTTTTTGGAAATGCCGGATTGTTTCCGGTACTGTTCGGCGCACGGGAAATCGCAGTCGGGGGTGTCTTGTGCCCTTCGACGACTGCTGGACGGAGGACCGACAATTTCCGCTCGACGATCCGGCATTCCAGACCGGTTGCAGGCGACGTTCCGCCCGGACCGAGCCGAACTCGCCCTCTGGGGCACGGCGGATCCCGCGAAAGCGGCGCGCGAACTCGGCTTCCCGAACGGCGGTGAGGACGAGCTGGCCACCGTGCTGCCCGACGACGGCGAGGTCGCGGCGGCTGATCTGCCCTCGGTCGTGGTGCCGATCGCCGACGCGCTCGCGCCGCTGGCCGCGCTGCCGTCCCCGGACCGCTGGCCCGCGTGGCAGCGGCCCGGGGATTCGCTGATCGCCTGGGGTGTGGCAGCGAAACTGGCGTTGGAGCACGTCACCGCCGGGCACCTGGTCCCCGACGTGCGCGGCGAGACAGCGTGCTGGCGGCTGGCGAACCTGCACGACACCCGGTTCGCCGCGCTGGCCGGCGCGATGCCCCCGGCCGCGCACGCGCTGCGCCGCGACGGCGGGATGTGGACCGCACCGGAGATGCTGGCCGCCTTCGGCGACACCGTCGCCGACACCTGCGCACGCGGCGAGGCGATCACCGACGCCGGAGCGTGGATCACAGCGCTGACCAGCCCGGATCCGACCGCGCAGCTGGACGGGACCACACGGTCCGCGCTGCAGGAATGGGCCCGGGAGCTGCCGTCGGACCCGGTCGAGCCGCTCGGCGGGAACCTCGAGCTCCGCCTGGAGGTCCCCGCTGATGACGACGAACCCTGGCTGGTGGGCTTCCACCTGCAATCCGCCGCCGAGCCGCGGGTTTCGGTGTCCGCCGAACGCGTCTGGTCGGCCGGCAACGCCACTTTGGAGCTGCCTGGCACCACCATCGGTGCACCGCAAGACGCACTGGTGCAAGGCCTGGCCGAGGCCGCGCGAATCTTCCGCCCGCTGGATGCGGCGCTGTCCGAGCAACGCCCCACCCGAGCGCGCCTGGACGCCAACCAGGCCGCCGAGTTCCTGGCGACCAGCCCGGAGCTGACCGCGGCGGGCATCGCCGTCGACGTGCCGAGCGACCTCGCCGGAGTGCGTCGGCTGCGCGGACGCCTGCACGCCGAGGACGGCGCGGAGTTCCGCTGGCAAGCCGTGATCGGCGACGAGGTGCTGCGCGCGGAGGAGCTCGACGAGCTGATCGCGCTGGGCCGTCCGCTGGTGCGCTGGCACGGCCGCTGGGTGAGCATCGACGTGCGGGAAGCCGAGGAAGTCCGCGCCAGGCTTGGGAAGGCCCAGGCGTTCTCGGAGTCCGAAGCCCTGGCCGCAGTGCTGGAAGGACGGCGGTCCACCGAGTTCGGCGAGGTCGACGTCTCCGCCGGTGGCCGCCTGCGAGCGCTGGTGGAACGCCTGGGCGAGCCGACGTCCGAACCCGTGCTGACCGGTGTCGATGCGACGCTGCGCAGCTACCAGCAGCGCGGTGCCGCCTGGTTGCAGAACATGGCCGAGCTGGGCTTCGGCGCGGTCCTCGCCGACGACATGGGTCTGGGCAAGACGCTGCAGACCATCGCGCTGCTGGCCGCCCGCGCCGGGGACCGACCGCAGCTGGTGGTGTGCCCGACGTCAGTGCTGGACAACTGGCAGCGCGAGCTCCACCGGTTCGCGCCGAAGCTCCCGGTGCTGCGCCACCACGGCCCGCGGCGCCCGCTCGACCCGGCCGCGTTCACGCCCGGATCCGTGGTCATCACCACCTATCCCCTGCTGCGCACCGACTTCCAGCTCCTGTCCGATGTGGACTGGGATGTCGTGGTACTGGACGAGGCGCAGCAGATCAAGAACCACTCCGGGCAGACCGCGCAGGCCGCCGGCCGGCTGCGCGCCCGCACCCGGGTGGCGCTGACCGGTACGCCGGTGGAGAACCGGCTCGCCGAGCTGTGGTCGATCATGCACTTCGCCAACCCCGGTCTGCTGGGCGGACCCGGCCGCTTCAAGGAGCGGTTCGCGGTCCCGATCGAGCGGTGGCACGACGCCGAGGCCACCCGGCGGCTGCGCTCGATCGTCGCGCCGTTCCTGCTGCGCCGCCGCAAGGACGAGGTCGCCACCGATCTGCCGCCCAAGGTCGAATCGGTGGTCACCTGCGCGCTGACCGACGAGCAGGCCGCGCTGTACCGGAAGGCGGTGCGCGACTCGCTGGACGCGGGCTTGGGCACCGGGATCGGTCGGCGCGGCCGCATCCTGAAGCTGCTGACCGCGCTCAAGCAGATCTGCAACCACCCGGCCCACTACCTCGGCGAATCCGGCCCGCTGCCCGGGCGATCCGGCAAGCTCACCCGCGCCGCCGAGATGCTGGGCGAGGTGGTCGCCGCCGGCGATCGGGCGCTGGTGTTCACCCAGTACCGGGTGATGGGCGAGCTGCTGGCCGGTCACCTGGCCGACGAGCTGGGCCTGCCCGAGGTGCCGTTCCTGCACGGCGGGCTGAGCACCGCGCGCCGGCAGGCGATGGTGGACGCGTTCCAGGACGACGACACCGCTCCCCCGGTGCTCATCATCAGCCTCAAAGCCGGTGGCACCGGCCTGAACCTGACCCGTGCCACGCACGTCCTGCACTACGACCGCTGGTGGAACCCGGCTGTCGAGGACCAGGCGACCGACCGCGCGCACCGGATCGGCCAGTCCCGCAGCGTGCACGTCCACAAGCTGGTCGCGCACGGAACCCTCGAGGAGCGCATCACCGAACTGCTGGAGCAGAAGCGCGCGCTGGCCGATTCGGTGATCGGCAGCGGCGAGTCCTGGCTGACCGAGCTGACCGACGAGGCGCTGCGCGAGCTCGTCGAACTGTCCACGGAGGACTGATGTCGAACAAACGCCCTTCGGAAGCAACGGCTTTCGGCTCCACCTGGTGGGGTCGGCGCTGGCGGCGCGCGCTGGAATCGCTCGGCGCCACCTACCCGAACCCCCGCCTGCCGCACGGACGTTCGCTGGCCCGCCACGGAGCCGTGCAGGACCTCGTCGTCGCCCCCGGATCCGTCACCGCCCAAGTGCACGCGCGCGGCAAGGTCCTCGACGTGGTGCTGACGCTGCCCGCTTTCACCGACGCGGAATGGCGCACGGCGGTCACAGCGCTGGCCGGGCAGCTCCGGCACGCAGCCGCGCTCCTGCGGGGCGAGCTGCCGGAAGACGTGGACGACACGCTGCGCGAAGTGGACCTCTCGCTGTTCCCGCGGACCGGCGAACTCGGGTCGACCTGCACGTGCCGCAGCCGCGCCGAACCCTGCGCGCACGCGACAGCCGTGCACTACGTGCTGGCACCCCGGCTCGACGACGACCCGTTCCTGCTGACCCGCCTGCGCGGCCGAGACCGCGACCCGCTCCTCGCGGACCTCCGCGCGGCCCGCTCCACGCCGGAGCTGGACCCGTCGACGCTGTTCACCGCACGCGGTGACCTCGCGGCGATCGAGGTGCACCCGCACCGACCCGACGACCGCACCCCCGAAGCGCTGCACCTCCTCGGCCCAGCGCCCGACGTCGACGAGCACACCTGGCAGCAGCTCATCGCCGCTGCGCAGCGAGCCCGCCGCCGCGCCTGGGAGCTGGCCGAGGGGTCGTGAGTGCGTAACAGTGTTCGAACACTGTTACGCACTCACGACCCGGCGCCGCCTAGTTCCGCTTGCGGTTCAGGAATTCGGTCATGTACTTCTGCGGTTCGCCGGTGTCGAAGGCGGTGCCGAACTCGGCGACGCTGTCCGCGATGGCCTGGTCGAGGGGAAGCGCTTCCCAGGAACGCAGCAGCTTCTTCTGCTGGCGCACCGCGGCCGGGCCGAACTCGGCGAACCGGCGGGCGGTGCGGGCCACCGCATCGTCGAGTTCCTCGAGGGCGACGACCTCGTTCACCAGGCCCCACGACAGCGCGGTCTCCGCGTCGATGTTCTCCGCGGTGAGCATCAGCCAGTCGGCGCGGCCGCCGCCGATCAGCCTGGGCAGCAGGGCCGCGTGGATCACCGACGGGATGCCGACGGCGACCTCCGGCATCCCGAACTTCGCGGTGCTGCTGCTGATCCGCAGGTCGCAGGCCGCCGCGACCTCCACGCCCACCCCGAGGCACCAGCCCGGCATGCGCGCGATCACCGGCGCCGGGAAGTCGCGAACCGCCTGGCACAGCCGCCGCAGGCCGTCGATGAACACCTCGGCGCTGCCCCGCTCCAACGTGGCCATCTCGGTGATGTCGGCACCGCCGATGAACGCCCGGTCGCCGGTGCCGCGCAGCACCAGCGCCCGGACCTCGGGCCGTTCGGCCAGCTCGGCGATCGCTGCGGTCACCTCGCCGCTGACCGCGCTGTTGACGATGTTGAGCACCTTGGCGTTGCGGATCGTGACCGTGGCGATGCCGTCGTCGTCCACCACGCCGGTCGCGTGCTCGGTGTTGCTGATCTCGTTCAAGGCCGCTCCGTCCACCGCTGGTCCGTCGCGGCCGACCCTAAGCGCCCGGACGCGCGGGAACCAGACCCATTTCGCAACGCTAACGACCGAGCGGCAGAACGCGCAGGCCGGACGAGCTCTCAGCGCATTTCTTCGATCCTCGTTTTGTCTTTGATGCGCCGCAGGCGCATAGCCCACCCTCGGCACTTGCACCGCCGCGGGTTCTCAGCGTTCGCCTGGCGAGGACGGCCCAGCCGCCGTGTATTGGCATACATAAGGCTGGGCACCCGCAGACCAGGCGGGCGCTGAGGTTCCGCTACCGGCACCGCCATGCAAAAGGAGTTCAAAGACAAGCACTCAGGGCTTGATGCCGACGGCGCCGTACATGTAGATCTGCTCGTCCGGGATCTCCTCGGCCTCGTCCGGGTGCCACCGGTGGACCAGCACCACTCCCGGATCGACCAGGTCGAGCCCGTCGAAGAAGGCCGTCACCTCGGCCGCGGTGCGGGCCTTGGTGTTGATGCCGCTGGACCGGTACGCGGCGACGCCGCTGTCGGTCACCCCGGGCGCGCTGTCCGCGGTCACCGTCGACAGCGCCAGCGCGCTACCGCTGGGCAGGGCGTCCAGCAGCCGGCGGACGACGCCGAGCGCTTCGGCTTCGTCCGGCAGGAACTGCAGGATCGCGATCAGGCTCAGCGCCACCGGCTGGTCGAGGTCGAAGACCTCCGCGAACTCCGCCGACTCCAGGATCTCGCCCGCATCGCGCAGATCCGCGTCCACGTAAGCGGTTCTGCCCTCGGGCGCGCTGGTCAGCAGCGCGCGGGCGTGGGCCAGCACGATCGGGTCGTTGTCGACGTAGAGCACCCGCGACTCCGGCGCGACGTCCTGCGCCACCTCGTGCAGGTTCGGCGAGGTCGGCAGCCCGGTGCCGATGTCGAGGAACTGCCGGAACCCGCGCTCGGCCAGGAACCTCGTTGCCCGGCACATGAATTCCCGGTTGGCCCGCATCGAGGTCCGCATGTGCGGTACGGCCCGCACGATCTCGGCGGCGGCGTCCCGGTCGACGGCGAAGTTGTCCCGCCCGCCGAGCAGGTAGTCGTAGATCCGCGCCGAGTGCGGCACTTCCGTGCGCAGGTCGACCGACTCGCCGGTCGACGATCCCGATCTGCTCCAGCTCATCCAGTCGCCTCCCCGAGGTGATCACGTCCCCTCCGCGCCGGAGCGTACCGATCCCGCCACCCGAGGTGACCCGGTTTTCCCGAAACCGCCGGACGACCAGGAGCCCAGCACGAAGCCCGTGAGTCCTTCGGGCTGCCATGGCGACCCAAAAGACTCACGGGCTCCGACGGAGGTGCCGGGGGGACGCAAATTCCATTGAAATTGGACGTCCGATTTCAATGGAATTTTGACTCCAGCGTGCCGAAGCGCGCCGCGGAGGTCAGGCCGCGACCGGCTGCGGCACCGCCGCTGGCCGCGGCATCGCCACCGGTTCGGCGACCGGCTCGGTCGGTTCGGCGACTGCCGGGGAGGCGACTGCCGGTTCGGGGAGTGCCGGGGAGGCGACTGCGGGTTCCGGGACCGCTGGGCGCTTGCGGTCCAGGCCGCCCAGGGCTGCGGCCAGGACGAGGCCGACCGCTGCGAGCCCCACGCCGACCAGGTTCGGGGCCAGCAGGCCGAGGCCGCCCGCGATCACCAGGCCACCGGCGTAGGCGCCGATGGAGTTGGCGATGTTGAACGCCGACTGCAGGGCCGCCGACACCAGCGACGGCGCGCCGCCCGCCTTGTCCATCACCAGGGCCTGCATGATCGGCGCGACCATGAAGCCGACGGCGCCGATGGCGAAGACCGTCACCGCTGCGGTGATCTTGTTGCCGGAGGTGAAGGTGAACACGCCCAGCACCGCGGCGACCCCGATCAGCGCGGCGTAGACGCCGGGCATCACGGCCTTGTCCGCGATCCGGCCGCCGAGGAAGTTGCCGACGGTCATGCCGAGCCCGGCCAGCGCGAGGACCAGCGTGACCGCGGTCGGCGAGTAGCCGGAGACGTCGGTGAGGATCGGGGTCAGGTAGCTCAGCACGGCGAAGGTGCCGCCGAGCCCGAAGGTGACGATGGCCAGCGCCAGCCACACCTGCGGCGAGCGGAACGCGGCGAGCTGCTCGCGCACCGCGGACCGGCCGGCAGCGGGTCGGCCCTGGTCGGGGACCAGCCGGGCGATGGCGGCGACGCCGAGGGCGCCGACCGCGGCGACCACGACGAAGGTGGCCCGCCAGCCGAACTGCTGCCCGAGCAGCGTGCCCAGCGGCACGCCCACGACGTTGGCCAGGGTCAGGCCCATGAACATCATCGAGACGGCCTTGGCCCGGTTGCCCGCGCCGGCCATGCTGGCGGCGACCACGGCCCCGGCGCCGAAGAAGGCACCGTGCGGCAGCCCGGTCAGGAACCGGAAGATCACGCCGACCCCGGCGCTGGGCGCCAGCGCGAAGAGCGCGTTGCCCGCGGTGAACAGGCCCATCGTCAGCAGGAGCATGGTCTTCCTGGACAACCGGGCGCCCAGCAGCGTCAACGCGGGCGCCCCGACGACGACGCCGAGGGCGTAGCCGGAGATCAGGTTCCCCGCGGTCGGGATGGACACTCCGAGCTCGGCGGCAGCCTGCGGCAGCACGCCCATCATCACGAACTCGGCGGTACCGATGCCGAAGGCGCCAACGGCGAGTGCGACCAGCGCGAAGGGCACAGTTCTCCTCTCGGGGAAGGACGGGAGTTGGTGGGGCCCAGCTCGCCGCGCTTCGAGGACACGACGAACTGGATCGATAAAGAGCGATTCCGCGGACCGGCACATCAGTCCGAGTGGATTCGAGCCCTCATCGGCGGCCCGGAACCCAGTCTCCGGGCCCACCCCCCGTGCCGTCCAGCCGAAACGAGGTGAACCGAAACACGCAGTAGTCACCCCTGGGAGACCACGTAACCCACACGAGCGATGGGTCAGGCGCCGGTCACTCCTCGCTGTCGCCCTTGGTGAGGCCCAGCACCACCTCGTAGGCCTGGCGGCGCGACCAGCCTGCCGAGTCCATCAGCGCCCGGGAGATCGTCTTCTGCGAGACGCCCTGGTCGAGCAGGGAACGGATCAGGCGGGGCGCGTCGACCTCGGTGTCCTCCCCCGCCCCGTCGACGGGCGCGATGCAGCAGTACACGTCGGCCGATCCGGACGGGAGCTCCGAGCCCAGCCGTGGCCGCTCAGAAGCATTGACGGGCAACGTCGCCACCCCGCGCTCCCCCGCGTCCTCGACGATCCCGGACAGCTGATCGGCGGCGCACCGGAAGACGACCGCAGCGTTCGCGTGCCGGCGGACGGCCTTGACGATGCCGCGCCGGTTGGTCTCGTCGACCAGCACCACCGGCGCCTGGCTCGACGACGTCGCGGCCACTGCCAGCTGCGCCGGCAGGCCGATCACCTCGAACGGCACGTCCGCGGTCACCAGCCGGGCGACCACGTCGCTGCGGGTGCTGCTCGAAGACACCACCAGAACCCGTTCGCCCTGTTCCAACGCAGCGCGGAGTCGCCCTTGGTCGGCCTTGCGCGCATCGATGACGGGCGCCCGGCGGTCCTCACCCCGCGCCGAGTCGACCAGGGAGCGCGCCGCCTGGTCCTCGACGACCACGGAGGAGGCTGCGGCGATCTCCACACGAAGCCGCAGAACGTCGCTTTCCCGAGCGTGGAAGAAGACGAGCCCACCGGCGACGTCGAAGTCGCGTTCCACCGTGATGTCCACTTCGGACTCCGGATCGCTGAGCCCGTCGAGCAGTTCACGGGGCAGCGTGCTCGCCGCCAGGTCCGCGTCGGTGGCCAACGTGTTCGCCATCCGCTCGGAGCTCCGCCGCACCACGGCCGTCGATCCCGGGCGCCACATCGAGTTCGCGACCGCGCGCACGGTCGCGCTGCGCTCCCCGGCGCTGATGGTGATCCGCACCGGCCCGGCGATCCCCGGCGCGTCGAGCTCGTGGACCTCAGCGGCGACCCCGACCACGCACGTCGCCCGCGGAGTGATCTCCGGGTCGACCGCGAACTCCAGGGTTTTCCCGTGCGTGGCGCGGATGTTCGCATGACCGCGGCACGTCATGCGCAGGAGCACGCCCGCCATCACGCCTTCCCGATGACGCCGGTGAGACCGAGCACGTCGAGTTCGTCGCGGGTCGAGCCCAGCCGCTTGGTCCACGAGGTGGCCAGCGCGTTCAGCTCCTCGGCACCGAAGTACCTGGCAGTGTCCAAGGTCCAGCCGCCCTCCGCGTAGTACGGCGCGAGCTGTTCCATCGCCGAGTCCGGCGTCGGCTCCGGGTGCTCCCCGACCTCGGGCACAGGCGGACGCCACGCGTGCAGGTTGAGCGTGACCAGGAACTCCGCGCCGGGCACGCAGAGCTTCGCGAGCCCCAGCAGCATGTCCGTGTCGGAGCCGAGCATGCCGCGCAGGAGGCTCCCCCACGGCATCAGCGAGTGCAGCTCCGTGACGCCGTGGATCTCGGACGGCGGTTTCTCGGCGGAGGCCCACACGCAGAGCAGGTTCGGCGCCCCGCCCTTGGCCGGGGACACCTTGGTCTTCCCGGCGACCTTCTGCATGTTGTCCTTGGCCGCGTCGAGCGCGATCACCAGCTTGTCCGGCTCCGCGCGCGCGATGTGGTAGGCGTGCTTGGCGTTGCCGGCACCGACGTCGAGGACGACCCCGGCGGTGTGCTCGTCCAACATCTCGTCGAACTGCTCCGCGGAGAACTCCACGACGTTCTTGCCCACAACCCTGCGCATGCGCCCAGTCTAGTTTCCGCGGTCAGCGCCCCATCCACCGGCGAAAAGCAACGCGCCACCGGTTCCAGCACTAAGGTGGCGGCCTGCCCGAGGAGGAGACGCGGTGGACAAGTACGACGTCAAGAAGACGCACAAGCGGCTCTACGCCCCGTCCGCGAAGGACTTCACGATCGTCGACGTACCCGAGTTCCGGTACCTGGCGGTCGACGGCCACGGCGACCCGAACACCTCACCGGCGTACGCGAACGCGGTCGCAGCCCTCTACGGAGTGGCGTACGCGCTGAAGTTCACCAGCAAGAAGACCCTCGACCGGGACTTCGTGGTCGCACCGCTCGAGGGCCTGTGGCGAGCGGACGACCCCAACGCCTTCGTCGCGCGCCGCAAGGACACCTGGGACTGGACGATGCTGATCAACCAGCCGGACTGGATCACCGACGACATGATCAGAACGTCCGCAGCCGCCGTCGCGAAGAAGAAGGACAACCCCGCCCTGGAGAGTGTCCACCTGCTCACCCTCACCGAGGGGACCTGCGTCCAGATCCTGCACAGGGGTTCCTACGACGACGAGACCCCCACCCTGGACCGCCTGCACAACCACTACTTCCCCGACCACGGCCTCACCTTCAACGGCGACCACCACGAGATCTACCTCAGCGACCCCCGCCGAACCCCACCCGAGAAGCTCAAAACCGTCCTCCGGCAGCCGGTGAAGGCGGTGTGACCGGTCGTGAGCGCGAAACCCGCCTCCACCCGGTTCTCGCGCTCACGACGTCGTCAGGCGGGCGCGGATCGGGTCGGGGACAGGAACGGGATGGGCGCGTCAGTGCCGTCGACGACCGCGTCGGCGGCTGCGGCGGCGAGCGCCGGCGCCATCTTGAAGCCGCGGCCGGAGCCGCCCGTGGCGACCACGACGCGGCCTCCGTCCCCGACGCGTCCCAGCACCGGGCGCTCGTCGGTCGTGTACAGGTCGGTGAACGCGTCCATCCGCAGCGGCTCCGGGCGCAGCGAGGTGAAGAACTCGGAGATGACCTCGCGGGCCACCTCGGTCTCCTCCCGGGAGTGCCGCCGGTCGAACGAGTCCGGGTCCGGTATCGCGCGGGCCTGCTGCGTTCCCCCGACCTTGACCGTCGCGCCGTCGACGGTGGGCGCCCCGTAGAGGAACAGGTCGTGGGTCACGCGGATGACCACGGGGTACACCTCGGGCCGGTACTGCGCGACGGCTTCGGGGGCGTACCAGCCCAGCGCGATGCGCCGCGGCTCGACCCGCGAGGCCCACTGCGCCGGGAGGAAGCCGCCGGACCACGCACCGGCTGCGATCACCACCTGGCGGACGCGCCAGGTCCGGTCCGCGGTGTCGATGTGCACGGCGTCCCGGCCGGGTCGGACCGCCACCACCGGCGAGCGGGCCACCACCTGCGCACCGCGCGCCCGGGCCACCTCGGCGGCCGCGAGGACGGCGAGGTCGCAGCGCACCATTCCCGCCGCCGCGTCGAACACGCCGATCTCCCCGTCGAGCAGGCGGTGCTGCGGATAGCGTTCCGCCATCTCGCCGGCGGACAGGACCTCGACCGGGACGCCCTCGGCGGCGGCGTTCGCCTGCAGGTCCAGGATCTGCCGCTGTTGCGGTGAGCCGATCGTGAGGCCCCCGCACGGCTCGAACAAGCGGTGCCCCGACTCCTCGCAGAGCCGCAGCCACGCCTCGCGCGATCGACGGAGCAGCGGGATGTAGGCCGCACCGTCGGAGTAGGCCACCCGGAACAACCTCGTCTCACCGCCCGCGGCACCGCGGTCGTGCCCGGGCGCGTGCTGCTCGAAGCCGATCACGTCGACTCCCCGACCAGCGAGTTCCCACATCACCAGGCTGCCGATGCTGCCGACTCCCACGACTGCGACATCCGCGTCCATCCGGTACCACCCCACCATCCGGCGGGCCCGCGCCCGCGAAGTTCCAGGTCTCCTCGGCGGAAGTGCGGAGCGCCCGCAGGCGCTCCGCGCGGTCCTCCGCTACTCGAGGTCGGCTCGCGGGATGACGCTGACGTACTCGCCCCGGGCGACGACCTCCGGCGGCTCGTGCACGACGCCCTTCGTCGTCTGGCCGCGACCGCCGGAATCCGTGCTGATCAGCTTCACCACCTCGACGCGCATCCGGCGGGACCGGTTCCCCTTCTGCACCAGCTCGCACCGCACCTCGATGTAGTCGCCGACGTAGCACACCGACGTGAAGTCGACGCCTTCCCAGCGGGCCAGGTATCCGGCGGACTCGCCGCGCAGCACGCCCAGCATCGCGCCCGCGTCGGACATCAGCTGCATGTAGTGCGCGGCCGGGATGACGCCCCCGGCGTACTTGGTGTCGTCGGCGCGCAGCCGCACGCGCAACGTGGTGCTGTTCACGTTGTCATCCATCGGTTTTCTCCTCGCCGTTGAAGAAGGTCACTCGGGGAAGTGGCACGCGACCGAGCGCGCCGCGGAATCCGACTGCTCGAGCGCGGGGTCCTGCGATGCGCAGATGTCCTGCGCCTTCCAGCACCGGGTGCGAAAAGCGCAGCCGGACGGCACTTTCGCGGGTGAGGGGAGGTCCCCCTCGAGCACGATCCGCGACTCCTGCGCGTTCGCGTCGGGGACGGGCACGGGCGCCGACGACAGGAGCGCCTTCGTGTAGGGGTGCTTCGGGTCGTCGTAGATGTCGTCGGTGGAGCCGTACTCCACGACTCGCCCCAGGTACATCACCGCGATGTAGTCCGAGATGGTCGCGACCACGCTCAGGTTGTGCGCAATGAAGATGTAGGCGACGCCGAGCTGCTCCTGCAGGTCCTTCAGCAGGTTGATCACCTGCGCCTGGATCGACACGTCGAGCGCGGAGACCGGTTCGTCGCAGATCACCACGTCCGAGCCCGAGGCCAGGGCGCGGGCCAGACCGACGCGCTGCAGCTGGCCGCCGGAGAGCTCACCGGGTCGCCGGTCCGCGAGGTAGTCGGGCAGACCGACGGCGTCCATCAGCTCTTCGGCACGTCGAACGCGTTCGGCGCGCGATCCCCGCGGACGCATCACGTCCAGCGGTTCGCGGATGATCTGCAGCACCGTCATCCGCGGGTCGAGCGAGGTGAACGGCGACTGGAAGACCATCTGCACGCGCCGCATCAACGCGTCCCGCTGGCGCCGCCCGACGCGGTCCACCCGCTGCCCGGTGATGGACACCGAGCCGCTGGTCGGTTCTTCCAGCCCGACCAGCAGTCGCGCCAACGTCGACTTGCCGCACCCGGACTCACCGACGACACCGATCGTCTTGCCTGCCGGGACGCTCAGCGAGACGCCCCGGACGGCTTGGACGAGGTCGCCCTTGCGGTGACCGGGATAGGACTTCACCAGGTCGTCCGCCGACAGCACCGGGTCCACCACCCGGTCCTCGGCGGCGATGCTCGCCTCAGCTGACAGCACGGAAGTTCTCCTCCCAGTATCGGCAGGCGGAGTCGTGGCCCGGCCCGACCGGTTCGAGGCCGACCGGAACCGACGCGCACTCGTCGCGCGCGTAGGCGCAGCGGGTGTGGAACCGGCATCCGCTCGGCCAGTTCGTCGGGCTCGGCGGCGAGCCGGGGATCGACACGAGGCGTTCCGAGCGGCGGTCCGAGCGGGGTACGGCGTTGAGCAGGCCTTCGGTGTAGGGGTGGCGCGGCGAGTTGAAGACGTCGCGCATCCCGCCGGATTCGACCACGCGGCCCGCGTACATCACCGCGACGCGTTCCGCGATCTCCGCGACGACGCCCATGTCGTGGGTGATGATCACGAGCGCCATGCCGGTCTCCTCGCGCAGATCGCGCAGCAGCTGCAGGATCTGCGCCTGGATCGTCACGTCGAGCGCCGTGGTCGGTTCGTCGGCGATCAGCAGGTCCGGGTCGAGCGCGAGCCCGGTCGCGATCAGAACCCGCTGCCGCATCCCGCCGGAGAACTGGTGGGGGTAGTCCTTGAGGCGCTCCGCCGCCGACGGAATCCCCACCATGTCGAGGAGTTCGACCGCGCGCTGCCGGCACCGCGCCGCATTCCACCCCTTCCTGATGCGCAGCGCCTCGATGATCTGGTAGCCGACGGTCAGCGACGGGTTGAGCGAGGACAGCGCGTCCTGCGCGATCAGCGCCATCCGGTCGCCGCGGATCTCGCGCAGCTGCCGCTTCGAGACGCCGGTCAGGTCCACCCCGTCGAAGGTGACCGTTCCCCGGATCCGCACCCGCCTGCTCTGCTGGTGCAGGCCCAGCACCGCGCGCATCGCCGCGGACTTCCCCGAACCCGACTCGCCGACGATCGCCACCGAGCCGCCGCGGTCGACCGACAACCCGAAGTCGTTCACCGCCGCGACCTCGCCCCGCGGGGTGGCGAATTCGACCGAGAGCTGCTCGACCACCAGCAGCGGGCCTTCCCCGCCGTGCTCCGGTGAGGTCATGTCCCCTCCTTTCCCGCGACGACTCGCTGGACGTTTCGCCCTCACTTGAGCTTGATGTCCTTGAGGAAGATTCCTTCGCCGAGTTCCGGCTTCCACTCCAAGCCGTCCCGGAGGCCGTACATGGCGTCCGCCTGCCACATGGCGCCCACGGCGTAGTTGTCGTGGATGACCTTCTGGGCCTGCTGCCAGAGCTCGCGGTTCTTCGCCTCGTCCGTGGTCCGGTTGGCCTGGTCGGACAGCGCGTCGTACTCGGGGAGCCGGGCGATGCTGGAGGTCGCGGTGGTCTTGATGAAGGAGTCCAGCTTGCTGGCGTCCTCCTCGCCGAAGTCCCAGCCGATGATGTAGAAGGGGCCCGCGCTGCCGCTGGTCATCTGGTTGATCAGCCGGGCCCACTCGACCTTCTGCACCGGCCTGGTTCAGCTGCTGGTTCATCGCCTCGTAGATCTGCTTGTCGGCCGGGTACCGGCCTTCCGAGGTCTTGGTCTCGACGGTCAGCTTGTCCGGGAATCCCGCTTCCTTCAGCAGTTCCTCGGACTTCGCCGGGTCGAAGGAGTACGGCTGGATGGAGTTGTCGTACTGCTTGACGTTCGGGCTCATCGGGACGCTGAGCGCCCGCCCGTGGCCCTTGAGCAGTTCGTCGACGATGCCCTTGACGTCGACGGCGTGCACGAACGCTTCGCGCACCTTCGGGTCGTTGAACGGCGCTTCGCGCATGTCGAGGAGGACGGTGTAGACGAGCCCGTTGGGGCTGGAGGCGACGTGCACGCCGTCCGCGTCCTCGACGTTCTGCACCTCCTCGACCGGGATCCGCTCGATCAGGTCCACCTCGCCCGCGCGCAGGGCGTCGACCCGCGTCTTGGACTCCGGCACGAACGAGTAGGTCGCGCCCTTCACGTCCGGTTTCTCGCCCCAGTACTCGGGGTTCTGGGACAGCGTCACCGACTGGCCCTTGTTCCAGGCGTCCAGCTTGTACGGACCGGTGCCCACCGGCTTGTCCGCGACGGTGCCGAAATCGGACTCGCTGAAGTACTTCGGCGGCACGATGTAGACCCGGCCGGTGCCGCCGTTGGGCTGCATCCGCAGCGGCAGCGAGGGATTCGGGTACTTGGTGACGATGTCGACGGTGTCGTCGTCGACGACGTTGACCTGCGCGATGGACGAGATCTGGCTGGCGCTCACCGACGAGGTCGTCTTCGGGTCCAGGATGCGCTCGATCGAGTACTTGACCGCCTGGGCGTTGAACGGTTCCCCGTTGGTGAACTTGACGCCCTGGCGCAGCTCGAACCGCCAGGTCGTGTCGTTGACCAGGTTCCACGACGTGGCGAGCTTCGGCTTCAGCTGGTGCGTGGTCGTGTCCATGTCGAGCAAGGTCTCGTAGATCTGGTTCATCACGGCGAGGTCCGGCCCGCTGGACGAGCGCTGCGGGTCGAGCATGTCCACCCCGGCGCTCAGCGCGACCTTGATCGTGCCGTTCCCGCTACCCGCCGAGCTGTCCTCGACCGAGCACGCCGCGGTGCCCGCGGTGAGGGCCGCGGCAGCGACCGCCGCCGCGAGCCTTGTTCTGCGTCTCATCTGGAATCTCCTTGGTGTGCGGAAGTTTCTAGGAACCCGCGTGCGGGTCGAAGCGGTCCCGGATCGCTTCGCTGATGATGTTCACGCTGAGCACGAGCAGGAAGATCGCGACTCCGGGGACGACGGTGATCCACCACGCCGAGGCCATGTACTCGCGTCCGTCGCTCAGCATTTCTCCCCAGCCGGGGGACGCCGCCGGCGCCGAGAGCCCGATGAAGCCGAGCCCCGAGATGATGACGATCGCCGTGCCGAACGCGAGGCTCCCCAGCACGAGGATCGACGAGACGACGTTCGGCAGGACGTGCCGCAGGACGATCCGCCAACCCGATCCGCGCATCACGCGCACGGCGAGGACGTACTCGAGCTGGCACACCCGGCGGGTCTCCACCTGGACCACCCGGGCGATCTCGACCCAGGACGCGAGTGCGACGACGAGGACGACGAGCCAGAAGCTCGCGCCCAGGATCCCGACGACGGCCAGGGCGAGGAGGAAGAACGGGAAGGACAGCTGGAGGTTGGTCAGCAGGACGAGGAGGTCCCCGAGCTTGCCGCCGCGGTAGCCGCACACCAGCCCGAGCAGGGCGCCCACCGCCGTGCCGATCGCGACGGCGAGGACCGACTGCAGGACGATCGTGTGCGCCCCGGCCAGCACCAGGGACCAGATGTCGCGGCCCAGCGCGTCGGTGCCGAAGACGTGGGTCCCCGCGGCCGTTTCGCTGCCCGGCGGCAGGAACCGGCTCCTGATCTGCTGCTCGCCGGGATCCATCGGGGCCAGCCGGTCGCCGAAGAACGTGATGACGGCGAAGCCCAGCAGGACGATCGCCGCGATCGCCGTGAGCACCCGGTTGCGCAGGGCGCCGCGAAGCCTGCGGACGCTCTCCGATGCCCCGGTGGGTGCGCTCGCTCGAATGGTCGTGGTCATCGAGTTCTCCTCACGCGGCTGTTCTCAGCCGCGGGTTGGCGGCGCGGGCCAACACCTCGGTCAGGACCGTGACGATCGCGAAGATCACGGCGACGTAGACGACGATTCCCTGGACCACCGGGAAATCGCTCCGGCTGATCGACCGGACCGCCAGGGTGCCGATCCCGGGCCAGGCGAACACGGTCTCGGTCAGCACCGCGCCGCCGAACAGGCTGCCGAACTGGACCCCGCCCAGGGCGAGCACCGGCAGCAGTCCGTTGCGGAGCACGTGCACCGTCAGCACCCGGAACTCGCCCGCCCCCTTGGTCCGGGCGGTGTCGACGTACGGCATCGGCAGCACGTCGAGGACCGAGGCGCGGGTGAGCCGCGCCATCTGCGGGAAGAGGAAGAGCATCAGGTTGACGGTCGGCAGGATCAGGCTCGCCACGCCCACCGTGCCGAACGTCGGCAGCCAACCCAGGTTGACCGCGAAGACCTGCAGCAGCAGGAGCCCCGACCAGAAGGCAGGCACCGAGTTCCCGACCACCGCGACCGCCTGGACCAGGCGGTCCAGGACGCCGCCCCGGCGAACCGCGGCCAGCGTGCCCAGCGGAACGGCGACCAGCACCGTCAGCACGAACGACGACACCGCGAGGATGGCCGTGTTCGGCAGGTACCTCAGGACGACGGCCGACACCGAGGAGCTGTCGAAGTAGGAATCACCGAGATCGCCTCGCACCGCCCCACCGAGGTAGGCGAGGTACTGCTCCAGCAGCGGCCGGTCGATCCCCAGCTGCGACCGCAGCTGGGCGCGCTGTTCGGCGCTGGCGTCCTGGGGCAGGATGAGACCGGTCGGGTCTCCGCTCATCCTGGCGAGGACGAAGGTGAGCGTCAGCGCGCCGAAGATGACCACGATCCCGATCGCGATGTGCTTGACCAGCAGTTTCGTCATGGCTGCGCAGACCTCGGGACGCGAGGGGTCGGCTGGTAGTACTCGGCCCGCCACGCGGCTGCCCGCTTCGGGCCGTTCGTCTCGACCTGCCGCTTGAACTCCCTGGTCACCTCGTCCTCGAAGGAGGACAGGTGGACCACGGTGTCCACCCAGCTGTCCATGTGCGCGACCATCCCGGCGGTCTCGTACACGCGGTTGATCCCCTGCTTGGTGACGCGCAGCGCACCGGAGGGGAGCTTGCGCAGCCGGTCGGCGACCTCGTGCACGCGTTCGTCGAATCGCTCGTCGGCGACGACCTCCGACACCAGGCCGATGCGGTGCGCTTCGGTGGCGTCGAACCGATCGCCGAGCAGCAGGACTTCCTTGGCCTGCTTGTGGTTCATCATCCAGGGCACCATGAGGAACGCGGCGCCGTCGCCGAACTGGATCTCCGGCTCGCCGAGCTCGCAGGACTCCGCCGCGATGGTGAAGTCCGCAGGCAGCACGAGTTCGAAGGCACCGGCGAGGCAGTACCCGTGGACGGCGGCCACGACGGGCTTGGGCGAGTTCCAGATCGCCCAGCGGACCCGGTTGGAGCCGGAGCGGAGCCGGTCGATCTTCGACTCGACGTCCGAGTCGGCCACCTGGTGGGCCAGGTCGAAACCGGCCGAGAACGCACGTCCCTTGCCGCGCAGGACGATCGCGCGGCAGCTGGCGTCCTGGGCGGCCTGCTCGACCAGCCGCCCGATCTCGTCGTACATCGGGTAGGTGAGCGCGTTGAGCTTGTCCGGATTGTTCAGCCAGATGGTCAGCACGCCTTGCGACAGCTCGCTGATGACCCGTTCATCGGACATCGTGGACTCCTCGTGCCGGCTCGGATTCGAGAACAACTGCGGCGTCCGCGGCCCGGAGGTCGCTTCCCACCGCCATGAGCGGGTTGATGTCGACGCTCTCGACGGACTCGTCGGCGCGGCACATCTCGTGCAGCGCGGTGACCTGGCGGTGGAGCTCCTGGAGGTCGACCGCTGGTCTCCCCCGCCAGGCGCCCAAGTAGGCGGCCACCGGCGATCGCTCGATCGCGGCGGCGAACTCGGCAGCGTCGAGCGGCGGGATCAGCACGGCGACGCGCGCGGCCACCTCGGTCAGGACGCCGCCGACGCCGATGACGACGGTGTGGCCGAAGGTCACGTCCTTGCGGATGCCGAGCAGGAGCTCTCGGTCCCCGGTGATCTGCTGCGACACCGTGCAGTCGACCGCCCCGCCCGCGCCGGGGATCGAGCTCATCTGCTGGAACGCGGCCGCCACCTCGTCGGCCGTCGTCAGGCCGAGCCGGACGCCGTTCACGTCCGACTTGTGCGCCACATCGGTCAGCTGGGCCTTCAGGACGACGGGGTACCCCATCGCGTCCGCTGCCGCCACCGCTTCTTCGGCGGAGGACACCAGTTCCTGGCGAACCGCGGGAACCCCGGCGGCGGCGATCTTCTGGAGGGATTCGTGCTCGGTGAGCGTGAATCCCGAACCGGCGCCGGGCTGTCGCGGATCCGGTTCGGTCCTCTGCAGACCGTCGAGTCGCGCCAGGAAAGCGCCGCGCTTCTGCAGCGCCGCCAATCCGGCTGCGGCTTCCGCGAGCGAGCCGTAGCACGGCACACCGCTGCGGCGCATCTCGGAGAACGACTCCTCGAAGTCCTTCGCGAAGGGCGTGTAGAAGACGATCGGCTTGCCCAGTTCTCGTTGCAGAGCGGCGAAGAGCGGCGCCGCGGTCCGGAACGTGAGCCCGTTGTCGTCGACCAGGCCCGGACGCCAGCCCTCGCCGTACAGCCCGTAGCTGAGACCGCCGTGGAACTCCGGTTTGCTCAGCGGGTAGCGCATCAGGGTCTGGAACAGCGTGAGGTCCTCGGTGAACCCGCCGGTCATGTCCACCGGGTTCGACATCGGGGCCCACGGCGGCAGGTACCCGCCGAAAGTGTCCTTCAGCTCCTGGTCGAAGGCCGGGACCGTCAACCCGGCACGTTCGACGGCGTCGGTGCCGACCGTCGAATGTCCGCCGCCCGAGCCGACGATCGCGACGTTGCCGCCCTTCATCGGCGGGCAGCGCAGCAGCGCCTCGACGACCGCCACCACGTGGTCGAGGTCCCGGACCTGCACGATCCCGGCCTGCTCGAACGCCGCGTCGTAGATGTCCTCGGCCGCGGACAACCGCGAGGTGTGCGAGGCGGCCGCGCGGCGGCCGGCGTCGGTCACGCCTCCCTTGATGGCCACGATCGGCTTGCGGGCGGCTACGGCGCGGCACCGCGCGATGAAGTCGGGACCGACGTTCTCCTGCAGGCTCTCCAGGTAGAGCAGGATGATCTCCACCGCGTCGTCCTGCGCCATGTGCTCGACGTAGTCGGCGACGGGGATGTCGGCCTGGTTGCCGAAGCTGACGAACGTCTGGAAGCCGAGATCGTGCCGCTTGGCCACGTCGAACACGCTGAGCGCGATGTTGCCGCTCTGCGAGGCGAATCCGATCGGCCCCGGGTCGAGGCTCTCGACGTCCGTCAGGTTCATCCGGCTGCCGGTGCTGAACACGCCCATGCAGTTCGGACCGACGACGCGCATGCCGAGCTCGTTGCAGCGCGCCACCATGTCGCGCTGGACCTCGGCACCATCGGAGCTCATCTCGGCGAAGCCCGCCGTGAACACGATGCCGACCTGGACCCCGGCCTTCGCCGCATCGATCATCGCCTGCGGTGTCGCCTGCGCGCCGACCGCGCCGAAGACCAGGTCCGGCACTTCGGGGAGGTCCGCCACCGAACGGTAGATCTGCTCACCGTCGACGACGCCGCCGTTGCGCCCCACGGCGTACGCGCGGCCTTCGAACCCGTTCTTCCGGAGCCGGTCGAGGAAAACGTTGCCGCTCCGCCTCGAGCTCGCCGAAACACCGATGATCGCAACGCTTTTCGGGGCAAACAGAGCATTGAGGTAATGACCCACCGGGATTCTCCCTGTCCTCATCGACTGGAAAGTCTGACCATGTCTTTCACCCAGGCCGCCGCGCGTTCGAGGGATTCCTCCGCGATGCGTTGCGCGGTTCCGGAATCCTGCTGCTCGATCGCGCGAGCGATCTCCTTGTGGTTCGCAAGTCCCCAATCCGCCGAGTTGGGCTCGGTGTAGAGGGGGAGGAAGGTCTGATAGGCGCGGGCGATCGCGTCCGTGGTGACCATGTACAGGTACCGCAGCACCGGGCTGTGCGCGGCCTCCGCCAATGCGTGGTGGTATTCGAGGTCCGCTTCGAGCGCGGCGACCCGGTTCGCGGCCCTTTCGGCGCGCTCGAGCGCTGCACGGATCTGAGCGAGATCATGCTCGGTCGCCCGCTCGCACGCAAGCAGGATCACGTGCTTTTCCAACAGAATTCGTGATTCGTAGAGCGAGGAACAATCCGGGTCCTCGGACGTGATGTCGACGAGCGAGTCGTCCGGAACGTGCCCCGGGGCTTCCGCCGTGACGAAGGTGCCCGCGGTGCTCCGCTCGAACAACCGCATCAAGGTGAGCGCTTTGACGGCTTCCCGCACCGTTCCCCGAGCAACTCCGTAGGACTTGGCGAGCTCCATCTCGTTGGGGAGCTTCGCGCCCGGCACGAGCTCGCCGGCGGCGATCTTGCCGCGCAGATCGGCCACGATGTCGTCCGACAGGGTTCCTCGTTCCAACCGAATCCACTTCGCCACCTCGAGCGCCCCTTCGGCTTTCGACCACCGGTGAACCGGTCATCGGACGTAGGGTTGTCCTACAACGCGGTGCGCGATTGCGCCGCCCCGCACCGGAAAACCCGGTTCGGGACCGATTTCGAACTGGATCAGCTCCGCTCAGCCACCGGCTGCGGGAAGCTGGATCGACTGCGTTTCCAGGTACTCGGCCATGCCGTGCACGCCGAGTTCCCTTCCGTATCCGGAGAACTTGAACCCGCCGAAGGGCGCGGCCGGGTTGAAGGGCGCGCCGTTGACGTCGACCTGCCCGGTGCGGATCCGCTGGGCCACGCGCACGGCGCGGTCGGTGTCCTGCGACCAGACCGAGCCGCCGAGCCCGTACCGCGTGCCGTTCGCGATCTCGACGGCGTGGTCCTCGTCCTGGTAGCCGATGATGGACAGGACCGGACCGAAGATCTCCTCCTGCGCGATGGTGGACGCCGGGTCCACATCGGTGAACACCGTCGGCCGCACGAAGTAACCGCGGTCCACCCCGTCCGGTGGCACCTCGCCACCCACGAGCAGTCGCGCGCCCTCGCTCAAGCCGGTGCGGATGAACTCCCTCACGCGTTCCCGCTGCCGATCGCTGATCACCGGCCCCATGCGCGTCCCGTCGTCGGCCGGATCCCCCACCGCGTGCTTCGCCGCGGCCGCCAGCGCCAGCTCGTTCACGCGTTCCAGCTCGTCGACCGGCACGAGCATCCGCGTCCACGCGTTGCACGCCTGCCCGGAGTTGAAGAACGCGTTCGCGACGCTGACCTTCACGGCCGTCGGGATGTCGGCGTCGGGAAGGACGAGACTCGCCGACTTCCCACCGAGTTCGAGCGTCACGCGCTTGACCGTGCGCGCGGCCGCGGCAGCGACAGCCCGCCCGACCTCGACGGATCCGGTGAACGAGACCAGGTCCACGTCGTCGTGGTCGACCAGCGCTCGACCGGCCGCCGGCCCGCCGGTGACGACGTTGAACACCCCGTCCGGCAAGCCGGCATCGGTCAGGACCTCGGCGAGGAGCAGCGCCGACAGCGGGGCGAGCTCGCTGGGCTTGAGCACCACCGAGGCACCGGCCGCCAACGCCGGGACGACCTTGCTGGTCACCTGGTGCATCGGGAAGTTCCAAGGGGTGATGGCCGCGACGACGCCCACCGGCTGCTGGACGACCAGCGAGTTCCCGAGCTGCTCCGCGAAGGGGCGCGATGCGAGCAGGTCGGCCGTCGTCGAGGTGACGGTGATCGGCAGCTGCGCGTGCACGGACCGGGAGATCCGGATCGGCGCCCCCAATTCGGCCGTCACGAGCTGGGCGATCTCCTCCCGGCGGTCTTCGAGGAGCTTGGCGACCCGGCGCAGCAGCGCGGCCCGGTCCGCCGGGGACGTGGCAGCCCACCTCCCGAACGCCGCACGCGCAGCCCCGACGGCGCGGTCGACGTCGTCAGGTCCCCCGTCGGCGACGGTCGCGATGACGCGCTGCGCAGCCGGGTCCTCCACCTCGATCGACGGCCCGCCAACGGGTTTCGCCGCACCGCCGATGAACTGGCCGTGTTCGGGAACTGGCACGAGCCCCTCCCTCCAGATGTGATCGCGGTCATGCAATTTCTAAACAACTGTTTAGACATCTGTCAACCCTGATGCATATGATCGCTGCACCACGTGGTCATAGATCTAAACGATTGATCAGTGCTTGACCAAGTCTGGAGGCGGCTGCGGTGAGCGAGCCCGAACTTGTCCAACTGCGGGTCCAGGACGGCGTCGCGGCGGTGACGCTGAACCGACCGGAACGACTCAACTCGATGACCGCTGACCTGCTCGAGCAGGCGACGCGCGCGCTGGAGACCGTCGCCGCCGATCCCTCGATCCGCGCGGTGGTCCTCACCGGAGCGGGCCGCGCGTTCTGCGCCGGTGGCGACCTCTCCCGGGGCGCTGGCGGTGGTGTCACCGACGGCGTCGACCCCGAATCGCGCGCGGGGCTGCTGCGGCGGTTCATGGAGACTTCGAAGCTGCTGCACGAGATGCCGGCCGTGACCATCGCCGCCATCAACGGGGCGTGCGCGGGCGCTGGGTTGTCGTGGGCGTGCGCCTGCGATCTCCGCTACGCCTCGGCGAAGGCGAAGTTCAACGTGGCGTTCCTCAACGCCGGGCTCTCGGGCGACTTCGGCGGGACGTGGACGTTGCCCCGGATCATCGGCTACGGCCGAGCGCGCGAGAAGTACCTGGTCTCCGAGCCGTTCGACGCCGCCGAGGCCGAGCGGATCGGCCTCGTCTCGCGCGTCTTCGATGCGGACCGCCTCCTGCCGGAGGTGTTCGGCATCGCCGGCAAGATCGCCACCGCGGCGCCGCTCGCCGTCTCGCGGATCAAGCAGAACCTCGTCGACAGCGAGTTCGCGGACTTCGGCCGGTCACTCGACCTCGAGGCCCGGCGGCACACCGAATGCGTGGAGTCCGACGACGGGCGAGAAGCGGCGAGAGCGTTCGTGGAGAAGCGCGTCCCGCAGTTCACGGGGCGTTGACGGACTCCGACTCGTAGGTGGGCGGTTCGAACCGCGGGCCCCGCGTCGCCCCGACGAGGGAGAGGGCCATGTGCCCGTAGCGCCACGCGATCTCCTCGGGGCTGAGCGGCCCGGATTCCCGGTACCAGCGAGCCACGAACGTGCACATGACGACGACCGCTCGGCTCGCCTCGAGCGGCCACGGAGCCGTGAAAACGCCTTCCGCGCAGCCTTCTTCCACGCACGCGTCGAAGAGCCGCTGCAACCTGTCCCGCTGCGCGATGTTCTGCTCGCGGTGTGCGGGTTCGAGGCTCCTGATCTCGCTGTTGACTATGAAGCTGGAGGCCACGTCGGACGCGTTCCAGAGCACGTGCGCCTGCGCGGCGGCGAACAACCGCGCCACCGGGTCCGGGCCGGCCCGCCGCAGCGCGGCTTCGGTCTTGTCGATCGAACTGGCCATGAACCTGGCGATGATGTCCACCAGGAGGTTCTGCTTGGAGGAGTAGTAGTGGTAGAGCGCGGCGGGGGTCACCCCGGCTTCTTGAGCGATGTCCCGGACCGACGACCCGTCGTACCCGTGCTGGTAGAAGCAGCGAACCGCGGCATCGACGATCACCTGGGGTCCCGGCCGACGCGAACCAGAACTACCACTCCCGCGCGTCACGACCGAAAGCCCTCACCACTCGAGATCCCCTTCAAACCCACGCAGGTCAGCGTACGGCGACCCCCGCGAACCCGTCGACCGGGCGGGCAGAGCTCACACGCACCACCGCCGCCTCGACAACCCGGCAACGTCGAAGAGCAGAACCCGGCCGCAGCACCAACAGCCCCGAACCGACCGGAATGCCCTTGGCACCCAACGACTCTCGACTACGCCGCAGACCATCCGCGGCAGTGCGCGGCTTCACCCGCAGGAAGCGTTCCCCCGTCGTCGGGAACCCCGGTCTCACCTCCACCGTGGTACGTTGACCCCCGCGGGACCTCTGCGGCAGCCCGGACGCGAAGTCCGGGGTATAGCCGGTCCCATCGTCTCGGCACCCCAGGCACTGGCCGCCGACGACATCCCTCCCGGCCCGGATTCCGCGTTCGCCACCGAACCGATCAACCGGCCCACTCGCCCGCGAGCGACATCATCACCGCTCACCGGCCGTCTCGCCGAATCCGGCACCCCCAGCAGCACCACCAGCCCAACCGACCGGAAACCGCGACCCCACGCTGTCCACGAAGGGAAGCGCACGACATGAAGGTCCCGACCCGCATCACCGACGGCCCCGAGCGCCAGATGCTCGAGTACGTCCTCGACCACACCCGAGCCGAACTGATCGACACGGTCCGAGGCCTCTCCGAAGCGGAGGCCCGCCGCCGCCTCGTCCCGTCCAGGACGACGTCGATCGGCCTGATCAAGCACGCAGCGTTCGCAGAGCGGAAGTGGTTCCAGCACATCCTGGGCGGCCTGCCGGAATCAGAATGCGACGGCCCCATGGTGGGCGAAGCCAGCTTCACGGTCGGCAACGACGAAACGCTCGCCGACGTGATAGCGGAATTCGAACGAGCCAGCACCAGAGCCCGAGAGATCGCCGCAGAAGCAGACCTGGACGCCACCCGCCACCACGCCTCGGTCGGCACGGTGACCCTCCGATGGATCTACCTGCTCATGATCCAAGAGTTCGCCCGCCACGCAGGCCACAACGACATCCTGAAAGAACAAGCAGAAGCAGCAAACCAAACCTGAACCAGCCCCGAAGAACCACCGGCCACGAGCCCCAGCAGCACAAACGGCAACAGCCCGTTCAATGCAGTTGAGGCCCAATCACCGCAGCTCAGTTGCCCGGAGCGGCAGCGTCTGGGGTACTCCTGCGCTTGCTGAGCAGTGTGGCGATGGGGAGGGCTGCCGCCAGGCCGCTGAGGAGGATCGCGGCGAGTGCGCCGAGGACGGCGGGCTGGTCGGCGAAGGCGAGGCCGATGGCGGCCAGGGCGGGGCCGGCATTGCGCACTGAGGCGACGCCTCCCATGGTGGTGCGGCGTGTGATCGGGCCGGTGGCCAGCAGCGTTCCCACGGCGAAGGCGAATGCGGCGAGCAGGAAGCCGGCGAGCAGGGCGAGGGAGCCGAAGAGGTCGGCGACATCGCGCCAGCTGCCGAGCAGCATGCCTGCCAGCACGATCAGGAAGGTGGTGTTGGAGACGGCGGCTGCCGCGGGTTGCCATGACTGTGCGGTGGGTTCGGCGTAGCGGCGCAGGAGCAGGCCGATGGCGAACGGGACGAGTTGCAGGAGCGCCACCGTCCGCACCAGCGCGCCGACGTCGAGGGAGACCTTGGTGCCGATGTCGGCGACGGTGAGGATGGCGTTGGCGGTGGGGGCGAAGGTGAGGCTGCCGAGGGAGGCGAGCAGTACCTGCATCGCCGCGCCCGCGACGACGTCCCCTCGCTGCACCGTCGCCAGCTTCGCCCCGAAGGGGCCGCCCGGGGACGAGGCGATCAGGACGAGGGCGATGAAGGCAGCCGCGGGAAGACCGAACAGTGCTCCGATGCCCCAGCCGAGCAGCGGGATGACCACCATGTTGGCGATCAGCGCCAGCAGCAGAAGCGGAATGTCGGCGAAGACGCCGCGCAGTGCCGGGACGGTGGCCCGCAGGCCGGCGGCGAACATGGTGGCCGCGATGAAGATCACGGTGACCGCGTTGAGGACGAGGTGCAGGGCGTCCATGGCGCTTGCCCGCCCGTCAGTCGCGAAGGTCTCCGAGCCAGCGCAGGGCGCTCAGGCTCGGCAGGAAGCAGTACTCGCCTCCACGGGTGACGACGAACCGGGGCAGCGGGGCGAGGCGGCGCCGTACGGGCCGCCGGGGAATGGTGTAGCCGGTCTGTCCGTCCGCGGCGCCGACGACGGGGTCCTTCGTGTCGCCGGCCCCGAAGAAGACGCCGTCGTTCATCCACTGCGACTGGACGAACTCGAACTGCCGGCCCAGGTGGGCGCCGATGAACGCGAACATCAGGCCGCGGTCCGCTCCGTCGTCCTCCAGGACGCCTTCGGGCAGCGGCGGACCGTAGATGGCGCCGCGCCGGATCATGCGGTGCAGCCGTACCTCCCCGGCCACCGAGGCGTCGCGCGGGTTGGCCCGGCGGATGTGGCAGCCGCCGGGCGTGGTAAATCCCGTCGGGTCGTCCTGCTCGTACAGGAAGGTGTTGCGGCGGCGGGGGTCCGTGCCGAGTGCGGGGTCGTCGTGCTGCGGGGCGAGGGCCAGCGGGGCCCCGCTGCGCCAGCGGCCCATGATCTTCGCGGCGATCAGTTCTTCGTCCTGGGTGCCGGTGGAGTTGTCCTTGAGGTAGCGCCTGAACGCGGCGACGTCCTGGTGGAGTTTGCGGAAGACCGCGTAGCTGCCGTTGCGCCCGAGCACGGCCGGCTGCGGCGTCTGGAGACCGCCGATCTCATCCGGGTAGCCGAGGACGAACTCCCCGCCCTTCAGCGGCGTTTCCAGCCTGTTGGACCCCGGGATGCCGCTGCCTTCGACGGCCGGATGGCTGACGCCGTCGAGGTAGCCGAAGTGTTCCTTCTCGGTGGGCAGCGCGGAGCAGTCCTGCCGCCAGATCGACGTCACGCCGGACAGGCGGTCGTAGGCGGGCCGGGCGCGGTCGATGGCCGCCTCCAGGCGCAGGGGGTCGGGGGCGACAGCCGCGATCACCACATGGACGTCGCGCGTGCCGAGCGGTGCTTCCCAGTGCTGTGGGCTGCTCGCCCCCTCGTCGCGCAGCGCTCGTGCGCGGGCCGCCATGCCCTGCCGGAACTCCCAGGCGAACGACTCCAGCGAGGAGCGCGGCACACCCAGCGCCTGCAGGCCCCAGTACGTGACAGCGACACTGACCCAGGTGTCCCCGAGGGGGCTGGAGGTGTCGGCGGCGGAGGTGGCGGCCGCGCTCGCGCGCCGCATCAACTCCCGGCCTCGGTCCCGGTCGTCGATGCGGAACACCAGGTACGTGGCCGAGTACGGGGTGGGGCGTGGGCTGAGGACCCCGCGCTGGATGTCGTCGAGTTCGAGTGTGACGTCCGTGGGTGCGCTCACGTCGGCCTCCCTGCGGCACCGCTACGTAACGAGGTTGCGCCAGAAGTTCCGCAGGCTGTCGTCGGCGCCGAAGAGCGTGCTGAAGATCGTGGAATCGGCCAGCAGCACGTCGGCCGCGCGGTCACCGCTCGGGGGCATCCACAAGAACATGTTGAACTCGGTGTTCCCCTCCTCGCTGAACGGATGGGGGCGGGAGGTGTCGATCGGCTGCCGGGCCAGCACGTGGATGGCCTTCGGCTCGTCGGTCGTCACCGCGTAGTGCGGCAGGTGCATGTGGAAGTTGAAGTTCGCGACCCCGTTCAGCCACCCCTTCTCGTCCAGATCCCTGACGGTCGACAAGGGGGCGATCCGGTTGTCCTCACCGGTGGCGGGACGCAGCCCGTACCGGTTGATGACGGGCACGTCCAGGCCCTTCATCAGATCGCGGACGTAGGTGGCGAACCGCTGCTGGCGGGGCACCAGGGGATCGCCGTGGTGGCGGTGCTCCACCTCCCGCACGGACAGATCGTCCGACGCACCGACGTCGTGATGGGGCCCCAGCACCAGGCGGGCGTCCTCCCGGGCCAGGTAGGACCGCAGCGCCTCGATCTCGCCGGGCTGCGCCTCCTGCCTGGTGATCATGTGGTCCAGTCCGAAGACGAACAGGACGTCCGTGTCGTCGAGCACCCGCTCATCGAGCGGGGTGGGGAAACCGGCCTGGTCGATGCGCTGGTACACCGGGACGGGATGCCCGGTGACCTCCTCGACGTAGTCCTGGAACGCCACCCAGGCCCAGAAGAACAGCTCCAGCGATCCCGCGATGGTCTGCTGGAACCGATAGGGGTCGGACCACTTCGGGTCCTCGTAGGCCGGCCACGCCACCCGCCGCACCTCCGTCAAGGTGGAGAACCGGTTGTCCAGCTCGGCGGGGTTCCGGCCCGCCTCGGCGGGATAGCTCCACGAGACGTAGATGCTCACTCGCCGCCCGGCAGGTGTGTACTTCCGGGGAATGTGCCGCTGGTTGTAGGTCCGTGCTGTTCTGGTCTCGCTCATCGCCCAGCTCCCAGCTTCACTGCATCTGGTCGAGCATCTCGGACAGGGCGCTCTTGATCCGCAGAGCCTTCTTGATCTCGTCCGCCGTGTAGTACGGGTACTCCCCGTACTCGATGAAGCTCGGGCAGTGGTGCTCGCGGACGAACCTGACGAACGCCTCCGGATTGGTCCGCCAGTCCTCCGGGAACCCCTCCAGGTGCTCGAACGCCGTGCTCACGCCCGCCTTCGAGAACAGTGCGACAGCGTCTTCGGTGTACTTGTCGAAGTCGGTGTCGAAGATCCCCTGGTACATGAAGCGCGTGTCGTCGTCGAAGAGGACCCAGCGCAGGTAGTGCAGCTTCAGCGGTGCGAGAAGGTACGGATCCTTTTCCAGCGCCTCGGCCAGTGCGTAGCCGTACTGGCGCATCGCGTCGGCGTGGCCGGGCTTGACCCGCGCGACGATGGTGAACCCGTAACACGCAGGAGTCCTGGGGAACACAGGCCCGTACTTCCCCTGTTCGAGATGATCCGTTTCCTTGGGGAGGACGACCGCCTGAGGCTTGATCTCCATGCCCCCACCTCCCGCCAACCAATGGGCCGGGACGTTCCCATCTTCCCGCCCCGGCGCTGGGCGCGCCTGCCGAGGCACGTGCGTCTTGGCGTGCTGCGGCTGGCGTGTGGTGGGCCGCTGACCTGCGCGAAAGCGCTGGGCAGCGGCGGCACCGCTGGTTGACGAGCATTGAGGAGGTGGCCCGGCTTTCCGGACCGGCCGCGCGAAGACCGGCACGACGGTGGACGCCGCGTGTCCGGTGTCTGACCTCGGGAGCGAAGGATGCTGGACAAGTTCAGGGCGCAGGCCCGGGCGCGGAGAGCGGAACGCCGAGCTCACGCCGACTACACCGGTGGCGTCTACGGTTCGCTGCTCGCCGCCTCCGTCGTGGTCGGAGCCAGCACGCTCGGAGCCTTCCCGCGGCTGGAGCTGGCGTTGCTGCTGCTGACCACGGGGATCGTCTTCTGGCTCGCGCACGTCCATGCCCAGCTCTTCGGCGCACGCATGGCGCAGCGCTCCCTGAGCAGAGGATCCGTGCTGCAGGTGTGCCGCGAGGAGTGGCCCATCGTGGAGGCCGCCGTGCCTCCCACGGTCGCCGTGCTCATCAGCCCCCTGCTGGGCCTCGACGTCCAGGGCGCGGCCTGGCTCGCCCTCGCCGTCGCTCTGATCAGCCAGATGGGCTGGGCGACCGCTGCCGCGCGGCGCGCAGGCGCCGTCTGGCACCAAGTGGTCCTCACCGACGCGGTCAACCTCGTGATCGGCCTGCTGATCGTCGCCCTCAAGTTGGCGCTGAAGCACTGATCCCGGTGAGCGCACGACACGGCGGCCACATCGACCGAAAGCCCCTCTCGCACTGCGCGACATCCCGCAAGTTCCACGGCACCTCGCACAGCTCCAGAGCGTGCTCGATCCGCAGCCGGACGGACAGGTGGATGGTGAGCTCTCCGATGCGGTCCCGCGGCACCCATTCCACGCGCCGCGACTCCGAGCTACTCAGGGACTCCCCGAACTGAGGTTTCGCACGGAAAGCGATGGAGAACTCCTACCTGACCTCACCGTCGTCGTAGGCAATCACGTGTCGCGCGTCAGCGCAGATGCCGAACAATTCCGGCCACCCCGACCGCGACCCCGGTTTCCACGATCTCCGCCACTCGTACGCCACCTGGCTCGCGGATGATCGGGAGCGGGCGAACACGGTTCAGCGGGTCATGGAACACAAGCTCGAAGTGCTCCGCCCCCGAGTTCGAAGAACGAGCCAAAAAGCTGGTCCCCCAACCCAGGCCGGGAACGCCACCCACGGCGAGGAGCAGTCGACGAGCAACCCCCGCACCGTGGGGGCGTGGGGGCTCGGCCCCCACAACAGAAGACGAAGAAAATCCCCCCGGCGAAGCAAGCCGGGGGGATTTTCGAGTGGGCGATACTGGGATCGAACCAGTGACCTCTTCGGTGTGAACGAAGCGCTCTCCCCCTGAGCTAATCGCCCGTGTTCTTTTGTCGTCGCCGTTCCTGGCGACAAGAAGAACAATACACGACCGTTTTCAGCGGTTGAACAGGGGGGAGGCCAACCAGTTCCAATGCAGGTCAAACCAACCGCCGACGGTCGCGAACAGGCCGAGGAGCCACAGCGTGGTCAGCACGACCAGGCAGGTGCCGGCTCCCACGGCGAGCTTGGTGATCGTGCTCTGGCAGCCGAGCCAGTCCACCCAGCGCCGGTAGTGGCGCTTGGCGAAGGCGTTGACGCGGCCGGCCCAGTGGAACTCGGTGGCGAGGATGCCGAGGCCGGCGAAGACGACGAGCCAGCCCGGGCCGGGGTAGGGGATCATCACGATGCCCGCGGTGAGCACCAGGCCGCCGATGACGCCGATCGCCACGCGGTAGGCGAGGTTGAAGCCGGGCTTGGTGCGGATGCGTTCGCGGAATGCGCGGATGCGGTCGCGCAGCCGGGGCGCGCGGGGGTCGTCGGCGTCGGGGCGGGTGTCCGACTCGGTGCTCTCGCTCAGGGCTCCCACCTGCTCGGTCGTGCGGGCTCGTGCGGGCCGGAGTGCCCGGTCGAACCAGGGTACGGCCCGTTCGCACCGCTGAGCTCGCTTGGCACCGGTTCCGGCGCGGCGGATGTCAAGCCGACAGTCGGGCGTCGGCGGGCTCCGGCGCCGCCGGAATTGTGACCGTTCTCATGGCCGCCGCCGGGCCGGACCGGGCCCTTCGGCCCTGTTGCACGGCTTCGATCCTGGTCACAGTGTGACGCCACTCTCGACCGGGCGTTCGGGTGTACGCCTGCACTGTAATCGCGGTGCAGTACGACATTCCCCCGATCCGGGGATATGCAGTGGTGAGCGTCTCACCAACCAGCCGCGCGCGTGACCGCGCGGGCGCGTCCATCCCCTATTGTTGAGGAGACGTCACGCGAAGTCGGCGGAGCGGTAAACCCGGTGGTCAAACCGGACGCGAAGGCGAAAATTCGCAGGGCGGGGGCGACGGATCGAAGGCCAGACGCGGACCCGGTTCGCTCGGTTGCGGACAGTAACCGACCCGGTCACCGGACGAGTTCAGGTCTTGTGACCCGACTCCCCCACCGGACTCGTTCGCAGTGGATCTCTTCCTCTGGTGTGGACCACGGATGCGGCGCGCCCCCGATCGGGGCGACGATCCGCGACCACCCCCGAACCCGGAGGCCGATGCGGACACGCACCGCATCCAACTGATTGCCCAGCGAAGTGCACCCTGCCCCGTACGGGTGATCTGAGCGAAAGTCGCGAGCGTTTGAGCCCGCTAAGGCGTCACAACTGTGTTGCTCGGTCGATAAAGGGACCGGGAGGGAGCAGAAAGGGGAGAACCATGCGTAACGATCACGTCACTCTGCGTTCCACTGCGGTCTTTGACCTCCTGGCCCCGCAGGCGCCTGCTGTGCCGGTCCAGGTCGAACTGCGCTACGACACCAGCGACCCCTACGCGGTCGTGGCCGCGTTCCGCACCGGCCGCGCCGGCTGGGTCGAGTGGGTGTTCGCCCGCGACCTGCTGGCCGACGGGCTGATCGCGCACGCCGGCGAAGGCGATGTCACCATCCGCCCGGCCGTCGACGACCCGGAGGTCGTGGCGATCGAGCTGAGCTCGCCGTCGGGCCACGCGGTGTTCGAGGCCTCGGCGCAGGAGCTGGCCGACTTCCTCGACCGCACGTACGACGTCGTGGTCCCGGGCAACGAGAACCTGTGGGTCGACGTCGACGAGGCGCTGACCCGGCTGCTGCCCCACGACCTCGGCTGACCAGGAACAACGGGCTCGGCGCGGACCGCGCCGAGCGGCAGTTGGACCCCCCGTTGATCGCGCTCGAGGGCGTGGTCTAGAGTTCACTGTGCAACGCGGCGGACGGCCCCGGAAGCCCGGGACCTGGAAGTCGCAGGCACGCGGATGTAGCGCAGCTGGTAGCGCATCACCTTGCCAAGGTGAGGGTCGCGGGTTCGAGTCCCGTCATCCGCTCTGGATCCTCTGGCGTTCCAGCCGATTCCGGTGTGGAAGCGGAGTCCGGCGGAGTGGCCGAGTGGCTTAGGCAAGGGCCTGCAAAGCCCTGTACGCGGGTTCGATTCCCGCCTCCGCCTCGCGCGATTAGCTCAGTGGGAGAGCGCTACCTTGACACGGTAGAGGTCACTGGTTCAATCCCAGTATCGCGCACCACATTCTTTTTCAAGCTCCTGTCGGCGAAAACGCCGACAGGAGCTTTTGCTTTCGGGCGTGGTTTCGATGCCCGTTTTCCGGGTCCCGCCATTGCGATCGGATTCCGGATCGTCTTGTCGGCCCTCTTGGATTCAGAGCACGGCCGGCAACGTCGAGACCTGTTTCGCGGTGGAGCTCACCTCCGCTGCGAGCGCCTCGACCGACGCGGTTTCGGAGTCGTGCACGATGCGGGTCGAGGCGATGCTCGCGCCGCAGAACCCGAAGATGCCGTGCTCGATCTGAGTCCGGAGTGCGTTGCCGTAGCCGTGGCGTTCGTATCCGTCCGCATCACCACCTGCCACGGCCAGCAGGTGCACGCTCAGCTGATCCAGCTTGGGGAGCACGCCGCCGACCGGGGAGTACTCGAAGGCCCAGCCGTTGACGAACACCCGGTCGATCCATCCCTTCAGCAGGGCCGGCATGGACCACCAGTACACCGGGAAGACGAGCACCAACTGCTGGGCGCGGTCCAACCTCGCCTGCTCGGCCACGACATCCGGCGGTGTGGGCCCCTCGCCGCGGTAGTGCAGCAGGTCGGCTGCGGTGAAGCGGGGGTCGAACGCTTCGGCCGCGAGGTCGACCAGCTCGGCGGACCTCCCGTCGTCCGAGAGAGCCGTGGTCACCTCGCGGGCGAGCCCGTGCGTCAGCGACGCGACATCGGGGTGGGCAACAACTACCAGACTGTGCACTTGACGTTTCTCCTCAGCAGGAATTCGTGTGCCAGCAGAGCTTTTCGGGGGGCAGCCCTCCGAGCGGGGAGCTGCCGGGCGGTCATCGCTGCCAGGTTCCGGCCGCTGCGACCCTCACGACGTACTCCTCGAAGGTGCGGGGCGGTCGGCCCAGCACGGCGGCGACGTCGTCGGTCGTCCCGGCGATCACTCCGCGCTCCATCACGACGAACATCTCGGCGACGTGGTGGGCGTCGTCCTCGCTCAAGCCCTGGTCGACCAGGACCTCGGTGTACTCGGCCGGGGAGATCTGCTTGTAGGTGATGGGCTGCCCGGACGCCCGGGAGATCAGGTCGACAGCCTCGGCGAAGGTCAACGCGCGGGGTCCGGTGAGCTCGTAGACCTGTCCTTCGTGCCGACCGGGCTCGGCCAGCACCGCGTCCGCGACGTCGGCGACGTCCTCGAGGTCGATGAACGGCTCGGGAACTGCGCCGGCCGGCAGTGCCAGCTCGCCGGCCCTCAGCGGGGCGCGGAAGAGGTCCTCGTCGAAGTTCTGGGCGAAGTTCGACGCCCGCAGCACGGTCCACTCCAGCGCCGAGCCGCGCACGGCGTCCTCGGCCGAACGCATGTCCAGTCCGAACGTCGTGTCGCCCCAGGTGTCGGCTCCGCGCCCGGAGAGCAGGACCAGACGTCGCACGCCGGCGGCCTCGGCCCGTCTCACGAACTCGTGCACCGGGCCGGGAACGGCCGGAGGCACGACGTAGACGGCGGCGACGCCCTGCAGCGCCGGATCCCACCCGGCTGGGTCGGACCAGTCGAACGGCGTCCGGCTGGACCGGGATGCGGCGCGCACCGGGGTGCCGCGCAGCCGCAACCGGGCGGCGACCCGGCGACCGGACTTGCCGGTGGCGCCGAGGACGAGGGTGGTGTCGTTGCTCATGGCAGCGATTCAACCGAGCCACCTCGGACGAATCCATGGGTGAGAAGCTGGATCGCCTGCGCGATCGTCCAAGCTGCCGCGAAGAGGTCGTGGCAGGTGGGCGTCTCGTTCCGGGAGAATGCGGGCATGGTTGAGCAGAGCATCTGGATGCAGAAGGTCGCCGCCGATCCCGGGCACTCCTCCTGGTACGTCGAACGCTTCCGCTCCATGGCTCGCGCCGGGGACGACCTCGCCGGGGAGGCCCGCCTCGTGGACACCGCGGTGCCGCGCGGCGCCCGCATCCTCGACGCCGGGTGCGGTCCGGGCCGGGTCGGCGGCCAGTTGGCCGAAGCCGGGCACGACGTCGTCGGCGTCGATGTCGATCCGGTCCTGATCGAGGCCGCCGAGCAGGACCACCCGGGGCCGCGCTGGCTGGTCGGCGACCTGGCCGAGCTCGACCTCCCCGCCCGGGGCATCACCGCGCCGTTCGACGCGATCGTCTGCGCCGGGAACGTGATGACCTTCCTGGCGCCGAGCACGCGCAGTGCCGTGCTGGAGCGGTTCCGCGCGCACCTCGCGCCGGGCGGCCGGGTCGTGATCGGCTTCGGTGCCGGCCGCGGCTACGAGTTCGCCGACTTCTTCGCCGACGCGGCGGCGGTCGGGCTCGAGCCCGACCTGCTGCTGTCCACTTGGGACCTGCGCCCGTTCACCGACGACTCGACCTTCCTGGTGGCCCTCCTCCACGAGCGGTGAACACCGACCTCGTCCGCCCGCCCCAGCCCGCGTATCGCGGCCGAACCAGGTGGACGGCATCAGCTCAATCAAGCCACAGTGGACAAACCAAGGCGCCCGCGCTTCGCACCACCGAGGCCCACCTGAAACTCCTGCCCCTGCCAGCTGCCGCAACGGCGAACCCCGCCGAGCCGCCCATTCCTGCTGGTCAAGGCTCGTGAGCACTTTGTGGCGCTATAACCCCACAAAGTGCTCACGAGCGATGACCTGCCCAGGGAGTCCTCTCGCACCTCGTTCCGCCCCGGAGAACGCAATTTCAATGGAAATTGGACATGCGATTTCCATTGAAATTGGACACCTCGGAACCCGAGTTCCGCAGCGCGGAACGAGTGCGTTGCCGGGCCTTCGACGTGTCCTGGGCTGACTCCGGCGTCAGCAGCAGTGTTCGCCGCGCCAGGCTTCTCGGCCCTCCTTGACCGCCACCACTGCGATCACCAGGGCTGCGATCGGGTCCGCCCAGTACCAGCCGAAGAGGGTGTTCAGCAGGAGGCCGATCAGCAGGACCCCGGAGAGGTAGGTGCACATGAGGGTTTGCTTCGAGTCGGCCACTGCGCTGTGCGAGCCGAGCTCGCGGCCCGCGCGTCGTTGGGCGTATGACAGCGCCGGCATGATCGCGAGGCTCAGCGCGGCCAGGACGATTCCCGCTGTCGAGTGCTCGGCTTCCGCTCCGCCGAGCAGCGCGCGCACCGACTCGACGGTGACGTAGGCCGCCAGCGCGAAGAACGACAGGCCGATGATCTTCAGCGCCACCCGCTCGCGCGCTTCCGGGTCCGAGCCGCTGAACTGCCACGCCACCGCCGCTGCCGAGGCGACCTCGATGGTCGAATCCAGGCCGAAGCCGATCAGGGCTGTGGAGGACGCGGCTCTGCCCGCTGCGATCGCCACGATCGCCTCGATGACGTTGTAGGTGATCGTCGCCGCGACGAACCAGCGGATCCGCCGGGTCAGCACCGCCCGGCGGGCGTCGCTCAACCCGACATCGACCGGGGCCGAGCAGCCGTCGGCGCAACCGTCACTCACCGGACAACTCCGCGCCGTAGTTCGGGCACAGGGCCACGGCTCGACCGGTCGCGGCCAGCAGCGCCTCGGCCGAGGCCAGCAGGTCCAGCAGCTCCGGACGGGCGAGCGAGTAGTACACCTGCCGGCCTTCGGGGCGGCCGGTCACGAGGGCGCAGTCCCGCAAGCACGCCACGTGCGCCGACACCGTGGACTGCGCCAGCCCCAGCTCGCTCACCAGGTCGGCCACGCGGGCCTCGCCGCCCGCCAGGCGCCGGACGATCGCCAGCCGCGTGCCGTCCGAGAGGCTGCGGAACAGCGACACCGCCGCGTCCAGCCCCTCGGCCGAACAATTCATCGTCATGTGGCGATGATAGCGCCGAGGGGCGATGGATCGTGGTTTGACCTTCGAGTTGGTCGAAGGTCGAGAATCGCTTTCGTGGACGACGAGTTGTTGAGCATCGGTTCCTTCGCCCGGGAGGTCGGGCTGACGCCGAGCGCGCTGCGGTTCTACGGCGACTGCGACGTGCTGGTACCCGCGCACGTCGACGCCGTGACCGGCTACCGCTTCTACTCCCCCGACCAGGTCGCGCGCGCTGTGCTGCTGCGCCGGCTGCGAGCGGCCGGAGTGCCGTTGCCCGAGGTCGGCGCGGTGCTCGACGGAACCGCCGAGCAGGCCCGCGCCGTGTTGGCAGCCCACGCCCAGCAGGCGCAGGAGGTGGCGGAGGCCGCGCAGGCGGCGATCGAGGCGATCTTGGATTCGCTCCCCGGCGGCGCGCGGCGGACGTTGGCGCGCGTGGGCGGGGCGGAGCTTGCCAGTGCTGTGCGCCAGGTTTCGCCGTCGGTCGGCGATGGCGCCGCGCGGGCGGAGTTCCCCGTGCTGGGGTGCATCCTCGTCGAGCTGGACGACCAGGAAGTGCGGCTGGTCGCGACGGACCGCTACCGCCTGGCGGTGCGGACGCTGCGGGCCCGCGTCGAGGGTCCCGCGGCTCGTCTGGTGGTCGACGCCGCCGCATTCGGCGACGTCGCTTCCTGGGCGTTGCCGTTCGCCGAGGTCGGCATCGAGGTCGACGAGCGCGGAGCTCGGGTTCGCGGCGGAGGCCGGGCGCAGAACCTGCCGACGTCGGACGAGGGCTTCCCCGACTACCGGCTGATCCTGGACGCCCTGCCGAGCCCGCGGAACCGGCTCATCACCGATCGCAACGCCCTGCGAGCAGCGCTGCTCCGCTCCCCCGGTCCGGCCGTCCTGCGCACCGAGGACCAGCAACTCGCGATCTCGGGCGGGACCTTCCAGCCCGCTGTCCACACTGGACCGCCGCTGCGCATCGCGTTCGACCCGGCGGTCCTCGTCCCGGCGCTGGAGGCCGGGGTGGGACCCGACGTGCTGCTGGAGATCTCCGCACCGGACCAGCCGGTCGTCGTCCGCTCCGCCGACCAGGGCAGCTTCACCACGCTGGTCATGCCCGTGCACACCGAAGGAACGAGGACAACACCGTGAGCCCCGACAACCCCGTCGTGCAGCTGTGCTCGCAAGGCATGCAGGCCGAGGCCGAAGGCCGCGCCGACGACGCGCGCGAGCACTTCCAGCAGGCCTGGGACCGGGCCGCCGACGACTACGAAGCCAGCATCGCCGCCCACTACCTGGCCCGGCACCAACCGAACCCCGAGCAGGCGCTGCGCTGGAACCGGGAAAGCTTGGAGCGCGCCGAACGGGTCGGCGACGAGCGGGTCACCGGGTTCTTCGCCTCGCTGCACCTGAACCTGGCGAAGTCGTACCAAGACTTGGACCAGCCGGACCGGGCGCACGAGCACTTCGCCTCGGCCGCCGAGCACGTCGACGACGTCCCGCCGGGGCAGTACGCGGACTGGACCCGGTACGCCATCGCCGAAGGGCTGCGCCCGACCAACCCCGCCGACGAGCTGCTGGACGAGCTGATCGCGAAGTTCTGCGAGCGGCAGAACCTGAAAGCGCTCGCCATCGTCCTGCCCGCGCGGCTGGGCGACCTCGGCACCGACGACGACCGCATGCGCCTGCGCACCGCCCTGCACATGCTGCACGCGTCCCGCAGCCTGCCCGACACCGAACAGGACTCCCTCAGCCGGGCGATCACCGCGCTGACCGCCTGACGCTCCAAGCGGGCTCAGTCGCCGCGCTCGCCCCGGCCGGAGCCCCGCGCGCGCTCCCACTTCGGCCGTTCCGGCGCTCCGGGGACGGGCGCGCCGGGCGACCGCTCGCCGGGGTTCGGCGACGGCAGGCGCAGCAGGTCGGGGTCCTCGGTGCGGTCCTCGAACAACCGCTCGTGCGCCACGATGTTGGTCGGCAGGCGGACCAGGGCCACCGTGCCTTCGCCCTCCGCCTCGCGCAGCTCCACCCTGATGCCGCGCCGGGAGGCCAGCACCGCCACCACGAACAGGCCGAGCCGGGAGTCGCCGCGCAGCGTGATGTCCTCGAACTTCGGCTTGCTGGCCAGCAGCACGTTCGCCTCGTCGCGCTCGGCCGGGCGCATGCCCATGCCCTCGTCCTCGATCCGCAGCAGCACGCCGCGCGGGGTGTCGCCGCAGTACACGTGCACCTTCGAGTTCGGTGCGGAGAACGACGTGGCGTTGTCCATGAGCTCGGCCAGCAGGTGGATCACCTCGCCCACCGCGGCGCCGATCACCGAGAGGTCCGGCGCGCGGTGCACCTGGATCCGGTCGAAGTGCTCGGTCTCGGCGACGGCCGCGCGCACCACGTCGGCCAGCCGCACCGGCTTGCGCCACTTCCGCCCCGCCTGGACCCCGGCGAGGACCACCAGGTTCTCGGCGTTGCGGCGGGCGCGGGTGGCCAGGTGGTCCAGCTCGAACAGCCCGGCCAGCCGCTCCGGGTGCTCCTCGTTGCGCTCCATCCGGTCGAGCACCTTCAACTGGCGGTGCACCAGGCCCTGGTTGCGGTGCGCGATGCCGAGGAAGACCTTGTTGAACCCGGCCTTGGCGTGGTTCTCCTGCACCGCGGCCGCCACCGCCGTGTGGTGCGCGGTGTTGAACGCGTCGGCGACCTGGCCGATCTCGTCGGTGCCGTAGTCCAGCGGCGCGAGCTCGGCCTCCACGTCGACCTGCTCGCCGCGCTCGAGGCGGGACATGATGCCCGGCAGGCGTTCCCGGGCCAGCCGCAGCGTGTCGTCGCGCAGGCTGGTCAGCCTGGAGACCAGCGTCCGGTCCACCAGGCTGCGGGCGGCGCGGGCGGCCAGCACGATGCCGATCAGCACGGCCACCAGCCCGCCCAGGCTGACGGCCAGCACTTCGAGGAGCCGGTTGTTGCCGTTGTCCAGGCTCAGCTCGATGCCTTCGCGGGCCTGCTGGACGGCGACTTCGACCAGCTGCTGGGACACCTCGGTGCTGACCCGCCCCCACGCGGCCGGATCCACCGAGGGCTCGCCCGGCCGCGGCGGGTTCTCGATCAGCGCGTTCTCGAACTCGGTCAGCTGGCGCCAGGCGTCGCTGGCGGTGAGCTGGCGCAGGAGTTCGGCGCCGCCCGGTTCCATGACGGGGAGGTTGGTGTCGAGCCGGGCGTGGTACGAGCCGACCAGGTGCGCGAACGTCACGTGCTCGCCGGGGCCGAACTGGCCGCTGGTCAGCGCCGCGCTGCCCAGCGACGCGGCCTGCGACATCCGATCGGCCGCCCGGAACACCTCGCTGCCGGCCAACCCGGCCTGGCCCGCCTTCGCGTCCGGGACGATCCGCGCCTGGGTGTCGAACAGGTCGGCCCACTTCTCGAGCAGCCGGTTGTAGTAGGCGAAGGCCTCCTGGCGCGACACCGCGCCGGAATCCATCCCAGCGCGCTGCCGCGGCAGCTCGGCCAGCAGAGATCCCAAGCCCCGGACCTGGTCGGCGATCACCTTCGGCGAGCCGGAGACCAGCTGGTCGAAGTTGGGGCGCGTGCGCGCCAGCGCCGCATCGGTCCGGGTGCGCTGGGCGGTCACGGCGCTGGGGTCGGTGTCCGGGCGGCTGAGGTGCTCCAGCTCGAGGCGGCGCTCCTCCTGCAACTCCATCAGGCTGTTCGCTGCCGGGATCGAGGCGTTCTGCACGCCGGTGGCGACCATCGTGGCGTAGTAGCCGTCGTAGATCGTCAGGGACGAGAACCCGAGCCACATGACCAGCAGGATCACGCTGGGCACCAGGCCGATGCGCGTCAGCCGGGCCCGGATCGTCTTGTACTCGCTCCCGGAACTGCTCGTCCGCGCCACAGTGCTCCGCAACCGTCGAACCGACCCAGTGCGCTCCCGTCGGGGAGGAGACCCCACTCCACTCGGCCCAGGGCGAGGCGCCGGTTCGGCGGCGTCCCGCTCCCGCGGCCCCCGGCAGGATGACCGCACCATAGCACAGGGTGATCGAACGGCTACTCGAATCCCACCGCGAAGACGGGAATCCGCTACCAGGAGCCCGCAGGCCCGGGCCTGCCGTCCGCATTCACCCGAAGACGACGAGTCACGGAGCGTGATCATCGCGGCCTAGCGCGGGACCGCTGATACGCCGTCCGGGGGTCGTGAGTGCGAAAACCGGTCGGAGCCGGTTCCCGCACTCACGACACCTCAGCGGCGGTAGTCCTCTTCAGGTGTCTGGGCCCGGCGGACGATGCCCGCCAGGGCGCTGCTGACGATCGTGACGATCAGGGCGCCCCAGAACGCCGGCCAGAATCCGTCCACGTGGAACGGCAGGCCCAGCCGACCGGCCAGGTAGCTGGTCAGCCAGAACAGCAGGGCGTTGACGACCAGTCCGAACAGACCGAGGGTCAGCAGGTAGAGCAGGCAGCCCAGGGTCTTGGCGATGGGCTTGAGCACCACGTTGACCATGCCGAAGATCACCGACACCGCGAGCAGGGTGAGCACCTTCGCGGTGGTGTCCTCCCCCGCCAGGTCGATTCCCGGCAGTGCGGTGGTGATCCACACCGCCACCATGGTGATCAGGAGCTGCAGCACGACTGCCACGGCGGGTCCCCCTAGGCGAATTCCGGTCATGAACGAAACCGACGCTACCGGCATTCCGGGATCTCCCGCCGCCGCCGAGGTCAGCGGAACAGCGTCGTCATCAGCCCTCGGACGTCGCCGCTGTCGCCGTGGGCCTCGGCGAACCGGAAGACCAGGCCTTCCCGCAGGCCCCAGGGGCAGATCTCCAGCTCGTCCACGCCGATCGCGCTCAGGATGAGGTCCGCCACGATCGCCCCGGCCAGGATGCGGCGGGCGCGGCTGCGCGAAACGCCGGGCAGCGCCGCGCGCTGGGACTGGTCGAGCTCGGCCAGCCGGGGGATCCAGGGGCGCAGCTTGGCGCGCGAGAGGCGGTCGGGGTGGCGGGCGAGCTTGCCCGGCGAGCTCTCGGTGAGCACCGCCAGCTGCCGCAGCACCTTCGACAGCGCCACCGGATGCCCCAGGTCCCGCTCGGCGAACCCGCGCAGCGAGCGCGGGATGGTGCGGCGCACGGCCTCGACCAGCTCGTCGACCTGTTCCGGGCGCGGCGGGTCGTCCGGCAGGTACTGCCTGGTCAGCCGGACCGCGCCGATGGGGAGCGAGACCACCTCGTCGGGTCCGAGGTCCACCCCGGTGGACACGTCGATGGTGCCGCCGCCGATGTCCACGGCGGTCATGGGTGCACCGCAACGCGCGTGCCAGCGCCGGGCCGCGTGGTAGGTGACCGCGGCTTCGTCGCGGGGGCTGAGCACGCCGATCCGGACCCCGGCGGCGTCGCTGAGCTCCTCGCGCAGTCGCGTGCCGTTGGCCGCATCGCGCACCGCCGACGTGCCGAACGCGACCAGCGCGTCCGGTCGCTGGTCCGCCGCGGCGCGCACGCAGTGCTGCACCGCTCGCACGGCGTGCTCCACGCCGCGCTCGTCGACCACGCCGTCGGTGCCCGTGCGTTCGGCAAGGCGGGTGCGGGCCTTCACGCTCCAGTCCGCGCGCGGGATCCGGGAGCGGTCGAGGTCGACGATCTCCAGGCGCGCAGCGGTGGATCCGATGTCCAGCAGAGCAAGTTTCATGCCCGGCCCACCCGCGCACCACGCGCCCGGTTCGGCGCTGTGGCGGTTTCGAGGGACGGCATGCTCCCATTGTCGGGGCCCGAACGACGGGAAAACCCGTCAAATCGACCTTTTCCTGAGATCTCGATCACAATCGAGCCGGTTCCGGGCGATTCCCGCCGGACCGTACTCGGCGGTAACCTCGGGACAACCTCGGCGGCGTGGCCGACTGGACATCGCCGCTGCCGCAAACCGGAAGGGACGGCCGATGCGCATCGGGATGCCGCTGAACTACAGCGGAGGCTTCAAGGAAACCGTCGACGACCTGGCCACCTACGAGAAGGCCGGGCTGGACATCGTCTACGTCCCGGAGGCCTACTCGTACGACGCGGTCAGCCAGATGGGCTTCATCGCCGCTCGCACCGAACGCCTGGAGATCGCCTCCGGCATCCTCCAGATCTACACCCGCACGCCCAGCCTGACCGCGATGACCGCGGCGGGCATGGACTTCGTCTCCGACGGCCGCTTCACGCTGGGCATCGGCGCGTCCGGGCCGCAGGTCATCGAGGGCTTCCACGGCGTGCCGTACCACGCTCCGCTGGGCCGGACCCGCGAGATCGTGGAGATCTGCCGCCAGGTGTGGCGCCGGGAGAAGGTGGAGCACAGCGGCAAGCACTACAACATCCCCTTGCCCGCCGAGCAGGGCACCGGGCTGGGCAAGCCGCTGAAGCTGATCAACCACCCGGTGCGCGAGCGGATCCCGATCATGATCGCCGCGATCGGGCCGAAGAACGTCGAGCTGGTCGCCGAGATCGCCGAGGGCTGGGAACCGATCTTCTACCTGCCGGAGAAGGCGGGCGAGGTCTGGGGCGAGCCGCTGGCCGCGGGCAAGGCCAAGCGCGACGCATCGCTGCCGCCGCTCGACGTGGTCGCCCAGGCCCCGCTGGCCATCGGCGAGGACGTGGCGGACCTGCTGGAATTCGTCCGACCGGTCCTCGCGCTCTACATCGGCGGCATGGGCGCGAAGGGCAAGAACTTCTACAACAACCTCGCCCGCCGCTACGGCTACGAGGCCGAGGCGGAGCTGATCCAGGACCTCTACCTCAGCGGGCGCAAGGAGGAGGCGGCCGCGGCGGTGCCGCAGGACCTCCTGGAGAAGACCGCCCTGGTCGGCCCGGAGAGCCACGTCAAGGAACGCCTGGCGGCCCTGAAGGAGTCCGGCGTGACCACCCTCAACGTCACGCCCCTCGCCGGCGACGGCCCGGAGAAGGCCAAGCTCATCGAGCGGGTCAAGCAGCTCGCCACCGACATCTGATCACCAGGTTCGGCGTGGGTGCGCAGCAGTGCTCCAGCACCGCTGCGCACCCGCGGCGGGGTCCTTCGTCAGGACTCCGTGACGGCACGTCGAGGTTGAGGCGCCGGGGCCGACTTCGGGCGGGTTTCGCGGAGCAGGAGGGTCGAGGCGAGGGTGCACAGGCCCATCAGGAGCAGGTAGGCCGAGACCGAGGACGAGGTGCCCGTCGCCGCCAGCAGGGCCGTCATGATGAACGGGGTTCCACCGCTGACCAGGATCGCCGCCAGCTGGTAGGCCAGGGACGCTCCGGAGTAGCGCACCCGCGGTTCGAACAGCTCGCTGAGGTAGGCCGCCAGCGGACCGTAGGTCAGGCTCGAGCCGACGCTGCCCACCGAGGCCGCGATCGCCACGCCGAGCACGGTGGCGGTGTCGACCAGCCAGAAGAACGGGAACGCCCACAGCACCAGCAGTCCGGCACCGGCGAGGATCAGCGGGCGGCGACCCCAGCGGTCCGACAGCGCGCCGCTGAGGAAGATCACGAACACGCCGACCAGCGAGGACACCAGCGAGATCGTCAGCAGCGTCTGGCGCGGCATGCCGAGCTCGCGGGTGCCGTAGTCCAGCAGTCCCGAGATGCTGATGTAGAAGATCGAGTTGGTGGCGAACAGCAGTCCGGCGCCGAGCAGCACCGTGCGCTTGCGGGTGCGCAGCACCTCCATCAGCGGCGCCCGCACGACCTGCTCGTCCCGCTTCTCCTTGCGCTCCTGCAGTTCCCGGAACACCGGGGTGTCCTCGATCCTGAGCTGGATGAACAGCACCACCGGCGCCAGCGCGGCGCTGGCCAGGAACGGGATCCGCCAGCCCCAGGACAGGAACATCTCCTGGCTCATCGCGGCACCGACCGCGAGGAACACGACGTTGCCCATGATCACGCCCAGCGGGACGCCCATCTGGCCGAAGGTGCCCGCCATGCCCCGGCGTCGGCCCTCGGAGTTCTCGGTCAGCAGCAGCACGATCCCGCCCCACTGCCCGCCGACCGCGATGCCCTGCAGGAACCGCAGCGTCACCAGCAGGATCGGGGCGGCCACGCCGATGCTCGACGCGCCGGGCAGCAGGCCGATCAGGAAGGTCGCCGCGCCCATCATGACCAGGCAGGTCACCACTGCGGGCTTGCGGCCGATCTTGTCGCCGAGGTGGCCGAAGATCAGCCCGCCGATCGGCCGGGCGATGAACCCGGCCCAGAAGGTGGCGAAGGACAGCAGCACGCCGATCAGCGGGCTGGCGCCGGGGAAGAACAAGTGGCCGAAGACCAGTGCTGCGGCGGTGGCGTAGATGAAGAAGTCGTACCACTCGATGGAACTGGCGATCAGGGCTGCGAACAGCAGTTTCTTGGGTGTTCCTTGGGCTTTCTCAGCTGGTGCACCGGCAGTCATCGGCGGGCTCCCTGGGCTGGACTACTGAGGACGAAGATCACGATCAGACCGACTGGTTGGTATGACTGTGATGTGCGTCTCCCCAGCCGTCAAGACCGATTTCGCATCGAGACGGAAGCCGTATCAGTGCCCGATTCGCACCACCGGCTCAGCCGGCGTTGAGCACCCGGACCGGTTCCCCCTGCATGTAGGCGGCGATGCATTCGACGGTGTCGGCGTAGAAGGCCCGGTAGGTGTTCTCGGTGACGTACCCCAGGTGCGGGGTGAGCACCGTCCGCGGCGTGCTGCGCCACGGGTCGTCCGCCGGCAGCGGCTCCTGGGCGAACACGTCGATGCCCGCCCCGGCCAACCGGCCCTCGCGCAGCGCGGCCTGGAGCGCCGCTTCGTCGACGATCGGCCCGCGCGAGGTGTTGATCAGGTACGCGGTCGGCCGCATCAGGGCCAGCTCGGCGGCACCGACCAGTCCCCGGGTCCGCTTGCTGAGCACGGTGTGGATGGTCAGCACGTCGGACGCGGCGAACAGCTCGTCCTTGTCCACCCGCCGCGCACCGGCCGCCGCCGCTGCTTCGTCGGTGAGGTTCTGGCTCCAGGCGATCACGTCCATGCCGAACGCCCGGCCGACGGTGGCGACCTGCGAGCCCAGCCGCCCCAGCCCGAGCACGCCCAGCGTCCGGCCGTCGACCTCGACGCCGACGCCGCCCTGCCAGCCGCCTTCCCGGATCAGCCGGTCCTCCTCGGGGATCTTGCGCAGCAGCGCGAAGATCAGGCCCCAGGTCAGCTCGGCGGTCGGCGCCCACGCGCGGTCCGATTCACCGCTGCCGGTGCCGGAGACGACGATGCCCAGCTCGCTCGCGGCCCGCATGTCGATCGCGGCGTTGCGCATGCCGGTGGTCACCAGCAGCTTCAGGTTCGGCAGCGCAGCGAGCACTTCGCGCGGGAACCGGGTGCGCTCGCGCATCGCGGCGACCACCTCGAAGGGCGCCAGCCTGCGCACCAGCTCGTCCGGGTCCTCGACGTGCTCGTGGAAGAACTCGACCTGAGCGGACAGCGAATCCCACTCCGCGTAGTCGCGAGCAACACCCTGGTAGTCGTCCAAAACCGCAACCCGAACCATGCCGCCGATCCTAATGATGTTCTCCGGGCCCGGTCTGCGCGGCGGCGCCGGTCGTTCTTCGCGACCACCGGGGATTAAGGGATCGATTCCTGATCGCGCCGGGCCCTGATTTCACGAGAGACTGTCGGCGTGACTTCGACGCTGCTGCACCTGCTGCCGCTGAGCACCTTCCACGCCGACCGCAGCTCGCCGATCCGTGCCGCCAGCCTCCACACCGAAGGTTTCGTGCACTGCTCGCCGGACTCCCGCACCGCGCTCGCCGTCGCCAACACCTTGTTCCGGCCGGCGACCGAACCGATGATCGCGCTCGAACTCGACCCGACGAAGCTCTCCGCGCCCGTGCGCTGGGAAGCCGCCAACCCCTCCCCGCCCGACGGCGTCCCCGCCGACCAGCTGTTCCCGCACGTCTACGGTCCGCTGGAGCGGGGTGCGGTGATCGGGGTCCGCTACGCGCGGCGCGACGTCGCGGGCGACTTCGTGTCCCTGGAGACGCGCAGCCGCACCGCCGAGGAGTTCGACCTGCTGCCGCACCCGTCGGGCGGCTGGTTCCGGCGCACCTGGACCAGCCCGAACGGCGATGCCCAGCCGGCGGCGTCGGCGAGCTACTTCCTGCTGCCGCCCGCGCAGCAATCGGCTTGGCGCGCGGTGGATTCCGACGTGGTCTGGCTGTGGCACCGGGGCGGACCGCTGACGCTGCTGCTGGGCGGCGACGGGCCGGAGGCCTCGGCCGACATCGAGCGGATCGTGCTGGGCGCGGGCGCCGGGCAGTCGCCGCAGCTGGTCGTCCCGGCCGGGACCTGGTTCCGGGCGCGGGCCGCCGCAACGGTCGAAACGCTGGTCAGCTGCGTTGCTTCACCCGGCTTCGAACCGCTGTAGGCCGGTCGAAGCCGCCCCGCTGGCCGGGCTTGCGCATGGCTCCCGGACCGCCCACCGACGCCCGGCGCGGGGCCGGGATGACGTCGCGCCACCGGAAGGCGGGCAGGTGGGGTCTGGTGGCCGGGCGGCGGTGCCGACCTCGGGCGGGCGTGCGCGGGCCGAGCATCCGGTGCTCGACCCAGGACATCACGATCGGCGAGGCGAGGAGCGCGCCGATTCCGATCGACGCGGCCAACGCGAATCCAGCCAGCGAGTTGATCACCGGCACCCACCCCCCGTTTGTGTTGCACCGGGCCACCTCGTGCTCGGCGGCGGATGCGACCGCGCCGACCGGCACCGCACCGTTGCGGGTGACGGGGGCCCTTTCGATTCACGGTAGGTCCGGCTGGTCGGAGCCGCTGGGCACGCACCGCCCGGGTCGCCCGAACAGGTGAGATCGGATTCGGGTCCCTTGATCGGGCGGAATGCGCGTTTCCGGCGCTACCATCGGTTGTCGAGGAGTCCGCCCGCCACCAGCGGTGTGACCTGGCCCGCGACCGGGCAACCGAGCGGCAGCGGGGTGCGTGTTCGGCACCAGCCGCCTGATTTCCGACGAGCGCAGTTCGCATCGGGACGGACCGCGAGCACGGGGAGGTATTCGGGTCGTGAGGGGTTACGCCGTCCACCTGCTGTTCCACCTGCTGGCCATGGCGGCCGGCGCCGGTTGCGGCGCGGCGGTCGCGCTCTGGTGGTACGGCGGCGAACCGACCGGCCTGTGGCTGGCGCTCGGCGCGCTGATGATCGGGATCATCGTGCTGGTGCTGGAATGGCTCTACATCAGCGCGAACCAGCCGGAACCGCCCGCACCGCCGCAGCAGACCTACCCGCCGCGGACGTACCCGCCGCAGTCCCGCCCGCGGATGCAGGCACCGCAGCGACCGCGCACCCGGCCCGATCTCGAACCCGTCGCAGCACCGTCGGAGACCCTGCTCCAACCCGCGCCCGAAAGCACCTCGGTGGACCAGGAGACCAAGACCTCGGCCACCGACGCCCTCAGGTCGCTGGGCACCGCGGACCGGTCGACCCACCAGAGCTGAAAGCCGTTCTTTCATAACGCGGAATTCACACGCAACCGAACGGCATCCCGGCACGTCCTACGGTCAAGATCAACGACCAGGAGTGCCACACGATGCCTACGCAGGACCAAGCCGTCCTCGCCAGGGACGTGCGACGCCGGTTCGGCGCGGTGGAAGCCGTGCGCGGGATCGACCTCGACGTTCCGCACGGCGAGGTCACCGCCCTAGTCGGACCGAACGGCGCGGGCAAGACCACGTTGCTGCTGATGCTGGCGACGCTGCTCGCTCCGGACTCCGGGGAGCTGCGGGTGGCCGGTCACGACCCGGTGGCCGAGCCGCTGGCGGTGCGCCGCAAGCTCGGCTGGATGCCCGACGCGTTCGGCGTGTACGACCAGCTGACCACCCGCGAGTACCTGGCCTTCTTCGCCAACGCCTACCGGATCCCCGCCGCCGGGGCGAAGGCCCGGGTCGCCGAGCTGCTCGACGTGGTGCACCTCGCGGAGTTCGCCGATCAGCCGGTGCACGTGCTGTCACGAGGCCAGAAGCAGCGCCTCGCGCTGGCTCGCGCGCTGGTGCACCGGCCGTCGGTGCTGCTGCTCGACGAACCCGCCTCCGGGCTCGACCCGCGTTCCCGCGTGGAGCTGCGCGACCTGCTGCGGGCGCAGGCGCAGGAAGGCACCGCGGTCCTGGTGTCCAGCCACATCCTGAGCGAGCTGGGCGAGATCGCCGACCGCGTCGTGTTCGTCAGCGGCGGGCAGACCGCCGGGCAGCACCGGATGGACGAGCTCGACCACCGCTCGGCGTGGCGGGTGCGGGCCGTCTCGGGTGATCTGCCCGCGGCGTTGGCGCAGCGCGGGATCGCCCACGCCGCGCACTCCGCCGGGATCGACGTGCAGGTCGACTCCGAGCAGGCCGCGGCGGACCTGCTCGCCCAGCTGATCGCCGACGGCGTGCAGGTGTCCAGCTTCGCCCCGGTCGGCAACCACCTGGAGTCCGCCTACCTGGCCTACACCGAGGAGCGCCGATGACCCTCAGCGGTATCAAGATCGTGGCCGAGCAGGAGTTCCGGGTCCGGTTGCGCACCGGCCGCTGGCGCTGGCTGCTGGTCGCGTGGGTCGTCGTCATCGCGGCGTTCACCTCGCTGCTGCGCTACGCCCTGGGGCTCGCGCGCTCGGCGTCCGAGGTCGGCATGAACAACATCGGCCTGCCGATGTTCGGCGCCCTGATGCTCTTCGTGCTCGGGCTCGCGCTGCTGGTGGCCCCGGCGCTGGCGGCGCAGTCGATCAACGGCGACCGCGAGCGCGGCACCCTCGCCACGGTGCAGGTGACGCCGCTGTCGGCGTGGGAGATCACGCTCGGCAAGTTCGCGGCGGCGTGGACCACCGGTCTGGTCTTCCTCGGGTTGACCCTGCCGTTCGCGGTGTGGGCGGTGCTGGAGGGCGGGGTCGGCCCGCTGCGCGCGCTGGCGGTGGTCGCGGTCGTCGCGCTGCTGATCGGCGTGATCTGCGCGATGGCGCAGGGCCTGTCGGCGCTGTTCGCCCGCGGGATCACCTCGACGCTGATGTCCTACCTGCTGGTGTTCGCCCTGACCGTCGGCACGGTGATCGCCTTCGCCCTGGTGCTCCCGCTGACCTTGAAGGAGCACGAGTACACCATCGCGAACGACCTGGGCGAGTCCACGACCCGCACCGAGGAGGTGCCGCAGCCCCAGTACGTGTGGTGGCTGCTGGCGCCGAACCCGTTCGTCATCCTCGGCGACGCCGCGCCGGCCCCGCCGATGCAGTTCAACCCCGACACCGGCCGGGAAGAGCCGGTGATCAGCATGGATCCGCTGAGCACCATCGGCCTGGGCGCGCGCAGCATGCGCATGGACATGACCGACTACGACCGGTTCCAGCTGTACTCGAGCCCGGCCGTGTGGCCGTACGGGCTCGGCTTCAACGTCCTGGTCGGCGCCGGTGCCCTGTGGCTGAGCGCTCGACGGCTCCGCACACCCGCGCGCACCCTGGCGAGCGGCGTGCGAATCGCTTGAGCTCCGGTGCGTGCGGTATCGCCCGGATACCGCACGCACCGCTCAGCGTCCCGTCCACTTCGGACTCCGCTTCTCGGCGAAGGCCCGGGGACCCTCCTGCGCGTCTTCGGAGCGGAGCATCGCCTGGTAGTTCGGCAGGTCCCCGCTGCGCATCAGGCGGTAGCCGGACTCGACGTCCAGGGCGGCGGTGCGGCGCACGATCTCCTTCACCGCGGCGATCGCCAAGGGCGCCGAGCCGCAGATCCGGTGAGCCAGTTCCATCGCAGCACCGAGCAGGTCGCCAGCTGGGACCACGCGGTTCACCAGTCCCCACCGCTCCGCTTCCGCGGCGGTCATGCGGCGGCCGGTGAGCAGCAGCTCCGCCGCCACCGCCTGCGGCAGGCGCTCGGGCAGCCGGAGCACACCTCCGGAATCGGCGACCATGCCCAGGGTCACCTCGGTGAGCGCGAACGCCGCGTGCTCGGCGGCGATGATCAGGTCCGCGGCCAGCGCGAGCTCGAAGCCGCCGCCCAGGGCCAGCCCGTTGACCGCGGCGATCACCGGCTTGTCCAGGTCGAAGAACTCGGTGAGACCGGCGAAGCCGCCCGGCCCGTGGTCGGCGTCGATGGCCTCGCCCTCCGCCGCGGCCTTCAGGTCCCAGCCCGCCGAGAAGAACCGCTCGCCCGCGCCGGTCAGCACCGCGACGCGCAGCGAATCGTCCCGCTGGAGGCGGTCGAAAGCCTCGTGGAGCGCCTGGCTGGTGGCGACGTCGATGGCGTTGGCCTTCGGCCGGTCCAGGGTCACCGTGAGCACCCCGCCGTCGACGTCCGTCCGCACCTGATCGGTCATCCGTCCTCCTTCGCGCGGCGGATCAGCACGTCCACCGCCACCGCTCCCCGCGGCGTCGCCAGCAGGGGGTTCACGTCCAGTTCCAGCAGCGCGTCGTCGCCGCGCGCGTGCTCGGCGATCGCGGTGATCGCGTCCACCACCGCGGGCACGTCGGCGGCCGGTCCGCGAAAGCCCGCCAGCAGCGGCCAGATCCGCAGGTCGCGCAGGGCGTCGGCGATCTGCTCGCGGGTCGCCGGGAGCAGCAGCGTGACCGAATCGCGCACGAGCTCGACGAGCACGCCGCCCGCGCCGATCGTGAGCGACAGGCCGAACTGCGGATCGCGGCGCACGCCGACGATCAGCTCGGCGACCGCGCCCTCGACCATGCGCTCGACCAGGAACGCATCGGTCAGCCCGGCCATGTCGGCCACCGCGTCGCGCACCTGCTCCCCGCTGGTCAGCCCGACCCGCACGCCACCGGCTTCGGTCTTGTGCGCCAGATCGGCCGACACCGCCTTGACCACCACCGGGAAGCCGATCCGGGCGGCGACCTCCGGCGCGCCATCCGCGCTGGTCAGAGCACCTTCCGGGATCGCGACTCCGGATGCGGACAGCGCCCGCTTGCCCGCCCGCTCGTCGAGCTGGTGCGGCTCGCCGACGACTTCGACCGGGATCTCCAGCGGAGCCGTCGCGTCCGATCTCCGTTGTGCAGCACCGATTTCGGCCGCTGCGGAGATGGCCGCGAGGCAGTCCGCCACGCCCTGCATCGGGGCCACTCCCTCCGCCAGCAGCCGCTCCCCGACGTGTTCCGGGAGCCCTTCCGGCAGGGAACTCACCACGCACGCAGGCGAACCCACCTGCCGGTGCGCGTCGAGGAAAGCGTCCACTGTGGTCACCCAAGGGCCGTCGGCGCAGCGGTCCTCGCGGGGGAAGTCGACCAGCAGCAGGTGGGCGTCGAACCCGGCGCCGAGGAGTTCCGCGAAGCAGGCCGTTTGCGCTGGTAGATCACCCCAGATGTAGGTGTGGTAGTCCAGCGGGTTGGCCACCGCGACCCGGTCGCCGAGCAGCCGCTGCAGCTGCCGCCCGGTGCCGTCCGGGAACGGCGGGAGGTCCAGCCCGCGCCGCTCGGCGAGGTCGGCGACCAGGGCCGCCTCGCCGCCGGAACAGCTGGCCGAGGCGATCCGGGTACCGGCCAGCGGGCCGTGCACGTGCAGGAACTTCAGCGCCTCCACGAAGGTCTCCACGCGACGCACCCTGGCCATGCCGAGCCGCCGGAACAGTGCGTCGCAGAGCACGTCCGAACCCGCCAGGGAGCTGGTGTGGCTGAGGTTGGCCTGCGCGCCGAGCTCGGAGCTGCCGGACTTCAGCACCACGACCGGGATCCCCGCGCGCAGCGCCCGCAGGCCCACCCGGGACAGGGCTGCGACGTCGTCCACGCCTTCGAGGTGCAGGCCGATCGCGGTGATGCGGGGATCCTCGAGCAGCGCGTCGACCAGCTCAGCGGCACCTGTCACAGCGCCGTTCCCGAGGGTGATCAGCTGGGCCAGCGGCAGCGAACGGCGCTGCATGGTGAGGTTCTGGCCGATGTTGCCGCTCTGCGTGAGCACCGCGACGCCGCGCTCCACCCGGCGGCCGCCGTGCTGGTCCGGCCACAGCGCGGCGCCGTCGAGGTAGTTGAGCAGGCCGATGCAGTTCGGCCCGATCAGCGGCATCCCGGCTGCGGCGTCCACTAAGGACTCTTGCAGCGCAGAGCCGTCCGGGCCGTGCTCGGCGAAGCCGGAGGCGTGGCACACCACTCCCCCGGTACCGCGCGCGGCAAGGTCGGCTACCACGCCGATCGTCGCTTCCTTCGGCACGGCGACGAAAGCCGCGTCGGGCGCCTCGGGGAGTTCAGCGGCACTGCGGTAGCAGCGCAGGCCCTCGATCTCGGTGCGGTGCGGGTGGACCGGCCAGACCTGGCCGGCGAAGCCGATGCGGCGGCACTGCCGGATCGCCTCGGCGGCGGCGTCCCCGCCGAAGACGGCGACGTGCTCGGGCGCCAGCAGTCGGCGCAGGTTCCGCTGGCGGGCAGGGGAAACAGACGTGGATTCGACGCTCACGACGCACCCGCCGGGGTCAGGCGCCGAGCGGGCGCAGCAGGGAACGGGAGATGATGTGCCGCTGGATCTCGCTGGTGCCGTCCCAGATCCGCTCGACCCGGGCGTCCCGCCAGAACCGCTCGATCGGCAGCTCGGCCATCAGCCCCATGCCGCCGAAGATCTGCAGCGCGCGGTCGGTGATCCGGCCCAGCGCCTCGGAGGCGAACAGCTTGGCCATCGCCGCTTCCTGGTCGGACATGCCGCCGGCGTCCAGCTTCGCCGCCGCCCGCAGGGTGAGCAGCTCGGCCGCGTCGAGCTCGGTGGCCATGTCCGCGAGCGGGAACCCGATGCCCTGGAACTTGCCGATCGGCTGGCCGAACTGCTGCCGCTCCGCGGCCCACCGGGTGGCCATCTCCAGCACCCGCCGACCGCGGCCGACGCTGGTCGCCGCGACGCTGAGCCGGCTCGCGCCCAGCCACTCGCCCATCAGCTCGAAGCCCGCGCCCTCCTCGCCGAGCCGCTGCGCGGCGGGGATCCGGCAGTCGGTGAAGACCAGTTCGCACTGGTGGTAGCCGCGGTGCGACACGCACGCCGAGCCGCGCCGGACCTCCAGCCCGGGGGCGTCGAGGTCCACCAGGAACGCGGTGATCAGGTTCTTCGGACCGCGCGGGGTCTCCTCGACGCCGGTGGCGGCGAACAGCACGACGAAGTCGGAGGTGTCGGCGTGGCTGATGAAGTGCTTGGTCCCGTTGAGCACGTAATCACCGCCGTCCCGCACCGCGCGAGTCGTCATGGACCGCACGTCCGAGCCCGCGCCGGGTTCGGTCATGGCCAGGCAGTCGTGGCGCTCGCCGCGGATGGCGGGCAGCAGGTAGCGCTCGCGCTGCTCGCCCTCGCACGCCTGCAGGATGTTGCTCGGCCGGGCGACGAGCATCTGCAGCGCGTAGCCGGTGCGGCCGAGTTCGCGCTCGACCAGCGTGACACCGGTGGCGTCCAGGCCGCCGCCGCCGAGTTCGGCGGGCATGTTCGCGGCGTACAGACCGGCCTCCAACGCCCTGGCCCGGATCCGCTCGGCGAGCTCGGCCGGTACCTCGTCGAGGCGCTCGACCTCGTCCTCGTGCGGCTCCAGTTCGGCGGCGACGAACTTGCGCACGGTGTCGACGATCATCTGCTGTTCGGCGGTCAGCTCGAAGTCCACGTCTGCTCCTCAGCGTCGGATGCCCATGGGGCGGCCTACTGTTCGGGGAATCGGTAGGGCCGCGTGCGCCTGGTGGATCGCGGTCAGGCGGTGCTGGATCTCGTCCGGCATTTCGCTGGACCGGCCGAGGTTCGTGTCCACGTGGACCAGCAACTGCTCGGCCGTGGCCAGCAGCGCGCCGGTTTCGCCGTGGTGCATCTCGTGGAACACGTGCACCCGCTTGGCGTCGTGGTCGAGCACGCGCAGGCTCAGCTCCAGCGGTTCGCCTTCGGCGGCCTCGCGCCGGTTGTGGATGTGGGTCTCCACTGTGTACAGAGAACGGCCGCTTTCCCGGTACTGCTCGTCGATTCCGAGGTAGCGGAAGAACGCGTCCGAGCTGTCGCCGAACACGAGCAAGTAGCAGGACTCGCTCATGTGGCCGTTGTAATCGACCCAGCTCGGGCTGACCGGCGTCCGGTGCAGCCGCAGCGGCGCCGGGATCTCCGCGGCGTCGTCCCAGGGCCGGTGCCCGCTGCCTTCGTAGGGGGTGACCACTCGCTCCATGTCGTCTCACAATGTGCGTTGGCTGTTCGTGATGTGCGACGCTAGGAGTCGATGGCGACCGCGTCAAGGCCGCCCACCCGACCGGCCGATCGCCGCGGCCGGGCGGACTAGGGTGGGGTCATGAGTGTCGAAACGGCCCGCAACCAGGACGAACCCCGTTCTTCGACCGGGCGCGTGCAGTCCCTGGACCGCGCCGTCGCGCTGCTCAACGCGGTCTCGTCGAGCGCCCCGGAGGGACGACCGGCGGCCGAACTCGCCGCCGAGTGCGACCTCAACCGGGCCACCGCGTGGCGACTGCTGGCCACCATGGAGCACCACGGGCTGGTCGAGCGGAACCCGCTGACCAACCGCTACTCGATCGGCTTCGCGATCAGCCGGATGGCCGCCACCGCGGGCGTCGACGGACTGGTGCGCCGCGCGCACGACGTCCTGGAGCGGCTCAGCCGAGAGACCGGCGAAACCGCCAATCTCGCCGTGGTGCAACACCTCGGCCTGACCTACGTGGACGAAGTGGCGCCGCCGGTGGTGCTCAGCGCCCGCTGGCTCGGCAGGCAGGTGCCGATCCACGCGACCTCGGCGGGCAAGGCGTTCCTGGCCTGGCTCCCGGACGACGAGGTCGAGTCGATGCTCGCCGGCCCGCTCGCGGAGTACACCTCCACCACCCGGACCGACCGCACCGCGCTGCGCGCCGAGCTCGCCGAGATCCGCGAGCTGGGCTACAGCGTCGGCATCGGCGAGCTGGAACCCCAGGTCCACGGGATCTCGGCGGCGGCGCTGGACGCGCGCGACCACCCGTTCGCCATCGTCAGCATCTGGGGTCCGCGCGACCGCGTCCCGGAGTCGCGCTTCCCCGAGCTGGGCGCCCTGGCCCGCGAGGCCGCCACCGACATCGCGGCCATGATGCCCTGATATCCGCCGCGCAAGGCCGTACCGTGCGGGAATGGTGGAACTCCGGGCCGCGCTGATCGACATCGACGGCGTGCTGACCGTCTCCTGGCGACCGCTGCCGTGCACCGCCGATGCGCTCAGGGAATTGAGGGCTGACGGGATCGACGTCCTGCTGGTCACCAACACCACCAGCCGCACCAGGTCATCGATCGCGGAAGCCCTGGTCGAGGCCGGGTTCGACGTCGGCCCCGACGAGATCCTCACCGCACCGGCGGCCGCCGCCGAACACCTCGCGCGGCACCACCCCGGCGCTCGGTGCCTGCTGGTGAACAGCGGGGACATCGGCGACGACCTGGGTGATGTGGAACTGGTCGACGACGACGCGGACGTGGTCCTCCTCGGCGGCGCCGGACCGGAGTTCGACTACCGGACGCTCAACCTCGCCTTCGCCCACCTGCAGCGCGGCGCACCGCTGGTGGCCATGCACCGCAGCCTCTACTGGCGCACCGACCAGGGCCTGCAGCTGGACTCGGGCGCATTCCTGCTCGGCCTGGAAAGGGCCGCGAACCGAACGGCGACGGTGGTCGGCAAGCCGTCTGCCGAGTTCTTCGCCGCCGCGCTGGGCAAGCTCGGCGCTGAACCCGCGAACTCGCTGATGATCGGCGACGACGTCGAGTCCGACGTGCTCGGCGCGCAACAGCACGGCATCACCGGAATCCTGGTGCGCACCGGCAAGTTCAGCCCGGAGGCCCTCTCGGCCGCGTCCGGCGAACCCGACCACGTGCTGGATTCCTTCGCCGATCTGCCCGGCTTCCTCCGCCGGTGAACCGGCGAACGGACCAGGCTACCTGCAACGACTGCGAAGTGAGCCTTTTTCATCCTCGCCGCCATGATGCCGTGATGCCCGCTGGTCAGCGGATCGGCAGCAGCTGACCGCGTTCGGCGTCCGGGCGGGAGCCGAAGATGCGGCGTTCGGCGGCGGTGATCGGCACGTCGTCGATGCTGGCTTCGCGGCGGCTCATCAGGCCGTCGGCGGTGAACTCCCACAGCTCGTTGCCGTAGCTGCGCCACCACTGCCCCGACTCGTCGTGGCATTCGTACTGGAAGCGCACCGCGATGCGGTTCTCGCGGAAGGCCCAGAGCTCCTTGCGCAGCGCGTAGTCCAGCTCGCGCGCCCACTTCTGCCGCAGGAACCCCACGATCTCAGCACGCCCGGTGATGAACCGATCGCGGTTGCGCCACACCGAATCCGCTGTGTAGGCCGCTGCGACGCGCTCGGGGTCGCGGGTGTTCCAGGCGTCCTCAGCGGCCTGGACCTTCTGGGCGGCGGTGCGCTCGTCGACCGGCGGGAAGGGCGGGCGGGACATGGCGGAGCCTCCTCGTGGAGAACGGGCGTTCTCCACGTAGGCTAGAGAACGGCCGTTCTCCCAACAACCCCGGAAGATCACCGCATGGACCGCCACCAGGCCGCGGACGCGCTGCTGGACACCGCCGAAGCCCTGTTCTACGAACGCGGCATCCAAGCCGTGGGCATGGCCGAGCTGCGCACCACGTCCGGAGTCTCGCTCAAGCGCCTCTACCAGTGCTTCGCCTCGAAGGACGAGTTGGTCGAGGCCTACCTGCGACGCCGCGACGCGCGCTGGCGGGCGTCGCTGGCCGCGCACGTCGAGCGCAGCGGCGAGGGAGTGCTCGCGGTCTTCGACTGGCTGCACGAGTGGTTCGGCGAGCCCGGCTTCCGCGGCTGCGCGTTCCTCAACTCGTTCGGCGAGCTCGGCGGCGTGTCCCCGGCAGTGGCCGAAGCCGCCCAGGACCACAAGCGGGAACTGCACGCCTACCTGCGCGACCTGGTCGACCAGCTCGACGTGGCCGAGCCCGGCGAACTCGCCGAGCAGCTGCTCATCCTGGTCGACGGCGCGATCGCCACCGCCGCCGTGAGCGGGCGAGCCGACGCGGCCCGCACCGCGCGCTCCGCTGCGGCGGCGTTGATCGCAGCTGCATCGTTATGAGCGAAGTCGACCGAATCCCATGATCTGGGCCACAATCCTTGGTTGAGGCGCGAGCGGGCCAACCCGACCCGCCGGGACAAGGGTGAGGAGGCCACCCATGTCAATCATGCGTGTCAAGTCGGTCGAGCAGTCCATCCGAGATGCGGAAGCACCCGAGTTCAGGCTGCGACGGGTGTTGCGGGCCGTGGACCTGCTGGGCATCGGCATCGGCGCGATCATCGGAACCGGCATCTTCGTGCTCACCGGCGTGGCTGCGGCCACCGACGCCGGGCCGGGCATCTCCATCTCGTTCATCATCTCCGGCATCGCCTGCGGACTCGCCGCGCTGTGCTACGCCGAGTTCGCCTCGGTGGTGCCGGTCGCGGGTTCCGCCTACACGTTCTCCTACGCCTCGCTGGGCGAGTTCTTCGCCTGGATCATCGGCTGGGACCTGATGCTGGAGTTCATCATCGGGGCCGCCACCGTGTCGGTGGGCTGGTCCCAGTACTTCGCGCACGCGCTCGATGCGATGGGCCTGCACCTGCCCGACGCGCTGACCTCGGCGCCCGGCGCCGGCGGCGTCGTGGACCTGCCGGCGGCGATCATCGCGCTGATCCTCACCGTCGTGCTGGTGGTCGGCATCCGGCTCAGCGCCGCGGTCACCAACGTGATCGTGGGGATCAAGCTGCTCGTGGTGCTGTTCTTCATCATCTTCGGCGCGTTCTTCATCAAGGCCGCCAACTGGTCCCCGTTCATCCCGCCGCACCAGCCCCCGGCCCCCGGAGCCGTCAGCGCCCCGCTGGAGGAGCCGCTGATCAGCGCGATCTTCGGGCAGACCGGCTCGTTCGGGCTCAGCGGACTGGTGGCCGGTGCCGCGCTGGTGTTCTTCGCCTACATCGGCTTCGACATCGTCGCCAGCGGCGCGGAGGAGACCCGGCGCCCGCAGCGCGACATGCCGATCGGCATCCTCGGTTCGCTGGCCATCTGCTCGATCCTGTACGTGCTGGTGTCGCTGGTGATGACCGGCATCGTCAAGTACGACCAGCTGGACACCGCGGCCCCGATGGCCACCGCGTTCCAGGCGATCGGCGCCCCGTGGGCCGTCGGGCTGGTGTCGCTGGGCGCCATCGCCGGGCTGACCACGGTGATCCTCATCCTGATGCTGGGCCAGGCGCGGGTCGGGTTCGCGATGAGCCGCGACGGGCTGCTGCCGGTGTGGTTCGCCAAGGTGCACCGCAAGTACCGCACGCCGTACCGGATCACCGTGATCACCGGCATCGTGGTGGCGGTCATCGCCTCGCTGACCCCGATCAACGTGCTCGCCGAGATGACCAACATCGGCACCCTGGCCGCGTTCGCGCTGGTCTCGGTCGGCGTGCTGGTGCTGCGCCGGACCCGCCCGGACCTGCCGCGCGCGTTCCGCGTCCCGTGGGTGCCGGTGATCCCGGTCCTGGCCGCGATCGCCTGCATCTACCTGATGCTGAACCTGGAGGGCTGGACCTGGATCCGCTTCGGCATCTGGATGGTCCTCGGCCTGGCCCTGTACTTCGTCTACAGCAAGCGCAACAGCCGCCTCGGCAAAGGCGAAACCATCGAACAAGCAGCCGAAGACCTCTGAGAGGTTCTTCCATCCTCGTCCTGCGTGGCGGTGCGGGTAGCGGAACCTCAGCGACCGCCTGGACTCCGGGTGCCCGACTTGATGTATGCCAATACACGGCAGTCGGGCCGTCCTCGCCAGGCGAACGCTGAGAACCCGCGGCGGTGCAAGCGCCGGGGGTGGGTTATGCGCCTGCGGCGCATGCGACCCTCACCGCGCGGCGCCGGTCGTGCTTCGCAGTCGCAGACCGGACAGGATGAAAAGGGCCCAACAGAGACTGCACCCTCCAGAGCCCCATAGAACGGACAAATAACTCAAGGTCGACGTGGACCAGTCGGTGCGTCGGTACGTCGTCGTTCGGTTCCGCCTGGGGATCCGCAAATTCAATGGAAATTGGACGTTCGATTTCCATTGAATTTGCGGGAGTTGCCCACGGGTACCGGCGTGTTGGGTGCCGACACGCCGACTGGGGGGGGCGTCAGGGGCGGAGTTGTTCGTCGACGTAGCACCAGGTCCAGGACTCGCCCGGTTCGAAGGAGCGGACCACCGGGTGGGTCGTGCTGCGGAAGTGCGCGGTCGCGTGCTTGCGCGGGCTGGAGTCGCAGCAGCCCACGTGGCCGCACTCGGTGCAGATCCGCAGGTGCGCCCACGCGTGCTCGCCCAAGGCCAGGCAGTCCTCGCAGCCGTCCGCTCGGCTCGGCTCCGGTGCCTGGTCGACCGCATCGCGCAGGTGCGCACAACTGGTGGACATCTCACAACCCTCCATGAGCGCTCGCGCGCAAGAATGTCGTGTCGACCGTAACCGCGCGGTCCAGCATCCCGCAGCAGCACCCGGAGCGATCATGCACGACCTTCCCGAGTTGATGGCCCTGCTAGCCGGGGCATTGGCGGTGACCGCGATCGCTCGCCGCATCGGCCTGTCGGCCCCGCTCGCGCTCGTCGTGGTCGGGCTGGCCGTGTCGTCGATCCCCGGCGTGCCGGACTACGCGATCGATCCGGACGTGGTGCTGCTGCTGATCCTGCCGCCGCTGCTGTACTCGGCGGCGCTGAACAGCTCCACCATCGGCATCCGGGCGAACCTGCGGCCGATCGGGCTGCTGGCGTTCGGGCTGGTCCTGTTCACCACCGCCGTCGCCGGGGTCATCGCGTGGTGGCTGGTGCCGGACCTGCCGCTGAGCGTGGCGCTCGTGCTCGGCGCGGTGCTCGCACCGCCCGACGCCGTTGCGGCCATCTCGATCGGCCGACGGCTCGGGCTGCCGCGCAAGATCATGACGGTGCTCAGCGGCGAGAGCCTGGTCAACGACGCCACCGCGCTGACCGCCTATCGGGTCGCCGTGGCCGCTGCGGTCGGCGTCGGGTCCTCGCTGCTGGCCGGGGTCTGGATGTTCCTGATCGCCGCGGTGGGCGGGGTCGTGATCGGCTACGCCATCGGCTGGGTGGTGCGGCGGATCCGCCGGCTGCTGCGCGACGACCTGCTGGAGAGCGCGGTCGGGCTGATCGTGCCGTTCTTCGCCTACCTGCTCGCCGAGGAGGTGCACGCCTCGGGCGTGCTGGCCGTCGTGGTGGCCGGGCTGTACCTGGGCCACCACGCGACGTCGGGCAGCGCCGCGACCCGGCTGCAGGACCGGGCGGTGTGGAACGCCGCGGACACGCTGCTGGAAGCGGTGGTGTTCGCGCTGATCGGCCTGCAGCTGCGCAGCGTCGCGGAGAGCGTGTCGATCAACCTCGGCCCGCTGTTCGTCGCCGGGCTGGTGCTGACCGCCGGAGTGGTGCTCGCACGGGTGGCGTGGGTGTTCCTGGCGATGTACCTGCCGGAACTGCTGCGCGGCCGCAGACCGAACTGGCGGGACAAGGTCGTCGTGTCGTGGGCGGGCATGCGCGGCGTGGTGTCGCTGGCGGCGGCATCGGCAATCCCGACGACGACGTTGAGCGGCGCGCCGTTCCCCCACCGCGCCGAGGTGCTGTTCCTGACGTTCTTCGTCACGCTGGCGACGCTGCTGCTGCACGGCAGCACGCTCCCCTGGCTCATCAACAAGCTGGGCGTGCGCGGCACGGAGGACTACACCGATGCGCTCGCCGAGGCCGAAGCCCAGCACAACGCCGCACGCGCGGCACGCGATCGGCTGGACGAGCTGGCCGAGGAGACCGGGCCGCCGAGCGACGTCGTGGAGCGGCTGCGGAACTCCGCGCAGCAGCGGAGCAACCAGGCGTGGGAGCGGCTGGGGCGATCCGCCGACGAAGTCGGCGAGAGCCCGACGGCTGCGTACCGGCGGCTGCGCGGGGAGATGCTGGCGGCGGAGCGAGCGGTCTTCGTCCAGTTCCGCGACAACCGCCGCATCGACGACGAAGTCCTCCGCCGCGTGATGCACGAGCTGGACCTGGAAGAGCTCTGGATCTCCCGGGACTGACGCGGTCGTGAGTGCGAAAACCGGCTGCAACCGGCTTTCGCACCCACGACCCCTAGGCCAGAAAACCCAACTGGGACGAGAGCTCCTTGGCCGCTATGCGCATTGCTCCGACGACTTCTCGCATGCGCTTTCGGGAGAAGCGGTAGGACGGGCCCGAGGCGCTCAGCGCCGCGATGACCTCGCCCTCCTGGTTGTAGACGGCCACCGCCGCGGCGTTGAGGCCCAGTTCCAGCTCCTCGTAGCTCGTCGCGTACCCGTCGCGGACGATCAGCTCGAAGTCCTTGCGCAGTTGGCCCGCGCTGGTGACGGTCCGGGTCGTGTAGCGCTCCAAGGGGTGGATCAGCAGGTCGTTCTGGTCCTCGCGCGGCGCGTGCGCCAGCAGCACCTTGCCGCTGGAGGTGGCGTGCAGCGGCGTGCGCTGACCGACCCAGTTGTGCGCGGTGACCGCGGCGGTACCGCGCGCCTGGCTGATGTTGATGGCGACGTCGTGGTCCCGGATCGCGATGTTGACCGTCTCGCCCAGGTCGGCGGCCAGCGACTCGCAGAACGGCCTGCCCAGGCGTGGCAGGTCCATCCGCTCGGTCGCCGCCCCGGCCAACCGCACGATGCCGAAGCCGATGGCGTACTTGCCGCGCTCTCCCAGCTGCTCCACCAGACCGCGCGCTTCCAGCACGCTGACCAGCCGGGAGGCCGTCGACTTGTGCACTCCCAGCTCCCCGGCGATCTCGGTGATGCCGGCTTCTCCGTTGCGCGCCAGCAGTTCCAAGACGGTCACGGCCCGATCGACGGACTGCACCAGAGCGCCAGAACTCCTTCCGCGTGATTCAGCTGCGCTACCCACCGGTCAACCGTATCCGTTCGAGGTGCACATTCCAGAACCATCCGTTGTCCCTCTTGACGTTCTCGCAACCGAAGGGTCAGATTTGTTGCGGATCCCACGTGCTGTTCCTCATTGTGCAACGGAGGTCGGCTTGTTGTCATTCTCCGAGGCCGTCTCGGCCGTGATCGAGACATGAGGGCGGTCGCCGTCGTCGGGTCCTCGGTGGCGGGCTGGCGCGCTGCGCAGGAACTGCGCGAGCAGGGCTTCGACGGGCGGCTGGTGATCATCGGCGCGGAGTCGCACCGGCCCTACGACCGCCCGCCGCTGTCCAAGGAATTCCTGTCCGGCGGGCTGCAACCGGACGAGCTGGCGCTGGGCAGCGATCAGGAGGAGGCCGACCTGGCCGCCGACTGGCGGCTGGGCACCGCGGCGGTCCGGCTGGACACCCGGCGCGGCGCGGTCGTGCTCGCCGACGGCAGCGAGGTCCGCGTGGACGGGGTCGTGCTGGCGACGGGATCGGCGCGGCTGAGCCTGCCCGGCACCGGCGAAGCCCCCGGCAGCCACCGGATGCGCACCATCGACGACGCGCTCGCGCTGCGCGCCGACATCCGCGCGGGCGCGCGCGTGGTCGTGGTCGGCGGTGGGTTGATCGGCACCGAGATCGCCTCCAGCTGCCGGGAACTGGGTGCGCAGGTGACGCTCGTCGACGCGCAGCACCTGCCGCTGGCGCGAACGCTCGGCATCGAACTGGCGCCGCTGTACTTCGCGCAGCACGAGGACCACGGCGTGAAGGTGCGGTGCGGAACGCCCGCGACGCGGGTGCTCGCCGAGGACCGCGTGACCGGCGTCGAACTGGCCGACGGGCGGGTGCTCCCGGCGGACGCGGTCGTCGTCGAGGTCGGGGCGGAGCCGGCGACGCACTGGCTGCGCGGATCCGGCCTGAAGCTCCGCGACGGCGTGGTCACCGACGCCGGCTGCGCCACGGCGTTGCCGAACGTGGTGGCGGTCGGCGACATCGCCCGCTACCAACCGCTGCACCGCTCGCACACGGTCCGCAGCGACCACTGGTCGACGGCGATGAACCAGCCACCGGTAGCGGTCCGGAACCTCCTCGCGGGCCGGACCATCGCCCCCTACACCGGAATCCCGCACTACTGGTCCCGCCAGTACGGCTCGACCCTGCAGTTCGCGGGCTACGCAGGCCCGAAGGACCGGATCACCGTGGTCGACGGATCCCTCGGCTCCCGCCGCTTCGTGGCCACCTACCACCGGGGCGGCCGCCCGGTCGCGGTCCTGGCGATGAACAGCCCGAAGCAGTTCGCCACCCACCGCCGCCGCCTCACCACGGCCCTGGCCGGACCTGCGAAGCAGGAGTGAACGGTCCGTTCGCCTCACCGAGGAGTGCGAACGGACCGTTCACCTCGCGCTCATCCGGCGGTGAACTCCTGCATGGCGTCCAGGAGGACGTCTGCGAGGTAGGCCGCGAAGGAGTTCCGGACCAGGATGCGGTAGGTCGGTTCCCGGTCGAGCTGCCAGAGGATCGCCTGGGTCCGGCCGATCAGGGTCTGGGCGCAGTGGCCGGGGGTGAAGGACCACCTCGGGTGCAGGTCCAGGGAGCAGAGCTTCTCCAGGACTTCCCGGGACATCGGGCCGGACAGGCGCAGCGCGGTCCGGTTCGCCGATACGTCCACAGTGGACCCCAAGGAGTCCGAGAGGGCGTCGTCGAGAGCCGCGAGGATGGTGGGGGCCCGACCGTCCGGGGCGGTCAGGAGCCATTCGTCGGGGCCCAGCCAGAGGGCTGCGGTGTCTTCGTCGCCCGAGACGAGGTTCGGCTCGTGGTGCGGCAGCGCGAGGCCGAGGGCGTGCTCGATCCTGGCCACCGCCGGGCTGCCCGGGTGCACCCGGAGGTCCACCTGGGTCAGGAACGGCTCTTCGACGAGCTGGACCGCCGGTCCGCTGCGGGCCGCGAACTCGGTCGCGCGGGCGCCGAGGGGGCTGCGGCGGAGGGTGTCGACCTCCTGGTCGACGGGGCTAACGACCGTCACGGCGGGCTCCTTCCAGGTCGTAGAACACCGGCTCGGTCACTTCGACCGGGATGCGGCGGCCGTCCACCGGCACGTGCAGGACTTCGCCGATGCGGTGCCGGCCGCCGCGGACCAGCGCCATCGCGAAGCCGCGCTCCAGGACCGCGCTGCGGTAGCTGGAGGTGACGTGCCCGAGCATCGGCACCGGCGGCACCAGCGGGACGTCCGGCTCCACCAGGTGCGCGCCCTCCGGCAGCACGTCGGCGGGATCCACCGGGAGCAGCCCGACCAGCTGCTTGCGGTCCTCGCGGGCGGTGTCCGGGCGGGAGAAGGAGCGCTTGCCGATGAAGTCCTTGCGCTTGGACACCACCCAGTCCATGCCCAGGTCGTGCGGGGTCACGGTGGCGTCGGTGTCCTGGCCGACGATCACGAACCCCTTCTCCGCGCGCAGCACGTGCATGGTCTCGGTGCCGTAGGGCGTGATGCCGAAGTCCTGCCCGGCTTCGTGCACCGCCTCCCACAGCGCCAGGCCGTACCAGGACGGCGCGTTGATCTCGTAGGCCAGCTCGCCGGAGAACGAGATCCGGCAGATCCGGGCCGGAATCCCGTTGGACAGCTCGGTTTCCCGGAACTCCATGAAGCCGAAGGCCTCGTTCGAGACGTCCAGGTCCGGCGCCAGCCGGGCCACCACGTCCCGCGAGTCGGGCCCGACCACGGCCACCGCCGCCCACTGCTCGGTCACCGACGTGCAGTGCACCGCCAGGTGCGGCCACTCGGTCTGCAGCCACTCCTCCAGCCACTCCAGCACCGTCGCGGCGCCGCCGGTCGTGGTGCTCATCAGGTAGCGGTCCTCGGCCAGCCGGATGGACACGCCGTCGTCGAAGACCATCCCGTCCGCGGTGCACATGACGCCGTAGCGGGCCTTGCCGACCGCGAGCTTGGCGAAGGCGTTGGTGTAGATGCGGTTGAGGAACTCCGGTGCGTCCGGCCCGACGATCTCGATCCGGCCGAGCGTGGACACGTCCTGCATCGCCACACCGGTGCGCGCCGCCAGGCATTCGCGGTGCACCGCGGCGGCCATGTCCTCGCCGGGCTGCGGGTAGTACCGGGGCCGCTTCCACTGGCCGACGTCCTCGAACTCCGCGCCGTGCTCCACGTGCCAGGAGTGCATCGGCGTGGTGCGCACGGGGTCGTGCAGCTCGCCGCGGTCGCGGCCGGCCAGCAGCGCGAACGACACCGGGACGTGCGGCGGGCGGAAGGTCGTGGTGCCGACCTCGCCCGGCGATTCCGCGCCCAGCGCCTCGGCGATGACGCCGATGGCGTTGACCCCGGAGGTCTTGCCCTGGTCGTTGCCGGTGCCGATGGTCGTGTAGCGCTTGACGTGCTCGACGGAGCGCATCCCCGCGCCGACCGCCCGCCACACGTCGGCGACCGTGGCATCCCGCTGCAGGTCGACGAAGTGCTGCGTCCACTCCGACGGTTCGCCCTCGCCCGGCACCAGCCACACCGGCCGCGGCCCGGCGACCGGGCGGTCCCCGGCCACCGGCGGCACCGGCGGGGCCGCGATCCGGAAACCGCAGGCAGTGGCCGCTTCCGCACCCGCTGCCAGACCCTGGGCGAGGCAGCCCGCGAGGTCGTAGGTGCCGCGGGCGGACCCGACCACCTTGGGGCGCCCGGGTTCCTGCTCCGGCACGAACCCCGCCACCAGCCGGTCCCAGCGCAGCGAGCCGCCTGCCTGGCTGTAGAGCTGCACCGCGGGGTTCCACCCGCCGCACACCGCCAGCAGATCGCAGTCGACGTCGACCGGCGTGCCGCCCTCGAGGCCCGCGATGCGCGCCGAGGTGATGCGCCGGTCGCCGGTGGTCCCGACGACGGCGGAACCGGTGAACACCTGCGCTCCCAACGAATTCGCCAGCTCGACCAGCCGCTGCGGTGGTTCCGGACGCGTGTCGACCACCGCGCGGACCCGCGCGCCGGCGGCGGCGAGATCGGCGGCGGTCAGGTAGGCGCTGTCGGACGTGGTCACCACGACGGCGTCCTGACCCGGCAGCACCGCGAAGCGCTTGAGGTAGGTGCGCACCGCCGAGGCGAGCATGATGCCCGGCCGGTCGTTGTCGGCGAAGACCATCGGACGTTCGGTCGCCCCGGTGGCCAGCACCACCCGCCGCGCCCGCACGTGCCACAGCCGCTCGCGGTCGCCCCGGCGCTCGGCGACGAGCAGGTAGTCGTGGTCGTAGTACCCGATCGCGGCGGAACGGGTCAGCACCCGGACCTCCGGCATGTCCACGAATTCCCTCGCGGCACGGGAAATCCACTCCCCCGCGTCGCGCCCGTCGATGCGCTCGTCGCCGTCGAGCAGCGATCCGCCGAGGTGGCGGCCCTGCTCGACCAGCATCACCCGCGCGCCGCTGCGCCCGGCCGCCAGCGCGGCGGCGATCCCGGCCGGGCCGCCGCCGACCACGACCACGTCGACGTGCACGTACTTCTTGTCGCGGACCGTGGGATCCGGCGCGTTGCTGAGCCAGCCGACCCCGGACAGGCTCGCCACCTGGAGTCCGTCGCGCAGCTCCAGGGTGGTGGCGGGCACCATCGGTTCCGGACCGCCGCTGAGCACCTGGACCAGCGCGTTCGGCTCGGTGCCGTCGGCGGTGAGGATGCCGCGCGGCCGGTCCCGGTAGATCGACGAGCCGACCTCGATGCGGCCGTTGGCCAGCAGCGCCGAGGCCAGCGTGTCGCCGGGGTGGCCGGTGAGCTCGATGCCGTCGCAGGTGAACCGCAGGGTGCGGGCGCGGTCGATGCGACCGCCTTCGGCCAGGCGTGTCATGGCAGCACCTTCTCGGGACGCATCTCGTTGGTCGTGGTGTCGCGGACGACGTTGAACCAGCGGCGGCAGCCCGCGGTGTGCGCCCAGCGCTCGTGGAACAACCCGCGCGGGTTGTCGCGGACGAAGAGGTATTCCGCCCACGCCGCGTCGTCCAGTTCGGCGGGGTTCTCGGGGAAGTCGACGTGGGCTTGACCGCCGTAGTGGAACTCGGTCTCGTCCCGATCCCCGCACCAGGGGCAGTGGATCAACAGCATCGGGAACTCCAAACTCGCGGAAGACCTTCGCGTTGACGCAAATTCCATTGAAATCGGATGTTCGATTTCAATGGAATTTGCGGGGACACCTAGTGCGCCACCGCGGCGGCGCCGTGCTCGTCGATGAGGGCGCCGGTGGTGAACCTGTCCAGGCCGTAGGGCTCGTTGATCGGGTGCGGCTCGCCGGTGGCGATGGTGTGCGCGTAGACCCAGCCCACACCCGGCGTCGCCTTGAAACCTCCGGTGCCCCAACCGCAGTTGAGGTAGAGGTTCTCGTACGGCGTCGGCCCGATGATCGGTGACGCGTCGGGCGTGACGTCGACAGTGCCCGCCCAGGTCCGGATCACGTGGGCGCGCTCGAAGATCGGGAACAGTTCCAGCGCCGCCGCCATCTGCTGCTCGATCACGTGCACCGAACCGCGCTGGCCGTAACCGTTGTAGCTGTCGACACCCGCGCCCAGCACCAGTTCGCCCTTGTGCGCCTGGCTGCAGTAGACGTGCACGTGGTTGGACATCACCACGCACGGGTGGATCGGCTCCAGCAGCTCGGACACCAGCGCCTGCAGCGGATGGCTCTGCAGCGGCAGGCGCAGGCCGAGCTGATCGGTGAGCAGCGACGTGCGGCCGGCCGCGGCGAGCGCGACGCGACCCGCGCCGATCGGGCCGAGCGAGGTCTGCACCCCGGTGACCCGATCGCCGTCGAGCTGGAAGCCCGTCACCTCGCACCCCTGGATCAGGTCCACGCCCATCTCGTCGGCCTTGCGCGCGAACGCCCAGGCCACGTGGTCGTGCTTGGCGATCCCGCCGCGGCGCTGCAAGGTCGCGCCGAGCACGGGGTAGCGGACGTCGCTGGAGAGGTTGAGGATCGGGCACAGCTCGGCGATCTCGTCGGGCTCGACCCATTCGGCGTCGACGCCGTTGAGCTGGTTGGCGAACACCCGCCGCCGCGAATCGCGCACCTCCTGCTCGGTGTGCGCCAGGTTGAGCACCCCGCGCTGGCTGAGCAGGAAGTCGTACTCCAGCTCGGCGGGCAGCTGCTCCCACAGGTCCAGCGCGTGGTTGTACAGCTTGGCGCTCTCGTCGAAGAGGTAGTTGGAGCGGATGATCGTGGTGTTGCGGGCCATGTTGCCGCCGGCGAGCCAGCCGCGCTCGAGCACCGCGACGTCGGTGATGCCGTGGTTGCGGGCCAGGTAGTAGGCGGTGGCCAGGCCGTGACCACCGGAGCCGACGATCACCACGTCGTAGTGCCGCTTCGGTTCCGGGGTCCGCCACAGCCTCGGCGGCGGTTCGGGCAAGGGGGTGGAAACCACCGCGACCTCCAACGCGAAAGACGGGAGCGACCAGTGGGACTGATGGAGTGAAAGTGTTCGGCGAACTGATATATCAGTCTGTGCGGTAGGCTACGAGACGTGTCCGCAGCCGTCAATTCCCGATCCGGAGAGCAGCCCTCACAGGCCGAGCGCGCCTACCTGACCTTGCGCGACCTGATCCTGACCCTGCAGCTGCCGCCCGGCGCTCCCGTCCAGGAGGAGCCGCTGAGCGGTGAGCTCGGCATCGGCCGCACCCCCTTCCGGGAGGCCATCAAGCGCCTGGAGGCCGAGTCGCTGGTGGCGATCTACCCGCGCCGCGGCACCTTCGTCACCGAGGTCAACATCACCGACCACGCGCTGATCGCCGACGTGCGCCGCCGCCTGGAAGGTCACGCCGCGCGCCGCGCCGCCGAGCGCGCCACCGACGCCGAGCGGTCCGAGCTGGACGAGCTGCGCACGCTGACCGAGGACCTGGGCAACGACCAGTCGGTGATCATGGACGTCGACGCCCGGGTGCACCGGACGATCTACCACTGCACCCACAACCGCTACCTCGAAGGCACGCTCGGCCAGTACTACAACCTGGCCCTGCGGATCTGGCACCTGTTCTTCGACCGCCTGCCGAACGTCTCGGACCACGTCGCCGAGCACTCGGAGCTGCTGAAGGCGATCATCGCCGCCGATGCCGACGGGGCCGACCGCATCGCGGTCGCCCACGTGGACGACTTCGAACAGTCCATCCGCCAAGCCATCTGAGCGGCACGCGATTTACCGAGGCGGGGCAAGCACGTTCTCCGCATCCCACCCCGACTCCGCAACGTATCCGGCCAAATACGGAGAGTGTTGCGAACGTCGCACGAGCCCGCCTCGACCGCCTGTTCCGCGCTGCGGCCTGATCGACTACCGCCGAACCTCCGGATCCCGGCGATCACCGGGGCGCTGATCGCCCTGCGGAGCGGCGGATTTCCCTTCCGGAGGAACGGAAATCGGACTAGTCCGTTCGAGTCGATCGTCACTCGGACAGGCCAGCCAGGGGCCACTGCTCGTCGACGCCGAAGGGGTTCTCGCCCCCGTTTCGGTCGACGGCCAAATTGGTCCCGACGTGTCCTTGACGTGCACCCTCCCGGAGGCGCACTGTTGCGGTAGACGCAGGGAGTTGTCGTAGACGCAACAAGGCGGCAGCTATGGATTCCAGCGCCCAAGTACGCCCCGTCGGCGCGGGCATCGCGGGATGCAGCACCGCGCACCACCCTGCGCGCCTCGTCCTCGTGATCGAGCGAGGGCCGCTGGAAGCCGATGGCCGGGCGCGGCCACATCAGAGCAACAAGTCCCTGGTCGAAGGCCGGTACATCGTTCAGCCTGACCCGTGGGCAGGGCGCCGCTGGTCCCCGATCGCCGGCGCCGAACAGCAGGCCACCCGCGAGCGAGTTGCGATGTACGACATGACTTCCCTGGCCAGGGCGGAAGTCACCGAGCGCGGCGCGCTCGACCTGCTGCAGCGGCCGACCACCAACCAGCCACCCGGCTACGCGACCTGCACGCTGCCGCTGAAGCCCGCGGCCGAGATCCGCGCGGACATCGCGGCGCCCCAGCTGGACCGGGATACCTTCCAGGCCGGCTCGCACGAGGCGCTACGTCTGTCCTATATGGACGGTCTCGGTTGGGAGCTCCACGCCTCCGCGGAGTTCGGCCGCCGGTTGTGGGACTTGCTGGAGAAGGAAAACCGGACCTGGGGGGCGGAAATGTGGAGCTTGCACGATCCCGATGGAGCCGATCTCGAGACCGACGGGGGCGACTTCATCGGCTGGGACGCGCTGCTGCGACGCCGGGAAACCGCGCCGCGGCGGCGGTTGTGCCGTCTGCCGATCGACGACGGCACCGCGTTGTCGGGTTCCGAGCCGGTGTTCTCCGACGGTGCACCCGTCGGGGCCACCACGAGCACCGGCTGCAGCATCGACGACAGCCCGGGGCGCACCCGGCTGCCCGCCGAGCCGGCCCGACCGGGCACCCCGGGGCGGGTGTCCTACTTCGACCAGCGGCATCCGGCGACGGCCACCGCTGACCCCGTGTCCGACCCCGAGATGATCAGAATGCGCTGCTGATCAGCACATTCCCGCAAGACCTCCACACGCCCGGCCGTGCTGAACGACCCGCGGTGCAGGTCCCGGCTACCCACCACAGGAGACCTCTAGGAGCCAGCCATGAGCATCAACCCGAACCCCGGAGTCCTGCTCTACCCGCGAATCCGCAAGTCGCCGTTCTTCTACGCCTCGCGGCGGCACGGCGTCGGCCTGTACAGCGTCTACAACCACACCTACCACCCGCGGCACTACGGCGATCCGATCGGCGAGTACTGGGCGCTGCTGGAGGGCGTGACGTTGTGGGACGTCGGCGTCGAGCGGCAGGTGGAGATCACCGGCCCCGACGCGTTCGAGTTCACCAACATGCTGGTGCCCCGGGACCTGACCAAGTGCAAGGTCGGGCAGTGCAAGTACGTGTTCGTCACCGCCGAGGACGGCGGCATCATCAACGACCCGGTGCTGCTGCGGCTCGGCGAGAACCACTTCTGGCTGTCGCTGGCCGACAGCGACGTGCTGCTGTGGGCCAAGGGCCTGGCGCACAACCTCGGGATGGACGTGCAGATCCGCGAGCCCGACGTGGGACCGGTGCAGGTCCAGGGCCCGAAGTCGCGCGATGTGATGGTGGACCTGTTCGGCGAGTCCATCCTGGACGTGCCCTACTACTACGCGGTCGAGCGCGAGCTCGACGGCATGCAGGTGGTGGTCTCGCGCACCGGCTACACCGCCGAGCTGGGCTACGAGATCTACCTGCACAACGCCAGCCGCGACGGCGTGCAGCTGTGGGACGCGATCTGGGAGGCCGGTGAACCGCACGGCATGCGGGTGATCGGGCCGTGCCACATCCGGCGCATCGAGGCCGGGATCCTGTCGTGGGGCTGCGACATCACCTACGACACCAACCCGTTCGAAGTGGGTTACGGCTTCGAGAAGACCTGGATGGTCGACCTGGACCAGGAAGCGGACTTCATCGGCAAGGCCGCGCTGCAGCGGATCAAGGCCGAGGGCATCAGCCGCAAGCTGGTCGGCGTGGAGATCGGCGGACCGGGCGTGGGGTCGTTCAACGACGGCGAGATGGTCGACGTCTTCGACGTGCACGACCCGCACGGCCTGCGCATCGGCGAGGTCACCTCGGCCTGCTACTCGCCGCGCTTGGAGCGCAACATCGGCTACGCCATGGTGCCGATCGCCTACGAGGAGCTGGGCACCGAGCTCAGGGTGGACACCCAGCACGGCCCGCAGGAGGCGGTCGTCGTGGAGAAGCCGTTCCTGGACCCGACCAAGGACATCCCCAAGTCCCTGGTCCGCACTGCGCAGGGAGGTTGACCGACATGACCGGCGCAGCAGTGCGGCACGGACCCGTGAGCACTTTGGGCTGCTATAGCGACCCAAAGTACTCACGGGAACCTGCCCAGGCCGAACGACACCACGGGCAGGACGAGGTGGTGAGGTTGCGATGACGACCAACGCCGAAGTTCTGGAGCAGTCCTTGAACCACGCCCGGTTCGAGGTGATTCCGCTGAGAGGTGTTGTCGCGCAAGCGGAAATGCTGCCGGACGGGACCACCGTGACGGTCACGGCGTCGCCGCACAAGGGCCTGGACGCGACCATGGACCTGGCCGCCCAGCTGTGCGAGCGCGACCTGCACGTGGTGCCGCACCTGGCCGCCCGGATGATCCGCGACCGCGCGCACCTGACCGCCTTGCTGGACCGCATCGACGCGCTCGGCATCACCGAGGTGTTCGCGATCGCCGGGGATTCCCCCGAACCGCGCGGGGAGTTCCCGGACGCCCTGGCGATGCTGCGCGCGATGGACGAGCTCGGGCGGCGTCCGGCGCGGGTGGGCATCACCGGCTACCCGGAACGCCACGCGTTCATCTGCGACGCCTCGGCGATCCGGGCCATGAACGAGAAGTCCCGCTACGCCGACTACGTCGTCTCCCAGATCTGCTACGACCCGCACACCGTGGCGTCCTGGGTGAAGGCGGTGCGCGCCCGCGGGGTGTCGCTGCCGATCCACGTCGGGGTGCCCGGCGTGGTGGACGCGCACCGGTTGCTGCGGATCTCGCTGAAGATCGGCCTGGGCGAATCGATGCGGTACCTGCGCAAGCAGCACGGCATGGTGACGAAGCTGCTGACCCGGTACACCCCGGAGGAGTTGTTCGACGAGCTCTCCCCCCACCTCGTCGACCCCTCCTACGGCATCGCCGGCTGGCACTTCTTCACCTTCAACGAGATCGCGAAGACGTTGCAGTGGCGCCACGACCTGGTCGCCAGATTGCGGGAGGTACCGGCATGAACATCCCCTCCGACCTGGACATCTCCCGCGCTACCGCACTCAAGCCGCTGGAGGAGGTCGCCGCGCAGCTGGGCATCGGCGCGCACCTGCTCGAGCCGTACGGGCGCAGCGTCGCGAAGATCTCCCTGGAGGCCCTCGACGAGCTGCCCGAAGAGCCGACGGCCCGCTACGTCGTGGTCTCGGCGATCACGCCCACCCCGTTGGGCGAGGGCAAGACGACCACGACGGTCGGTCTCGGCCAGGCGCTGCGGCATCTCGGCAAGCGCTCCGCGGTCGCGATCCGGCAGCCGTCGATGGGCCCGACGTTCGGCATCAAGGGCGGCGCGGCCGGCGGCGGCTACAGCCAGGTGGTGCCGATGGAGGCGCTGAACCTGCACCTCACCGGCGACATGCACGCCGTCACCGCGGCGCACAACATGCTGGCCGCGATGCTGGACAACCACCTGCACAAGGGGAATTCGCTCGGCATCGACCCGCACCGGATCACCTGGCGGCGGGTGCTGGACGTCAACGACCGCGACCTGCGCAACATCGTCACCGGCCTCGGCGGCAGGGTCGACGGAACGCCCCGGCAGACCGGTTTCGACATCACCGCGGCCAGCGAGGTGATGGCGGTGCTGGCGCTGTCGACGTCCTTGCAGGACATGCGGCAGCGGCTGGGCCGGATCGTGGTCGGCTACACCCGCGACGGGCGGCCGGTCAGCGCCGAGCAGCTGCGCGCGGGCGGGGCGATGGCGGTGATCATGCGCGAGGCGATCAAGCCGAACCTCATGCAGACCACCGAGAACACGCCGGTCCTGGTGCACGCGGGCCCGTTCGGCAACATCGCGCACGGCAATTCCTCGGTGGTGGCCGACCGGATCGCCAGCCGCTGCGCGGACTACGTGGTGACCGAGGCGGGTTTCGGCGCGGACATGGGAGCCGAGCGCTTCTTCAACATCAAGTGCCGCACCTCCGGTCTCCGCCCCGATGCGGCGGTCCTGGTGGCGACGGTGCGCGCGCTGAAGGCGCACTCCGGTCGCTACAAGGTGGTGGCGGGCAAGCCGCTGCCTGCGGCGATGCTGGCGGAGAACCCCGACGACGTGCGAGCGGGCGCGGCGAACCTGCGCAAGCAGATCGACAACATCCGCCTGCACGGCGTGTCCCCGGTGGTGGCGATCAACGCCTTCCCCACCGACTACCGCAGCGAGCACGAGGCGATCCGCGAGATCGCGGAGGCCGAAGGCGCCCGGGTGGCGGTCAGCAACCACTTCCTCGAAGGGGGCAAGGGCGCGGTCGAACTGGCCGAAGCGGTCGTGGCAGCCGCCGAAGAGCCCAGCGGCTTCCAGCTGCTCTACCCGGATTCGGCGGACCTCCGCACCAAGATCGAGACGATCGCGGCGAAGATCTACGGAGCAGCAGCGGTCTCCTACCTCCCAGCAGCAGCCCGCTCCCTGGACGGTTACGAGGCCAACGGCTACGGGAACCTCCCGGTCTGCATCGCCAAGACCCACCTGTCCCTGAGCTCCGACCCGACGCTGCTCGGAGCCCCGACGGGCTGGACCCTCCCGGTCCGCGAAGTCCGGGCCTCGGTCGGCGCGGGCTTCATCTACCCGATCTGCGGAGAGATGCGAACCATGCCGGGCCTGGGCTCCCACCCGGCAGCGGAGTCCATCGACATCGACGAACACGGCCAGATCACCGGCCTCAGCTGACCGACCCGAAAGGCGAAAGGGCCCCTCCGACCAGCGGCCGGAGGGGCCCTTCGAGCAGAGGTGCACCTCAAACCAGGTCGAAGCGCCCCGACTTCACCGAGCCGACGAAGCTCCCGAAGACGCTAGGGGCCAGCAGCAGTGCAGGACCGGCCGGAGCCTTCGAGTCGCGGACCGCGGTGAATTCAGCGGTACCACCGACCTCGACGCACTCAGAGCCTTGAGCGCTACGGCTGCTCTTGCGCCACTGGACTGCTAAGTCGGATGCCCGGTCAACGTGGTTCACGTCAGCTCCTTCGAAAGCTTCCTTGGAACGTCTGCCGGCCATGCTCAGATTTCAAAAGTACCGGCCTTCACCTCGCTGATGAAGGTCGCGAACGCGGCGTCGGTCGTGCTGAGGATCGGCGACGACGCACCTAACTTCGAGTCGCGGACGAGGGCTAAGCCGGGCAAGTTCGTCGCGACTTCGACGCAGGCGTTCGCCTGTCCGGAACGACTTGCCTTCTTCCACACGGGTTCCGGGCGCATCGCACTACTCCTTCGCACGTTGGTCGTGTTCGTGGGCGATGCTACGCAGCAGATCGGATGAATTTCCTTCAGGAAGTGCTCGGGCCTGCAACGATGCGAAGAGACGCGCTAGTTCGGCAACGTCGCGCAGGTCGTCTATGACATGCCCGCCGAGTACCGTGTCGCTGTAGGCGACATCGCTCTGGGCCGAGTCCGGAAACCGCAGCAGCAGGATCGGGCCGTGAATCCCTTCGTGCGCACCGGAGTCGAAGGGCAGCACCTGGATGTTCACGGTCGGTCGCTTCGCGATGTCGGCCAGGTGGTGCAGCTGCTCAGCCATCACCGCTCGCGATCCGACGACACGGCGAAGTGCTTCTTCGGCGATCACGACGTGCAGCGCCAGCCCACCGCCCTCGTCCAACCGCTCCTGCCTCTTCAGCCGAACGTTCACCCAGTTCTGCAGCTCGGACTCGGTCAACGCCAGGCGTCCCGCTTCGTGCACGGCACGCGCATACGCCTCGGTCTGCAGCAATCCGGGGACAACACCCAGCTCGTAGTGGAAGATTTCGCTGGCTTCGGCTTCGAACCCGACGAACGGCGCGAGGTAGGCCGGGAGCTTGTAGCTCTGCCACCAGCCACGCTGTCCGCTCTCCCGGCGAAGCTGCTGGAGCTGTTCGACCAGGTCTTCCGGGGCGTCGTAGAACTCGAGCAGCGCATCGAGGTCCTTCGCGGACACCCTGGAGTGCCCGCGCTCCCAGTGTCCCACCGTCGCCCGCGATCTCTCCAGGTGCGCAGCCGCTTCATCCAGGGACAAACCCGCGTTGGTCCGCAGCTGCCGGAGCTGGCGCCCCAAGTGCACTTGCCGTGCGGTTCCTGCCATGCGCACAGCTTCGCACGGGAGATCGAACTCCTGAGATCACCTGTTCAGGCGGATCGGAGCCGCGAACATCGACATCGTTACCGGGTAACAATTACCGTCTAACTCACGGTCACCAAGCGATCACCCAACGCATCAGGAATGGGAGCCGCCATGACGCCGATGAGCAGCCAGCTTCGCTACCACTGGCTTCCGGTCGTGGACGATTCCAGCGACTACGGACTGGTTCGCCACGCCTTCCGAGGCCGACGCATCGACTTGGGAGCGAACGGGGAGTCCTTCTGCGGCAACCTCTTCGCTCTCGCCGAACCATCCGAAGTGGACTGGATACGAGCCCCATCGTGCCAGCTCTGCAACTCCGAGCTGAAGGCGGTGAAGGGATGAGCACGCAGGTCGTCGCAGTCTGGGCGATCGCCGTCCTGGCTGCCGCCGCACTCTCGCTCTGCTGCACGGTCTACTTCTTCTCACGTCGGCCGCAACACGCCGGAGGCGGAGAAGGCGCACTGACGGTGCGCTATCTGATCGCCCGAGTCGAAGCCGAGACCAGCAGTGGTCGCCACCGGCTCAGAACACCTGTGGACGACCACGAGACCTCGGAAACTCCCAGGCCCTCACTCCCGCCCGAAGCCCCGAACCCCGCGGTCCTGCGGCGGATCCTCGCCGGGTTGCGGCGCTTGTAGACCGGCCCGGTGCTGGTCGCCCCTCCCCGACACCCAGCACCGGGCCTTCCCGACCGGACGGCGCGACTCCCCCGCCGCGTCGTCCGGTCGGTCCCATCCTCGTCGGCCAAAGGCCGAATTGGCCTGAAATCGGATCTACCCCATCCAGGAATCGAGGCGTCGTTCACCAGTCTTGAAATCCTAGGCGCAGGAGCTCGATGTCAACTCAGAGATTCCCTACGCGGAGACCGACGCCAAGTCACATCCCACGCTAGGCACATACGGTTGATGGCATCGCCAGGGTCGTCACGGGCCAGACAGGACCCCGAGGGTGAGCCAATCCGGTTCAGGGAGGCAATCGAGTGAACAGCACTCGCTCAGGTTGGCAGTCGACGCTTGCTCGCACCATGGGATCGGTTGCGGCTGGGGTGCTGGCACTGGCTGGACTCACGGTCTGGGCGGCGATGATCGACAGCAACCTTCGACACGGATCGGGTGGCGTCGCTCTTCCCTTCGCGATGTTCTGGACCGTGGTCTGGTTGGTTCCTTGCTGGGCAGCTGTCGCGATCCTCGGCGCTGCTTTCGGACGAAAGAGCCTTCTTGGCAAGATCGCCTTGGCCACAGGCGTACTAACCACAATCGTAGGTGTCGTCTTCTTGATAATCGGACTTGGACGTTCGAACTAGGAACGGTCACCCGCACCTTCTATTGCGACGCGCCCCACACCGAACTCGTTAGGGATTCGGAGTGGGGCGCCCGGCTAAGCACCGATCTTGCCGGGCGGGGCGATTGCGACGCACGCGGACGACTTCTGATCACCCCGCTTCGACCGTGCCACACTGCCGCCACACAGCACCCACCGACGGACTGAGCTGCCCCATGAGCAACCCCTCCCAACCTCCGCGTCGTTCGGACAAAGCCACCGTGGCCCTCGGACACGCCCTCGGTTGGCCGGCGTTCATCATCGGGCTCGGCGCGTGGGGCATCTCAGTCGCGCCGTTCGCGGCCTGGAAAGCGCAGGGAGCTGACCTGCTCCAGATCGACCAGAGCCTCGTGGGGTTCGGCGTCATCATCTACGGCTTTGCAGCCGCGATCGGCCTAGGACTTCTCGCAGCAGCAATGGGCGTTCGGCACACCGTCACCCAAATCCTGTTCTGGATCTACCTGCTGCTGCTCTTCGTTGGTGTGGTGGTCGCGTTCTCCGGAACCAACTGACCGCGAAACCCCCAGGCAGGAACACCAGCTTCTCCGGCAGGTCCGCAGTATTAGTTGAAACTGCCTCCCCCGCTGCGCCGCCTGGTCGGTTCCTGTCCGGGACCTTTGGAGCCTCTCAAAGGACATGGCCATCATGTGACGTATTTGCGCAGTAGTGCTGGGGCCGGGCGAAGGAGCCGCCAGCCGATGACCATATTGAAGACCGAGAGCATAAACGGCACTCCGAGCAGGATCATGTAGCCGATAGCAGATGGGGTGTAGCCGACTGGTTGGTCACCGATCAACTTGCGATAAATGGGATCCCCGGCGCTCTTGACCGATGCGTTTACGGTGCCAGCAAAGAAGAGGATGGAGATGATCGCTGTGAATGTCGTACCACCGCACAGCGTGACGAGCACTCGCCGCGCCCTGGCAGTGAAGGTCACGTTGAGGTGCCCGTTCTTCAAATAGATCGGTGTGAACGTCAAGGTAAGACCGGAAAAGAAGCAGAAGAACGACGAGATGCCGCCCATCGCGGTTACGAGTCCGGTTGTCGCCCAGGTCGCTGTGGGTAGCTGGTAGCCGATCGCCACGATCAGAACTCCGATGAGGACACTCAAAGCGATCGACGATGATCCAATTACGACTGACGAAACCTGGATTTTCTGCGCGAGCCGCGACGGTATCGCCATAAACTCGTGATACATCGGTCTGCCGACCGGAACGTGATAACGGTGTGGTGGTACGCCTGGCCCGCCTGGGTTCATTGGTTGACTCGCCAATCGGTGCCGTCACCATCGCTGACGGTGCCGTCGGAGAGGTCCCGGTCGGAGCGCGACCACGTGTTACCGACGTCGTGGATCTTCTGCTGTGGCGAAGCGTGATCAACGTGAATCATGCAGGTAATCTTGCACGATATCCCCGTCCACCAGGCATAAGATCATCGCAAGTGTCTGACGTGAGGTGCAGTTTCTCTGGGTTCGGCGCAATCGTGCGTGATGAGAAAGCTCGCTTCGAAGCGCGCTGGTTATCGGTGACCGAAGCACAGCGCAAGTTCGCATCCCGGCGTTCGTAGCCTCCCGACACAGCAGGCTTGACCAGCCAGCAGACCCACGCCGCTTGGTCGGTTCCGTCACAGCTGCCCTCCGTTTGGCCGCTGGTACTGGGCGGATCGGGTGCTGGGTGGCTAGGTTTTCACCAGCACGGGTTAGCGGGGAGGATTCGTCCTGTGGGTGCTCGAGACGGGTTGACCAGGCGCTTCGCTCGCCGGGCGGGGTTGCTCGCCGCTGTCCTGCTGGTGACCGCCTGTGCTGACGGGGCGGGCGATTCGGCGCACTCCGAAGCCGAGGTCATCTCGCCGAGCACGTCGTCCTTCTCCGAGCACTGCAATCCGCTGACCGCTTCCGACCTGGCGCCACCCGACCGGCCGCTGCCCATCCCGGCGCAGGCGCCCCGGCCGGCACATCGGGACCTCGCGTACGCCCGCATCTCAGCCGCGCAGAAGCTCGACCTCTACCTGCCGGCGCACGCCGATCCCGGCGGCGCACCGCTCATCGTGCTGATCCACGGCGGCGGGTTCATCCAGGGCGACAAGTCGCACCCGGTGAACCTGCACGTGGTGTCGTCGCAGCTCGCGCGGGGGTACGCGGTCGCCAGCCTCAACTACCGGCTCAGCTGCGAGGCCCCCTTCCCGGCCGGGGCGCAGGACGTCAAGGCCGCGGTCCGCTGGCTGCGGGTGCACGCTCCCGAGTACGGCATCGATCCCGGCCGGTTCATCGCCTGGGGCCCGTCCTCGGGTGCCTACATGGCCACGTTGCTCGCCGTCACCGGTGACCAGCGCACCCAGTTCGACGACGACAGTCTCGGCAACCCCGGGGTGTCCAGCGCCGTGCAGGGGGCCGTCGCCTGGTACGGCCCGTACGACTTCGGGAAGATGGGCGCTCAGTTCGAGGCCGACACCCCGAAGGCGTGCAAGGGCAAGGTGCTCAAGCACGACGTCGCGAACTCGCCCGAGTCGATCTGGTTCCGGGGTCCGCTGCAGAGCACGCTGGAGAAGTCCTTCGAAGCCAACCCGGCCACCTACCTGCCCACCGCGAGCAAGCTCCCGCCGATCAACTTCGCCGCCGGTGACTCCGACTGCGTGGTCCCGCACGAGCAGACGCAGGACATGTACCGCGCGGTCAAGGCGGCCGGTGGGCGCACCACCCTGGCTGTCGTGCCGCACGCCGGGCACGACCTGCGGGTCGCCGTCGCCCAGCTCGAACCGGCGCTGGCCTTCGCGGACTCGATCACCAAGAGCTGATCCCGACGGCCGGCAGCGGGAGTCAGCGGGCCGCGTTGAGCAGGTCCAACGCGCTGTGCTGGCGGCCGGTGGAGATCTTGTCGACGGGGCCGTTCCAGTGCACGCCGTACATGTCCAGCGGACTGCGGTGCTCGTAGGCGACTTCGGCCTGGTGCTTGAGGTATCCCGCGTAGGGGTGGTCGGGCAGGGCGTCGTTGAGCACGCCCAGGCCGCGAACGTAAGCGCCCTTGAAGGACGGGCCGTCCGGGTCGCAGTCGCCCGACTCGCAGGGTTCGGTCAGCACGCCGTCCTTGTGCAGGGCCTCGGCCTTGGTCGAGGCGTCGGCGAGTTCGCGGGCGGTCTCGAGCAGACCGTCGTCACCCGTCGCGCGGTTCAGCTCGACCAGTCCGCCGAGCAGGATTCCCTGGTTGTAGCTCCAGGTCTGCTGGCCGTTGTTCTTGCAAGCGTCCAGGCCGTCGTTGACCAGCTTGTCATCGTTGATCATCCCGCTGCCCCGGAACCAGTCCCACTCCCGCTGGGCCCGCTCCAGGTACTGGGTGTCATCCGGGATCCGGTTGTGCAGCGCCGCGTTGAGCTGCAGGAACAGCTCATTGGTGACGGCGTTCTTGTAGCCGTTGTCGGTCTTCCACGTGACCCCGCCTCCGCAGTCCGACGTCCAGTGGTCGTTCATGTGGTCGGCGTCGACCTTCGCCGTCTCCAGGTAGCGGCTGTCGCCGGTGAGGTCGTAGGCCGCCACCCAGGCCAGGCCCCACCAGCCGGTGTCGTCGAGGAACTCGTTGGTGAAGTTGCCGCCGTGGCTGTTGATGTTGCGGTCGTAGGTCTCGGCGATCGCGTACTCGTAGCTGCGCATGCCGGTCACCCGCATGTTGTCGATGACGGCGGTGAGCGCGTTCGCACCGTTCCACCAGGCGTTGCCCTCGAAGAGCCCGGTGTCGCGGTCGAAGAGCATCATCGTCGCGGTCGCGGCGGCCTTGCTCGGACTGGAGGAATTCCAGTCCGAGCGCGCCCACTGGGTGCAGGCGATCTCCGGGCGGTCGGCGGCCTTCCCGCACGCGCGGAGCGCACCGATCCCGCGGTTCGCCCAGTCGTCGACGTTGTACATCTGGCTGCGCCAGCCAGGATTCCCCTCCGGCGCCTCGGTGACGCCGAGCCTGCCGTCCCACGTCTTCCCGCCGTCGAAGGACCGGTCCAGCCAGATCTCGTCGCCGGCGCTCGCGTCGTCGATCGTGGCCCAGCCCATCGCATTGCCGTCGTCGACGTGCAATCCGATGGTCCGGCCGTGCAGCGTCGTGCTGACCGGGGTGCGGTCACCAGTGGCCTTCGACGGATCGAGCGCGTCGCACTCCCTGTTGCACACCTCGGAGTCCGCGCGTGCGACCGAAACCGTTTCTGCGAAAGGGAAAGCGGCGAGCACCGCGGCGGCCATCGCCAGCGAAGCCCTGCGGATCACTGCCCCCATGAACCCTCCTGCCTCGAGAACCAGCCGCCTCCACCACGCGCGCCGGGTATCGCGGGGTTCAGTCGCGGATGCCCAGGCGCAGGTGCTCGATGTGGAAGACGGCCTCGTCGAGGAGTTGGGCGACGTGGTTGTCGTAGAGGGAGTACACGACGCTGCGGCCGGAGCGGTTGCCGACCACCAGCCCCAGCGAGCGCAGCAGGCGCAGCTGGTGGGACACCGCGGACTGCTCCATGCCCACCGCTTCGGCCAGCTCGCCGACCGCCATCTCGCGCTGCCGCAGCTCGCTGAGGATGAGCAGGCGGGACGGGGTGGCCAGGGCCTGGAGGGTCTCCGCGACGGAGTTCGCCGAGGCTGCATCCAGCCGCGCCGCGGGCGTTTCCTCGCGCTTGACCACATGACCCATGCCCGGCAGTCTAACGACCGAGGGACATATGAATGACTGATCAGATGTTCATGTACTGTCCTCCTCCGACAGCACGCCGGCTGTCCCGACGCCGGAAGGGCGCGTGATGACCGCAGTCACCGACCGAACACCGACCCGAACCGAGGCGGCACCGACCCGCCGCGGCCTGCTCGCGCTGCCCGAAGCGCGGTGGGCCGCTGCCGCGCTGATCGCGTTCCTGCTCGGCCTCGCCGTGCAGCTGCTCGGCGGCCCGACTTGGCTCTACTGGGCGCTCTACCTGGTCTGCTACGTCACCGGCGGGTGGGAACCTGCCTACGCCGGGCTCCAGGCGTTGCGGGAGAAGACCCTGGACGTGGACCTGCTGATGATCGTCGCGGCCCTCGGAGCCGCCGCGATCGGGCAGATCACCGACGGCGCGCTGCTGATCGTCATCTTCGCCACCTCCGGCGCGTTGGAGGCCTTCGCCACCGCCCGCACCGAGGATTCCGTGCGCGGTCTGCTCGACCTCGCCCCGGAGACCGCGGTCCGGGTCCGCGACGGCGTCGAGGAGACCGTGCACACGGCGGAACTCCAGGTCGGCGATGTGATCGTGGTGCGCCCCGGCGAGCGGATCGGCGCGGACGGCGAGGTCGTCGACGGCAGCAGCGACGTCGACCAGGCGACCATCACCGGCGAGCCGCTGCCGGCGGCCAAGCAGCCCGGCGACGAAGTCTTCGCGGGCACCCTCAACGGCACCGGGGCCCTGCGCGTGCGCGTCGTCCGGGACGCTTCGGAGTCGGTCATCGCGCGGATCGTCGCGCTGGTCGCCGAGGCCAGCGAGACCAAGGCGCCGACGCAGCTGTTCATCGAGAAGGTCGAGCAGCGCTACTCGGTCGGCGTCGTGCTGGCCACGCTGGCGGTGTTCGCGGTGCCGCTGCTGCTCGGCGACACCTTGGAAAGCGCCCTGCTGCGCGCGATGACGTTCATGATCGTCGCCTCGCCGTGCGCCGTCGTGCTCGCGACCATGCCGCCGCTGCTGTCCGCGATCGCCAACGCCGGACGCCACGGCGTGCTGGTCAAGTCGGCGGTGGTGATGGAGCGGCTGGGGCAGGTCGAGCGGGTGGCGCTGGACAAGACCGGCACGCTCACCGAAGGCGCGCCGCGAGTTGTCCGGGTCGACCCCGCAGCAGGTCGTGACGCCGACGAGGTCCTGGCGCTGGCCGCGGGCGCCGAGCACCTCAGCGAACACCCGCTGGCCCGCGCGATCGTCGCAGCAGCCCACGGGAAGGGGCTGGCGATCCCCGCGGCCGAGGACTTCCGGGCCACCCCCGGCCACGGCGTGTCGGCCACCGTCGACGGCCGGAAGGTGGCCGTGACCAGCCCGCGAGGTGCTGAAGCCGCTGCCGAGTTGGAAGACGCCGGGCACACAGCGGTGATCGTCACCGTGGACGACGCCGTAGTCGGAACGCTCGGCATCGCAGACCGGCTGCGCCCGGACGCCGCAGGCGCGGTGGCGGCGCTGCGCGATCTGACCAGCGCCGAACCGGTCCTGCTGACCGGCGACAACGAGCGCACCGCCGCCCAGGTGGCGGGCGAGGTGGGCATCTCCGACGTGCGCGCCGGGCTGCTGCCCGCCGACAAGGTCGCGGCAGTGCGGGAATCCGCGCAGCCGACGATGGTGATCGGCGACGGCGTCAACGACGCTCCGGCGCTCGCCGCCGCGCACTGCGGGGTCGCGATGGGCCGCGCGGGCTCGGACCTGACGCTGCAGACCGCGGACGTGGTGGTCGTCCGCGACGAGCTGGCCGCCGTGCCGAAGGTCGTCGACCTGTCCCGGCGGGCTCGACGGCTGGTGCAGCAGAACCTGGTGATCGCGGGCGCGTTCATCACCGTGCTCGTGGTGTGGGACCTGGTCGGCAACCTCCCGCTGCCGTTGGGCGTGGCCGGGCACGAAGGTTCCACGATCATCGTCGGCCTCAACGGCCTGCGCCTGCTCAGCGAACGCGCCTGGCGCAGCTGACCGCTACCGTGGCCGCATGACGATCACCTGGAACGAGGACGACCGGCTCCGCGTGCGCACCCGGCTCGTGGAGCTGGTGTCGGCCTTCCCCGGTGTGCAGGTGGACGATTCGCACGGTCACACCGGATTCCTGTCGCGCGGCAAGCGGTTCGCCTGGCTGCTCACCGACCACCACGGCGACGGACGCCTGGCCCTGGCGGTCAAGGCCCCGCCCGGCGAGCAGGAAGCCCTCGTCGCGGACAACACCCGCTACTTCGTCCCCGCTTACCTCGGTCCGAGGGGCTGGGTCGGGGTGAACCTGGACGAGAAATCGGCCCCGGACTGGACCGAGATCGCCGCCCTCCTGGAACAAGCCTGGCGAATGAGCGCAACCAAACGAGCGATCGCCGAGTACGACCACCCCACCCCCTGACCCCCGACGCGGCGTCAACTCCGCAAGAAGCTCACCTCCAACCGCACACGGGCTCCGGGCTCCGGGCTCCGGGCTCCGGGCTCCGGGCTCCGGGCTCCGGGCTCCGGAATTTCAATGGAAATTGGACATCCAATTTCCATTGAAATTGCGGAAGTTCTCCACAGGGAGCCGGACTTGTCCACAGGTGTCGGCGTGTCGGGCACCCGAATTCCGTTGAAACCGCAGTTTCAATTGAAACTGCGGACTCCCCCGGCGGAGCCGATGCGTCCGCAGCCGGAGCGCGAGTGACCGTTCAACCGGGTGGTGTCACTCTCGCGCGAAATCGACACCACCCGGTTGAACGGGGTCGCGGAGGGGTTGTGATCTTCCTGGCACGTGCGGGACTTCTTCCGGCGAAGCCGTGGTTTCCGGGCGTTCGGTGAGGCACAGTTCGGGCGGAGGGGATGCACATGTCGCAGGAGCAGTGGGATGTTTCGTCCGGGGTCGGGGTCACCGCGCTGATGGTCGCCGCCGCCCGCGCGTTGGAGTCCGCGCGCGATGCACGGCTGATCGACGATCCGTACGCGGCCGCGCTGGCGCGCGCGGCGGGAGCAGCGGTGCCGACCGCCGAGTCCGATTTCGACCCGAGGTTCCGGGACGCCGTCGACTACATCGGCTTGCGATCCCGCTACTTCGACGACTTCTTCGTCCAGGCCGGCACCGAGCAGGCGGTCGTCCTCGCGTCCGGTTTGGACACCCGGGCGTTCCGGCTGCCGTGGCCTCCCGGTGTCCGGGTCTTCGAGATCGACCAGCCGAAAGTCCTTGCGTACAAGGACGAAGTCCTCGCCGCCGAACACGCCCGACCCAACTGCACCCGCCACGCCATCGGGGCGGACTTACGCGACGACTGGCCCGCCGCGCTGCGCGAAGCCGGGTTCGACCCAGCGCTGCGCACGGCCTGGCTCGCGGAAGGACTCCTGCCCTACCTCGACGCCGCGACCGAGCAGCGGTTGCTGCGCGAGGTCACCGGAAACTCCGCACCGGGCAGCCGGATCGCGGTCGAGCACCTGGTCACGAAGCAGCTGCTGGACGAGGAATCGGTCAGCGCTTCGCAGAGCTGGGGCGTGGGCCTGGACGAAATCTTCAGCCACGAAAACCGCCCCGCACCCGACGTCCTGCTCGCCGAGCTCGGCTGGGCAGTCGAGTGCGACGAGCTCGCCACCGTCGCCCAGCGCTACGGCCGGGAGCTCAACTCCACCGCGCGCGGTCTCACCGAGGTCGGCACGCTGCTCACCGCAGAACTCCCCGCTGGCCGGACCTGAACGCGCTCAGCGGACGACCACCACTGGGCAGGCCGCGTGGTGGACGAGCTTCAGCGCCACCGAACCCACGAGCATGCCGGTGAAGGCTCCGTGGCCCTTGTTGCCCACCACCAGGATGTCCGCCTGCTTGGAGAGGCCGACCATCTCGTCGACGACGTGGCCCCGGATGAGCCGGGCCCGGAGGTCGACGGCCGGGAACTCGCCCTTGATCTTGTCGACCGCTGCGTCCAGGGACTTGCGCGCCCGGTCCTCCAGCTCGCTGTCCGGGGTCGGCAGGCGGTAGCCGAACTGGACCGGCTGGTGCCAGACCATGGCCGCGTGCACGATCCCGCCGACCTCCCGGACCTGGTTGGCGGCCCAGCGCAGGGCTCGTACCGACTCGTCCGATCCGTCCACGCCGACAACGACGGTCTGCGGCATCGCGGGGCTCCTCCCGACGGGGCTGGCCGATCTCGCCCGGATGGTAGGCCAGCCCCACCCGTTGCGCCACCGTCCAGAGCCGGGAAATGGCGCGAGCGGGTCAGAGCTGGTTGACGTCGGTGATGCGCAGGACGGCCGTGCCGGCTTCGTCGGAGGCGGCGAGGTCGACCTCCGCGCTGATGCCCCAGTCGTGGTCCTCGTCGGGGTCGGCGAAGATCTGCCGGACCAGCCAGCGGTCCGACTCCTCGGTGATCATCAGCAGCGCCGGGCCACGCGCGTCCGGGCCCGCCCCGATCTCCTCGTGCTGCTCGAAGTACTCCTCCAGCGCGTCTTCCCACGCCTCGGCGTCCCAGCCGCTGTCGCCATCCAGCTCGCCGAGCTCGTCGTAGCGGCGACGTGCCGCCAGCTCCACGCGGCGGAACAGCGCGTTGCGCACCTGGACCCGGAAGGCCCGCTTGTTCGCGGTGATCCGCTCCGGCCCCTCGTCCACCGGCATCACGGCGGCGGGCTCGGCACCGGGGTGGCGCAGCTTCTCCCACTCGTCGAGCAGGCTCGAGTCGACCTGGCGCACCAGTTCGCCCAGCCACTCGATGATGTCGGTGAGCTCTTCGGTCTTGGCGTCGTCGGGCACCGTGTGCCGCAACGTCTTGTAGCCGTCGGCCAGGTAGCGCAGCACCAGGCCTTCCGAGCGGGCCAGCCCGTAGTGGTTGACGAACTCCACGAAGTTCATCGCGCGCTCGTACATGTCGCGCACCACCGACTTCGGCGACAGCTCGTGCTCGCCGACCCACGGGTGCCCCTTGCGGTAGGTCTCGTAGGCGGCGTCGAGGAGGTCGGCCAGCGGCTTCGGGTGCGTGATCTCCTCGAGCAGCTCCATCCGCTCGTCGTACTCGATGCCGTCGGCCTTCATCTGGTTGACGGCCTCGCCGCGGGCCTTGAACTGCTGCTGCGACAGCACCTGCCGCGGATCGTCCAAAATGGACTCGATGACCGACAGCACGTCCAGCGGGTAGCTGGGCGAGTCGACGTCGAGCAGTTCGATGGCGGCCAGCGCGAACGGCGAGAGCGGCTGGTTGAGCGCGAAGTCGAACTGCAGGTCCATCGTCAGCCGCACCCGGCGGCCCTGCTCGTCGGGCTCGTCGAGCTGCTCGACGACGTCGGCGGCCAGCAGCGCGCGGTAGATCGCGATGGCCCGCAGGATGTGGCGGCGCTGCGTCGGCCGGTCCTCGTGGTTGTCCTCCAGCAGGTGCCGCATCGCCGCGAACGCGTCGCCAGGTCGGTTGATGACGTTGAGCAGCATCGCGTGGTTGACGGTGAAGCTGGAGCGCAGCGGCTCCGGCTCGGCGCCGACCAGCTTCTCGAAGGTCTTCTCGCTCCAGGACACGAAGCCCTCGGGCGCCTTCTTGCGCACCACCTTGCGCTTCTTCTTCGGGTCGTCCCCGGCCTTGGCCAGCGCCCGCTCGTTCTCGATCTCATGCTCGGGCGCCTGCACCACGACGTACCCGGAGGTGTCGTAGCCCGCGCGGCCGGCGCGACCGGCGATCTGGTGGAACTCGCGCGCCTTCAGGTGCCGGGTGCGCACGCCGTCGTACTTGGTCAGCCCGGTGATCAGCACGGTGCGGATGGGCACGTTGATGCCCACGCCCAGCGTGTCGGTGCCGCAGATGACCTTCAGCAGCCCGGCCTGCGCCAGCTGCTCGACCAGCCGCCGGTACTTCGGCAGCATGCCCGCGTGGTGCACGCCGATGCCGTGCCGGACCAGCCGGGACAGGGTCTTGCCGAACCCTGCGGTGAACCGGAAGTCGCCGATCGCCTCGGCGATCTGGTCGCGCTGCTCGCGGCTGGCGACCTTGACGCTCATCAGCGCCTGCGCCTGCTCCAGCGCGGAGGCCTGGTTGAAGTAGACGACGTAGACCGGGGCCTGCTGCCCGGCCAGCAGTTCCTCGATCGTCTCGTGCAGCGGCGTCTTCGCGTAGCGGAAGGTCAGCGGGATCGGCCGTTCCGCGGAGGTGACCACCGCGGTCTCGCGTCCGGTGCGCCGGGTGAGGTCCTTCTGGAAGAAGGTGACGTCGCCGAGGGTGGCCGACATCAGCACGAACTGGGTGCGCGGCAGCTCCAGCAGCGGCACCTGCCAGGCCCAGCCGCGGTCGGGCTCCGAGTAGAAGTGGAACTCGTCCATCACGACCTGGTCGACGTCGGCGAGCTCGCCGTCGCGCAGCGCGATGTTGGCCAGGATCTCCGCGGTGCAGCAGATGATCGGGGCATCGGCGTTGACGCTGCTGTCGCCGGTCATCATGCCGACGTTCTCCGCGCCGAAGACGTCGACGAGGGAGAAGAACTTCTCCGACACCAGCGCCTTGATCGGCGCGGTGTAGAAGCTGCGCTTGCCCGCGGCCAGCGCGGTGAAGTGCGCGCCGGTGGCCACCAGGCTCTTGCCGGAGCCGGTCGGGGTGCTCAGGATGACGTTCGCCCCGGTCACCACCTCCATCAGCGCCTCTTCCTGCGCCGGATAGAGCTCGATGCCCTGATCGGTGGTCCAGGAGACGAACGCCTCGAGCAGTTCATCGGGGTCGGGCGTGTCGGTCGCGGGGAGGTGGTCGGTGAGCTTCATCGTCCCCCCATCGTCCCTGCACAACTCCAGCCGAAGCGACCCGGGGTGTCCGAAACCACGAACCTCCGGACCCGGGGCCCCGGTGATCACCCGCCGTGCATCGCGAGATGGTGGAGGGTTTTGAGGGCGTCGTCGATGGGGTGCGGCTTCGGCTTGCCCGTGGCGTCGAGGGTGTTCCAGCGCTGCAGGTTGACCGCGACCGACATCTGGCGTTCGCCGTCGGCTCGGATCATGGTGAGCGCACCGGCTCCCCAGGCCGTGCCGCCGTGGCCCCAGAAGGTGTCCTGGCCCGGAGCGTTCATCGGGTGCAGGCCGAGGCCGTAGTCGATCACCTCCCCCTCCTGGGAGATGACCGGGTTGGTGCGCTGCATCTCGGCCAGGGAGGACCGGTTGACCAGTTCGCCGGCGAGCAGCAGTCCGAAGAATCGGTTGAGGTCCGCGACGGTCGACACCAGTGCCGCCGCCGGGCCCACCCACGACATGTCGAAGACGCTGTAGTCGCGGGGCGGGTCGATCATGCCGAACCAGGACTCGTAGAGCCGGGAGTGCGGTCCGCTGATGCGCGGCTCGGCTGGGAGCTCGGTGTGCCGGAGCCCGGCGCGGTCGATGACGTTGCGGGTGATGTGCTCGGCCGCCGGGGTGCCGGTCACCTGCTGCAGCAGTTCGCCGAGGAGCAGGTAGTTGGTGTTGGAGTACACCCCCGGGGTGCCGCCCGGAGTGCCGACGGCGGGCGAGGTCACCCCCATCTCGATCAGCTCGGTGGCGTCGAACCGCGTGAACCGGTGGTCGTCCAGGCTCTGCGGCGTGGTGCCCGCCAGGTCCGGGAACGCCTTCAGCGACGGGTAGGCGACCGGGAGGTATTCGGCGAGTCCGCTGGTGTGGTTGAGCAGCATCCGGACCGTGATCGCGTCACCGCGCTCCCCCGGAACCAGCTCCGGGAGGTAGCCGCCGATCGGCGCGTCCAGCTCGATCCGGCCGGCCTCGACCTGCTGCAGCACCGCGACGGCGGTGAAGGTCTTGGTGACGCTGCCGACGCGGTGCCGCATGTCGGCGGTGACCGGACGTCCGGTGTCGACATCGGCCACGCCGGCCGCGCCGCGCCAAACCTGGTCTCCGGCGCGCACCTCGGCGAACACGCCGGGCACCCCGGCGCGGTGGACGTCCTCGACAGCGGCGTTTAACTCGGCTGGATCCAACGGTTTCGTCACAGCGCACGCCCCTTCTCCTCCGCCCGGTGCGGACCGCTCAGCAAGCACGTGCCGCCATTATGCACGCACCGCGTGCAACAACAAGTGCATCAGTTATGCTGGGCCTCCGACGAGAGGGGCGAGATGACGGGCCGAAGGCGCTGGTCGACCGAGGAGATCCTGGACACGGCGGCGGAGCTGCTCCGCACGAGCGACGCCGACTCGTTCAGCGTGCGCAAGCTCGCCGCAGCGCTCGGAACCGATTCCTCCAGCCTCTACCGGCACTTCCGCAACAAGACGGATCTGCTGCGCGCGGTGGCCGACCGGATCCTCACCACCGCCATGGACGGATACCTCCCCAAAGGCGATTGGAGGCAGCGCATCACCACCCTGGCCCTGCGCTTGCGGGACGCCTTCGGGCAGCAGCCGCAGCTCGCCGGGATCTGGGGGCGCTACGCCTCGGGCGGCACCGGTTCCCGGATGGTCATCGAAGAAGTGCTGGAAGCGCTGCGGGCGTCAGGCCTGCCCGATGAGGAGATCCCGGCGCACTACCACCGGATCGCGGTCCTGATCGTGTCGCTGATCGCCTCCGATGCGGGGGTCAGCACCCGAACGCCCGAGGAGCACGAGCAGGGCATGGAGCTGTTCCGCGTCGCGGTGCTGGGCGCGGATCCGGCGCGCTTCCCCGCGCTGGCCTACTACGGCCGCGACATCCGCCCGGTCGGAGCCGACCGCCGCGACGCGTTCGAAGAGCTCCTCGCCGCCCAGCTCGACCGGATCGAAGCCGCAATCCCCTGATCACACCGGGTCGACGGTCCGGCTGACGAGCCACGCGTGCTTGCCGACCTGCCGCCCGCGGGCGAAGCCGAACTGCTCGAAGAGCTCGACTGTCCCGCTGAACAGGAACCGGGCCGGTGACTCGCGGCCGGTGGTCACCTCGGAAATCGCTTCGACCAGACCACCACCGGCCCGGGCGATCTGGTCGAGCGCGCCGCCGAGCGCTGCCCGCGCGATGCCCTGGCCGCGGTGCTTCGGGTCGACGTAGCAGCAGGTGATCCGCCAGTCCGGGAGCGGTGGCGCGTCCTTGTCGTACTCGCGCCGGTGCTTGATGCCCGGCAGCTCCTCGGGGCTGCCGTACTGGCACCACCCCTGCACCAGGCCGTCGTCGTCGAGCACGAGCGCGGCGTGCGCGCGATCGCTGCGGACTCGTTCTTCCTTGATCTCGCGGCGCACGCTCCCCCGCTGGCCGCGCTCCGGGTGGAAGCCGAGGCACCAGCAGCCGCCGAAGATCCCGTTGTTGCGCTCGACGAGCTCGGCGAACGCAGTCCACGTCGAGGCGTCCAGAGGCCGAACCGCGTACGCCATGCCCGGGTCCTTCCGCCCGCGCGGTCGGGTCGACCGCGACGCACCATGCTAGATCCGATGCGCGCGGCCGACCGGGTTTCCGTCAGTCCTGGTCGAGGTGGGTCGGGGCGAACAGGCGGAGGTGCTGCGGGAGGACCACGACGCTCGGACCCGGAGCGTTCAAGGCGTCGGCCAGGTCCTGGCGGAGGCGGTCCGGGGTCGTTTCGACCGCGGGGACGCCGAAAGCCGAGGCCAGGACGACGAAATCCGGGCGGGCCAGCTCGGTGGCGGTGGATTCGCCGAAGGTGCCGGTGAGGTACTCGCGGAGGATGCCGTAACCGCCGTCGTCGACGATCAGCCACGTCACGTCGAGCCGGTGCTGGACCGCCGTGGCCAGCTCCGCGATGCCGTACATCGCTCCCCCGTCGCCGGACACCGCCAGCGCCGGACGACCGGTCGCCGCCGCGCCGAGCGCTCCGGGCAGGCCGAAGCCGAGACCGCCTGCGCCCTGCGCCGTGTGCATCGGCGCGCCGTCGGCGTTCCAGGCCGACCAGGCCCAGTAGCCGAGCATCGTCATGTCCCAGAAGCTCGGCGTGCCCTCGGGCAGCGCCGCGCGGACCTCGCCGAGGATCCGCTGCTCCAGCTCCAGGTCCTGCGCCGCTAGCCGGGCGCGCACCCGTTCCAGCAGGTCGGCGACCGCCTTCTCGGCCCGGCCGTCGGCTTCGCGTCGCGGGACCCGGTCCACCAGTGCGGACAGGGCGAGCTTGGCGTCGGCGTGGACGCCCAGCGCCGGGTGGTTCGATTCGAGCTTGCCCGCGTCGGCCTCGATCTGGACGAGCCGGCCGCGCGGCGCGAAGCGGTGGTAGTTGCTGGTCAGCTCGCCGAGTCCGGAACCGACGACCAGCAGCACGTCGGCGTCGGCGAGGAACTCCGTGCTGTGCCAGTCCTCCATCCACGACTGCCCGGACAGCGGGTGCTCCCACGGGAAGACGCCCTTGGCGCCGAACGTGCTCAGCACCGGCGCGCGCAGCGCCTCGGCCAGCTCCAGCAGTTCAGCCCCGGCACCCGAGCGCGCCGCGCCGCCGCCGGCCAGGATCACCGGGTTCTCGGCGTCGGCGAGCAGCCGCGCAGCTTCGTCGATCAGCTCCGGCAGGGGTTCCAGCGGCGCTGGTCGCGCGGTCGCGGAGGTGATCGGGGGCAGTCCGGCGGGGGCGAGCAGGACGTCCTGCGGGATCTCCACCCACACCGGGCCGTACGGCGCGGTCGCGGCCGATTCCCATGCCTCGCGCAGCGCGCCGGGGATCTGGCTGGCCGTGCGCGCCACGTGCACCGACTTGACCACGTCGCGGAAACTGGCCTGCTGATCGGGAAGTTCGTGCAGGTAGCCGTGCCGCCCGCCGCCGAGCCCGGCCGCCGGGACCTGGCTGGAGATGCCCAGCACCGGCACCGAGGAGGCCCGCGACTCCTGCAGCGATGCCAGCGTCAGCAGCGCTCCCGGACCGGTCGAGACGATCATCGGCGTGACCGGCACCGGGCTCGCGGGATCGGCGGCCAGCCGGGCGCGGGCGTGCCCGTCGGCGGCGAAGGCCAGGTTGTTCTCCACGCGGGAGCTGATCAGCCGCAGGTCCGGAGCTCGGCGCAGCGCGTCGAAGAGACCCAGCGCGTGCTGCCCGGGCAGGCCGAACACGGTGTCGGCGCCGAGCGCGCGCAACGTCTCGACGACCAGGTCGCCACCGATCCTGCTGCCGATCATCCAGTTCCTCCAGTCGTGCCTGGCCAGGTCTCGTGAGCAGTTCGGGGTGCCATAACGCCCCGAAGTGCTCACGACGACTGACCAGCGGGTTCGGCTTGCGCGCCGCTGATGCGCTCGTTCCACGTCTCCAGCACGGCCGGGTCGGTGCGCGGGGTCAGCAGGCTGACCACCACGTAGCAGACCAGGCTCGCGCCGAGACCGTAGTAGATCGGCTCGTTGGCGAGCAGTCCGTGAACCGCCATCGAGATGATCACCACGACCGATCCGACCACCATCGACGTCAGCGCGCCGGCCCGGGTGCCGCGCTTCCACACCAGGCCGCCGAGGATCGCCACCAGCAGCCCGCCGACCAGGATGTTGTAGGCGACGGTGAGCGCGGAGACGACGTCGTTGACGAGCATCGCGACGACGATCGCCAGCACCCCGAGCACGAGGGTGGTGATCCGGTTGGTCTTGAGGTCCGCCTCCCCCGACTTGCCGCGCAGCTTGCCCAGGACGTCCGTGGTGGTCACGGTCGAGCAGGCGATGAGCGCGCCGCTGGAGGTCGACATCAGCGCCGACAGCGCGGCGGCCAGCACCAGGCCGCGGACACCGGTCGGCAGCAGGTTGGACACGATGGTGGCGAACGCGTCGTCAGCGCTGCCGAGGTTCGGGTACAGCACCTTGGCCGCCATCCCGATCAGCGCGCCCGCGAAGCCGTAGACCAGGCAGTACACGCCCGAGACCAGGCCGCCGCCGGTCGCCACCCGCGGGGTGCGCGCGGTGAACACGCGCTGCCAGATGTCCTGGCCGATGAGCAGGCCGAAACCGTAGGTCAGCACGTAGGTGACGATCGTGGCGCCGCCGATGCTGGTCAGGTCGAAGAAGTCCGGCGGCACCCGCTGCGCCATGCCGTCGAAGCCGCCCACCGCGAACAGCGCCATCGGCAGCAGGACCAGCAGGATGCCGATGGTCTTGATGACGAACTGCGCGATGTCGGTCAGCGTGATCGACCACATGCCGCCGAGCACCGAGTACAGCACCACGATCGAACCGCCGATCGCGATGCCGACCGCGCTGGACACCCCGAACAGCACGTGGAAGACGGTGGCGAACGACAGCGTCGAGGTGACCGTGAGCATCAACGTGTAGCCCCACATCACCACGCCGGCGATCACCGTCGACGAGCCGCCGTAGCGCAGGTCGAGCATCTCCGAGACGGTGTAGACCCGCAGCTTCACGAGGCGCCGCGCGAAGAACGCGTGCAGCGCGAGGATGCCCAGCCCGATGGTCAGCACCAGCCAGGCGCCCGAGATGCCGTGCGTGTAGCCGAGCCCGATGCCGCCGATGGTGGACGCACCGCCGAGCACGATCGCCGACATCGTCCCGGAGTACATGAACCAGCCGAGCCGGCGCCCGGCGACCAGGTAGTCGCTCTTGGTGCGGGCCAGCCGCATGCCGACCCAGCCGATGCCGATCATCCCGGCGATGTAGATCGCGATCACCGCGTAGTCACCGACCACGGCGGCCTCCTCGTGCAGAACGTGCAGGTCATCGGGGCTCACCCCGAACGGCGGTGAGCTGGGGCACCGCTGTTTCCGGAAACCGTAGGCCCGCGTCCACCGGGGCGACATGGGACGATCCGTCCCAGTTCGACGTACGCTGTGGTCGTTATGACTTTCGCGATCCCGCTGCGCGCGGTCGTCGAGGACGCCGGGCTGGCCTTGGAGGTCGTGGCCGACAGCCTCCGCCCCGGCGCACTGGAGCGCCCGGTCCGCTGGGCGCACGTCAGCGAGCTCCGCGATCCGGGCCCGTACCTGCTGGGTGACGAACTGCTGCTCACGGCAGGCGTCGACTTCGCCACCGCACCGGAAGACGTCGAGCGCTACGTGCTGGGCCTGCTGGGTGCCGGGATCACGGCTCTCGGCTTCGGCGTGACGCCTCCGATGCACGAAGCGGTGCCGGACGCCCTGCGCGAGGCGTGCGTGCGGCACGGCCTGCCGCTGCTCGTGGTCCCGCCCCGGACGCCGTTCCTGGCGATCAACCGGGCGGTTGCGGTGGCGCTGGCGGAGGCCGCGCAACGCGACCAGCGGCGGGTCGCGGTGGCGCGCGAAGCGCTGATCAAGGCCGCGGCCGAGGGCCTGCGACCGCTGGTGCGGGAGCTCGCGCAGCAGCTGGATGCGTGGGCAGCGCTGGCCGGGCAGCACGACGAGCCGGTGGCCGAGCACGGCGCGCCCGCGCAGTGGCCGGCCGAGGTGTCGGAGCTGCTGGCGAAACTGCGCGCAGGACGCGGGATCCGCAGCGCGACCACCGAGCTCCCGGACGGGACTTCGCTGCTGGCACAACCTGTTTCGCCGCAAGCGACGGCTTCGCACCTGCTCGTCCTCGGCCGCCGGCGGCGCTTCGACGCCACCGAGCGGGCGATCGTCGCGGTCGGCGCCGGACTGCTGGGGCTAGCCGGTCGCGCGAAGGACGCGCCGCTGAGCGCGGCCACCACTGCGCTTCTGCTGCACGACGGCCCGCCCGAAGACGTGCTGACCCGGCTCCTCCCCGGCGGCGAGTACCGGGTGGTCGCGGGGACCGCGGTGCGACGGCGTGCGGCGGACGACGCCGCTGATCACGACTGGCTGAGCACCCACCTGCGCACCCCGCTGGTCCAGCTCGCCGACGGCGGGTTCACCGCGATCGTCAACGTCCCGCCCGCCCCGGAGCTCCTTTCCGGAATGCGCGACCAGGGCTGGTTGCCGGTGGTCAGCCGACAGCACCGGGCCGACTCCCTGCCCAGCGCGGTGCGGGAGGTCGAGAACCTCCTGGACCGGGCCAAATCCCTCGGCCGCCCGGTGGTCGCCGACTCCGACCTCAGACTGTCCACAATGGTCCCGTCCGACGCGGCCAGCGCATTCGCCACCGAAGTCCTCGCTCCCCTGCGCGCGCTGGACCCGGACCGGCAACCCGGGGGCCTCCGGGACACCCTGCGCGTCTGGCTGGCCCACCACGGCAACTGGGAGCGCACGGCAACTGCGCTCGGCGTGCACCGCAACAGCGTCCGCCACCGCATCGGCCAGGCCGAACGAGCCCTCGGCGCGGACCTCGCCGACCCGGAAACCCGCATGGAGCTCTGGTTCGCCCTCCGCTGGGAACCACCCCGCAGTTTCAATTGAAACTGTGATCCGCCGTGCCTGGGATCTGCAGTTTCAATTGAAACTGCGGCCCCCCGGGCGTGGGGGGGGGGGGTGGACAAGTGGCCCGGACTGGGGAGAACTTCCGCAATTTCAATGGAAATCGGACCTCTGATTTCCATTGAATTTGCGGACCGCCGGAACGCGGACGGCGGAACGGGGTGGATCGGTCGACCCACCGGTTCGCGCGCTGGTGTTGGGGGGTTGGGATCGGGGACGATTGGGGCCGAAGGTGAAGCAGCGCGGGAGGAGGGGTGCCATGTCGAGCCGGAACGTGCGGTTCATCGGCGGGCCGCTGGACGGGCGGATGCAGGATCTCCGGGATTCGGAAGCCGTCGCGGGCCGGCTGCTGCGGCACATCCACCTGCACGACGGCCCCAAGATCGAGACCCACTACGAGCTCCACTACTCCCCCGAAGCGGGCTGGGTCTACCACCTCTGCGGTCGCGAACCATGACCCGGGCAAAGCCCGCACAGCAATGCTGTCAGGTTGTGAAGGCCCAGACGTGGATCACCGGGCGGGCCGGGTTCGAGCGGTCCAGGAGGAGTTCGCGGTGCGCTTCGGTCGGTCGGCCTGGGCCCGGCGGGAGTTCGTCGGTGGCCGAGGCGATGTCGGTGCCGATCGAGACCTGCGGCAGCGAGGCCTGGATTGCTGCTCGTCCTTGTTCCAGCGGGGCGCTGAACTGCGAATCCGCGAGCAGGCGATCCACCGCGTCGGCGTTGACGGCGACCGCTAGCCGGTAGCGGGAGTCGATGCCGTGCTCGGCGTCGAACGCGACCACTTCCGAACCCTGCGGGACGACCAGCCCGGTGAACGCCAGGGCCTCGTCCACCGACGGTTCGGCCTCCCCAGATCCGCTGCAACCGCTGAGCCCGATCACGCCGAAGACCGCGAGAACCAGCAGGACCAGCCGCATCTCCACTCCCCCTCCGAAACCCGGTAACCGCAGCTCACCCGTTCGAACGTACCGGGCCGACGGCAGTCGTCGATCAGCACCGCCGCGCGAACCCGGAAGCGCAATTGTCGGCGGTCGCCAAAAACGGGGCGCCAGCAGCGCCGAACCCCACAACCGCGCCGCGGCGCCTGCGGCTTGCGATGCGCGTCACAGATCTGATCGGGTTCGAAATCCGGACACCGGCCTACCATCTGTTCCCATGGTGGCGCACTCGAAGTCGAGCAGCGTCGGGCCGGAGTTGGCCTTGGCTGCCGAATTCCCGGAACCGACCCGCGAGCAGTGGCAGGCCCAGGTGCAGAAGGTCCTGCAGCGCTCGGGCCTGGTCGACGAGAACACGACCGGGCCGGTCGAGGACGTGCTGGCCACCACCACCTACGACGGCATCACCGTGCACCCGCTCTACACCGGCTCCCCGGGTGAGCAGGGCGTGCCGGGGCTGACGCCGTTCGTCCGGGGCAGCCGCGCGCAGGGCAGCGTCGCCGAGGGCTGGGACGTGCGGCAGCGCCACGAGCACCCGGACGCAGCCGAGACCAACCGCGAGGTCTTGGCGGACCTCTACAACGGCGTGTCCTCGCTCTGGCTGCGGCTGGGCCGCGGCGGCCTGGCCGTCGACGACCTCGCGGACGCACTGGAAGGCGTCCACCTGGACATGATCGGCGTGACGCTGGACGCCGGCGCGGACTTCGCCGCCGCCGCTGACGCCTTCCTCGCGCTGGCCGACGAGCAGGGCGTGCGCGGCAGCGCGCTGCGCGGCAACCTCGGCGCCGACCCGCTGGGCTGGCAGGCCAGGACCGGTGAGCCCGGGGACCGGGAGGCCGCGGTCGCGCTCGCCGAGCGCTGCACGGCGTTCCCGGAGCTCAAGGCGCTGGTCGTGGACGGTCTGCCGTACCACGAAGCGGGCGGCTCGGACGCGCAGGAGCTCGGCTGCTCGCTGGCCGCCGCGACCACCTACCTGCGGTGGCTGACCGAAGCCGGGCTGGACGTCGACGCGGCCGCCGGGCTGCTGGAGTTCCGCTACGCCGCCACCGCCGACCAGTTCCTCACCATCGCCAAGCTGCGCGCCGCGCGGCGCCTGTGGGAGCAGGTGACCCGCTCCAGCGGCGCGTCCGAGCACGCGCGGGGCCAGGCGCAGCACGCGGTGACCTCCGAAGCGATGCTCACCCGCCGCGACCCGTGGGTGAACATGCTGCGCACCACGATCGCGTCCTTCGCCGCCGGGATCGGCGGGGCGCAGGCGGTGACCACGCTGCCGTTCGACGCCGCGATCGGCCTGCCGGACGACTTCTCCCGGCGCATCGCCCGCAACACCCAGTCGCTGCTGCTGGAGGAATCGCACCTCGCGCAGGTCATCGACCCGGCGGGCGGCTCCTACTACGTCGAGTCGCTGACCGATGAGCTGGCGAAGTCGGCCTGGGCCTGGTTCCAGCGGATCGAGGCCGCCGGCGGGTTGCCGGCCGCGCTGGAGTCCGGCCTGATCGGCGACGAGCTGGCCGCCACCTGGGAGCAGCGCCGCACCGCGATCGCCCACCGCGAGGACGCGATCACCGGTGTCAGCGAGTTCCCGAACCTCGACGAGCCGTCGCTGGAGCGCGAACCCGCTCCCGAACAGCCCGCGGGCGGCCTCCCCGTCCACCGCTACGCCGAGGACTTCGAGCGCCTGCGCGACGCCGCAGACGCGCAGCCCACGCGACCGGCGGTGTTCCTCGCGACGCTCGGCCCGCTGGCTGCCTACAACGCGCGCGCCTCGTTCGCGCGGAACCTCTTCGCCGCAGGCGGCATCGACTGCACCGAAGCGGGCCCCACCGAGTCCACTGAGGACATCGTCGAGGCCTACGACGGCGCCGCGGTGGTGTGCTTGTGCTCCAACGACAAGGTTTACGCCGAACGCGCGGCGGAAACAGCTGAAGCGCTGAAGCGGGCCGGGGCCCAGCACGTGCTGCTGGCCGGCAAGCCGAGCGACCTGGCCGGGGTGGACGGGTTCGTCTTCGCCGGGTGCGATGCGCTGGCCGTCCTCACCGACGTCCACGACCAGTTGGGAGTCCGACGATGACGCAGATCCCGAACTTCGCCGACATCCCGCTGGACGCGCCGCAGCCCGCAGACCCCCAGCGCTGGCAGGAAGAACTGCTCGCCGCCACCGGCAAGGAGTCCGACGCGCTGGTGTGGGAGGCGCCCGAGGGCATCGGCGTCAAACCGCTCTACACCTCGTCCGACACCGAGGGCCTGGACTTCCTGAACACCTACCCCGGTCTGGCGCCGTTCCTGCGCGGCCCCTACCCGACGATGTACGTCAACCAGCCGTGGACCGTCCGGCAGTACGCCGGGTTCTCCACCGCCGAGGAGTCCAACGCCTTCTACCGCCGCAACCTCGCCGCCGGGCAGAAGGGCCTGTCGGTGGCCTTCGACCTGGCCACCCACCGCGGCTACGACTCCGACCACCCGCGCGTGGCCGGTGACGTCGGCATGGCCGGGGTGGCCATCGACTCGATCTACGACATGCGGCAGCTCTTCGACGGCATCCCGCTGGACCGGATGAGCGTGTCGATGACCATGAACGGCGCGGTGCTGCCGGTGATGGCGCTCTACATCGTCGCCGCCGAGGAGCAGGGCGTCGCGCCGGAGAAGCTGGCCGGGACCATCCAGAACGACATCCTCAAGGAGTTCATGGTCCGCAACACCTACATCTACCCGCCGCAGCCGTCGATGCGGATCATCTCCGACATCTTCGCCTACACCTCGCAGCGGATGCCGAAGTTCAACTCCATCTCGATCTCCGGCTACCACATCCAGGAGGCCGGGGCGACCGCCGACCTGGAGCTGGCCTACACCCTCGCCGACGGTGTCGAGTACCTGCGCGCCGGGCGGCAGGCCGGGCTGGACACCGACGCGTTCGCGCCCCGGCTGTCGTTCTTCTGGGGCATCGGGATGAACTTCGCGATGGAGGTCGCCAAACTGCGCGCGGCGCGGCTGCTGTGGGCGAAGCTGGTCAAGCAGTTCGACCCGCAGAACCCGAAATCGCTGTCGCTACGCACCCATTCGCAGACCTCCGGCTGGTCGCTGACCGCCCAGGACGTCTACAACAACGTGGTGCGCACCTGCGTCGAGGCGATGGCCGCCACCCAGGGCCACACCCAGTCGCTGCACACCAACGCGCTCGACGAGGCGCTGGCGCTGCCCACCGACTTCTCCGCGCGCATCGCCCGCAACACGCAGCTGGTGCTGCAGCAGGAGTCCGGCACCACGCGGGTGATCGACCCGTGGGGCGGCAGCTACTACCTGGAACGGCTCACCCAGGACCTCGCCGAACGCGCGTGGGCGCACATCACCGAGGTCGAGGACGCCGGCGGCATGGCCCAGGCCATCGACGCGGGCATCCCGAAGCTGCGCATCGAGGAGGCCGCCGCCCGCACCCAGGCCCGCATCGACTCCGGCCGCCAGCCGCTGATCGGCGTCAACAAGTACCGCTACGACGGCGACGAGCAGATCGACGTGCTCAAGGTCGACAACGCCGGAGTCCGCGCCCAGCAGCTGGAGAAGTTGCGGCGGCTGCGGGAAGAACGCGACAGCCAGGAGTGCGAGGACGCGCTGCGGCGGTTGACCGCGGCGGCCGAGGCGTCGATGTCCGACGACCGCCCGAACGACCTCGCGCACAACCTGCTCTCGCTGGCCGTGGACGCGGCCCGGGCGAAGGCCACCGTCGGCGAGATCTCCGACGCGCTGGAGAAGGTGTTCGGCCGCCACTCCGGCCAGATCCGTACGATCACCGGCGTGTACCGGGACGAATCGGGGCCGTCGGAGCAGCTGGAGACCGCGCGCCAGCAGGTCGAGGACTTCGCCGAGGCCGAAGGCCGCCGCCCGCGCATCCTGGTCGCCAAGATGGGCCAGGACGGCCACGACCGCGGCCAGAAGGTGATCGCCACCGCCTTCGCCGACCTCGGCTTCGACGTGGACGTGGGCCCGCTGTTCCAGACCCCGGCCGAGGTGGCCCGCCAGGCCGCCGAATCCGACGTGCACGTCGTCGGCGTCTCCAGCCTCGCCGCCGGGCACCTCACGCTGGTGCCCGCGCTGCGCGACGAGCTGGCCGCGATCGACCGGGAGGACATCATGATCGTCGTCGGCGGGGTCATCCCGCCCGCCGACTTCGACGCGCTGCGGCAGGCCGGCGCCTCGGCGATCTTCCCGCCGGGCACCGTCATCGCCGAGGCCGCGCTGGGCCTGCTCGACGAACTCCGCACCCGGCTCGGCCACTGATCATGCCGCGCAAGATCGACGTCCAAGACTACGCCAAGGGCGTGCTCGCCGGCTCCCGCACCAAGCTGGCGCAGGCGATCACGCTGGTGGAGTCCACCCGCGCCGACCACCGCGCGCTGGCCCAGGAACTGCTGGTCGAGCTGCTGCCGCACAGCGGCGGCGCGCACCGGGTCGGCATCACCGGCGTGCCCGGCGTGGGCAAGTCGACGTTCATCGAATCGCTCGGCTCGATGCTGACCGGCAACGGGCACCGGGTGGCGGTGCTGGCCGTCGACCCGTCGTCCACCCGCAGCGGCGGCAGCATCCTCGGCGACAAGACCCGGATGGGCAAGCTCGCCAGCGACCCGGCCGCGTTCGTGCGGCCGTCGCCGTCGGCGGGCACGCTCGGCGGGGTCGCGCGCGCGACGCGGGAGACCATCGTGCTGATGGAGGCCGCCGGTTTCGACGTGGTGCTGGTGGAAACCGTCGGTGTCGGCCAGTCCGAGGTGACGGTGGCGGGCATGGTGGACTGCTTCCTGCTGCTGTCCCTGGCGCGCACCGGCGATCAGCTGCAGGGCATCAAGAAGGGCGTCCTGGAGCTGGCCGACATCATCGCGGTCAACAAGGCCGACGGCGATCACGCGGCCGAAGCCCGCAAGGCCGCCCGCGAACTCCGCGGCGCCCTGCGCCTGCTCACCCCGATCAGCGCCAGCTGGACGCCGCCGGTGCTGACCTGCAGCGGTCTGCAGGGCCTCGGCCTGGACTCGCTGTGGGAACAGGTCGAGCAGCACCGGGAAGCGCTGACCGAGACCGGCGAGTTCGCGGACAAGCGCAGCCGCCAGCAGGTCGAGTGGACCTGGGCGCTGGTGCGCGACCAGCTCATGTCGGAGCTGACGCACCACCCGGGTGTCCGCGAGATCCTCGGCGAGGTGGAATCCCAGGTGCGGGCGGGAGAACTGACCGCAGGCCTGGCCGCCGAGCGGCTGCTCGACGCGTTCCGGAGCAGTTCCTAGTCGGCGACTTCCCGGGTGTCCGGTACGAATCGCCACCAACGGCGCTGCTGCTCATCCGGCACTTCTCCGTCGACGAGCCGCCACCTGGGAAATCTCCGCAGCCAATCCTGATCGGTCGCACGGTCAGGTGCGAGGGTCCAGGCCTCGGAGAGGTCCAGCTCCTCCAGCTGGGCTTGGTCGAACCACGGCACGTCCCAGAACTCCGCCTCGCAGAACGAAGTCGTGCCCTGGAACCGCGCCAGACCGAACGAGGCGGTGTCCTGGAAGTGCGCTCCCGCGAAGGACGCCCCGCAGCGGAACTCCGCATCACCGAACGATGCCGCGTCGCCGAACTCCACCTCCCGGAACGAAATCACGTCTCGGAAGTCAACCTGCCGGAACGAACACGTACCGCTGAACTTCCCCTCGGAGAAGGAGGCCGGATCGTGGAAAACGCTCTCGTCGAAGGAAACCGCGCCGTCGAACTCCGCCGTGCGGCATGAAACCTCACCGAGGAACTCCACCTCGCCGAACCCGGCCCTCTCATGGAACCGAGCTCCGTCGAACGAAGCCGCACCGCGAAACCTGGCTTTGCGGAACGAAGCCGCACCCCCGAACTCCACTTGCCGGAAGGAAGCGTCGCGGCTGAACACCGCCCCGTCGAACAAAGCGCTGCGGATGCGGCAGGCCTCCATGCCCCACGTGACGAGCATGGCTCCGGTCAGGTCCAGATCCATATCGGCCCAGAACTTCGAATCCGCTCCGGGACGGAGGTGAGCGGTGAGCAGGCGTTGTGCGGTGAGCCGCACCTGGAGTTCCTGACGTTGTTCGTCCCGTTCCTCCGCGCGGGTCGTGTCGGGATTGGCGAACGGCATGCGCAGGTAGGCGCACAGGAGGTCCACGACCGTCTGCCGGTGGCCGGGATTGTCCTGGGCGAGCCGTTCGAGGGCGTGGAGCGCCGCCAGGCGCACCGGGGCCTTGTCCGATCCCAGTTGCTCCGCGGCGGAGGAGTAGAGCTCGGTGATCCGCCTTTCCACGGCATCGTGGCGGGCGTCGTCAGCGGCGCGTTCCTTCTGCGCGAGATCCCGCTCGTTCTGGGCCAGCTGCAGTTCGGTGGCGCGTTGCCGCCGTGCCGCGAGCAGCAGCGCTGCCGCGCCGCCGGTGCCGACCACGATGCCGCCGGCCAGCTTGATGATCTCCAGGCGGACCTTGTCCTGCGGGCTTCCGGCTCCGAACAGGGCGAGCAGCGTCCACATCGAGACCGCCGCCACCACCAGCAGCACCAGCGCCCCGATCCAGATCGACCGGGCGGGCATCACGGAAACGCGCCCGACTTCCCGCCCCGGCCACTTCCACCACGAACCGATCATGCCGATGAGCATGCCACCGACCGCGCGAGCACGGCGCCGGATCGGGTTCGGCCGATACCGTGGACGACATGGACTTCAGCGCAACCAGCACGCGGCTGCCCGACGACGTCGCGCTGATCTCCGTCAGCGGCGAGATCGACGTCTACACCGCGCCCGCGCTGCGGGAACGGTTGATCGACGCGGCGAACGACGGTGCCACCCGGTTGATCGTGGACCTCACCCGGGTCGACTTCATGGACAGCACCGCGCTCGGCGTGCTGGTCGGCGGCCTGAAGCGGATGCGCACCAACGACGGCGATCTGGTTCTGGTGTGCACCGCTGAGCGGCTGCTCAGGCTCTTCCGGATCACCCGCCTGAACGAAGTGCTCCCCATCGTGCCCGATCTCCCCTCGGCGCGCTCTTGGCGCGCGCCCGACGCGTTCCGGAAATCCTGAGATCCGAAGCAACCCCGGTGCCCCGGCGCACGTCCCACGGTGGACTGCTCGAACGTCCGGAAGGGTGAAAGTGCGCCACCAGCGAACCACCATCGCCGTGCTCTCCGCCGTCGCGCTCAGCGTCGGTCTCAGCTCCTGCGCGTCGGGCGCTTCGGCCCCCACCCCGACCAACGACGGGCAGCAGGGCATCGCCGTCGGCGAGCCGAACCCGAACCAGCCGGAACGGGAAACCTCGGAGTCCGCTGAATCCTCCGAGCAGTCGGGCAACGGGCAGCCCGAGGAACACCCCGGTGAGGGAACGGGTTTCGGCAAGTGCACGGCCGACGCGCTGTCGGTGCGCGTCGAGCACCGCGGTGACGAGGACGTGGCCCGCGAGGCCGACCTGTTCATCGCCAACGTCGGCACCGAGGCCTGCAGCCTGGGCGGATTCCCGGAGCTGACGTTCTACGACGCGGGCCACCAGCAGCTCAGCATCCCCACCAGCCAGAGCGGTTCGACGCAGGAGCTGCTGGAGATCAAGCCCGGTGAGCGGTTCACCGCACCGCTGGGCTGGTCGTCGAGCCCGGAGTCCTCGCCCTGCCTGGAGCCGAAGACCGTCGCCGTGTACCCGCCGAACACCTCCGACGCCAAGGAAACCCCGTGGACCGGCGGCAGCGTGTGCGCCAAGGGTGTGTCGATCTCCCCGTACGGGCGGGCGTGATCCCGGCTGGAGTCCACTCGGGACCGGAGCGGATACTGGGACCGCACTGACCTCGACCGGAAGCGATGGACCATGCGGATCAGCGTTGACGCCAACTCCGACGTGCCGCCCTTCGAGCAGGTGCGGTCGACCATCGCCGAGCAGATCCGCAGCGGCGAGCTGGCGGTGGGCACCAAGCTCCCGACCGTCCGAGCCCTCGCCGCGGACCTGGGCATCGCGGCCAACACGGCGGCCAAGGCCTACCGCGAGCTGGAGCAGGTCGGCCTGATCGAAACCCGGGGCCGCGCAGGCACTTTCGTCTCCGACGCGGGCGACCAGTCAGCGGCCCGAGCGGCCGAAGCAGCAGCCACCTACGCCCAGATCACCCACGCCCTGGGAATCCCCGCCGACGAAGCCCTCGCGATCGTCCGAGCAGCGTTGAAGGCCTGAGCTCAGGCAACGACCGCGAGCAGCGCCGTCACCGCCTCGACCAGGGCGGGATCGCCCTCCGCGTCTGCTCGTCGGCGGGCTTCGGCAACGGTGATTCCCCTGGTCCCGAGCCGCCACAGATCGTCCGGCCGCATGGTGACCGTCGCCCCGGCGCTGAGCTCAGTCTCGTCACCGGCCATCCGCCAGCGCCCCTCGTCGGACACCGCGTGCCAGGTTCCTCCTGACGGACCGGTGACGACGACTCGGACCGCCGTGCCGTGCGGTCGTTCGACTTCGCGCAGCGCGTGCGGCAACCCTCGCAAGAACGTGTCCAGCACGGGGTGCACGAGCTCCGGCTGATCGGCGCCCGGTCGTCCCACCGCGTCCCGGATCTGCTGCTGGTGCACCCAGAACTCGGTGTACTCGCGGGCGATGTCCAACCAGGCCGGGCTCCGGCCCGGACCCGCCCAGGACACGTCCAGCGGAGCAGGTGCGGTGAGGTCGAAGCCCGCCCAGAGCCGGTCCAGCTCCGGGCCGAGGTGCCCCAGCAGCTCGATCATCAACTCGGGACTGCACTGGCGCGCGGCCCGGACGAATTCGTCGTTGGTGCGGGCCAAGTAGGACGGCAGGGTCTCGTCGTTGGCGAACGTCGCCCCGGCGAACCCGTCCCGGCTCCCGGAAATCCGCCGCACGTAGTCGTTCAGGACATGCCCGACCACGTCGTGCACGTCCCAACCCGGGCACACCGTCTCCCTCGCCCAGTCCTCGGCACTCAGCGACCTCAGCAGCGCGAGCAGCTCCGCCCGCTCCCGGACGAACAAGCGACGAACATCCAGCACGGGCCCGAATCTCGTCATGCCGGGATGCTCCCACCCCCGCCCCGCAACAGCCATCGAATTAGCTGTGGTGTCCAGGGACTTCGTTCCTCCGCGCGCAATGACATCGCGCTGACGCACAGGCAACCGTCCAGGCACATCGCCATCCAGCCCATGTAGAGTCCACGCCATGTCGAGTCCCGAGTCAGACACGTCTGGGGCTGCCGGTCACACCGTCAGCCCCGTGAACTGCTAAGCGCCCCAGCCCCGCACGGGGGTGTCTGGCGTACTCCGGGCCGCTGGCCGTGGTGACGAGAAGACCACGTTCGATCTCTCACCTCGGAGCACTCGATGCCCTTCGCTCTCCACGTGCTTGCCCTAGCGGTCTTCGTCATGGGCACCTCGGAGTTCATGCTCGCGGGATTGCTCCCCGCGATTGCAACCGATCTCGACGTCACCGTCGGCACAGCAGGTCTGCTGACCTCCGCATTCGCCATCGGAATGGTCGTCGGCGCGCCGATGATGGCCGCGTTCGCTCGTCGGTGGCCGCCACGGCTCACGTTGCTCGTCTGCCTGCTCGTGTTCTCGAGCTGCCACGTCGTTGGAGCGATCACACCTGTGTTCCCGCTCCTCCTCGTCACCCGTGTGATCAGTGCGCTCGCGAACGCCGGATTCCTCGCCGTCGCGCTGAGCACCGCAACCGCTCTCGTGCCCGGAAATCGCAAAGGGCGAGCCCTGTCGATCCTGCTGTCCGGCACGACGCTCGCGAATGTCGCGGGCGTGCCTGCCGGGGCGCTGCTCGGCATCGCGATGGGATGGCGCACGACGTTCTGGGCAATTGCCCTCATCTGCATTCCTGCGGCCATCGGGATTCTTCGAGAAGTCGCGAACAAGCCCGGCCAGATGGCGACCAAGGCCGTCTCGCCGAAGCTCCTGGCCGAGCTCGGCCAGTTGGGCTCGCCTCGGCTCGTCCTCGCGATGACGCTCGGCGCACTGGTCAACGGCGGCACCTTCGCAGCCTTCACCTTCCTAGCACCCGTCGTGACCGGGATTGCGGGGCTGGCTGATGGGTGGATCTCCATCGCGCTGGTGATGTTCGGCGTCGGATCGTTCCTCGGTGTCACGATCGCAGGGCGGCTGTCGGATCAACGGCCTGGCCTCGTGCTCGCTGTCGGTGGACCGCTGCTGCTGGCGGGGTGGGTCGTGCTGGCGTTGTTCGCGTCGCATCCCGTGCTCCTCATCGTTCTGGTTCTCGTTCAGGGAATGCTGTCGTTCGGTGTCGGCAGCACCCTGATCACACGGGTCCTCTACGCCGCCTCGGGCGCGCCGACGATGGGTGGTTCGTACGCGACCGCCGCGCTGAACATCGGAGCCGCTGCTGGGCCTGCTCTCGGTGCGTTCGGTCTCGCAACCGGGCTGGGAACGCTCGCTCCTGTGTGGGTCGCTTCCGTTCTGACGGCGGTAGCTCTCGTCATCACGCTCCTGTCGGGACACGCGCTCGTCGAGCGGTGAGCCGACTGGTCAGCCGACCTCTTCCTGCAGCCCTCGCATGGTGTTGATCTCGTCTTGTTGGGTCACCAGGACGTCTTGGGCCATCGCGTGGACCTGTTCCTCGCGGCCCTTGGTCATGATGTCGGTGGCCATCGTCAGGGCGCCTTCGTGGTGGGCGATCATCAGCTGCAGGAAGAGCCGGTCGAAGTCGGCGCCGGTGGAATTGCCCAGCTGGGCGAGCTGTTCCGGCGTCGCCATGCCCGGCATCGTCGAGTGGTCGTGCCCGGTCGGCTGGCCGTGCTGGCCGTGGCCGCTGTGCTCGTCATGGCCGGGCTGCTCGTCGAGACCGCGGCTGGCCAGCCAGCCCTGCATGGCACCGATCTCCGGCCCCTGCGAGCCACCGATGCGCTCCGCCAGCGCCCGGACCTTCGGGTGCTGGGCGCGATCCGGTGCCAGCGCTGTCATCTCCAGCGCCTGCTGGTGGTGCGCGATCATCATGCGCAGGTAGTCCGCCTCCGCGTCGACCGGGACGCCGGCCTCCGGCTCGACGCTCGACACCACCCGCGGCTGGTCCCCCGGTGCGCCCGGCAGCACCACCTTCGGCGATTCCGGCTGCTCGGCCGAACATCCGGCGAGTCCAGCAACCGCGATCAGCAACGCGGCGGTCAACCGGCGCATCCAGTCCTCCTCAGTTCCACGATCTCGTCCACCTTCCAGCACCGAAGGCGTTTAGCCCAGCGGCGCCGTCGCGCAAAACGAGTCCGCCAGATGGGATCCGGCGGCAAAAGCGGCCAACTGGCCTATTGGGTCCAGAACCGGGCAAAACAATACTGATCTCCGGCGGCGGTTTCGATGCGCCGCTGGTCGCAGCTGCCCTCACCAGGGGCGGTGACCGACCCGAGCAGCAGGGGTGGATGGTTTTGAGACGTACTCCCAGGTGGCGCACGTTGGGCGCGGCACTCGGCGTTGTGTCCCTCGGTTTGGCCCTCGCACCGGCCTCGGCCGCGACCCCGGCGCACGACGCCCCGGAGCCTGCGGCGGAGCGCACCGTCGCCGGGCCGACCGGTGACGTCCAGAAGAGCGACAACATCAGGCACGTCGCGAACATGCCGAAGCAGGAACCGTTCAACACGCTGAACGCCTACGGCACGGACATCGCCTTCAAGGGCGACCACGCCTACGTCGGCAACTACGACGGGTTCGTGGTCTACGACATCAAGAACCCGACCAAGCCGTCGATCGTCACGCAGGTGGCCTGCCCCGGCGGCCAGGGCGACGTGTCGATCTCGGGCAACCTGCTGTTCGTCTCCGTCGACTACCCGCGCACGAACGACACGTGCACCAGCGAGTCGACCACCGCGGCCGACCCCAACGGCTGGGAGGGCATGCGGATCTACGACGTCAGCAACCCGGCCGAGCCGCGCTACGTCTCCGCCATCTCCACCGACTGCGGTTCGCACACCAACACCCTGGTGCCGGACAAGGCGGGCAAGGACGTCTACATCTACGTCTCCTCCTACGGTCCGCGGGCGGAGTTCCCGGGCTGCCAGCCGCCGCACGACAAGATCTCGATCATCAAGGTGCCGCTGGACAACCCGGCCGAGCCGGTGCTGGTCGACGCGCCGGTGCTGTTCCCGGACGGCGGCAACCCCGGCAACGGCTACACCAGCGCGACCACCGGTTGCCACGACATCACCGCGTTCCCGGAGAAGGACCTGGCCGCCGGCGCCTGCATGGGTGACGGCGTGCTGTTCGACATCTCCGACCGGGAGAAGCCGCGCGTGATCAACCAGGTCCGCGACGACGAGAACTTCGCGTTCTGGCACAGCGCCACCTTCAACAACGAAGGCACCAAGGTCGTCTTCACCGACGAGCTGGGTGGCGGCGGCGCGGCCACCTGCAACGAGAAGACCGGTCCGACCCGCGGTGCCAACGGCATCTACGACATCGCCGGTTCCGGGGCGGACGCGAAGCTGGAGTTCCGCAGCTACTACAAGATCCCGCGGTTCCAGGAGGACACCGAGAACTGCGTGGCGCACAACGGTTCGCTGATCCCGACCAAGAGCGGCGACTACATGGTGCAGGCGTGGTACCAGGGCGGCGTGTCGGTGTGGGACTTCAGCGACTCGGCCAACCCGAAGGAGATCGGCTACTTCGACCGCACCCCGTTCGACCCGGGCAAGCTGGAGATCTCGGGTTCGTGGTCGGCGTACTACTACAACGGCTACGTCTACTCGAGCGGCATCCAGGACGGCCTGGACGTCCTGGAGATCAACGACCCGCGGACGAACAACGCGAAGAACGTCAGGTACGAGGAGTTCAACCCGCAAACCCAGCCGGTCTACCAGCGCTGACGCGGTGACGACGGAGAAGGGCCTCGCCAGGATCCGGCGGGGCCCTTCCCACGTCCGCGAGCGCTACTGTCGCTGCTGTGACCGACGATGGAGATGAGATCACCGCGGATCTGATCGCGGAGTTGCTCCGGGAGCAGCACCCCGACCTGGCCGACCTGCCGGTGACGTTCGGTGCTCGTGGCTGGGACAACCAGCTGTGGCGGCTCGGCGACGACCTCGCGGTCCGGCTGCCCTGGGCCACCGAGGGCGCGGACGAGCTGCTCCGCAAGGAGCACGCCTTGCTGCCTGCCGTGGCGCCGCGCCTCCCCTTGCCGATCCCCGTTCCGCAGCGCCTGGGCCGGCCCTCGGAGCGGTTCCCGCGCTCTTGGATCGTCACCACGTGGGTCCCCGGTGAACCTGCTGACCGCGCCCCCGCGACTCGCGGCGCGGAAGCGGCCGACACGTTGGCGGCCTTCCTGTCGGCCCTGCACCAGCCCGCGCCTGATGACGCACCGACCGGCCGGCACCGCCGAGGTGCTCCATTGGCCGACATCAGCGAAGGTTTCGGCCCTCTCCTGGCGGAGACGACCGATCGCGGGCTGGTCCCCTGCCCGGACGCCGTGCGCGAGGTCTGGGACGACGCGCTGGCCGCGCCCGCCTGGACAGGTCCGGCGCTGTGGCTGCACGGGGACTTGCACCCGGCGAATCTCCTGACGAGGGACGGAAATTTCTGCGGCGTGGTCGACTTCGGCGACATGTGCGCCGGGGACCCGGCCTGCGACCTGGCCGCCTGCTGGCTCCTGCTGCCCGACGGGGCCGTCGACCGCTTCCACCAGAGCTATTCGCCGGCTGCCGACGCGGCGACCCGGCGCCGCGCCCGCGGCTGGGCGCTGGTGAAGGCGCTCGTCTGCGCGCTCGTCGGCGATGCCGGAGTCCACGGCCACCCGGGAGGAAAGGCCACGTGGGGACCACCAGCAGCCGCGTCCCTGCGGCGCCTCACCGCCTCCTCGGCGCGCTGACCGGACGATGCGGACCCAGCCCGATCAGAGCGATCAGTCGACGATGTGCCGGAGGTAGCTGTCCGGGTTGGCCAGGTAGCGGCGCCAGTGGTCGACGAGCCCGAGTTCGTCCCACCTCGTCCTGCGGGTGCCGTGCTCGCCCACCTCGACGATGTCCGCACCGGGCGTGGCGGCCAGGATCGGCGAGTGCGTCGCGCACACCACCTGCGCGCCGGTCTCGCCGAGCCGGTGCATCAGCGCCACCAGCTTGAGGCAGGACTCGAACGACAGCGCGGCCTCGGGCTCGTCCATCACGTAGAAGCCGCGCTCCCGGAACATCGACTCGAACACGGTGAGGAAGCCCTCGCCGTGCGACATGGTCGAGGTGTCCTCCTCCCAATAGCCGTACAGCTCCAGGGCGCTGATCGTGTTCAGCAGCCCGAACGCGGTCTCGGCGCGGAGGAAGAACCCCTTGCGACTGGTTCGCGGTCCGGTGAGCATCCTCCGCCCGGCCGGGGTGGTCTCCAGCGCGAGCACCTCCCCCAGCGGGGTCTTGGGCCGGTCGTTGACGTACTTGCGGCCCGCCCGCCCACCGTGCGAGTCGAGCTTGAAGCTCTCCGCGAGCGCCTCGACCAGCGTCGACTTCCCCGAACCGTTCTCCCCGACCAGCATCGTCACCGGAGCGTTGAAGGTCAGACCGCGCTCGGCGAGCTCGGCCACGCACGGCACCGTGTACGGCCAGGTGTCGAAGGACTCCGGGCGCTGCGCGTCGGGGATGTAGGCGCGGTGGACGAGCATTCAGCCTCCCGATCAGCGTGGTGGCGTACGCGGACCGGGTGGGTCTCCTCGGTCCGGATCGAGGGTCGCACATGCCCACGACACGACTCGCGCATCGTAGGGGCAGGGGGTTCCTTCCGTTTCACTTCGGGGAAATCGTCCACGTGCGGTTATCGCGAACACACCAGAAGTTGATCGGTTTCGGAACAACCCGCGGTTCGCTCCGCCCGTCTAGAGAGGCGCAAGGAAGATCCCCTCTTCTCAGGACGATTCGAGGAGTTCCACCGATGAACTACCGCCGCCGGGCAATCGCACTGGTAGCAACGGGTTTGGGCTTGGTCGCGCTGACCACGGCGGGTTGCGCGCAGCAGCCCGCGCCCCCGGCCGCCCCGCAGACCGTGGTGATCACCCAGCCCGCACCACCGGCACCCGGCACCAGCGAGTCCACATCGGACACCGAGGAGTCGGGCACGGCGCAGAAGCGGGTACCGAAGATGCACAACGCCGGCCAGCTCGTCGTCAACCTGCAGCGCTACGACGCCAAGACCGGCATGGTCGAGCTCATCGTCCCGGCACCCGGCGAGTACGACAGCGGTGACTGGTCCGAAGACCCCAGCAACCCCGGCGACTTCTTCGTGCCGCTGGCCGACGACATCGAGATCTTCGGCCTGCAGAAGATCTGCTCCGGACGCACCCAGACCAACATGGGTGTCGTCGTGGCCGACGAGCCGTGCACCAAGGACCAGCTGATCACGGCGCTGCAGAAGGGGGCCGTCTACGCCGAGATCGCCCTCAACGACGACGGCGAGATCAGCAGCATGGTCGAGATGCAGGCCTGATCGAATCGGGGGGCACCTCCCGAGCGGAGGTGCCCCTCAGCCGCCGCGCAGGAAGTCGGGGACGTCGAAGGAGCACAGCGGATCGCCGAAGTGGCGACCGGAGGCGACTTCGGCGCCCATCTCGCGCCAGATCTCGGCCTGCTGCTCGCTGGTCACGCCGCCGACCCACAGCTGCGCGCCGCAAGCCCGCGTCAGGGGAACCAGGCTGCGGATCGCCTGCACCTCCGGCTCGTCGCCGGATTCCGAGTCGTGCACTATCGCGACGACCTCGTCGGCCAAGCGCACCGCGTCCACCGGGAGCTCCCGCAGCAGGCGCAACTCCTCCGGCGAACCCTGGAAGCCGTGCAGCGAGACCTTGATGCCGCGACTGCTCAGGAACCGGAGGTTGTCGCGGGTTTCCTCGTTGTCGCCGCGGACCGCGACCATCGGCAGGCACAGCCGCAGCCACTCCGGCTCGATGTCGCAGGAGTCCAGGGCCCGGTGGATCACCGCCGCCAGGTCCGGGTCCTGGCCCTGGTTCGGGCTCAACGACAGGTTCAGCTGCACCCGGTGCCCGTCGGTGTGCCACTCGCACATCTGGCGCCACGCGGTGTCGACCATCCAGTCCCGCAAGGACAGCGTCACCCCGGAGCGCTCCGCCAGGCGCAGGCACCCGTCGTGGTCCAGCGTGTCGTTCTCCGCGGTGTCCCAGCGGAGCCCGGCCTCCAGCCCGAGCAGCCCGGAGCCGTCGAGGCGCACCATCGGGCGGTAGACCACGTCGAACTCGCCCTGCTCCAGCCCGCCCGGCATCACCGCGGCCAGCTTGGACTCGATCCGCTCCTCCGGCGCCCGGTCCGGGTCGAACAGCGCCCACTGCCGCTTGCCCGCCGCTTCCGCGCGCCGCAGCGCGACGTCGGCGGCCCACAGCATGGTCGAGGCTTCCGCCTCGGACACCTGCCGCTGCACCACGCCGACGCTCGCCGAGGCCGCGATGCCCTGGTCACCGACGTAGACCGGCTCGGCGAGCAGGTCGTTGATCAGCCGGACGACCTCGGGCACCGGCGGGGTCTTCTCCTGCTCCCACACCAGGATCGCGAACTCGGTGCCGCCGAAGCGGGCGACCAGCGCCTCCTCGTCCTCGACCAGCTGCTCCAGCCGCCGCGCCACGGTCTTGATCACCAGGTCGCCGACCTCGTAGCCGAGACCGTCGTTGATCAGCTCGAACCCGTCCAGGCCCAGGTGGTAGAGCGTCATCCGGGACTCGCGCGGGAAGTTGACCAGCGCGGCTTCCAGCCGGGTGGAGAAGTACTGCCGGTTGGGCAGCCCGGTCAGCACGTCGTGCAGCGCCTGGTACTGGAACCGGGCCTGCAGCATGTGCAGCTCGGTGATGTCCTCGACCATCGTCACGAAGTTGAGGGGCGCGCCGTTCGAGTCGCGCAGCACCGAAACCGCCAGGTACGCCCAGGCCTCCTCGCCGTTGGCGCGCAGCAGGCGCTTGCGGTCGCTGAGGCGCTTGGCGCCGCCGCCCTCGGCCAGCTCCCGGTAGGCCGCCGCCAGGTACTCGGCGTCCTCGGGGTGGAACAGGTCGTGGATGGTCATCGAGGTCAGGGCCGCGTCCCGGTAGCCCAGGGTGTGCTCCCACGCCGGGTTCACCTGGACGAACTTGCCCTCCAGATCGCAGATCGCGACCCCGATCGGCGTCGTGGTGAACACCTCGCCGAACCGCGCCTCGCTGGCCGCCAGCTCCCGGTCGGCCTTGAGCTTCGCGCGCAGCAGCGCCTTCTTCAGCGTCTCCTGCTGCACGAACGTGCTCTCCCGGTCCGCGGCCGCGTAGCCGGCGGCGATCGCCGCGACCAGCACCAGCATCCGGTGCACCTCGTCCTCGCCGAAGCGCTGCACCAGCGCTTCGCGGAGCAGGTCCAGGCTCAGCGGCAGGCTGGACTCGCCGGTGGCGTGCATCTCCACCAGCCGGGCGCCGACGTCGCGACCGGTCTCGGCCAGGGTCGACGGGTCGTCCAGCGCCGCGACGATGCGGTCGACCAGCTCGCCGAGCACCTCCTCGACGGTCGCGCGGGACAGCGGGATGTAGGAGGCAGTGCTCAGCTGCGCGGCCCAGCGGCGGGCGACCTCGGCCCGCCAGCCACCATCGCGGCGCTGGGGAACCAGCACGCGATGCGGCTCGTCCGCCGTACCCTCGCTCATCTCAACCGTCCAGCAACGTTCGTCGGGCGCTCCGCCCCAGTCACACCTTTCCTAACATCATCGTGGAACCGGCAGGCGCCCCCGCGCCCGCCTCATGGCTTGCGTCCCACCCCCGCGTAGATCTGCGAACCGCCGGGCTCGTCGGCGGCCTGCTCGGGCCGGTCGGGCCGCCAGAGGGCGGTGCCGACCACGCCCGGCTCCACCAGCTCGAAGCCGGTGAACAGCTCGGTGACCTCGGCGTGCGTGCGGGTGTGGATCGGGTCGGCGCTGCGCCGCATCACCTCGACGACACCGGCCATCTCGTCCGGGCTGATGTCGGCGGTGAAGTGCGACAGCGCCAGGAAGCTGCCGGGGGCCAGCGCGTCGCGGTAGCGGGCGATGATCCCCGGGGCGTCGGCCTCGTGCGGCACGAAGTGGAAGACCCCGGCCATGATCAGCCCGATCGGCTGGTCGAAGTCCAGCAGCCGCCGGGTGTCCGGGTGCTGGAGGATCGACTCGGGCTCGACCATGTCGGCCTGCAGGATGGTGGCGCGCTCGTTGCCGTCGAGCAGCAGCTGGCTGTGCGCGACGGCCACGGACTCGTAGTCCACGTAGACCACGCGCGCCTGCGGATCGGCGGTCTGGGCGATCTCGTGCACGTTGCCGACCGTCGGGATTCCCGAGCCCACATCGAGGAACTGCCGGACGCCGTGCTGTCCCATGAAGACCACGGCGCGGCGCAGGAAAGCCCGGTTGAGGCGGGCGACGTCCCTCGCGCTGGGCAGCGCGGTCAGGAACTTCTCCGCCAGCGCGCGATCCGCGGCGAAGTTGTGCGCACCGCCGAGCAGGTAGTCGTAGAGCCGTGCTGCGCTGGGGACCTCTTCGTCGACTTCGTCGGGCACCCAGGTGGTGGCTGGTTCGGTCACGTCTGCCTCGCATTCGCACCGTTGCGTGTCGACCAGACTACTGGGTGACACCACCCCACCCCGCAGGGCGTAATCCCGATGCGATTTCCGTATCGATCGAGATCGTCATTCAGCTGATCGCGGGACCCCGTTTCCCCAGGTGCTGCGGGCGGTTTCGCGAAGCGGGGTGGCGGTCCCGCCAGGAACCGCCACCCCGGGTGCGTGCTTCAGTGCGCCTCTTCGAGGGTTTCGCCGTCGGCGACCAGAGCGTTCAGGGCTTCGACGTCGGCGTCGGAGAGCTCGACGGTGGCGGCCGCCGTGTTCTCCTCCAGGTGCGCCGGGGAGGACGTGCCCGGGATCAGCAGGACGTTCTCCGAACGGCGCAGCAGCCAGGCCAGCGAAACCTGCGCCTGCGTCGCGCCGTGGCGCTCGGCGATGCCGCGCAGCACCTCGTCCTCGCGCGCCCGGCTGTCCGCGAAACCGGAGCCCAGCGGGAAGAACGGGACGAACGCCGCGCCCGCTTCAGCGGTCTTCGCCAGCAGCTCCGCCGAGGTCCGGTTGACCACGTTGTACAGGTTCTGCACCGCGGCGATCTCGACGTGCTGCCGCGCTTCCTCGAACTGCTCGACGGACACATTGGACAGACCGATGCCGCGCACCAGGCCCTGCTCGCGCAGCTCCGCCAGCGCGCCGAGCTGATCGGCCAGCGAGATCCCGCGGTCCACCGTGTGCCGCAGGTAGACCAGGTCCAGCGTCTCCACCCGCAGGCGGCGCAGGTTGTCGTGCACCTGGGCGCGCAGCGCGTCCGGGTGGTTCAGCGGCAGCCAACCGCCCTCGTGATCGCGGTAGGCACCGATCTTGGTGGCCAGCGCCAGGCCGTCGCCGTAGGGGCGCAGCGCCTCGGCGATCAGCTCGTTGACCACCCACGGGCCGTAGAAGTCGCTGGTGTCGATGTGGTCGATGCCCAGCTCGACGGCGCGCCGCAGCACCTGGACCGCCTTCTCGCGGTCGGCGGGCGGGCCGAGCACACCGGGCCCGGCCAACTGCATCGCGCCGAACCCGACCCGGCTGACCTGGCGGTCCGCGGTCAACTGGAACACGCCACCCAGGGCGTTGGAAGCACTCGTCACGCCGCGATGCTGCTAGAAAACGCCACCCCGGGCAACGAGCGGATCCTCACACCCGCCCCGCCAGCCGTGGTCGTGAGTGCGTAACAG
>NZ_JAQGLA010000160.1 GCF_027853915.1 Saccharopolyspora oryzae
ACGGTGAACACGCCGACCACGGCCACCACGAACGCCACCGCCCCGGTGCCCGCCTGGTTCAGCAGCGTCACCCCGACCGCTCGCGGTCGCCGCAGGCCCAGCCGCTCCATGTAGACGACGTTGATCCCGACGATGCCGGTCGGGCCCTCGTAGCGGGAGCGCTCCAGGCCGTACCGGGCCGCCGAGTCGGCGTCGTAGGCGGCGCCGGTGACCGGCACCGGGCGGGTGTGCGGGGCGTCGGCGAGCAGCGCACCCAGCGTCACCACGGTGCGAGCGCCGATCCGCTCGATCTGCTCGACCAGTTCGGCGCTGAAGGCGCGCCACCGCATGTTCGGTTCGATGCCGTGCACCAGCACCACGTCGTGCGCGCAGCCCGGCGGGCGGCAGACCGACAGCCGGGTGGTCGGCCAGGTCACCTGGCGGGTGATGCCGTCGACCAGCTTGACCGTGGGGCGGGTGACCTGGAAGTCGTAGTACGGGTCCGGGTCGAGCTCGCCCAGCGGTTCGGCGTCCCAGATGAGCTGCAGGTGCTCGATCGCGGAACTGGCGGCATCCCCGGCGTCGTTCCAACCCTCGAAACCGCAGATCACGATCGGATCGGTCAACTCGGGTGGTTCGGCGCGCGTGTGTTCATCGGTGTGTGCGTCGCGATCGGTCACTGACCCAGCCTACGACGCCGGGCCGACGCCAGCGCCGGACGTACCGGGCGCGCCTGGATCGCGATCCGAGGTCGGTTTGACGGCCGCAGCGGAGGGCCAGACCCTTGAGCTCGAGCGCCTGCGGAGCGGATGGCCGGAGTGGACCAGAACGAGCCGGGGATCTCCCCGCGATCGAGGTTGCGGCTGTCCATCGGACGGCGGCCGCGGGATCTTGCGCAGCTGGGTCTGGTCGGCGGTTTGCTGGCGCTGAGCGTGCTGCTCGTGCTGGTGCCGGCGAACCCGGTGGAGTTGGCGATCTACGACCAGCTGGGCCGGATCCCGGCGGTGTCGGATCTGCTGTGGGTGGTGCTGAGCTGGCTCGGCTCGTGGGCGGGCATCGCCGCGGTGACCGCGGTGGCGGCCTACTTCGGCTGGATCCGGGTGGCGTTGCTGTGCGCGGCGTCGGGCGCGGTGACCTGGGCGTTGGCGCTGCTCATGCACGAGGTGCTCGGGTTGCGCCAGCTGTCGCCGACCGGGCCGCCGGGCGGTCTGCCGTTCCCCGCCGAGGAAGTGGCGATCGTGACCGTGCTGGCCGTGATCGTCGCGCCTTACGTGGGTGGTTTCGCCCGCTACGCCGGGTGGGTGCTGGCGGTGCTCGTCGGCGTCGCCGTGGTGCACCTGGGCGGGCACCTGCCGCTGGCAGCGGTGGGCGGGGCGCTGCTGGGCTGGGGCGTCGGGACGCTGTTCCACGTGGTGTGGGGCGCGCCGGGGCGGCGGGTCTCCGACGCGATCGTCCGGGACGAGCTGGAGCAGGCCGGGCTGGCGCCGCTGTCGATCATCGCGCTCCGGCACCGGTTCCTGGAGCCGCGCGAGTTCGCCGTGCGGACCGAGGACGGGGCGACGCTGCGGGTCAAGGTGGTGCGGCGGATGAGCCGCCGCGCCGGTGCCTGGTACAAGATCAAGCGGCTGCTCGCGCTGCTGGACGTCCAGGACGAGCCGCGGCTGTCGACCCCGCACCACGAGGTCGAGCACGAGGCCTACGTGACGCTGCTGGCCGAGCGCGCGGGCGTGCGCACCCCGCCGGTCGTGCTGGCCTGCGACGTCGAGCACGCACCCGCGCTGCTGGTGGTGCGCCAGGTGACGGGCAGGCGGCTCTCGCACATGCGCGCGGAGGAGGTCGACGACGAGCTGCTGGCGGAGATCTGGGCGCAGCTCGCCGCGCTGGCCGAGGCCCGCATCGCCCACCACGACCTGCGGGCGAAGAACTTCCTGGTCGACGCGCAGAACCGGCCGTGGCTGCTCAGCTTCACCTTCAGCTTGGCCGGTGCCGGCCCGGCGCGCTGCGAACGGGACCTGGCCGAGGCGCTGGTGTCGATCGCGTCGGTGGTGGGCGCCGAGCGCGCCGTGCGCACCGCGATCGCCGCCCTGCCCGCCGAACAGCTGGAAGGCGCGCTGCGCAATCTGCTGCCGATGGCTCTGCCGCGGCGGATCCGAGCGCAGGCCCCGCACGGGCGGTTCCTGATGGCCGAGGTCCGGGAGGCGCTGGCCGACGGGCTCGGGCGGCCGATCCCGGGGTTCCGGTCGCCCGTCCGGCCGGTCACCGTGGTCGGGCTGCTGCTCATCGGCGCTGCGGTGTACCTGCTGCTGCCGGAGCTGTCGAGCATGAACGACGTGCTCGGGGCCGCGCGCCACGCCAACTGGGGATGGCTGGCGGTGGCGGTGCTGACCGGTTTCCTGGCGATCCTGCTGTCGTCGATCTCGGTGCAGGGCTCCAGCTCGGTCCCGCTGCCGTTCTGGCGCACCCTCGCGGTGCAGGTCGCCGCCGCCTTCACCGGCCGCACGACGCCCGGCGGCGCGGGGTTCTTCGGGATCAACGTCGTCTACATGGAGCGGCTGGGCCTGCGGCGACCGCTCGCGGTCGGGGTGACGCTGCTGAACCAGGCGGGCACCGGGGCGGTGGCGTTCGTGGTGGCCGTGGTCGGCGTGTTCACCGTCGGCCTGGCCGGGACGTTCACCCACCTGTCCATCCCGACCGGCTGGCCGGTGCTGGTGGGCGCGATGGCGGTGGTGGTGGTCGCCGTCGTCGTGATCGCGTCGCCGTTCGGGCGGCGGCGGATCGCGGCGCCGGCGCTGGAGGTCGGCCGGGAGCTGCTGGAGACCCTGCGCGATCCGATCCGCGCGCTCCAGCTGTTCGGCGGCGCGCTGGGCTACCTCGTGGTGTCGGGCCTGGGCCTGGCGGCGTCGCTGGCCGCGCTGCACCCGGAATTCTCCTGGGTGGGGGTGACGGTCGTGTTCATCATCGGCAACACCCTCGGCCACCTGGTGCCCTCGCCCGGCGGACTCGGCGCGGTGGAGGCGGTCCTGTTCGCCGGCCTCGGCGCGATGGGCGTCCCGGCGACGGCGGCGGTGACGGCGGTCCTGCTCTCCCGCCTCCTGACCTACTGGCTCCCGGTCCTGCCCGGAATCGCCATGTTCCGCTACCTCCAGCGCAAGGCCATCATCTGATCGGGTGGCCTTGATCGGTCGAGGCGCACTTCACCTCGCGAAACCAGCGACGAGGGATTGGACACTTTCGCTGGGGCGGGAGGGGTTCGCGGTGCTGTACTGGACGCCGACCTCGGTCCGAACCACCTCTGGAGGAGATCTCCGCGTGACCCGCGACGCCGGTCCGAACTCGCCCGCCGCCGTCCTGTTCGACATGGACGGGACGCTCGTCGACTCCGAGAAGCTGTGGACGATCGCGCTGGACGACTACGCCGCGCATCGCGGGGGTGAGCTCACCGACGCCACCCGGGAAGCCATGGTCGGCTCGAACATGACCCGCAGCATGAAGATGCTGCTCACCGACGTCGGCGTCCCGGCCACCGAGGACGAGATCGCCGCGGCCGCCGGCTGGGTGGCCGACCGGATGGCGGAGCTGTTCAAGCAGGGCCTGCCGTGGCGGCCGGGCGCGCAGGAAGCCCTGCGCGAGGCCCGCGCGCTCGGCGTGCCGGTCGCGCTGGTGACCTCCACGATCCGCTCGCTGACCGAGATGGCGCTGGAGACCCTGGGCCGCGACACCTTCGACCTCACCGTCTGCGGTGACGAGGTCGACGGGCACAACAAGCCCGAGCCCGAGCCGTACCTGAAGGCTGCTCGGCTGCTGGGCGTGGACGCGGCGGACTGCGTCGCCGTCGAGGACTCGCCGACCGGTGTGGCCAGCGCGGAAGCCGCCGGGTGCCTGGTGATCGCCATCCCGTGCGAGGTGCCGCTGCAGCCCGGCCCGCACCGGGTGCTGCACGAGTCCCTTCTGGACGTCGACTTCGGTGCTCTCGGCGAGCTGTTCGCACGAGCTGCGTGATGATCGACGTCCCGATCGTGCTGGCCGGATTCGGCCCGGTCGGCCGGGAGTACGCCGAACTCGTCCACCGCAACCGCGCGCAGTGGCGCGACCAGCACGGGGTCGACCTGCGGGTCGTCGCCGTCCGCGGCCGCAGCACCCAGACCGAGGTCGACGGTGCTGTGCCGCCGCGCGAGCAGTGGACCGACGCGGAGCCGCTCGCGGAACTCCTCGCCCGCACCGGAGCTCGAGTCCTTGCGCAGGCCGTTCCTTCCGACGGCGGCGATCAGCCGGGACTGGACGCGTTGCAGGCGCTCGACCAGGGCGCGCACGTCGTCACCGCCACCAAGTCGCACCTGCTCACGCACTGGAGCCGGCTCGACGAGGCGGCCCGCCGTGCTGGGCGCTCGGTCCGGATCTCCGGGGCCACCGGGGCTGCGATGCCCGCTGGTGACGTGGCGCGATCGGTGCTGCGCGGGTTCGACGTGGACGCCGTGCACGGTTGCCTCAACGGCACCGCGACGTTCGTCCTCGACCAGCTCGCGGAAGGGCGGACGCTGGATTCCGCCGTCGCCGAGGCGCAGCGCCGCGGCATCGCCGAAGCCGATCCGACGGCGGACCTCTCCGGCGCCGACGCCGCGACCAAGATGCGCCTGATCACCGGCCTGCTGTGGGGCTGGGACGTGGCGGACGTGCGGGTCGAGGCGGAACCGGTCGAGGAGCGGCGCGCCGTCGAACCCGGGCACCGGCTCCGGCAGGTCGCCAGCGCCCATCGCGACGAGCCGGGCCTGGTCCGGGTGGCCGTGCGAGCCGAGCCCGTCGGCAGTCCGCTCGGCGCGCTGGTCGGTCCGGAGAAGGCGGTGCGCTACGACTGCGGCGACGCCGGATCGGTCACCGTCTCCGGCGGGCGCTCCAGCCCGCGGGGCGCCGCCCGAGCGATGATCAAGGACACCATCGGCGCAGCGCTGGAAGCCACCGCGGGCCTGCGATGACCGCGTCGTACCAGAGTGTGGAAACCAGCGGGTCCGCCGTTCGGACCGCTCACCTGAGATGCAAGGATCGTGAACCGTGAAGACCTTCGACGAGTTGTTCGCCGAACTGCAAGAACGCGCCAGCACCCGCCCCGAGGGCTCGTCGACGGTTGCCGCCCTCGACGCCGGGGTGCACGCGCAGGGCAAGAAGGTGCTCGAAGAGGCCGGTGAGGTGTGGCTGGCCGCCGAGCACGAGTCCGACGAGCAGCTGGCCGAGGAGATCTCCCAGCTGCTGTACCGCCTCCAGGTCATCATGCTGGGGCGCGGCCTGTCCCTCGAGGACGTCTACCGCTACCTGTGAACCCACAGGTCCCCGAGAACGCAAGAAAGAAGGAGACTGCTCCCATGCTGCGCGTTGCAGTGCCCAACAAGGGCACGCTGGCCGGTCCCGCATCCGAGATGCTCGCGGAAGCCGGGTACCGGCAGCGCCATGAGCAGCGGGACCTGACGGTGCTCGACGCCGCCAACGACGTCGAGTTCTTCTTCCTGCGCCCCAAGGACATCGCGATCTACGTCGGCTCCGGCGAGCTGGACCTGGGGCTGACCGGTCGCGACCTGGCGCTGGACTCCGGTGCGGCCGTCGAGGAGCGGCTGGCGCTGGGCTTCGGCGGCTCGACCTTCCGCTACGCCGCCCCGGCCGGTCCGCGCGAGTGGACCGCGAAGGACCTGCAGGACAAGCGGATCGCCACCTCCTACCCGAAGCTGGTCACCGACGACCTGGCCCGGCACGGGGTGACCGCCGAGGTGATCCGGCTCGACGGCGCGGTGGAGATCTCCATCCAGCTCGGCGTCGCCGACGCCATCGCCGACGTGGTCGGCTCCGGTCGCACCCTGCGCCAGCACGGGCTGGTGGCCTTCGGCGACCCGATCTGCAAGTCCGAGGCCGTGGTGATCGAGCGCAGCGGTTCGGACGGCGACCCGGTCAAGGAGCAGCTGATCGCGCGGCTGCAGGGCGTGGTGTTCGCCCAGCAGTACGTGATGCTGGACTACAACTGCCCGCGCGACCTGCTCGACGAGGTCACCAAGATGACGCCGGGCCTGGGTTCGCCCACGATGGCGCCGCTGGCCGACGAGAACTGGGTGGCGGTGCGCGCCATGGTCCCCCGCAAGGAGGCCCCGGCCATCATGGACCGCCTGGTCTCCGTCGGTGCCAAGGCGATCCTGTCCTCGGACATCCGAGCCTGCCGCCTCTGACACCGGACGTGCGGGTGCGGGCTGGAGCTCGCACCCGCAC
>NZ_JAQGLA010000161.1 GCF_027853915.1 Saccharopolyspora oryzae
GCGGTCCACCGATGCCACCAGGCCTGGTGACACCACCCCCCGGATCATCCGTTCGACTGGGGGACAAAGTCATGCCAGGCCTGGCGACCAGGGCTCTTGATCAGAGCCACGAAAACGGTAACGGGGACACCGGGCACGTTAGGGGCAATAGTGGACAGGATCCGCCCGGTATTGCGAGGATCTTGTGCGTGACTCGGCCGATCGCCCGCGTGCTGGCGTTGCTGGAGATCCTCCAGCGCGGAGGTACCAGGACCGTCGCCGAGCTCGCCGAGCGACTCGACGTGGACGAGCGCACCGTCCGCCGCTACGTCGGCCACCTCCTCGACCTGGACATCCCGGTCCGCTCGGTGCGCGGGCGGCACGGCGGGTACCGCCTGTCCCCTGGCTACCGGATGCCGCCGCTGATGCTCACCGACGAGGAGGCGCTCGCCGTCCTGCTCGGTCTGGTCGCGGGCCGGCGCGCCGGGTTGCTCAGCACTTCGGTCGCGGCCGCCGAGAGCGCGATCGCGAAAGTCCGCCGAGTGCTGCCCGAACCTCTCGGCCGCCGGCTCGACGCGCTGCTGGAGATCGCCGACTTCACCGCGCCCGCACGATCAGCGCTCACGGCGGAAGCCGAGGTCCTGCTCACCGTCGCGGAGGCGGCGCGGGATCGTCGCCCGGTCGATCTCGGCTACATCGCCGGCCACGGCGGCGCCAGCGAACGCGTCGTCCACCCGTACGGGGTCGTGGCCCACTCCGGGCGGTGGTACCTGACCGGCTTCGACTCCGCCAGCGGGCAGGTGCGCACGTTCCGCGTCGACCGGATCACGACCGTCGAGATGCGCGCTGGAACGTTCGACGTGCCAGTCGGATTCGACCCGGCCCAGCGCGTGCTGACCGCGATCGCCGAGGCGCCGCACCAGCACGAGGTGTCCGTGCGGATCCGATCGACGCCCGAGCAGATCTGCTCCGTCTTCCCACCGTCCGTCGTCAAGCTGGAAGAGATCGATCCCGGATCTTCCTGGGTGCGGGCCCGGATCCGAGCACAACGGCTCGAATGGATACCGCCCCTGCTCGCGGCGCTCGATCGACCGTTCGTCGTCGAACGACCCGACGCCCTCCGCGACCTGGTGCGAGCGCTGGCCGACCGGCTCACCGACCACGCCGACGCGCGACCGGAAGACTGATCACGCGCCGGACTACTCCTGGGCCATGTCGACGAAGCGGCTGTAGTGGAGCTGGTGGGCGACCGTGATCGTGGCCGTCGGGCCGGCTCGGTGCTTGGCCAGCACCAGGTCGGCCTCGCCCATGCGGGGGTCGTCGCGCTCGAAGGCGTCCGGGCGGTGGATCAGGATCACCATGTCCGCGTCCTGCTCCAGGGAACCGGACTCCCGGAGGTCGGAGAGCTGCGGCTTCTTGTCCGTCCGCTGCTCGGGACCACGGTTCAGCTGGGAGATCGCGACCAGCGGCACTTCGAGTTCCTTGGCCAGCAGCTTGAGGTTTCGGGAGAACTCCGAGACCTCCTGCTGGCGGGACTCGACGCGCTTGCCGGAGGTCATCAGCTGCAGGTAGTCCACGACGATGAGCTGGATGTCGTGGCGCTGCTTGAGCCGTCGCGCCTTCGCGCGGATCTCCATCATGGTGAGGTTCGGCGAGTCGTCGATGAAGATCGGCGCCTCGCTGATCTCGCTCATCCGCCGCGCCAACCGCGTCCAGTCGTCGTCGGTCATCCGGCCACCGCGCATGTCGCCGAGCCGGATCCGGGCCTCGGCGGAGAGCATGCGCATGACGATCTCGGTGCGCCCCATCTCCAGCGAGAAGATGACGCTGGCCAACCCGTGCTGCACCGACGCAGCCCGGCAGAAGTCCAGTCCCAGCGTCGAGTTGTGCGTCGGGATCATCGACCGGCTCGCCAAGTACAGGTGATCCGCCGCGTCCACCTCAACGCACCGAACCGGCACACTCGCCACTGGCCGCACGTCGGTGATGTACCGAGTCCCGACCATCCGAGGTGTCCGCGCGTTCCGCTCCTTGTGGACCAGCTGCTTGCGTGTCAGGCGGAAGACGTCGTCCTGAGTCGTGAAGGTGAGCGTGAACGCCGTGGACGAAGATTCCGTCCTGCCCCGCACGCGCTTGGTCGTCATGCTGCAGCGGTAACCGAGGCTGACGATCAGTTCGTACGTGTCCTGCGCGAGCCGTTCACTGGTCACCGCGAACTGCACGGAACCGCTGGGTGCAACGGTGCCGTCCGTGTCGAGGAGTCCGGCCAGCAGCGCGCGCCGCTGGGATTCGGAACCACGGAGGTACTCCGCCGGGATGTGCTTGTTCCCGAGCACACCCATCGTTCGGAGCAAGGCCTGGACAGTGCCTCGCTCATTGCGGCACTCCTGGCACTGACGCAGCCCGCACGTCGGCTTTCCGCAGTCCGGGCAAGTCGGTTGCGGCACCGGATCGGAGAGGAAGCGCGCCTTGCCGCCGCAGCTCTGCCCACAGGTCCGCACCTGGCTCGTCTTCGGAACGAACACAGCCCCGCAGACCACGCAGTTCCGCTCCGCAATCGGGTCAGCCTGCGGGAACTGGATGCGGTAGAAGCGATCGCGCGTCTGCGGCGCGTGGTACCCCTCGGCCTCCACGTGCATGGCGACCTCTGGATCAGCGCTCGTGAACGCGGCCGAAAGCGAGGTGCCATCGCCGAGCCAGACACCCAGCACGTAGGGCGCGAGCGGGAGGTCCCGCTCCGGGAGGTCGATCGGCTGCGCAGCGTTCACCGAGTGGTTCAGCCGGCGGTCGGCCGTGTTGCAGCGCAGGGTTTCCGCGATCTCCTCCGTGGTGCGGACTTCAGCGAAGGTGCGCTGGTTTCGAGTCCCGCCATGCCCAGCTGCGGCGGCTTGCGCCGACTTCCGCGATGCGCGGGTATCCGTCAGCCACTGGTGTTGGGCGTCTGCCGTGATGACCGTGCCGTCGGAGAACTCGACCTCGTAGCACGGGCGGTCGTGCATGACCTCGGTTGCCGCAACCACCTTCGTCGGCTTTCCGTCCGCGCCGATCAGGTAGTCGCCGACAACGACCTCACCCATCGTCGTCCAGCCCTCGGGGGTGGGCAGCGGTGTGTCGAGCGCCAGTGCCTTGCCCACACCAGGACGGGCCGCGACGATGATCATCTGGCCGGCGTGGAGGCCGTTGGTCAGGGCGTCGAGGTCGACGAAGCCGGTCGGGATGCCCTGGGACTCCCCGCCGCGGGACGCGATCGCGTCGATCTCGTCCATCGTCGGCTGGAGGAGCTCTTCGAGGGCGTGGTAGTCCTCGCTGGCCCGGCGTTCCGTGACGTCGTAGATCGACGCCTGGGCGCGGTCCACGACCTCTTCGATCGCCGCGCCTTCGGAACCGTGGTAGCCGAGCTGGACGATGCGGGTGCCCGCCTCGACCAGGCGGCGCAGGATCGCCTTCTCCGCGACGATCTCCGCGTAGTAGCCCGCGTTCGCCGCTGTGGGGACCGTGGCGATCAGCGTGTGCAGGTAGGGGGCGCCGCCGACCTTGAGCAGCTCCTGGCGGCGCTCCAGCTCCGCGGACACCGTGATCGCGTCCGCCGGTTCACCGCGGCCGTACAGGTCGAGGATGCAGTCGTAGATCGCCTGGTGCGCCGGGCGGTAGAAGTCGTTCGGGCTGAGCGCCTCGACAACGTCCGCGATCGCGTCCTTGCTCAGCATCATGCCGCCGAGCACGGACTGCTCGGCTGCCAGGTCTTGCGGGGGTTGCCGTTCGAAGGTGCTGCCGCCGGCCGGACCGCTGCCGCCGTCGTCCTCGAAGTACGGGTCCTCGGGCTCCTCGGGAACCGCCACCTGACCCGGTCACCTCCTCCGCGCCAAGACCGTCGCGCGCGTTGGGCGCGTGGGCACGCGCGAAGCTAGATCACCCGCACAGAGCAGGCAACCCAGCCTGTGGACAAAGTTCGGGACAACCTGTGGATAGGTTGCATCGAGCCTGTGGATAACTTGCAGCAGCGTTCGGCACAGCTGGGGACAACTTGGGGACAAGTCACCAGCGGTGACAACAAACCCCAGGTCAGAGGCTGTGCGTAGGCTGTGGAAGAAATCCGTGGAAAAGTCCGGGCGTGTCGTCAGCTCGGCGTGTCGGAATCGGCGGAACTTCGTCGTCGCCGTGACAGCCGGTGCACGCGCCGGACGCAGCACCGTCCACCCTTCACCCGAATGGACGGGGTGGACGGTGCTGCGCGTTGCTCCGGTGCTACCGGGTCACTGCTCCTTGGTGACCTGGACGGCGACGTTGGCCGACACGTCCGGGTGCAGCTGCACGTCGACGACGTGCTTGCCCAGCGACTTGATGTGGCCGCGCAGGCTGACCGAACGCTTGTCCAGGTTCGGGCCACCGGCCTTGCGGACCGCGGCGACGACGTCGCCGGGGGTGATCGAGCCGAACAGCTTGCCCTGCGCGGAAACCTTCGCGCTCAGGGTGACGCCGCCCAGGTTCTGCAGCTGCTGCTTCAGCTCGTGGGCGTGCTCCAGGTTCCGCACGCGGCGGTTCTCCTGGACGCGGCGGATCGTCTCGATCTGCTTCTGCGCGCCCTTGGTGCCCACGATGGCGAGGCCCTTGGGCAGCAGGTAGTTGCGCGCGTAGCCGTCCTTGACCTCGACGATGTCGCCGGACTCGCCCAGGTTGGACACGTCAGCGGTGAGGATGATCTTCACGACGTGACTCCTTTCCGGTTCAGCGAGCGGTCGAGGTGTAGGGCAGCAGCGCCATCTCGCGGGCGTTCTTCACCGCGATGGCGACGTCGCGCTGGTGCTGGCTGCAGTTGCCGGTCACGCGACGGGCACGGATCTTGCCGCGGTCGGAGATGTACTTCCGCAGCAGGGTCGTGTCCTTGTAGTCGATCTGCGCAGCCTTGTCCTTGCAGAAAACGCAGACCTTCTTCTTCGGCTTGCGCACGGGCGCCTTGGCCATCGGTCTTCCTCCTGAACGAAAACTTCGAGAGCGTTGTCGCCGCGTTTAGAACGGCGGCTCGTCGCTGAACCCACCGCCGGAACCGGCAGGTGGTGCGGAACCCCACGGGTCGTCGGCCGGCGGACCGGCCGGGCTGCCCCCGCCGCCGCTGAAACCGCTGCCGCCACGGCTCACCTTGTTGACCTTGGCGGTCGCGTAGCGCAGGGACGGACCGATCTCGTCGACCTCGAGCTCGACGACGGTGCGCTTCTCGCCCTCCTTCGTCTCGAAGGAGCGCTGGCGCAGTCGGCCCTGCACGACCACCCGCATGCCGCGGGTCAGCGACTCGGCCACGTTCTCCGCCGCCTGCCGCCAGATGTTGCAGCGCAGGAAGAGGGCTTCGCCGTCCTTCCACTCGCCGCTCTGGCGGTCGAAGGTCCGGGGCGTGGACGCGACGGTGAAGTTCGCGACCGCGGCACCCGACGGGGTGAAGCGCAGCTCCGGGTCGGCGGTCAGGTTGCCGACCACCGTGATTACCGTTTCACCAGCCATGACCTGGGGACTCCAGTCTGGTCGTTAGCGGTTCGGGCCGGATCAGGCGTTGGCCTGAGCCGCAGCAGCAGCCGCGGCGCGAGCCTTGGCGGCACGCGCGGCCTTGCGGGGCTCGACGACCTTGCGCAGGACCTTGGTCCGCAGGATCGACTCGTTGAGGTTCAGCTGCCGGTCCAGTTCCTTGATGGTGGCCGGCTCGCTGTTGAGGTCCAGGACGACGTAGATGCCCTCGGAGTTCTTCTCGATCTCGTAGGACAGCCGACGACGGCCCCAGACGTCGACCTTCTCGACGGTGCCACCGTCGTTGCGGACGACGTTGAGGAAGTTCTCCAAGGACGGAGCGACGGTGCGCTCGTCCAGGCTCGGGTCCAGGATGACCATGAGCTCGTAATGACGCATGAAGACCATTCACCTCCTGTGGACTCACGGCCATGGACTTTCCATGGCAGGAGGGTCGTTCGCGTCGAACAACTGGACAAGGCTAGCAAGCCCCGCCGACACCCCGGCGGACGGGGCGCCGCACTCCGGAGGCCGGGCCGCAGGTGTCGGCGTGTCGGGCCCCGGCACGCCGGTGATCCGCAAATTCCATTGAAATCGGACAGTCGATTTCAATGGAATTTGCGGGTCACGGACTGCGGATC
>NZ_JAQGLA010000162.1 GCF_027853915.1 Saccharopolyspora oryzae
CCCCGTCGCGCGGGCAGGGGGGGGCGCCAGCGCCCCAACGCACTCACGAGCCTCCACCCCCGAAACGCAACGAGGGCCCCCGGTCAATCGCCGGAGACCCCCGCGCTCGCAAGGTGGGATCAGCGTCGGCCGATCTCACCGCCGTCCTTGCGCCACACCGCCACGACCGACGGGCGCGGCTGCGAGTTGCCGCCGTCCGGCCAGTGGGAGGCGGGCTGGTCCGCGCTCGCCCCGTCGAGCTCGCCCGGGTGCTGCACGCTCACCGTCACCAGGGTGTCCCGGACCACCGGGCCGCAGGTCTCCGCGCCGTGCGGCACGGTCAGGAACTGCTTGACGTGGCCGCGCTCGGGGCCGTCCACCGGGACCGCGAACAGGCCGTCGTTGCTCTTCAGCGCGTTGCCGTCGGTGGAGATCCACAGGTTGCCGTGCCGGTCGAACGCCACGTTGTCCGGGCACGAGATCGGGCTGACCTGCGACTTGTCGAAGCCGCCGAAGTAGGTTCCCGGGTCGTTCGGGTCACCGCACACCAGCAGCAGGTTCCAGCGCAGCGTCGTGCCGGTGGCGTCGTCGTCGATCTCGATGACGTGGCCGTGCTTGTTGCCGACCCGCGGGTTGGCCTCGTCGGGCGCGGCGTTGCCGGTCGAACCGCGGTTGGAGTTGTTGGTCAGCGCGCAGTAGATGCGGCCGTTGACCGGGTTCGGCTCGATGTCCTCGGGCCGGTCCATCTTGGTCGCGCCCACCGCGTCGGCGGCGAGGCGGGTGAAGACGTAGACCTCTTCGGCGGTGAAGCCGGGCACGAACGACTTGTCGCCGCTGGCCAGCGGGATCCACTCGCCGGTGCCGTCGAAGGCGCCGTCGGCGGGCAGCTTGCCGGTGCCGTCGATCTCGCTCGCCGGGCTGTTGCCGGTGAACTTCGCGACGTAGAGCGTGCCGTCGTCGAGCAGCGTCATGTTCTGCCGGCGGGCGTAGGCGCTGTTGCCCGACTTCATCTTGCCGTTGGACACGAACTTGTAGATGTAGTCGAAGCGCTCGTCGTCACCGGAGTAGGCGACCACCCGGCCGTCGTCGGCGACCTTGACCGCCGCGCCTTCGTGCTTGAAGCGGCCGAGCGCGGTGTGCTTGACCGGCGTGGAGTTCGGATCGTGCGGGTCGATCTCGACGATCCAGCCGAAGCGGTTGGCCTCGTTCGGCTCCTGCGCGAGGTCCCAGCGCTTGTCGAACTTCTCCCACTTGCGGGTGCTGGTGGTGCCCTTGAGACCGTAGCGGGCGAGGCGCTGCTTGGCGGTCGGGTCGGTGATCGAGTCGGCGTTGGCGAAGTACTGGTTGAAGTTCTCCTCGCCGGACAGGATCGTGCCCCACGGCGTCTTGCTGCCCGCGCAGTTGTTCTGCGTGCCCAGCACCTTGGTGCCGGTCGGGTCGGCCGAGGTCTTGAGGAAGTCGCTGCCGGCGGCCGGTCCGCGCACCTCGAACGGCGTGTTCAGGGTGATGCGTCGGTTGTACTGGCTCGGCACGGGCTTGAGCCCGCCGTTGTTCTCCCGCTCGACGTAGACGACCGACAGCCCGTGCGCGGCCCACGCGATGCGCACCTGCTCCTCGGTCGGGTTGTTCTCGTCGTACCCGGCGAACATGTGCGTTTCGGTGGTGTACTCGTGGTTGACCACCAGCAGGTTGCGGTTGCCGGTGCCGTCCAGCGGGATCAGCTCGGCGAAGTCGTTGTTGTAGCCGAACTGCTGCTCCTGCGCGGCCGCGGTCTGGTTGTTGAAGTCGAACTCGGGTGCGCCGGGCACGACCGGGTCGCCCCAGCGGATCACGACACCCTGCTCGTAGCCCTCCGCGGTGACCACGGCGTCTTCGGTGTTCGGGGCGACGGGGGCGAAGTCGGTGCCCGGGATGCTCGACCGGCCCTGCCCGCGCAGCGGCGCCGGGACGGCGGCTGCGGTGCTGGTCAGCGCGGCTGCACCGCCGACGGCGAGGGCGACGACGCCGCTGGCCTTCAGCGCCTTGCGGCGGCTGAGCACGCTCTCGGCGATGTCGCCGAAGTAGGCGTTGTCCGAGGTGTTGGGCGCCTCGTGCGCGCAGGCGTTGCCGCACCGGTACTTGCAGGTCACCGAGGAACGGTTCGCGGAGTGGTGGGGAAGCAGCGGCAGCGGGATGACCCGCCCGTTGTCCGGTCGGGGAGACAAGCGGACCTCCAATTGCTCATCAGGAACAACCGGACATTAGGCAGATCAGGCGATGGTTCCGGTACGCGAAGATGAACAGCGACCAAACATGCGACGCAGAGCTATCAAAACCGGCGCCAGTCGCTGAAAAGGAGGAACGTTGGGTAGCTGGCTGACTACGGATCAGCAGTACGGTGGCTGATTGCTGAGCGCGCCGGCGACGTTCATCCACACCCGGAACTGCCGGTAGACGTCGACCACCGGGCCGCTGATCTCGACGGTGCGGTCATCGCGGCCGGTGACGCCGGGGAGTTCCCGCAAAGCGTCGGCGACCGAGGCGGATTGCCAGCGCACTGCCAGCGTCGTCGTGCCCGGCGCGGACGGGGTCGGGAGTTCGCTGGTCAGGCAGGCCGTGGCGGCGGTTTCGATGGCTTCGCGGGCTTCCGCGAGCGGGCGGAGTTCGGCGGCGAAGCGGCCTCGCGCGTACTTCACCGGCACGGTCCGCACGTCCGGGTCCCACTTGGCCATCTCCGCGCAGGCGGTGTCGTCGCCGGACAGCAGCACCACGGGAGCGCCGAGCGCGGCGGCGGTGGCGTGCGTCAGGCCGATCTCGCCGACCGGGTGCTCGTCGAGCCAGATGTCCTCGATCTCGTGGCCCATGAAGCTGTGGCTGAGCACACCCGAAGTGCCGGCCCGCGAGTGGAAACCGATGCACAGCGCTGCGTCGAAGCTGTCGTCGAGGCCTTCGAGCATGCCCATGGCCTTGGGCTTCCCGCGGATCAACCGGGCCGCGGGGTGCAGCATGTCGGAGCGGAGGTTGCGCATCGGACCGTGCGCGTCGTTGACCAGGACGTCGGTGGCCCCGGCGGCGAGCGCACCTCGGATGGCGGCGTTGACGTCCTCGGCCATCATCAGCCTGCCGTGCTCGTAGTCCCGCCCGGCGGGTTGCACGTCTTGAGCGTCGACGAGTCCGGTGATCCCTTCCATGTCGACGCTGAGGTAGATCCGCATGCGCACGCTCCCGGGCCGGAGAACCAGGTCGGACCGATGATTCCACAGCTGTGGTGCGAAAAATCGGTGTCGTCCGAAGTGCGTGCCTTGCTACTTTCGCCGCATGGCTTCTTCTGCCGCGTTCTTCATCCGGCTGCGTTCCGCCTAGGCGGCGCAGCGGCTGAATCCTGCGCCGTCCGCGTCCGGACTCCCGTTCCCGACGCGCGGTTCGCCGTGCCCTGAAGCACCGGCCTGCGCTCGCGGGAGTCCGGTTCCGACCGGTCCGCGAAACGCAGGAGAACCCGAACATGCCTACCCGCCGCAGGTCGGCGCGCGATCGAGCGCGCCGCGAACTCGGCCAGAACTTCCTGGTCGACCGGGGTGTCGCCCGACGCCTGGTCGGCCTCCTCGAACCAGCCCCGGTGCCGATCGTGGAGCTCGGTGCCGGACGAGGCGCCATCACCAGCCACCTGGTCCACAGTGGACGACGGGTCACCGCGGTCGAGCTCGACCCGCGTTGGGCGGATGCGCTCCGAGTCGCCTATCCGCAGGTCAGCGTGGTCCGCTGCGACATGCTCGACTTCCGCTTTCCCGCTGCACCGCACTCGGTGATCGGCAACCTGCCGTTCGGCATCACGACGTCGATGACCCGCCGCCTGCTGGACGAGAGGTCCTGGTCGGAAGCGGTGCTGCTGGTGCAATGGGATGTCGCCCGAAAACGCGCAGCGGGCGGCAGCCAGCTGAACGCCCAGTGGGCACCCTGGTACGAATTCGGGCTCTGCGGCCGGGTTCCCGCGCGTTCGTTCCGCCCGGTGCCAGCGGTCGACGGGGGAATCCTGAAGCTGCAGCGCAGAGCCGATCCCCTGGTGCCGTGGCGCGAGAAGCAGCGCTACCAGCGGTTCGTCGAAGCGGTGTTCACCGGCCGAGGTCGGGGCCTGGCCGAGATCGTCCGCAACCTCACCGGCCGCAGGGTGCCGAACCTGCCCGCGCTCCCCAAAGACCTCCCCGTTGAGGCATGGGCTCGGCTCTACGCCGGAACCTCGTGACCGCCGGCCTGGCGCTGCAGGTACTCCTCGAGGGTCTGCAGCGCCGGGTGCAGGCGGCGCAGGGCCAGGATGTCGGCTTGGTAGCCGCTCTCGTCGAACCACTCGTACATCCGGTCCCGGCCTTCGAGCGGGCCGGGCTCGAAGCGGGTCGGGACGCCGGTGACGCGTTGGAAGATCTCGGCGACCTGCGGCGGGGTCTGCTCGTCGCCGGCGATCTCGAGCTGCGCGCCGATGAACTCCTGCGGCGAGTCCAGCGCGGTCGCGGCGAAGAAGCCGATGTCGTCCGGGGCGATCATCTGCAGCGATGTCGCCGGGTCCAGCGGAAGCGACAAGACCCGCTCGCCCGACTCGGTGATGCTGGTGACGTAGGGCAGGTTGCTCATGAAGAACGCCGGCCGCAGCACGGTCGCGGGCACGCCGATGCGCTGGATGTGCGCCTCGACAGCGGCTTTGCTCTCGAAGTGGGCGATGCCGGAGTTCCGGTCCGCGCCGCCGACGGAGCTGTAGACCAGGTGCGCGCCGGTCTCCAGGGCGATGTCGGCGACCGCCGAGCCGCGGCGGACCTCGGCGGCGAGGCCCGCTTCGTCCCAGGCCAGGGCCTGGACGCTGAACACCCCGTCCGCGCCGGTCATCGCCGCGCGGAGCGATTCGACGTCGTCCAGGTCGCCCCGGGCCAGGATCGCGCCCGAGTCCTGGAGTTCCTGCGCTGCGGGCTTGGCGGGGTCGCGCACCAGCGCGCGTACGGTCCACCCGCGGGACAGCAGGTGGCGGGCGGTGGCGCCACCCTGGTTGCCGGTGGCGCCGGTGACGAGTGCGGTCCGGTTCATGTGAACTCCTCGGTCTCGGGCTGAGCGTGACGCTCCCACTTCGAGTGCGCTGGAGATCAAGTCCGGGCACAGATAGAGAACGTTGCGTTTTCTAACATGCTACGGTTTAGAGAACTGGTCGTCTTCTAACCGGCGAGCGCTGGCCGTCGGATCGGAGGGTGTCGTGGATTTCGTCGTTCCGCTGCGCGGGTTCGGCCGCGAGGACCTGGCCTCGGCCGGTGGCAAGGGGGCGAACCTCGGCGAGCTGGTCAACGCCGGGTTCTCCGTCCCCGACGGCTTCGTGATCACCACCGACGCATACGCCGAGGTCGCCAGGTCGGTCGCGTCCGGCGACGAGGCGGCGCTGCGGGCCGAGTTCGAAGCGGCGACGGTTCCGGACGAGCTGCTCGAAGCGATCGTCGACGCCTACGCCGAGATGGGCTCCGGCCCGGTCGCGGTGCGCTCGAGCGCCACTGCGGAGGACCTGCCCGGGGCCGCGTTCGCCGGGCAGCAGGACACCTACCTCAACGTCGTCGGCGAGGCGGCGTTGCTCGACGCGGTGCGGCGGTGCTGGGGTTCGCTGTGGACGGACCGCGCGGTCGCCTACCGAGAGAAGCGCGGCATCGCGCCGGACGAGGTGCGCATCGCCGTGGTGGTGCAGCGGATGGTCGACGCCGAGTTCGCCGGGGTCGTGTTCACCGCGAACCCGGTCACCGGTGATCGGCGGCAGCTCGTGGTCGACGCCAGCAGCGGTCTCGGCGAAGCGGTGGTGTCCGGCCTGGTCACCCCCGACCACTACGTCCTGGACCCGGACGGGCGGGTCCACGAGTGGGCGCCGGGACGCCGCG